>NZ_APMH01000003.1 GCF_000359585.1 Clostridium tyrobutyricum DSM 2637 = ATCC 25755 = JCM 11008 | reverse complement strand
ATTTCTATTGACTTTTACTAGCTGGTCTAAACGCATACTAGTGTATATACATTAGAATATACTATTTTCTTTTTAATGTAAATACATTTATAAATAATTCCAGTATTTGATTGTTATTTTAATTAAATGTATAATTTAATTAGAACTTACTTTATAGGAGGGTATAATTAAATGGCAGTAAAAGAAGTATTGCAATATGGAAATAAAGCTCTTAAAAGAGTGAGCCGTAAAGTTGAAAAAATAGATAATATCATTCTAGGTATTATAAAAGATCTTAAAGATACTTTATATAACAATGATGGTGGTATAGGTCTTGCTGCCCCTCAAATAGGAATATTGAAAAGAATTATAATCATAGATTTAAGAAGAGAAGATTCCAGGACAATTGTACTTATAAACCCTAAAATTATAAAAAAAATTGGACATGAAGAAAGTACAGAAGGTTGTCTTAGCTATCCAGGATATGAGGGCATTGTGACAAGACCAAAAAGAGTTATAGTTACAGGCATAACTCCAAATGGTGAAAAAACAGAATATACGGCAAACGGACTTTTAGCAAAAGCTTTTTGTCATGAGATAGACCACTTAGATGGTGTACTTTATATGGACAAAGCAAAAAAAATGTATAAACTCAACAAAAAATAGCTTATAAGCATTTTTTATACTCTGTGCCAGATATTGTATACCTGGCACACAATTTAATTAATCAAACAAATATATTTCTCTGCTACTACTACCATCGAATATTATATATCCTTCTTTTTTCTCCAATATACCACTATTTTGAAACTTATGGATATCTATAAAAAACTTTTCTATATGATAATTTCCTGAAACTGCTATATCTCCATCCTTTATTCTATTTTTCAAAATTCTTTCCTCTTCTTTGATTCTGTCCCTAACAAGGAATTCAGGAAGCCATCTTTTTTTATTAAATTTAAGATAATCATATTTTATAATCTCTTTTAATTCAATATTATCCTGTTCCAAATGTTCCGAATTAAACTCTAAAAATACTTTATAATATTGTATTGCAGAGATATTTCTATTTAAATATCCTTTATCATAAAAAAATTTACCCAATTCATAGTAAAAATCAAATGGTGTGCCGAATTTATTTAAAAAATATTTTAATATATTATTGAATTTGCCCGAATTATAGTATTTATCTACAACCTCATCCACTCTTTTTAAAGACAAAATTTCCATATAACTTATAAAATCATTTTTTAATATTTCATAAGGTGGAAATGGTGAATATACTATACCCCATTTTTCAGCTTCATATCTCATAGAGGATCCCTTTAAAAGCTTCAAAAAACCTACCTGTATTTTTTCCGGATAAATATAGTATACATTATTAAATGAATTTTTAAATGATGTAAAGTCTTCTCCTGGAAGTCCAACTATTAAGTCAAGATGCTGATTTATATTATGATATTTCTGTATTCTTTTAACTTTATCTTCTATATCAGAGAATTTTACTTTTCTATTTATGTTTTTAAGTACTTCCCAATTTGTAGTTTGAACACCTACTTCAAGCTGTATTCTTCCTTTAGGTGCACTATTTAATACTTCTATTTCTTCATCAGTTAATATATCTGCGGAAATCTCAAAATGAAATGTAGCATCAGTATCCTGGGAAATTATAAATTTCCATATATCTATAGCAAATTTATAATTACAATTAAAAGTTCTATCTACAAACTTTATAAGTTTTATGCCTTTATCTATTAAAAATTTCAACTCTGATTTTACTCTTTCTACATTTAAAAATCTAACACCTTCTGTAGTTGAAGAAAGACAATATTTACAAGAGAAAGGACACCCTCTGGAAGCTTCATAGTATACTATTTTGTTGTCCAAATTGTCATTTCGACTATATGGGAATATTATATCATTTAAATCCATAGCTTTTCTTTTACCATTAAATACTATTTTACCATTTTTATTAAAGCAAAGTCCCTTTATCTCTTCTAGTTTACCTGAATAACCTGCCCCTTTTGAATTTTGTATTTCAAAATTTAAAAGATCATAATATGTAGCTTCACCTTCTCCTGATATAACATAATCCCCTGGATTGTATTTTAAAAATTGAGAACAATCATATGATACCTCTGGTCCTCCATAAAATATCTTTATATTAGGATTTATAAGTTTTATAAGTTCTGCCAAAGATGTACAATAGTCTATATTCCATATATAGCATGAAAAACCTACCATATCAGGTTTTTCTTTTATTATTTCTTCAAGCATATTTTCTCTTCTGTCATTTATCGAAAATTCTTTTATCACACATGTATAATCAAGCTCTCTAGTAAAAGACCTTAAATATCTAACTGCCAAATTACTGTGAATAAATTTTGCATTTATAGCCGTCAATACTATTTTCATTTGTAAATGAATTCTCCTCTCAAACTCTTATCTGCACTATAAAATATATTAACACAAATACTATATATATTAAATTAATGAATTTATCTTAAATTAAAATAAAATTAACATAAATTAATATTTTTTGTGATATAATAATTCAAACAATAAAAATGGAATTTAAAAACAGAAAAGGTGGTTGTGCCAATGTTTATTATATATGTATGCTTTGTCATTCTGGGAATTATGTTTACAATGTTTAAATTAGACCAAGTTGTCAACAATAAATAATCTCAAAAGAGCCTCCATAAATTAGCCAGGAGGCTCTTTTGAGATTTTTATATTTAATTCTCATCATTAATATCAGTAATTGATACTTCCTTTAATTCTTGTTTTTCACATCTATTTTTTGCCTTTATATAATATATATCTTCAGTAAAATTGTATTCTTCTACATCAAAATATTTTCTTATAATATTTAGTGTATTTTCTTTTGAACTATTTTGAATTATATTAAAGTCTCTTATTTTTATTTTTTTTAATCTCTTTCCGGGAATTAGAATTTTTATATCTCCATTAAAAATTTTACCAATTTTTTTATCTATATCCCATATATAAAGCAAACCATCTTTATTCAAGCATCTATGTATCTTTTCTATAATCATCTTCCTTCTGACTTGAGACCATATGGTACTAAATGAAAACAACAAAATACAAAGATCATAATAATCTTCTTTTATATACTTTCCCTCATCTTCTCCACTTACATACTCTACATTTATTTCGTGATTGAATTCTTTGTATATATTATATACTATACCATAATTATCTAATCCCACATCCAATAAATTGCCTCTGAATATTTCATTTTCCATATTTATAAATACTTCTTTTTTATTCACAGCATTTCCTCCTTTTTCTGTATTTATTTCCGTAATAAGTAAATACTTTATATATGATATGTTCTCTAATAATAAAAAAAATCCTTCAATTTAATGAAGAATTTTAAGTGACTTTATTTTATCATAATAATCGAGCATAAACCCCGCAGTAGTTCTTTGTGCCTCTTTTATTATACAGGAAGCTATTTTTTGATATCTATCGTATGTTTTTTTTATATTTAAATTTTTTATATACGTACTGTTTGCCATTACTGCATTATTTCTTATATAATCTTCTAAGTGTTCATATCTTACCACTTTATCATATGCTATAAAAGAATAATCAGACAAGAGTCTTCCTATAATCCATAATTCAAATTTTCTATGGCTTTTTAAAAGTCTGTTATTAACATGTTGGGGTACTGTTACATCCTGAATTAAATGGCAGGCAGCTCCAAAATAAAAATTTGCTTTCTCCACATTATTATCTTTAGCCATATAAATAGACTTACTATAATATTTTTTACACTCAGTAAGGGCATCTGAAAATCCATACAGGCCTCTTCCCTTACTTACATGATAAAAATGATTTGAACTTTTAAAATCCTGGTCTGCCCAAGTCACTCCTGAATTCAGACTAGATACATTTTTTCTAAAATAATTATATTGAGCTTCATATCCATCATTTTTCAATATCTCTATAGATCTTATGATTATAAATTTATGAACAGTACAGTTAGTTTTCATTATCTTCTTTTTAAGGGGATTTACTGCAAAAAATATTTTTTTTACTGCCCCACCATAAGTTCTTTCAAATTTTCCCTTCATCTTGAGATTATCTCCCTCTTTCTAAACAATATTAATTAATCTCTTCTAACTCTAAGAATTAATATAATAATTAAAACAATAAATATAATAAGATAAATATAAATATTATTATACTCTTTTAAATTCTTTATAGAATTAAGTTTCCCCTTATCTATACTATACAAGTATCCATTACTGCTATCAAGTATTAATAAACTTTTATTATATAGTTTCATGCTTTTTATTACGGAAGTTTTATTAAATACAATTTCTTTTTTCGCTACTTTGGGATATTTAAAACTATATAATAGATTATCTATCTTATCATAAAAAAATATACAATTTTTTTCACCTATATTCCCTAATTTATCTACTACAGCACTTCCTAGACTTGAAACCTTATTATATTGATAAACAGGTGAAGGTGGATTCATATTAGGATGATTTTCAAGTAAAAATCCCAGGTCATTTTTTCCCTTAAATTTAGGAGATATAATTGGATCACCTCCACTATAATCAGGCCATCCATACCAAAATCCCTTTTCTATTTCATATATATAATCATTATCACCCATAATAGGCCTGGATCCCCTATTCTCCATTCCACCTACAACACATATAAGTTTGTTATCTGAATTAAAGTCCATTGCTGTAACATTTCTTATCCCCCATGCAAAAGTACTTCCTTTTTTAGTATTTAAATTATAAACTGCAATAGATGCATTACCTGGAAAGTGAGCTGGAACCACTTGTCCTTTAATACTCTTTGTTCCATAGCTTTGAAATGCACCTGTTTTGCCATTCAGAAAATTTACACCTTTTAAAGTTATATCTTTGGGAGTTATGTCATGAGCATAAGGTTCATTAATCTTCCAATTATTATCTTCCCCCACTATACCTGAATTAGTCGCGGCCCCTATGGAAACAAAAAGATCATCTCCATCTACTTTTACAATACTTTTATTATAATCTCCATAATTCGGAATTCCTGATGCAAATTCACTATTATTTTTATTTTTTATATTATAACAATATATTTTATCTTTAGAAGAATAGTACAATTTATCATCTTTATAATCTATACTTGTTATATTGAAATTGGGGTTTTCAATTACATTATAGCTTTTACCATCCTTTCCTATAAACTGGATCTTGGAATTATATGCTATGTAGTAATTTCCTCCATTATCCAATGTAAAATCTACAGATTTCTTTAAATTTTTATATTTTACACTGTAACTTAAATTTTTGTTCTCTATCTTCAGTTTTACACAAGTATTTTGTTTATAAAAATATAATTTAACTGCATATACAAAGATACATACACTTATTATAATAAGTAATATTTTAAATGCTTTTTTCATTTTATACAATCTCCTAACTTTATAACTCATAGAATATGTATATTTTAAATTATATCTATATATGAATATATCTTTTTTTAACATCATATTTATTTATTAATTCTATATATTTAGGAGTTGTTTATGAAAAGAGACAGATTTTTAAAGAGTTCACTTATTTTAATTTGTTCAAACTTGATTACAAGTATATTTGCCTTTATATTCTCTATTATACTTTCAAGGTACTTAGGTGCGGAAGGTATGGGGCTATATGATCTGATAATGCCTATATATGATCTATTTATATGCCTTATCTGCGGAGGTATGGTAACCTCCATATCAAAAGCATCTGCTGTTTATTTTGGAAAAGATGATTTTTCAAATTTAGATGGTTCAATTTCAGTTTCATTGCTTTTTGATTCCGTATGGTCTCTTATAATAATATGCTTCGTATTTGTAAATGCTAAATACATAGGTATGAATATAATCGATGACATAAGGGCAGTACATGCTATTCAAGTAATTTGTCCTGCTATGTTTTTCATAGCACTATCATGCATATTTAAAGGATATTTCTATGGTACATCCGATGTTAAAATTCCAGCACTTATAGATGTAGTTGAAAAATTTCTAAGAATAATCATAATAACAAATATAGTAAGTGCATTTACATTAAAGGGTGTAAATAAAACAGTAACTGCAGCTTATTTAACACTTGCTTTTGGAGAACTCATAAGTCTAGTTACACTTTATTTTTTCTATAGGTTAAAACGGGGGAAATATTTAAAATCACTAGATTACAACGTAGACAAATTTCAACTTTTATTTAATGTTTTAATTGTATCATTCCCTCTATGTTTAAATGGGTTTTTGTCTACAGGAATATCTGCCGTATCTGGACTTACTATTCCAAGAAGACTTGTATCTTCCGGTATAGACTACAATCTAGCTCTTTCTATGATAGGCAGATTCAAAGCTATGGCCTTTAGTATAGTATTCTTTCCAACTACTATACTAAATTCTATATCAATAGTTTTAATCCCTGACCTATCTGAAAAAATAAGCAGTCGAGACTATTTTGCAGTAGAAAATAGAATATCTCAAGTTTTAAAAGTTTCTATAATTCTAGGCATAATAACCATGGTTGTATGCCTTTGTATTCCAGATTATTTGGGACAATTATTCTATAAGAGAAATGATATTGGAAATTATATAAAATTCGCTTCTCTTTGCGCCCCTATAAGTTTTGTTTCAGCTGCAAGTTTTTCCATATTAAATGGAATAGGCAAACAAAATATACTTCTCAGAAATTCTCTTATAGTCTCAGTTGAGGAACTCATATTAATATATTTGTTAACTGGAATACGTTCAATAAATATATATGGTTGTGGAATAAGTCTTATTCTGACCTCACTTACAAGTTTAATTTTAAATATGCATGAAATAAAAAAAGAAGGTTTCTATAATCCTCTATAGGAACCTTCTTCTCTATCTTATTTTTGAAACTATAAATTTAGGAATACATCTGGTCAATCTTGCAGGCATGCTGTTTAAATCCCTCTTTGTTATTCCACCTATAATTGCCAGTATAAATACATAGCTCAATGCTCCTATTAAAATTGCTATAATAGTAGAAACTGCATTTGCGATATATCCAGGTCTTATTAATTGTATCAATATATCCAATACATAGTATACAAAGAATACCAATATGCCCATAAATATAGAAGAAATCACAGGTTTAACGGCATGTCCAAGCATGCTTATATGTATACTAAGTGATTTTTTAATCATTCTATGATTTAAAATGATAGGTACCAAATATCCTATTATACTTCCCCCAACGGCTCCAAGTATATTTATTCTTGGAATTGCAATAAGTATATAATTGATACCTATCTTACATGCGATACCAATAACCGAATATATTGTAGCAGAATATAATTTTCCTATTCCCTGCAATATGGTAGTCTGTATCTGCATAACAGACATAAGTACAAGTACTATTGAACCACATGCCATTATATAAGCTCCACCCCTGAATTTCAATAGATTAAATATAGGTCCGCTTAAAATAGCAAGTCCTGCAGCGCATGGAATTGATATCAAAAAACACAACCTAAAAGAATAATTTATACTATGTTTCACTTTGTTTTCATCTCTAACAACAGCAGCTGCAGAAATAGCTGGAAGTATTGCCATTGTTAGAGATGAAATAATAGCAATAGGCACATTCATAAGTTGCTGATATTTATTAAGATATCCATATAATATCATGGCACCATCTTTTGTAAATCCACCTACTACAAGTCTTGATGTAGTATTTATTACATCTACTATGTTCCCAGCATAGGTCATTCCTACACATATTGTTATGGGAATTCCATAGTTTATTATTTTTCTCAAAAGCTGTTTACTGGTAAATCTTCTTTTATGTTCATTTAAATTATTTTTATCTCTAAAACTTCTATTGTTATTGTAACAAAACATTAAAAATGCGGCTGAGGCCAAGGCTCCAATTGAAGTTCCTATGGTGCTTCCTGCAGTACCTGCTTCTACTCCATACCTTATAAGATAAGCTGCAAAGGCTATAGAAAATATAATATTTAAAGTTTGTTCTATAACTTGTGAAACTGCAGTTGGCGTCATGTTTCCCCTACCTTGAAAATATCCTCTGTAAGATGAAGATACAGATGTAAACAAAATGGCCGGAGATAACGACACAAGGGATAAATATGCTCTTCTATCTGTTAATCTTGCAAGTGGAAGTGCAAATACAATTAACATAACAGACATAAATATACCTACAAGACCAAGAACAGCTCTCGCTATTTTAAATCCCCGTGCAGCATCCTTGTAATTTCCTGTAGCTGTCAGTTCTGATATAAGTTTTGATATAGCAACAGGTATTCCCGAATTAGTCAGTACAAATACAAAGGCATATATTTGGTAGGATGCTCCATATATTCCATAACCCACATCACCAATTATAGCCATTAAGAGTGGAACATATAGTATTGATAAAACTTTTGTAAGCATCCCTGCTGCTGAAAGTATGGCAAAACCTTTAGTTGTTGATTGCTCTTTCATATTAAAGACTCCCTACCCAAAGCTAAAATTTTTCAAAAATATCTTTTCTTATTTTCTTAAATACAGGAGGCAGAGCTGCTGTTATGGTCTTATTTTCCATGTAATTTAATTTTTCAGCACAATTTTTAAAATTTAACTTATAGGCATATAGATATTGATAATTCAAACCATATTTATTATAAAAAAAGCTATTAATTTTTGCCTCTCCATATTTTCTATCTCCTATAATCGGATTTCCTAGATAAGCCAAATGAGCTCTAAGCTGATGGCTCCTACCCGTAATTAAGTCCAATTCCACAAAAGAATATAAACCACAGGTTTTTAGCATTTTAACCTTCATGGCAATCTCTTTTGTATCTTCTCCAGGACTATTATATATCTCTGATATATTTTCTAAGTTATCCTTGCATATGTATGCCCTGTATATACCATCTTTTATATTGCCTTTTACTATTGCCTTATAGTACTTACTTACAGTTCTATCTCTTATCATTTCATTTAAAAGCTTCAGTGATTCATAGTTTTTGCCATAGATAACTATTCCTGAAGTATTTCGATCCAATCTATTACAGGGAGATGGTGTAAAGGTTACTGATTCATTTGGAATGTAATCTCCCTTATCATATAAATGTGACAATACATAATCTGTCAGAGTGGGATCTTTACTTTTGCTATCTGAATGTACAAGCACTCCGGGCCATTTTTCAACTAACAACATATTTTCATCTTCATATATAATTTTCAAAAAGCTATTATCTATACTCTTAAATTCATTTTTTTCCTTTTTAGAAGTAATATAGTTTGCCTCTACTGTATCTCCTTCTTCTAAAAAGTACTTTTCTTTTCTCTTTTTCCCATTTACTTTAATATCGCCTTTTCTTATAGCCTTATATATAGCACTCAAAGGAACGTCTTTCATCCACTTTCTTAAAAATTTATCAAGTCTCTGACCTGATTCATTTATTCCTATTTCAATTTTCATTCACTCACTCCTATAAGAATATAAAAATATGTATCATTTTTCCCCAACTAATTAATTATATAATAATAATCTAATTTAAATCAACATAATTCTACATTAGTTCTATAAAATATAAAAAATATACTTAAATATGGTAGTTTAAGTATATTTTTTATATTAATTATTTTAGAAAGTCATATACTGCCTGGCATTGTATAGCCACACCAATTGGCAGGCATTCTTCATCTATATCAAACAAATTACCATGAGCTGGATTAGTTATCCCCCTACTCTCATTTCTACTTCCCAAATAATAAAATGCCGATGGTCTGTTCATAGAAAAATATGCAAAGCTTTCCACTCCCATACTTGGATTCTTTAAGTCTACTATATTTTCATCACCTATTATCTTGGAAGCTGAAGAAACTACATTCTTAATTACAGTATCATCATTATATAAACAAGGGTAACTCTCCTCTATTTCTATTTCACAGCTTCCCCTCATAGACTTCACTATTCCCTCAGTTACTTCTCTAAGTCTTTTCTTAACATATTCCCTGTGTTCAGTTTTCATAGTTCTTATTATTCCTGCTATAGTTAATTCAGTTGGTATTATATTTTGGGCCGTTCCACCATGTATTGATCCTACAGTAATTAAAGCACCATCTGTCGGTGGAATTTCTCTACTTATTATTTCTTGCAGTGCAACTACAACATAACTTCCCATTACAATAGGATCTATGCCCGTATGAGGTCTGGCACCATGAGCTCCTATTCCCTTTATTTTTATATTAAATGGATTTGATGCTGCATTTACAACCCCATATCTAACTCCTATTTTACCTACATCTATTCCCTCTTCCACATGCAGTCCTATTACCCTGTCTACATGTGGACTTTCAAGTACTCCCTCTTTTATCATTACCTTTGCTCCACCACTGGTTTCCTCTGCAGGTTCGAAAAATAATTTTACATTTCCATTCAATTGGTCTTTTATTCTGTTTAATATCTTTGCAACTCCAAGAAGTATTGTAGTATGTGCATCATGTCCACATGCATGCATTTTGCCTTTCTCCTTAGATGCATAATCGCATTTTTTCATATCTTGAAGAGGCAATGCATCCATGTCAGCTCTCAATCCTATAGTCTTGCTTCCATTGCCCCTTATTATCGCACATATTCCTGAACCGGCTGATTCAACATATTCTATATTCTCTTTATCTAAAACATCTTTTATTTTTCCTTGAGTTCTGTAAAGCTCATAATCAAGTTCAGGATGCATATGAATATCCCTTCTAACCTTAACTAATTCATCCTGCATATTTCTGGCCATTTTTAAAAAGTCTAAATTCATTTAACTGATCCTCCTAATCAATTTTTATTTCCATCCTATTTCTATTACATCTCCTTGAGAAAGTTCATCATAGTATCCCGCATTTTTTCCATTTAAATGAAGATATAATTCACCTTTTGAACTAGATAGATCAAATTCTATATGATTAAATATATCAACAAATATGTATTTTTTCTTTCCTTTTAGTTTTATATTTTGTCCATTTGCAGTCAATGTAATTTCATTATAATTTTCTTCATCTTTTTTAACACTATCAACAGCAATTTCTGATTTTTCTTTAGAAATTCTTGATATTCTATCTCCTTCTTCAATTATATATTCATCTTCTAATTTATTATCATTTAAATAATAGATAAAATCATCTTTAGAATCCACAAAATATCTTTTATAATCTCCTAAAGTTCTAGGATATATTATATCAACTCTATCATTTTCTCTAATAAATGTGTTAAGTTCAGATTTTTTATTATTTATATATATTACAGGTTCAAGACTATCTATTATATTATTTATAAAAAAACTTACAGAATATATATTGTCAATATAGTCCTTAACTCTAGGTTCTGCATTTTTTCCATTTATAGAATACTTAAGTTCTATATTATCTCCTTCTCTAACCTCTTCGTCAATGCTCTTCTTAACTCCATTTATAAATATTGAAGAATTGGATCCCATTGAACCAAATGCTACTCTCCTTATATCATTTAAAATAAATCTTATATTTTTCCCATTTTTTCCTATTAAAACTTTTGGATTTATACCTGCCTGCATCATAACATCCATAACAGTATGTCTATGGGAATTAAATAAACTTATTACAGTATCATTTAAAATAACGTCGATAAAATCATGCCCAAGTTTTCTTATAGAAACAAGTGCAATACCAAGCACCGTTACTCCTGTACTTTCAAGAGAATTATCCATACATATACAATCACTTACTGAATCTCTGCCTTTTATTGCTATTCTCTGCATTGATAAATTTAGATTTTTAGATAAAAATTCTTGAAGTTTAGGAGTATGTGCTCCACCTCCTACTAAAAATACAGCATTTGGTGACTTATCTCCATTTAGACTTATTATTTTTGAAGATACTTCATCTGCTATTTTTTTTACTACAGGAGATATAAGTTGTATGACTTCTTCGCCAGATATTTCATTTTCAATTCCAATAACATCTTTATATTTTATCTTTTCCTCTGAGCTGCATCTCTTTTTTATTATTTCCGCAGTATCAAAATCTACTAAATAATTCTTAGCTATTATTTCTGTAACCTCATCTCCAGCTTTAGAAACCATTCCATATGCGCTTATAGTATTATTACTACTTATAGCTATATCAGAAGTTCCTGCACCCACATCCACAAGAGCTAAATTAAGAAGTCTTAATTTTTGTGGAACAGCAGCCTCCATAGCTGCTATAGGCTCCAGGGTCAAGCTTATTACTTGAAGCTCAACCTTTTCCATAACAGAATACAGACTGTCAACTACAGATCTTGGAAGAAATGTGGCAATAACTTCTGCGGAGATATTTTCTCCTTTTTGTGATAGTAAATTCCCTATCAAATACCCGTTTAGATAATAATTTTGTACGCTATACCCTACACAGTACAATCTTCCATCAGTATCCTTATTAACTACGTCCTCTGCTGATTTCACTGCCGTTAATTCCAAACTTCTTATAGTATCTTTATCTATTTCACTATCATAATCAATTTTCATATTCTCTTTTGAGATTACAGTTCTTAAAAATCTACCTGCTGCTGCTATAACCACCTTTTCCATTTTCATATTCAAGTCTTTTTCTATTTTTTGTTTAACTTCATTTACAGTATTTGATACAAGTTGTATGTCATGTATTTGACCATCTACCATTGCTCTATCTTTATGTTCAATACAATATTCCGATATAACATTAAATTTTTTATTTTTCACAATTCCAGCTGTTCCTATTACTGTACGTGTTCCTATATCTAATGCGAATATTATATCCTGTGAATTAAGGTCGGCAGTCATACTATTTACCCCTTTTTTCGTAATTTAAAAGCTCATATTCTTAGAATATGAGCCTAATAAAATTATATAACATTAATATTAAACATTCAATGATGCTGTTTTATGCCAGCTTTAAAACTCCATCGTTTTCTTTTATATAAGGAAGTGTCTTCAATATTTCATACTCATATAAATATTTCTTGTCTAGATTTTCTTTTATTCCTATTTCATTAAGGCAAACTATATTGCACCATATATCTACAAAATCCTGCTTTGTTATAAAATAAGTATTTATATTGTCTTTTATTACAAATCCACTCTTGAAATTTTCTATTACTTTTATATTTTCTATCTGATTGTTTGACAGGGAATCACATACATCATCCCACATTTTTTTAAATGCTATCATTCAATATATCCTCCTAAATCAATATTGTTTTTATAAAACGTATACATTATGTCTATAGTATAACATATATGTTTAATATTTTAAATAACCATATTAAAATCATTTAATAATATAGCCTATATTCTATAATTTATTCGAATTTATTTTAATTCAAATAATATTTTATAAAATTTATTTCAACCATTAATAACAAAGCTTTTCAGGATTAACTGATACTTATATTGTATTATATGTATATTTTAATCTATTGTATACATTTATATAGTTCACGGAGACTTATTTTGTTTACATTTTATTTTAATTTACATAATATATTAAATGTATACTTAACATAGTTTTGATATCAAGCCACTTGGTTTCTTATTATTCTGTGAGTGATCTGTTAAATTTTGTTAAAGTTTAGCTGATTCTCATAATTCTTTAACATCTATAATAGAAACTATTTTTAGGAGGAAAACTTGATTTTTTATTATCCATATTTAGGTTACAAAATTCAATGCAAACAAGTCCCTATAGCTTTTCCACCTCAGCATCAACCAGTTCAACCTGGCCTTGAATATATTATGAAACCAAGACCTATATTCGATAATCCAGACTATATTGGTAGTTGTAAATTAGAAGATAAGGTTGCTTTAATTACTGGAGGGGATAGTGGTATTGGAAGAGCTGTTTCTCTTTCGTTTGCAAAGGAAGGTGCTAACATTGTCATTGCATATTTTAACGAACATAAAGATACTAAAGAAACAAAAGCACTTGTTGAAAAACATGGTGGAAAATGTCTTTTAATTGCAGGAGATTTGAGGGAAGAGTCACTTTGCAAAAAAATAATTAAAGATACTATATTAGAATTTAATAAGTTGGATATTTTAGTAAATAATGCTGGTGTACAATTTCCACAAAATAGCCTAGGGGATATTTCTACAGAACAATGGGATGATACATTTCGTACCAATATCTATCCATTATTTTATGTAACCAAGGCAGCTTTGCCTTATCTTGAATGCGGAGCTACAATTATAACTACAACTTCAATTACTGCTTATCAAGGCAATAAATTATTGATCGATTATTCAGCCACAAAGGGAGCTATTGTAAGCTTTACACGTTCATTAGCTCTTTCACTTATCTCAAAAGGAATTTGTGTCAATGGAGTTGCCCCAGGTCCTATCTGGGCACCTCTTCAACCTGCAAGTTTTGATGCAAATTATATAACAACTTTCGGAACTGATACACCTATGAAAAGAGCTGTCCAACCTGTAGAACTTGCCCCTACTTATGTATACCTAGCTTCTGATGACTCTACTCATGTTACAGGACAAGTCCTACATGGAAATAGTGGAGATTATATAAGTTCATAAAATATTCAAATATAGCCAAGCCATTCTTATTAGCTATAATAAGGCGACTTGGCTAATCTTATAATTATTGTTTTTTAAATTTTTTTAATACTGATTCTCTTAAACTGTAAGCCCGCTTACACCTAAATTTTATTGTTTAGATATATGGAAAAAGTTTTATTTATTAGGAAAAAGTTCATCTAAAAACCTCGATGCTTCCTTTGGTTTTCCACATATATTTTCAACTGAATATATATATAGATTATCTATAGCCCTTGTAATTGCAACATAGAAAAGTCGTCTTTCCTCTTCCAATGATTTTGGAATACTATTTACATGTGGAATTATTTCCTCATTGCAGTTTATTATAAATACATTATCAAACTCCATACCCTTTACTCCATGAATACTACTTAAAATTACAGCATTGTCAAAATGTATACTCTCTTTTATACTATTTGAAAACTTTTTTACATATTCTAAAAATTCACTTATATCATTGAATTTTTCAAAACACATTTTAAACTCCTGCAATATATTTTCACATTCAGCAATATCAATATTGTTCTTTTTGCATAATTTTTCAAGATAATTTATATATCCAATTTTGTATATTATAGTGTCTATGACCTTATCCAAAGGCATTTTTTTAAATCTTGATACAATTTTTTTTAATTTTAATATCTTTTTTATTTGAAAGACAGGCATATTTCTTATATTACTTAAAATATCAAAACAATTTTCTCTATATGGATACTTTTTAACCTTTGCTATATTGATTTTACTAATATATCTATAAGGTTTGTTTATTATATTAGCAAAACTGTCTGCATCGTACTCCATTATAGAAATATTTAAATAATCTATTATATCCATGCATATAAAGTGTTCAAAAAAATTATAGCTTCCATTTAAAAACTTAAATTTTATATTCCTCTTTAGAAAATTGGATATTATATTTCTTGACTCTATATTGGTTCTATATAAAATGGCAATATTTCTATAGTTATACTTATTGGAACCTACAATTTCTATTATTTTCTTGGAAATATAATTTGCCTCATCATATTCTCCTTCAAACCTAAAGAATTCTATTTTTCCTATAAATTTTTTATTGGCATTTATACTTTTTAAATTTCTATTCTTATTGTTCATTATAAGATTTTTAGAAAGTTCCACAACATTTTTCACACTTCTATAATTTAAATTTAAAAAAAGTTTCTTTCCTTCACTAAAATATTTATCAAAGCCTACCATGTAACTTGGATTGGAACCTCTGAATCCGTATATACACTGATCTTCGTCACCTACTGCAAATATTGAATTGCCTAAACAAACAAGTTGCAGCAATTTTAACTGAAGTTCGTCACAATCTTGAAATTCATCAACCAGTACATATTTAAATATTTTTCTATACCTATTTAAAATATTTTCATTATTTATAAATAATTTTTTGGCTTGTAACTGTATATCGTCAAAATCCAGTAAATTATTTTTGAGTTTATATTTTTCATAGCTGTTGAAGCAATGAATAAAAACACTTTTATCAGTTTTACTTTTAAAATTATCAATACTTGAATTTTTATTTTTTAACATAGATATATCATTTAATATCTCTCTAATTTTCTGCCTTGGTACACAATCTAAATACATTTTTAATACATTCTTTATAATTTTAAAGCTGTAATCTTCTTCTATTATATTTATATTGTGTTTGTATTCTAATAATATTTTATAAAATAGAGAATGAAATGTTCCAAAGAAAGGTATTTTATCTTTATATTTTGAAATAGCTAAATATCTGTTTTTCATATTATGTGCAGCTGATTTGGTAAATGTTATTACTACTATATTAAGTGGATCCACTTTCATGTCTTCTATTAAATGACAGACTCTATTTATAATAACAGTGGTTTTTCCCGAACCTGGTGGTGCGCATACTTCTACATTAGTATATTCAGTATAAACAGCCTCTCTCTGTTTTTCATCAAGTTGCTTATCTTTAAACATAAATATAAATACCCTCCTATAACATATGTAATCCATTAGACTGTTGCTATTGTATTAAACACACTAAAGTATTACAATGTGTATATACAAAATTATTGACATATGATGAATAATTAAAACATAATTTTAGAGGAGATTATTATGAACTACGTAAAAAATTCTGACGTAAGAAACAGTAGAAATCTTACTATGTTAGTAGATTTTTATGAACTGACTATGGGAAATGGCTATTTAGAAAGCAATATGGGAAATAGAATTGCCTATTTTGACATGTTCTTTAGGAAGATACCTGATGAGGGTGGCTACTGTATTATGGCTGGAGTTCAACAAATAATAGAATATTTATCTAACTTAAAGTTCACTAAAAATGACATCAATTATTTAAGAGAAAAGGGTGGCTTTTCAGAAAAGTTTTTAGACTACTTAGAAAACTTTAAATTCACCTGTGATGTATGGGCAGTACCTGAAGGATATCCTGTTTTCCCAAATGAACCTCTTGTAACAGTGAGGGGACCTGCAATTCAAGCCCAATTTATAGAAACAATGATACTTCTGACAATAAATCACCAAACCCTTATAGCTACAAAAGCAAATAGAATATGCAAAGCAGCTAAAGGAAAACCTGTTATGGAATTTGGTTCAAGACGTGCTCAAGGATATGATGGTGCAGTATATGGTGCAAGAGCTGCTGTCATAGGTGGATGTGACTCTACTGCATGCACTATATCGGAGCAGATGTTTGGAATACCTGCTGTGGGTACTATGGCTCACAGTTGGATACAACTTTTTTCATCTGAATATGAGTCCTTTAAAACATGGGCTGAAATTTCACCAGATAATTGTGTGCTTCTAATAGATACTTATAATGTATTAAAATCTGGACTTCCAAATGCTATAAAAGTATTCAATGAAGTTCTCCTGCCCATGGGTAAAAAGCCTCTAGGTATAAGAATAGACAGTGGAGATATAACTTATTTAACTAAAAAATGCAGGAAAATACTAGATGATGCTGGTTTTGACTATGTTAAAATAGTTATTTCAAATTCTCTAGATGAATTTATTATAAGAGATGTACTTAATCAAGGAGCTTGCATTGATTCCTTTGGAGTTGGAGAAAGACTTATAACTGCAAAATCAGAACCAGTATTTGGAGGAGTATACAAGTTATCCGCCATAGAAGATGAACATGGAAACATAATTCCAAAAATAAAAATAAGTGAAAATGAAGAAAAAATAACTAATCCCGGGTTTAAAAAGATTTATAGAATATATGATAAAACTGAAAATAAGGCTATAGCAGATTTAATAACCTTAAGGGATGAAAAAATAGATACTTCAAAACCCATAGAAATATTTGATCCTGTATTTACATGGAAAAAGAAAAAATTTAAAAACTATTATATAAAAGATCTTATGGTAAAAATATTTGATAATGGAAACTTAGTATATAAAAGTCCCCATGTTATGGATATAAAAAATTTTGTTACAAAAGAAACTGAAAAAATGTGGCCTGAAGTTTTAAGATTTGAAAATCCACATCCCTATTATGTAGATCTTTCAAAACAGTTATGGGATTTAAAACATGAACTTCTTCATAAACATTCTCAAATTTATGAAGAATAATAGTTTCCATCTGGAACTCCATATTATTTTATGGAGTTCCAATTCTATTATCTTTTATAATATCAACAAATCTTTTTACTACAAGAGCTGTAAATCCCCATATAACATAATCTTTGTATTTATAAAAATAATCCTGAACTTTTCCCTCCCTAAACTTATAATTTTTTCCACCATTTATAAGATGATATGGAAAATTTTTATCACTCTTTTGAATTATGGGTAACTCATGCATTTCGGGTTCAGTACTCATAAAGAATTTCAGAGGTACTTTAAAAATATGATCAACTTCAGCTTGGCTTGGCACTATTTTTGCATTTTCATCTAGTTTAGATACAAAGGGAAACATTATAAAGTTAAATGGCGTAACTACATAGTCCATATCACCAATAAAATATATATCTTCTCTATTTAGAGTCAACTCTTCCATTGTTTCTCTTATAGCTGTCTGTCTTGGAATTTCATCTTTTTCTATTTTCCCTCCAGGAAGACATATGTCTCCTGGTTGATGAGATAATTTAAAAGATCTTACTTCAAATACTATATTAGGATTATTTTGTTTACCGGTTAAAAGCAACATAACTGATGCCTTTTTAAAATTTCCTATTATACCTGGTTTTCTATTCTTAAATATATTATATATTTTATCCATAATATATACACTTCCTTCCATTCCATCTTCTATTTATTAATAATATATTAACTTGGCATATATACTTAATACAAGCCCACTTCTTCAATTGTAAAATATATTTCTTAATGATATACTTTTACTGTTATATTCATAGTATAATATTATTTAACATAATTATATACATAAATCTAAGTAAATGGAGTGATCTTCGTTGATTAAAAATAAATTTTACATATTTATTGCATTTATAATTGTTATGGTCCTTAACATCAATGTATATGCCAAAGAACCTGAAAATTCAACTCCAGTAAAAATATATGGTGAATCAGCCATTACTGTGGACATGCAGACTGGAGAAATTATATATTCTAAAAATATAGATAATAGAATGTACCCTGCTAGTACAACTAAGCTTTTAACAGCTTTAATTTTATCTGAAAACAGGCAAAAAAATTCTACATTAAAGTATACTAAAGATGCAAAATCACAACCGGCTGCTTCATTGAATGATGATATACACTCCATAGATGTTGGAGACACAATGACTGCTTCTTCTGCCATGGATGGTTTATTAATGTATTCTGCAAATGACATAGCATATATGATAGCTGAAAATGTATCCAAGAATGCTCCGTCTTTTGCAGATCTTATGAATAAAAAAGTTAAAGAATTAAACTTAAAAAACACACATTTTGTAACTCCAAATGGACTTCACAATAAAGATCACTATTCAAGTGCATATGATATGAGTATCATAGCAAAAACTTCATTTAAAAATCCATGGATAAAAGATACCATGGGAAAATCAACAACTACTATAAAGACTTCAAAAGGAGTAAGCTTTACATTTAAAAATAGAAACAAGCTTTTGGGGAAAGATGGATGTATAGCTGGAAAAACTGGATATACTATTCCCGCTGGAAGATGCCTTGTAACGGTTTATGAACGATCAGGCAGAAAAATACTTGGTGTTGTTATGAAATCTATCTATGATCCAAAAGACACTTATGTATTTAATGATATGGAAAAAATAATAAATTGGAGTTATACTGCAAAACCAAGTATATTATACAAAAAAGATTCAATTGTTGAAAAAATGAATATAAGATATAAACCCTTAGGCTTTGGACCAAGTGTTAATATATCCGTACCCTTAAAAACTTCTGATAATGTTACTTATTACGAAAATGACATAAATAAAAATGAATTAAAAAAATCTATAGGTCTAAATCCCGTAAATTACTCTAATTTAGGAGGTAAAAAACCTATAGGAACTTTACAGATAAAAGAACGTGACAGTTTAAAAAAATATTCACTTTACTCTGAATTATCAAGAAAATACATTATGAAAAAAAGCCTGACAATATATATATCTACTATAATTATACTTGCAATTATCGCACTTATGATCAGGAAAACTATAATTCGTAAAAAACAAAGACGCTATAAATTTTATAAATATAGATAGCACATTTTAAATTTACAGTATATGATATAATATTTATATAAATCTAATATTAATTTTATACAGGGGGGCGATATTGTGAAAATAGAATTTTATGGTGCGGCTGGATGCGTTACAGGTTCATCTCATCTATTAAAAATCAAGGATAAAAATATATTGCTTGATTGTGGTTTATATCAAGGTAAAGATGAAAATGAGCGTGGAAATGATACCTTTAATTTTGATCCAAAAATAATTGATTATGTAATTTTAAGTCACGCACATATAGACCACAGCGGCAGAATACCTCTTCTTTATAAACATGGTTTTAAAGGATCTGTAATATGTACAGAGGGGACAAAAGACTTATGTAATATAATGTTAACAGATAGTGCTCATATAATGGAATCTGATACAGAATGGAAAAACAGAAAAAGAATAAGACAAGGTATCTCCACTGCATTGGAGCCTCTATATACTATAAAACTTGCCCAAGTTTCCATGTACCTTTTTAAAGCATATCCTTATGAACAATGGATAGAGCTGTTTGACGGTTTTAAATTAAAATTTAAAGATGCAGGGCATTTACTTGGTTCAGCTATAGTGGAAATGCTTATAACTGAAGATAATAAAGATATAAAGATCGTATATACAGGTGATTTGGGAAATAGTCACTTACCTATTTTAAAAGATCCTTCAAACGTGAATTATGCTGATTATGTAATTATGGAAAGCACTTATGGAGACAGGCTGCATTCAAATTCAGCTAATGAAATGAAAAATTTATCGCAGATCATAATTGATACTTTTAAAAGAGGTGGAAATGTAATAATTCCTTCTTTTGCAGTAGGAAGAACTCAGGAAGTTATCTATTCATTAAATAAGTATATTTCAGAAAACGTTTTAGATAAAATAAAAGTTTATGTAGATAGTCCCCTTGCCTCTGAATCAACTTCTATATTTTCACGATATGAGAAATACTATGATAGTGAGGCAAAAAAATTTCTGGAAAAAGGAATCAATCCTCTAAGCTTTGATGGATTAACTTTCGTAAAGTCTCCAGAAGAATCTATGAAATTAAATAAGGTAAATCATGGTGCCGTAATTATATCAGCCAGCGGAATGTGTGAAGCTGGTAGGATAAAACATCATTTAAAACATAATCTATGGAGAAAAGAATGTTCTATAGTATTTGTCGGTTATCAGGCTGAGGGAACTCTTGGAAGAAGAATTGTAGATGGTGCCAGAAAAATAAAAATATTTGGTGAAGAAATAGCTGTAAATGCCAAAATATATAGATTGGACGGTCTATCTGGACATGCAGATAGAGATGGATTATATAATTGGCTATCAAATTTTAAAGCTAAGCCGGAAAAAATAATACTTGTACATGGTGAAAAACAGTCTTTAGAAAGTTTTAGTAATTTTTTAAATTTAAGGGGTTACTCAACATTTATAGCTAGTGCAGGAGATACTTTTATACCTGGTATAATTCCGAAAAAATTTAGTATGGTTAGAAATAAAATATTATCCATAATAAATTCTATAGAAGACCTGGATTCTTTTGACAGGGAAACTCTAATAGAAAAAATAAGTTCTCAAATTAAAAATATATAAAAAACAGAAGGATTACATAAATATCATTAAATTCATGTAATCTTTCTAATTTTTATTCTTTAATTAAACTTTTAATTTCATTACTGATACCTGAAGATAAATTTGAAAGTTTTTGTGAAGCAGCTGCTATTTCTGACGAAGATGAAGATATGAATTGTGAATCTCGCGAAATTTTTTCTATTCTCTCTAGTATTTCACTATTATCACTTAAAGTTTCATTAAAAGACTTTTTAGCTTTATCTATAAGATTTGGAACTGTCGTAATTGAATTTATAATATCCTCAAATGAAATTATAGTATCATTGGCTACTTCAGCTTGATTCTCTAGTAGTGATCCAACTGCATTTGAATTATCAATAACATCTTTTGTTTCATCTATTATAGAAGTAACCAGATTAGCTACTCTTTCTGATGAATCTTTAGATTTTTCTGCTAATTTTCTTACTTCATTTGCAACTACTGTAAAGCCTTTTCCATTCTCTCCTGCTCTGGCAGCTTCTATAGAAGCATTTAGTGCTAAAAGATTTGTTTGTTGAGATATTCCTGATATAACATCAGTTATTTTTCCTATTTCGGACACTGTACTAGATAAACTATTTATCTTATTCATCACTATATCAAAAGAGCCCTTTATATTTACTATATATTTTATAAGTTCATATATTTTATCTTCTCCCTCTTTTGCATTTAATGTACTATGTTTAGTATTCTTAGATATCATTAATAACTTTTGTTCTATCAAGTCGACTTTATTCTTCAAATCTTCAATCAAAGTAACTACATTTACTATTTCATCACATTGTAAATTTGTATCCTTGGATATATTCTGTATAGAACTTGCTACTTCATTAGCAGAAGATACAATTGTTTTTGATATATTAAATATATTATTAACAGATTGTGGTTGCTTGGAATCCATACTATCATTCACATTAATTAAATTATCTTCAATACAAGATATGTTTTTTACATCTTGATTTATAGGCTTGCCTATACCAAAAGATATAATTATACAGATAACTGATATTATTGCAAGACATATTATAAAATTATAATTATTTATACTTTTTGTATAACTTAAAAAAAAGTATACAATGCTTATAATTACTATAGGAATTACTGAAAAACATATGCACATCAATCTAGGTCTTTTATTCATCTTTTATAATTACCTCCACATGTTGCTGAATTTTATATATGTATATTATACCAAAAGTGCTTGATATTTAAAATCATCTTGACACCCAAACTCCATTATTATATGATTTAATTAAGATTAAGATTAATTTTAACCTTTCGTCTTTTGGATGAGAGGTTTTTACTTTAAAATAATAGGAGTGAAGTTAATAATGACTAAAGTAAGAACAAGATTTGCACCAAGTCCAACAGGTTATATGCATGTCGGAAATCTACGAACTGCCTTGTATGCTTATTTGATAGCAAAACATGAAGGTGGAGATTTTATACTTAGAATAGAAGATACTGACCAGGAAAGATTTGTAGAAGGTGCTTTAGATATAATTTATGACACTTTAAAAATAACAGGGTTAAAACACGATGAGGGGCCAGATATAGGTGGTCCAGTTGGTCCTTACATTCAAAGTAAAAGAACTAACATATATATAGAATACGCAAAACAGTTAATTGAAAAAGGAGAAGCTTATTACTGTTTCTGTTCAAAAGAGAGACTTGATGAACTTCATAAAAATGCAGAATCAGCAAAACAAACTTATAAATATGATAAACACTGTCTCCATCTTTCAAAAGAAGAAATACAAGAAAATTTAAATTCGGGAGTACCCTATATAATAAGACAAAACAATCCTGAAACTGGTACTACAGTTTTTCACGATGAAATTTATGGAGACATATCTGTAGACAATTCAGAATTAGATGACATGATACTTATAAAATCTGATGGATTTCCAACATACAATTTTGCCAATGTTGTAGATGATCATCTTATGGGAATAACTCACGTTGTAAGAGGAAGTGAATATCTATCTTCTTCTCCAAAATATAACAGACTGTATGAAGCTTTTGGATGGCAGGTTCCAATTTATGTTCACTGTCCACCAATAATGAAAGACACTCATCATAAATTAAGTAAAAGAAATGGAGATGCTTCTTTTGAAGATTTAATAAAAAAAGGCTATCTAAAAGAAGCAATAATAAATTACATAGCCCTACTAGGCTGGAATCCTGGAGGCGAAAATGAAATATATAGTTTAAACGAGTTGGTGAAGGCTTTTAATTACAAAAACATAAACAAGTCTCCTGCTATATTCGATGACGTAAAATTAAAATGGATGAATGGTGAATACATAAAAAAAATGAATACTGATAAGTTTACTGAAATGGCAATACCTTATTATAAAAAAATAATAACAAAAGATTTAAATTTTAAAAAGATAAGTGAACTTGTGCAAACTAGAATTGAAGTATTACCTGAAATTTGTGATCTAATAGATTTCTTTCAGGATCTTCCAGAGTATTCAGCTGATATCTACGTTCATAAGAAGATGAAAACAACTTTTGAAAATTCGCTTTTAACTCTTGAAAAAATCCTTCCAGTATTTGAAGCAATAGATGACTGGAATATAAAAAATATAGAAGATGCATGTATGAATCTAGTTAAGGAACTGTCTGTTAAAAACGGTATAGTTTTGTGGCCTATAAGAACTGCCCTGTCTGGAAAAAAGTTCTCTGCTGGTGGTGCTTATGAAATTGCAGATATCATAGGTAAAGAAGAATCTCTAAAAAGATTATCTATAGGAATTGACAAATTAAAATCGGCTATTAAATAAAATGAAAGCTGCATGAAAATATCTAATTTTTCATGCAGCTTCTACTATTTTAACAGCTGAATCTTGTCCCAAAAACTTGTATATTTTTTTTGCAGGTTTATTATTTTAAAATCTTTATTTACAAAGGTTTGAGTAGTTTTGCCTTTAGCAATCAGTTTTCCTGTAGATTCATGTATGACCTTATAGTTAAGTATTATTTTAACTGGAGTTAGCTCTCCAATTGAAGTTTCAACTATCAATTTATCATCGTACACTGAGGGTCTTAAATACTTGCAGTAAGTTTCAACAAGTGGCATGAGTATACCCCTTTGTTCCATTTCATTATAGGTAATATCAAGTTCTTTTATAAAGTCTCCTCTAGCTACTTCGAACCAGATATAGTAGTTGGAATGGTAGGCTATTCCCATCTTATCTGTTTCAGCATATCTTACATTTATCTTCGTAGTACTTGTATACATAAATAACAAATTACTCCTTTTTATATAGTATGATTATCTAAGTCTTCTTTTATTAAAATAATACTACTAAAACTTATAATAATATTATTGTCAAATAAAACAAATCTATCATAAACTTTTTTAACAATACATTCTTTTATAAATTTAAATTTTCCTTGATTTATAGTTTCAATACTAATTTTTTTTCCAATGTGAGAATTAAAATATTTTTCCATATAATTTTCCATAGAAATGATTTCTACATGGGTATGTTTAGTATTATATTCTTTAAAAGAACTATTTTTTAAGTATATTGCTGATATATTCCAAACTGGTAAAACAAAAATTTGATTTTGAGAATCTCTAATTCTTAAAACATTGTCATCTGCATATATCAAAAATACATTTTCCATTGTATTTACTGATGGATATTTAAATGATATATCAATATATTGGTTATAAAATCCAGATAAAAACTGACTAATATAATTATGGTAATCTTTTTTAGCAGAAGTTTCTTTAACTTTCGCATCTTTTTTATCTTTTACCAAACTGCCATCTGCAGCTTGGTTTGATATCTTATTATCTTTCTTACTAACTTTTTTATCTTGCTTTACTTCTCTTTTTTTATTTTTAGAATCTATATCTTTTTCAGATAAAAAATTTTTTTCTAAAAAATCAAATAACTTTTTTCTATCTATCAAAGGATCTTCATGATAACCGTGAGAATGTTTTTCTCTTTTAAAATGATTGTCAGGTTCTCCATGATCATTATAATGTCTTCTATATCTCTCTATTCGCCTCATATATTTGGGCAGCATATATAGTGCAATCTGCATAAAATCATCTATATCATTATAGGATCTGCTCATATTAATACCTCCACGTATATCAGTATACTATATGATATGGAATCATATGCAAGCAGTTACACTACATGTTATTATAATTTCAATATTATTTTTTTAAATTCATAATATCAGATCTACTTGCTCTTTTAGGAAGTATAGATGACCCTGGACCTCTTCTCTTAACTTCATCTTCATCTATTTTTAATTCTCTTGCTATAATTTTTTTTACTCTTGGTTGGCAGAACATGCCCTGACACATTCCCATCCCTGCTCTTGTACGTCTTTTTATACCATCTATTGAATTCGTCTTTATAGGTCTTCTTAAAGCATCTAAGATCTCCGCTTCTGTAACCTTTTCACATCTACATATTATATGGGTTTTAGGATCTTTGGAATTAATATCCCCAACAAATTTTTCATCCTTTTTTACTATAATAGGCTTTCTATAAGGGTTAAATTCTTTATTTTTTTCTAACTTCACATTCATTTCTGATATTATATCCACTACTTTTAGAGCTATCGCAGGTGAAGATGTAACTCCTGGAGAATCAATACCTGCTACATTAATAAAACCTTTAATTTGAGTTTCCTCTATTATAAAATCTTTTGTACTGCTAGTTGGCCTTACTCCTGCAAAAGATGTTATAGCCTTTTTCATATTAAAACCTGAAACTGATTTTTCAGCCGTTTTTACTATATATTCAAGTATTTCCTCATTAGTAGATACATCATTCCTGTCAGATACTTCTTGAGCATTTGGTCCAATCATAAGGTTGCCATGATATGTAGTTGTTACCAATATTCCTTTTCCCTTTTCGGTCGGGACCTGAAATATAACACTATTTACCAAATAGGATTGATCCTTATTAAAGATAACATATTGTCCCTTTCTAGGAATAATACTAAAATAATTTAATCCCAGCATATTAGATATTTTATCACTATACGCTCCTGCTGCATTTATAACATATTTACTTTCTAATTTTCCTTTATTGGTAACTATTTCAAAATATTCCTGCTTTTTAATTATTGAAGTAACTTCATGTTCCAATTTCAATTTGACGCCATTTTCTACTGAATTTTCTGCTAGTGCAATTGTCATTTCATATGGTGAACATACACCTGCATTTTTGCAATATAATGCCCATTTAACATCTTTACTTATATATGGTTCCATCTCTATAGCTTTCTGTCCATTGATTATTTCCATACCTTGTACACCATTTTTTATTCCATTGGTATATAGCTCTTCTAAATGAGTTTTCTCATCATCATTGAAAGCCAATACCAATGAACCTGTTTGTCTGTATCCAAAATTCAATTCATTATTTAAATTTTCATACATTCTGTTTCCTTTAACACAAAGCTCAGCTTTTAATGTACCTGGTATATCTGAATATCCACCATGAACTATACCACTATTAGCTTTAGATGTACCACAAGATACATCATCTTGTTTTTCAAGTATACATAAATTCAATTTATATTTTGAAAGTTCTCTTGCAATTGAACAGCCTACTATGCCTGCACCAATAATTGTAATATCAAACATAAAATTTCCTCCATTAAATGAATTTTATGTTTACATTATACTACTAAATCAGCATAAATTAAATTATTTACAGTTCTATACGTTTATCTCAACTTTTTCTCCAAGAATATCTTTATTTTTTTCAAGCAGCGGCTTTATATCACAATTTATAAAATCTTCTACCTGTTGTTTTGACCTTCCAGTAAATTTATATGGATCTATCAAATCCAATATTTCATTTTTGTCCATATTAAAGAAAGGATCTCCTATTATTCTCTGAATAAGGTCGTTTTCCTGTCCTTCCATTTTAACTTTTTTAGCAGCCTCCATTGAATGAACTCTTATTCTCTCATGAAGTTCCTGTCTGTCTCCACCCTTTTTAACAGACTCCATTATTATATTTTCAGTAGCCATAAATGGAAGCTCCTTTTTAACATGGGATTCAATTACCTTTTTATATACGACCATATTTTCTGATACATTAAGATATAAATTTAACACTCCATCTAAAGCTAAAAATGCTTCAGGTATTGCTATTCTCTTATTTGCTGAATCATCCAGTGTCCTTTCAAACCATTGTGTTGCGGCTGTTATCGCTGGGTTCAATGAATCTACTATTATATATCTTGCAAGTGAGCCTATTCTCTCACATCTCATAGGATTTCTCTTGTATGCCATGGCTGAAGATCCTATCTGATTTTTCTCAAAAGGTTCCTCCATTTCCTTCATGTTTTGGAGTAATCTCATATCATTGCTAAATTTATATGCACTCTGTGCTATTTCAGATAGTGTATTTAATATTATAGAATCTACCTTTCTAGTATACGTCTGGCCTGTAACCATAAACTCATTTTTAAATCCCATCTTTTCAGTTACAATTTTATCAAGAGCTTTTACTTTTTCAGTATCTCCATCAAAAAGTTCCATAAAACTAGCCTGAGTTCCTGTAGTTCCTTTAACTCCTCTAAATCTTAAGGTATCTATCACAAATTGAAGATTTTCCAAATCCAGGTAAAGATCTTGTATCCAAAGAGTAGCTCTCTTTCCTACTGTAGTTAACTGAGCTGGTTGAAAATGAGTAAATCCAAGAGTAGGCAAATCCCTATATTTTAATGCAAATTTAGTTAATACATTTATTACATTTAATATTTTTTTCTTAATCAAATTAAGTCCATTTCGCATAATTATTAAATCAGTATTGTCCCCTACGTAACAACTAGTAGCACCTAAATGAATTATTCCTTTTGCTTTTGGACACTGAAGTCCATAGGCATATACATGGCTCATTACATCATGTCTAACTTCTTTCTCTCTTCTTTGTGCATCTTCATAATTTATATTATCAACATTGGCCCTTAATTCGTCCACTTGCTCTTTGGTTATATTAAGTCCCAACTCTCTTTCGCTATCTGCAAGAGCAACCCATAGTTTTCTCCATGTTTTAAATTTCATTTCTTCTGAAAATATGTAACTCATCTCTTTTGATGCATATCTTGTATTCAATGGTGTATTATAAGTATCTCTCATATTAAAATTCCTCCGCAATTATTTAATTTTTCTATGCTTTTCGTTCATATTATAACATATGAAAACTTATTTTTATACTTTTATATTCGTATTTTTAACATAATACTGTAATTATAAATATACGGTTCTATATTTTTTGGTATTTAAATATAATTTTACTGATAAGTAATATTTTGGGAGGTAAAGTTCTATGTATAAATTTACCATTATAGATATCGTTTCTCTTTTTTTAATACTTATATGTGCTTTAAATCAAGGATTATATGGTATTTCAGATTTTAACCTAATTGAAATTATATCTGGCGGTCATGACAAATTGATAGGAAAAATTATTTACATACTTATGGGAGTATCTGGAATAGATATAGTTATATTTTTAATGAAGGCAAGAAATTATAATTCATATAAATAAATGGCCCATTAGGAGCCATTTATTTATGTAAGTTATTCTTAATTTTATTCTTCCAATGAGTCTATTAATTTAGCTATTTCCTCAACAGCCAAAGATTCGTCGTCTCCTGATGCAGTAATTTTTACTGTTGAGTTGTTTGTAACACCTAATGATAGTACTCCTATTAAACTTTTAATATTAGCTTTCTTTCCATCAAATTCTATAGACACATCTGATTTAAATGAAGAAGCTTTCTTAACTAATAATGTTGCAGGTCTTGCATGCAATCCTGTTGCACTTTTAACTGTAACTTCCTTAGATACCATTTTATTCACCTCAATTATTCTGTAATTAAATTATTTAAAAACTCTCTTTTCATTATAACATTTTTTTTACTTCTTTTAAACATATTTTGGTTAAATTAATTTATACCATTGATAAACTTTTCTATTCTATCCAATCCTTCCTTTATATTTTCCATAGATGTAGCATATGATAGTCTAATATAATTATTCACTCCAAAACCACTACCTGGTATTACTGCTACTTTTTCCTTTTCAAGAAGTTCACTGGAAAAACCAAGTGAATCATTAATTTCAACTCCATCAACTTTTCTGCCAAATAATTTTGATATATTTATCATTACATAAAATGCACCTTGTGGTTTAATAGCAGTTATTCCTTGTATATTTTCTATACGTGATATCATATATTTTCTTCTATTGTCAAATTCTTTTATCATGTATTTAATATCAGAACTATCGTGTTTTAACGCACACAAAGATGCATATTGGGATATGGAATTAGCATTGCCTGTAGTATGGCTTTGTATATTAGACATTAATTTTATTATTTTACTGTTTCCTGCTGCATATCCTAATCTCCAGCCTGTCATAGCATAAGTCTTTGACATTCCATTTATAACTATTGTTCTATTATAAGCGTCTTCTGATATACTTGCTATACTTATATGAAGGTTATTATTATATATTAATTTTTCATATATTTCATCAGATATTATAATTATATCTTTCTTCTTTGCAAATTCTGCTATATTGGAGAGTTCCTCTTTAGTATATACACTTCCAGTAGGATTATTAGGACTATTTATTATAATTGCTTTAGTTTTAGTTGTAACTGACTTCTCAAGATCTTCTATAGTATATTTAAATCCATTTTCCGCTTTAGTTGATACAAAAACAGGTATACCATCAGCAAGCTTTACAAGTTCAGGATAACTAACCCAGTATGGCACTGCTATAAGCACTTCATCTCCTGGATTTAATATAGCAGATAATACATTTGAAATACACTGTTTGGCACCTGTGGATACAATAATCTGAGCAATTCCATAGTTTAAATTATTATCCTTTTTAAATTTATTTGCTATTTCCTGTCTAAGATCAGCTATTCCAGCAGCTGGAGTATATTTAGTAAAACCATTTTTCATTGCATCTAAAGCAGCTTCTTGAATATACTGTGGTGTATTGAAATCGGGTTCTCCTGCTCCAAATCCTATTACATCAATACCTTCTGACTTCATTTGTTTTGCTTTGGCTGTTATTGCTAAAGTTATAGATGCTTGAATTTTTTCAGCTTTTTTTGATAAGTTCATTTTTATTCCTCCATTTTACATTTGAATGATATTTTAAATTATTAACTGTTCATGAAGCCAAAATTAAATAATCTATTTAATTTTTTCTTATCTTGCCAAATAAAAATAAATTTTTAAAAAACATATAAAAATAATATAAAAGCACAAATATTATTGGAAAGGAATACCTTCCCTGTCCTTCCGTTACAAAATAAACACATGTAAACATAAAGAATAGTAATACTCCATATATATTAAATTTACTAATAAGATAGCTTCTGCGTTTTATTAAACATTTTAATATAAATATACTATAAACTATTATACATAATATAGCTGGAGCGAAAACTATCTCCCTTATAAGATTTGCATAAGCAATAAGAAAATACCTAAAGCCATTGCTTATTCCGCTTGCATATGTACTATAAATTATATCATCTCCTACAAAATATGTATTAAAAAGTCTTTTAAATCCCAATTCAATAAATTTGGCAGGATGAGATTTTATCCATTCTTTAGCAGATGTACTTAACATTTTATTTTTACCAGTCATATTTTCATTTTTATATTCTGAAGTATTTACAATGGAATTTTCAACTGAACTGGCCGCCATCCAACGTCCTTTTGAATTTTGGGAGTTATTATTTATATATAGTACTATTCCTCCGTTATTGGACACATAAGTAAATTCACCCATTAATTTAGAATTTCTATATATCCAGGGCGAAATTACAATAACTGTCACAACTAATACTATCAATGCATTTTTTATAGAACCTATAATCTTCTTGTTCATTATAATTTCCACAAGAAATATTGCAAAAAATATTATTATAAAAAATGGCTTAATCATAGTATTAATTCCTGATAAAATACCAATCCAAAAGTATTTAAATTTTACTTCACTCATATAGAAATTAGTTATAATTAAAAGTACTACTGTAAAAAGTAGTTCTGTACCTAATATACTATTATAAAAAATATTATTTGGTATAAATACAAACAAAGCAAATAGTATCCTTCTATCTATATCATTTAAATCTAGTTTAAATAAAATTGATTTAAATAATAAGTAACTTATAAATGTCAATATTATATTGAATATTTTAGCTTTAATAACACTAGCTCCAAATAACTTAAATATGCCACCCAATACAATGGAATATCCAACTGAAGTATACGTATCTCCCCATGAACCTCCATTTGCTATTGTAACTGCCATTTTATAATAATAATCAAAATCTGAGAATGGTGCGGAATTTATAAATATTATCCACAATGCACATAATACCATACCTATTATCATAATGATTTTATAATAAAATGTATCTTTTAAAATATTTCTTATCTTCATCCAAAATCGGCACCTTTCTAAAGTTTTAGATATATTATAGCAACTACACTTATAATCCAAATAATAATGTCTATTAAAAATGGCTTATCTTTAGCAAAAACATCTTCGGGCCTGCCTCCTAAATTTTTCTTGTCTATCAAGTATTCATATCTGAATATTCCATAGAGTACAAATGGAATTGTAAGCATCATGGTCCTACTTTGAATTGAGCTAAATGTATAAAGACAATATGCCATTAATATAGACGGATTAACTATAGTAAGCATTTTATCTATATTATTAACAGAATACTCTTCTAATATTTTTCTATGAGATGCACTTTTATCTTTTAATGTCAATATCTCACTTTTCCTTTTATTTAGTGCCAAAAATAGAGATAAAAGTACAGTACACAAAAACAGCCACGGTGATACAGATACTCCTGTAGCAATGCTTCCACTCTCTACCCTCAACATAAATCCAAAGGTAATTATCATTACATCTATTATAACTACATTTTTTAATTTGAAAGAATACATTATATTTATAATTATATAAATCAGTATTATGCTAAATATTGCAATATCCATAAATCTATAACTTATAAAACTGACTAAAACAAATAGAATTATATCTAAAATTATAGCTGACTTTTTACTTACCCTTCCACTTGGAAGAGGTCTTTTCTTTTTTTCAGGATGGCATTTGTCCTTTTCTATATCAACTATATCATTCAATATATATACTATTGATGAAGTAATACAAAATAGTATAAATGTCAACATGTTTGAAACAACTGCATTTATGTTTAAAAATTTTCCCGAAAAAATAACTGCTGCAAAAACAAAAAAATTTTTAATCCACTGTTTTGGTCTCATTAATTCTAACAATGCTGCCATAAAAATCCTCCTAGGTTGTATATCTTTTTTAATTTTAACATAGTATGTAAGATAGTCAATGGATAAATTAAACAAGGACTTGATAATAATTCAAGTCCCCATGAATACAATATTCAATCTATATTTATCTTGGCTGCACTATTAACTTAATAGCAGTTCTTTCCTCACCATCTATCTCAACATCGGTAAAAGCTGGTATACATATTAAATCGATTCCACTAGGTGCCACAAACCCTCTAGCAATTGCCACTGCTTTAATTGACTGATTCAATGCACCAGCTCCTATAGCCTGTATTTCTGCAGCTCCACGTTCTCTTAATACCCCCGCAAGAGCCCCTGCAACTGAATTTGGACTTGATTTTGCTGAAACTTTTAATACTTCCATAGTAACCCTCCTATATATTAACCCTATTTGTTATTGATATTATTATTATCACTTTATAATATTCTACAAAAAATTAAAAATTCCTTTTAGATTTAATAAAGCTTCATCATTTAAAAAATCCAAAAGAAATTCTCATTTATTTTAATTATTATTTTGCATACTCAACTGCTCGAGTCTCTCTAATTACATTTACTTTGATTTGACCAGGATATTCTAATTCTTCTTCTACCCTTTTTACTACATTCCTTGCCATCTCAACAGCTCCTGCATCGTCAATATCTTCTGGTTTAACCATAATTCTAAGTTCTCTACCCGCTTGAATGGCATATGACTTTTCTACACCTTCACATGTATTTGCTATCTCTTCTAATTTTTCCAAACGCTTGATATAAGCTTCCAAAGTCTCTCTTCTAGCTCCAGGTCTAGCTGCTGAAATTGCATCAGCTGCCTGAACAAGTATTGCTTCTAAAGATTGAAATTCTACATCTCCATGATGGGCTGCTATAGCATTTACTATCAATGGTGATTCATGATATTTTTTAGCTACATCTGCTCCTATAATTGCATGTGGACCTTCAACTTCATGATCAACTGCCTTGCCTATATCATGAAGAAGACCAGCTCTTTTTGCTATAGTTGGATCCATACCTATTTCAGAAGCCATGAGACCAGCTAAATAAGAAACTTCTATAGAATGTTTTAATACATTTTGACCATAACTGGTTCTATATTTCAATCTTCCAAGTAATTTTATTATTTCTAAATGAAGACCATGTACCCCAGTTTCAAATGAGGCCTGTTCACCCTCTTCTTTAATATCACTTTCCAATTCTTTTTTAGCTTTCTCTACCATTTCTTCTATTCTCGCTGGATGTATTCTTCCATCAATTATAAGTTTTTCTAACGCTATTCTAGCAATCTCTCTTCTTATAGGATCAAATCCTGACAATATTACAGCTTCAGGTGTATCGTCAATAATTAAATCTACACCTGTTAAAGTTTCAAGAGTTCTTATATTTCTACCTTCTCTTCCTATTATTCTTCCCTTCATTTCATCATTGGGAAGAGTTACAACATGTACTGTAGTTTCCGCTACATGATCTGCAGCACATCTTTGTATAGCACAAGTTATAATTTCTCTAGCTTTTTTATCAGCTTCTTCTTTAGCTTTAGCTTCAATTTCCTTAATCATAACTGCAGATTCGTGCTTAATTTCTTTTCTAACTTTTTCTAATAAAATTTCCTTAGCGTCTTCGGAACTCAGTCCTGATAATCTTTGAAGCTCCTCATTTTGTTTTTTATAAAGATCCTCTATACCAGACTGCATTTTCCCAATTTCTTGTTGCTTTCTATCCAGAGCATTTTCCCTTTTTTCAAGCATATCATTTTTCTTATCTAACGATTCTTCCCTTTGAATAATCCTTCTTTCAAGTCTTTGAACTTCATTTCGCCTATCTCTAGACTCCCTTTCCACATCATTTCTTAATCTGTGGGCTTCTTCTTTGGCTTCTAATATAATTTCTTTTCTTTTGGATTCAGCCTCTTTTTTAGACTCTTCACGTAATTTATTGGATTCTTCAATAGTTTTTGATTTTATATCAGATAATTTATTTTTTATAGTATAAAATTGAGCTAATATAATGACTGCTATAACTATACCAGCAATAATTTCATATATTAATATAGAATTCACATGTACACCTCCCTTGCTTATCTTTATGCATCTATAACCTTTAAAATATGTAAGCGTAGAAAAGGTGTCATATTTATTCAATTGGTAATTTCTAAGCACATGACAAACCAGAATTTGTCTTAATTTTATATTATATTTTAAACATTGTCAAGTTCCTATACTGCAATACTATTATGCATATATTGGTTAATTTTATAAATAAAAATTATCTATTTATCTTGTGTTTTTAAATTGCTTTTTTCATCAACTGACTTTTCACCTTTATTTTTATCATTTTCCCTTTTATTAGGCTTTTCTAAAGGCAAATTATATTTTTCTCTTATCTTATTTTCTATTTCCAATCTTATATCTGGATTATCCCTCAAAAATTGTTTGGAATTTTCTCTTCCCTGGCCAAGTCTTGTTTCATTATAGGAAAACCAGGCTCCACTTTTTTGAACAAATTCTTCTCTAACCCCAACGTCTAAAACATTGCCCTCCTTTGATATTCCATGATTATACATTATATCAAATTCCGCACGTTTAAAAGGAGGTGCCACTTTATTTTTAATAACTTTTACTTTGGTTCTATTTCCAACAATATTATCTCCTTGTTTTATAGAATCTATTCTCCTTACATCCATTCTAACAGAAGAATAAAATTTTAATGCTCTTCCACCAGGAGTAGTTTCGGGATTGCCAAACATAACACCAACCTTTTCTCTAAGTTGATTTATAAATACCGTTACACACCTTGATTTATTAATTGATGCTGTTAACTTTCTAAGAGCTTGTGACATAAGTCTAGCTTGAAGTCCTACATGAGAATCTCCCATTTCTCCTTCTATTTCTGCTTTTGGTACCAACGCTGCTACAGAGTCAATTACAATTACATCTATGGCATTTGATCTAACCAATGCTTCCACTATTTCAAGTGCTTGCTCTCCTGTGTCCGGCTGAGATACTATTAGATTTTCAATATCTACTCCTAAGTTTCTAGCATAGGAAGGATCTAGGGCATGCTCTGCATCTATAAATGCTGCTACCCCACCTGTTTTTTGAGCCTCTGCCACTATATGCAGTGCTACTGTAGTTTTTCCAGATGATTCTGGTCCAAAAATTTCAACTACTCTTCCTCTTGGAACTCCTCCTATTCCAAGTGCTATGTCCAAATCGAGACACCCTGTAGAAATGGAATCTATATCTAATATACTATTTTCTCCAAGTTTCATTATAGAACCTTTTCCAAATTGTTTTTCTATCTGTCCCATAGCTGATTCTATAGCTTTTAGCTTTTCATTATTTAAACTTGCCAAAGATTTCACATCCTTTCATATTCGAACGTATGTTCCTAATCATTATATACCACATTATTTATACAGTCAACCTATAAATTAAATCTCCGATATCATATTATAAAATAATTTTTACATAGTCAAAATTACTAATGATATAATTTCACCTATATAACTAATTATAGACATTTTTTTAGAGTTTTAATCCATTAATCACATGAATTAAAACTCTAAAAATTAAAATTTTATTTATCAATATTTATTACTTTTTTATTCTTAACAAAATAATCTACACCAGACACTATAGTCATTATTATGGCTAATGCCATAAAGATATCTGTAGTCAAATTTAAAAATTTATGAGGATGATTTACTACAGTTCTAAGTAATCCTAAAGATATATGATTATAATTTAAATTTATAAGAGCAAATATTATAGCTATTATTTGAGTTACAGTCTTAGCTTTACCCCAAGGGCTAGCTGCTATTACCGTACCTTCAGCAGCAGCAATACTCCTAAGTCCTGTTACTGCAAATTCTCTAGCTATTATTATCATGGATACCCATGCTGGTATTATATGATATTCAACTAACGATACAAGAGCAGCTGTAACTAACAGTTTATCTGCAAGCGGATCCATAAATTTCCCAAACCTGGTAATTTGATTTCTGCTTCTTGCTATATATCCATCTAATTTATCAGTTACCGATGCTAAAATAAATATTATTATAGCAATAAATTTAAAATACGGAATATCCTTTACTGCCATAAATACTAAAAATACAGGAACAAGTATCATCCTAACTATTGTAAGTTTATTTGCTAAATTCATCACATACAACTCCCATTAAATCATATTCAAGACTATCTACAATTTTTATTTTTATTATACTGCCAATTTTTAATTCACTTTTGTTCCTTATGTATATACTTCCATCTATCTCTGGACTCATTTCATAACTCCTGCCAAAATATAAATCATCTTTTTTATCTTCTAAAATAACTTCATATGTTTTTCCTATTTTAGCCCTATTGATTTTCTGAGATATTTTTTGCTGAAGAAACATAATTTCTCCTTCTCTTTGAACTTTTATATCTTCTGGAATCTGGCTTTTCATTTTATAAGCTGGAGTTCCCTCTTCCCTTGAGTATTTAAAAACTCCAAGTTTATCAAACTTCATATCATTTACAAATTGTTTTAATTCTCTAAAATCCCGTTCTGTTTCACCGGGAAATCCTACTATCAACGTAGTTCTTATAACAATATTGGGAATAAATTTTCGCAGATTATTTATATTTTGAATTATTTCAGCTTTTCTTCCTTTTCTGCCCATGGATTTAAGTATATTATCACTTATATGCTGTATAGGTATATCTATATATTTGCATATCTTATTGTTTTTTGCTATTTCATATATTAGTTCCATCGTTATCTCTTCTGGATAGCAATAAAGCAGTCTAATCCATTTTAATCCATCTATTTTGGAAATGTCCTGTAAAAGTTCAGGCAGCATTTTTCTTCCATATAAATCTATTCCATACCTTGTAGTGTCCTGAGCTATTAATATTATTTCCTTTACTCCTTGCTGCACAAGTTCCATACATTCTTTAAAAATTGACTTCATATTCCTACTTCTATATTTTCCTCTAATTTTAGGTATTATACAGTAAGTGCATAAATTATCGCATCCTTCTGCAATTCTCACATAAGCAGTTGATGATGCTGTTGTAAGTATTCTACTTCCTTCATTTATTTTAACATTACTATAGTTAAAACTGTATACCTTATCAGATTTATTTTCAATATAATTTTTAATACTTTCATTCAATTTGTCATAATCATTAACTCCAAGCATTATATCAACCTCTGGAAGAAGCTGCATAATTTCATTGCCATATCTTTGTGCCAAGCATCCTGTAGCAATTAGTATTTTACAGTTAAATTCTTCTTTGTACTTAGACATGTCCAGTATGGTATCTATTGATTCCTGCTTGGCAGATTCTATAAATCCGCAAGTATTTACAATTATTATATCTGCCTGTTTTAATTCAGAAACAAGATCATAATCGTATTTTAAATTATTTAAAATAATTTCAGAATCCACTCTATTTTTATCACAGCCTAAACTTATAATTCCGACTTTTAGCTTATTCAATTTTCTCCTCCTAATTTCAGGTTGCAAATATATGATCCATATTTAATAATACATATGTTATTGTAAATCTACTTTATTAATTTTACAAGATAAATTTATAATTTAAATTCATCTTTATTTACCAGTACCTGTCTTGGTTTCGTTCCATCTTTTCCAGATATGATACCTCTGTCCTCCATCTGTTCTATTATTCTAGCAGCTCTATTATATCCAACTCTCAATCTTCTCTGGATAAGAGATGTAGATGCTTGTCCTGAATCTAGTACTATTCTAATGGCCTCATTTAAAAGTTCGTCACAATCTTCATCATTTTTAGATACACTTGTATCTATTTCTTCAATTATTTTATTTTCATATTGTGCTTCGCCTTGTTTATCTCTAATATATTTAACTACATTCTCTACTTCCTTTTCAGATATAAAAGCACCTTGTATTCTAACAGGTTTTCCTTCCCCAACAGGATAAAACAACATATCTCCTTTTCCAAGCAGCTTCTCAGCTCCACTTGTATCAAGTATGGTTCTGGAGTCTATCTGGCTGGATACTGCAAAAGATATTCTTGAAGGTATGTTTGCCTTAATTACTCCAGTAATTACATCTACAGATGGTCTCTGAGTTGCTATAACAAGGTGCATTCCTGCAGCTCGTGCCATTTGGGCAAGACGTCCTATATAATCCTCTACTTCATTTGGACAAACCATCATAAGATCAGCAAGCTCATCTATTATCATAACAACAAATGGCAATTTACTATCTACTATTTGTTCATCTGCCAACTTATTATAACCTTCTATGTTTCTTACTCCAGTATCCGCAAATAGCTTATACCTTCTATTCATCTCTTGAACGGCCCAATTCAAAGCACCTGCAGCTTTTTTAGGATTTGTGACAACTGGTATTAAAAGATGTGGTATACCATTATACACACTCAGTTCAACAACCTTTGGATCTATCATAAGCAATTTTACTGTTTCCGGGGAATACTTATATAACAAGCTTATAACTAAAGTATTTATACATACACTTTTTCCTGAACCAGTTGCTCCTGCAATAAGAAGATGGGGCATTTTTGTTAAGTCAGATACTATGCAATTTCCTCCTATATCCTTTCCCAAACAATATGCCAGCTTTGCTTTAAAATTTGAAAATTCCTTTGATTCTACAACTTCTCTCAAATAAACTGGAGTAAGTATTCTATTTGGTACCTCTATACCTATAGCCGATTTTCCAGGTATAGGTGCCTCTATTCTAACCCCTGTAGCTGCAAGTCCTAATGCAATATCATCAGATAAATTGACTATTTTACTTACTTTCACACCAGGACTTGGCTGAAGTTCAAATCTAGTAACAGAAGGTCCTTTACTTACCTGCATTACTTTAGCTTCAACTCCAAAACTGTTTAAAGTTTCCTCCAATTTGTTGGCACTGTTAATTAGTTCTTTCTTATCTTCTTTATTTAATTGAGATTTAATGTTTTGTTTTAACAGATCTATCTCAGGATAGTTATATACTAAATCTTGAACTTCACTTTCAATCATTTTTTTATTTAATTCTTCGTTTATAGATTTGTCAGGGACTTTATCTGCCGCTATTTCTATTTCAATTGGATGATCTAAAGATTTACTTTTTTTATCCAGATTATCAGCGGTATCAATTTTTTTATCCTCTTGTTTTTTATCCTCTAAAAGTTCTTCATCTTTGGATTTCATAAAGTTTAATATTTTTATTCTATTATTCAAACCTTTAATAAATCCTTCTTTTTCATCTATATCTTTTACTTTGCTTATACTATCTCGGTCTTCCACTATTGTATCTTGATTTTCTTCGGATATAGAATCTTTAATTTTATGTATTACATCATATAAAGTCAGTTTGCTCATAATTATTACGGATATGAAATATAGTGCTAAAAATATAACATAACATCCTGTATCTCCAAACAGTTTAAGTAGAGGTATATCTATAAACAGACTTATAATTCCCCCATGAACTATATTATCCAAACTATACATACTCTTTATACTGTCCAATATACTATTATAAGGATAATAATCCGACATAGTTATCATCTGTATAAAAAGAAGCGTATTTATCGTAAATAATATTATGCCATAAAATCTTTTGCTAAAATTAATTTTATTCTTTCTTGCTAAAACACATCCTCCTATAAAAATTATCAAAGCAGGGAAAATAAAAGCTCCAAGCCCCATAAGCATAATTAATATTTTCTTTATATTTCTTCCTACTATACCTGATGTAGAAGGTGAAAATACGCTTATTAACATTAAGATTCCAAAAGTAATTAGTATTATTCCTTTAATATCACTATTTGAACTTTCTACTTTTTTTCTCCTTCTTTTTCTAGTCATAAAAATCACCTCCAAAGTCATAATATCTTTATTTTATTATATTCTACATTACCTTTTCATTTCCTTTGAATAAACATAAATACCATAGGATCAGCTCCTATGGCTAATTTTACTTATTTTGTTTGTCTATAAGCTGGTGGATTTTTGATATAGCTCTACTTATTCCACCTACTTCATCAATTAATCCAGCTTCTACAGCTTCCCTGCCAACCAGCATAGTACCAGTATCATTTAAAAGTTTATCCGTCTTCAACATGAAATTTGTCAATTTTTCTCTATTAATATTTGAAGTTCTAACAATAAATTCATTTATTCTGTCCTGTATTTTATTAAAATATTCAAATGTTTGATGAACCCCTATTATCATACCATTCATTCTAACAGGATGAACTATCATAGTTGCAGATGGCGATATAAATGAATAGTCTGAACTTGTAGCTAAGGGAACTCCTATGGAATGGCCTCCTCCTATTACAAGAGATACCGTAACTTTGCTAAGACTGTTTATCATCTCAGCTATAGCAAGACCTGCCTCTACATCTCCTCCTACAGTATTTAAAATTACAAATACACCTTTAATGTTACTATTTTGTTCTATCGAAACAAGCTGAGGTATTACATGTTCATATTTTGTAGTCTTAGTCTGGGGTGAAAGTACTTCATGGCCTTCTATTTGACCTATTATAGGTAAAACTTGAATATCATCTTTAATATTTGAAATACTATTTATTCCTAATTCCCTTATATTTTGTCTTGTATTTTCATCTGTTCCTCTATTTTCTTCCTGACCTGACATAGTATATCTCCTCCATAATCAAATTGTATATACTACTATTTTGTTCATTGAAGAGGTTCCATATACATTAATCATTAATATTGACTAATTTTCACTAAGACCAAATCCTTTATGCAGTGCATTTATAGCTGTATTTTCAAAACGACTTTCAACAAGACACCATATTGTAGTGTGAGAATCTGCTGTCTGAAGAACCTGTATATTTTCTTTTGCCAGTATTTTAAGTATATTTGCCATAACTCCTGGTATTCCTCGCATGCCATTTCCTACAAGAGCTATTTTTGTACATTCCTCAACTATAGAATATTTTAATCCAAGACTTTCAGCTACAATTTTAAAATTTTCGATATCTTTATTATCTATTGTAAAAATCTTCTGTTTTTTAAATACATTTATAAGATCTATACTAATAAGATTGTCTGCCAATTCATCAAACAAATTAAAATAATTTTTATTTTGGGGATTTTCATCATATTTTACAGTAATTTGAACTCTATTATTTACAGAAGTTATTCCACTTATTATCCTATCTTGATTTTCCATAATGGAATTACTGATTATTGTGCCTGTACTATTATTAAGAGTATTTTTAATAACTAGTGGTATATTACTATTCATAGCTATCCTTACAGCTCTAGGATGTATTACCTTGGCCCCTTGATCTGCCAGCTGAAATACTTCATTATAGCTTATCTCCTTAATTAGAGAAGCGTCAGCTACTACTCTAGGATCTGCAGTCATTATTCCATCTACATCCGTATATATTTCAACTTTTTCTGCTTTTAAAGCGTTTCCTAAAAGTACAGCTGTAACATCGCTTCCGCCTCTTCCAATAGTAGTTATAAATCCACTTTTACTTATTCCTTGAAATCCGGAAACTATCGGAATTTTATTTGAGCCTATTATTTCAAATAATTTCTTTGGATCTACATTTATTACAGATGCTTCATTATAATTATCATCAGTTATTATAGATGCCTGAGCCCCGGTAATTGGAACAGCATGTAATTCTCTCTTTGATATTTCGTCTGATAAAACAACAGCACTTATAATTTCTCCACAGCTCATTATCAAATCACAAGCCAATTTATTTTTCACCTTAAAATTATCGCTTATTAAAGAAAGTAATGTATCAGTGGCATAAGGTTGACCTTTTCTTCCCATGGCAGATACTACTACTACTGGAAAATAGCCATCTTTCTTCGCCTTAATAACTTTGTTTACTACATCTTCTCTTCTTTCATGTGTAGATACTGAAGTTCCACCAAATTTTTGTACTAATATTTTCATATCTATCCCCCATTTTATTGTCCATTGTAATAAATATTTTATTACTATGCTACATTCATTTTATTAATAAGCTTAAGGTTTTGTTAATGGGTTTTTTTTAATTTTTTTTCATCAGCATCTATTATTATTGTTTTAGCACCAATCTTTTGAACACAATCCCAAGGTACTTCTACAAATTCATTTTTACCAAACAGTCCAAATTTAGATTTATTTTCATTTAACAATAATATCTTTAAGTTACCATTTTCATCTATAATAATATCATTATTACCCAGAGAGTTAAATCTGTCACCATCATTTACATTTATAATTTCATACCTTTCAATATCTCCATAAAACTTTATATTGTCACTCATAAGTAATTCCTCCAATTCACATGATTTGCTATATAAATAATATGAATTGTATATATAACTTATTACTATATATTTATACTATTACCTTTTTTAAAAGGATTTTCACATTCACCTAATATACCTTTAACTATATCCACATCTATATCTAATCCTACAAATGCTGAATTTAATATTCCTCTTTTAAAAGTTTTTTCCATTACTTCGTTTAATTTATCAGTATTAATTTTATCTATCTTTATCATTATATCTTCAGGGCTATTTACTTTATTTAAAAAAAGAACTGACTTCCCATTATTGAACATTCTACTTGTAGTACTTTCTATTCCCAATATATAATTTCCTTTTAACTGCTCTTTTGTTTTCTGTAGTTTTTGAGATCCAATACCAGATTTTATTAATTTAAATACTTCTTCCTGTATTATATTTATGGCATCATAGGCATGTTTTGGATTCAATCCAGTATATATGCTGATTACTCCTGTATTATTAAATGACGCTATATAGGAATATATAGAATAGCATAAACTTTTTTCTTCTCTGATTTTTTGAAATAAAATAGATGATGCTCCTCCACCAAGTATATTACTTATAAGCAATTCAGCATATAAATCATCATTTCCGCTCTCTATACCAGGTATTCCGAGATTTAAGTGCAGTTGCTCTATATCTTTCTTTTTAAATATATGTTTTTTTAAAAATTTAGGATTTGAATACTGTACTGCTTTTTCATTATTATTTTTCCACTGTCCAAAATACTGCTCCACCACTTCTTTAATGGTGCATAAGTCTATCTTGCCAGATATTGATATTACAGCATTTTGTGGTACATAATATCGTTTTAAATAATCTATTACTTGCTTTCTGGTAAATGATTTAACATTTTCTTTAGTACCAAGTATTGGGTAGGATATTGGATCGTTGCCCCATATTGCCTTGCTGTGAATGTCTGATAGGACATCCTCTGGGGAATCCTCGCTCATGTTTATTTCTTCAATTATGACTCCCTTTTCTTTTTCCATATCTTCAGGTGAAAATTTACTATTAAAAAGCATATCCGATATAACATCCAAAGCTAAATTCAAATGGGAATATAATACTTTTATATAAAAACAAGTAGCTTCCTTTCCTGTAAAAGCATTTATCTGTCCGCCTACTTCTTCTATACATTCAGCTATATTAAACGCATTTCTCTTTTCAGTACCTTTAAAAAACATATGCTCAATAAAATGAGATATTCCATTTTCATATATGCCCTCATTTCTAGAACCATTTTCTACCCACAGTCCTACACTAATTGAGTTAACATGATCTATATTTTCTACAACTAATCTTAATCCATTGTCCAGCTTAATTATATTGTACATAATTTTATCATCACCTTCTTTTATTTCAAATTACAATTACACTATATTCTATGTATATTTCAATTATTTATAATTGAAAAAAATAAAAAGGCGCGTAAGCCCTTCTATTTTTTAGTCCTCATCTGATTTCTTTTTTTCTGAATCCTTTATTGCATCTTTCCTAGAAAGATTTATCCTGCCTTGATTATCTATTTCTATAACCTTAACAAGTATTTCATCTCCTACTGAAACTATATCTTCAACTTTATTTACTCTAGTAAAATCAAGTTTCGATATATGTACCAGGCCTTCTTTTCCTGGAAGTATTTCAACAAATGCTCCAAAATTTGTAGTTTTAGTAACTTTGCCTAAGTAAATTTCTCCTACTTTTACTTCTCTTGTTAAGTCGTCTATAATCTTTAATGCCTTTTTAGCAGATTCAGTATCATCTGACATTACAAATATGTTACCATCTTCTTTTATATCGATTTTTACTCCTGTTTCCGCTATTATCTTATTTATTACCTTTCCACCAGCTCCTATTACATCTCTTATCTTGTCAGTATCTATGCTCATAGTAAATGTCTTTGGTGCATATTTAGAAAGATCTTTTCGTGGAGCACTTATACATGCATTTATTTTATCAAGTATAAACAATCTAGCTTTTTTCGCTCTTTCCAAAGTTTCCTTTATACAGTGCAATGAGAGTCCATGAATTTTAGTATCAAATTGTATAGCTGTTATTCCTTCCTCAGTTCCTCCTACCTTGAAATCCATGTCTCCAAAGAAATCTTCTATTCCCTGTATATCAGTAAGTAATTCTTCCTGAGATAAATCATCACTAGTTATAAGTCCTATGGCAATTCCTGCTGCCGGTCTCTTTATAGGAACCCCAGCATCTAAAAGTGCTAAGGTGCTTCCACATATACTTGCTTGAGATGTGGAACCATTAGAACTTAAAACTTCTGATACAAGTCTTATTGTATATGGAAATTCAGACTCACTTGGAATGAGTGGTATCAAAGCTTTTTCTGCTAGTGCACCATGTCCTATCTCTCTTCTTCCAGGTCCTCTAAGAGGTCTAGTTTCACCAGTACTATAAGATGGGAAATTATAATGGTGTATATATCTTTTAGATTCTTCTAAACCTATTCCATCAAGCACTTGAACATCTCCGAGAGATCCAAGAGTAGCTACTGTCATTACCTGGGTTAATCCTCTTGTAAATAATCCAGTACCATGTGTTCTTGGAAGTATTCCAACTTCACAGCTTATAGGTCTTACTTCATCAAATTTTCTTCCATCAGGTCTTCTATGTTCATTCAAAAGCATATTTCTGACTATTTCCTTTTGAATTCTATATACAACATCACTAATATCTGCTTTATTATCTGGATATTTATCTCCAAATTCCTCATCTAATTTCTTTTTGACTTCATCAAGTGCATCATTTCTTTCATCTTTATCAGTTATATACATAGCTTCTTTAATACTGTCAAAAGAAAAATTTCTAACTTCATTTTCCAAAGTTTCATCGACTTTATATAATTCCGGTATGTCTTTCTCTTTACCATATTTTTTCATGGCTTCTCTTTGAAATTTAGCAATTTTTTTACACTCTTCAAAGCCAAAATTTATGGCATTATACATTACATCTTCTGCTATTTCATCTCCACCGGCTTCTACCATCATCACTCTATCTTCAGTGGCACATACAGTCAAATTCAATGTACTTTTTTTTCTTTGTTCTAATCCTGGATTTATTACAAAATCTCCATCTACTATTCCAACAGAAACAGCCCCTACAGGAGTATTGAAAGGAATACTTGAAAGGCACAATGCCAGAGATGCGCCATTTATAGAAAGTATATCAGGCAGGTTATCTTGTTCAACAGATACTACAGTACATACAACTTGAACATCATTTCTATATCCTTTAGGAAATAACGGTCTAAGAGGTCTATCGATTGCCCTCGCATGTAAAATAGCTTTATCAGTAGGTTTACCCTCTCTTTTTATAAATCCTCCAGGTATCTTTCCTACAGAATAGAGTCTTTCTTCATATTCTATGCTTAATGGAAAAAAATCTACCCCATCTCTTGGTTTTGCAGAAGAGTTTGCATTTACTAGAACAACAGTATCACCATAACTTATTAAAATGGCACAATTGGAAAGTCTTCCAACCTTACCATAATCAACTTTCAGAGTTCTTCCTGCAATAGTAGTTTGAATAACTTCACTCATTAAATTACCTCCTTCACTTACGTCTAAAATATTAATATTTTTTTAAAATAATAGAGCGGTTTGAAAGCCGCTCCAAGATTATTTTCTTAAATTTAATTCTTTTATAATAGTACGATATCTTTCAATATCTTCTTTAATTAAATAATTAAGAAGTCCTCTTCTCTTACCAACCATCATTAAAAGACCTCTTCTTGAATGATGATCTTTCTTATGAACTTTCAAATGTTCATTTAAATGATTGATTCTTTTAGTAAGAAGTGCTATTTGAACTTCAGGTGAACCTGTGTCTCCTTCATGTCTTTCATACTTCTTTATTATTTCCTGCTTAATTGCCTTTTCCATTTTGCTACACCTCCAAATTGTTAATCCCCTATATTCCAAGAAAGACGTCGGCAAGTCGAATTTCTTAGCATAAGGATCACGTCTGTAATTATAGCAAATAAAATTAATAATGTAAATTAATTTTAAAAATTAATTTCTAAGTTTTTCTTATTTGCATAATTTCTATCACTTTCAAGTTGACTGATTAATTGATCTAAATTTTGAAATTTAAATTCATCCCTAATTCTATCAATAAAATAAATTCTCAGTTCACTTCCATATATATCTTTGTTAAAATCTAAAATATTAGTTTCAACACTCAATTTATTATCATTTGTGGTAGGATTATATCCTACATTTGTTATACCCTTATAAAATTTATTTTCAAATTTTACAGCTGTAAAATATACTCCTTCTTTTGGCAAAATAAATTTTGTATCAAATTCCATATTAGCAGTTGGAAACCCCAATTTCTTCCCAAGATGTTTTCCTGGAATTATTTTTCCTTGAAGCATATAAGGTCTTGAAAGCATATTGGCAGCCTGCTTTACATCACCCTGATCTGCAATAAGATTCCTTATAATTGTACTTGATATGATGTTATCATTAAATTTTACTGGTTTTATAATATCCAATGAGAATTTGTATTTTACGCTTAACTCTTTTAAGAGTTCAATGTTTCCCATATTCTTATATCCAAATCTATAATTGAATCCAACTACAAGTCCTTTTGCATTATAATTTTGTATAAGTTTAATTATAAATTCTTTTGGTGATATTTTCATAAAATCATAATCAAAGCTTGCCATATTTATTATATCCAAACCAGACTCTTTTAATACTTCTAATTTACTTTCATTATTCATTAAAATTTTAGTAGCAGACTTTTTATTTATAATATTTCGTGGATGAGATTTAAACGTAAATACCATACTTTTTGCATTATTGCCTTTTGAGAGTTCAATTGCCTTTTTTACAAGTTGCATGTGACCTAAATGAAGTCCATCAAAACTTCCAAGTGCAATATATGTTTTTTCTTTTAAATGAATTTTAAAATTATCTTCTATTACTATCATATCTAATTACCCCGAATCAATAATTTTATCATTTTAAAACCAGTATTACCATTATTCATACCAATCCCTATAAATTGGTCTCTATCTATGTACACCCTATAAATTTCATCTGGATTCACATATTTTAAAAACTCCTCGTCATATATAGGAATTCCATTTAAAACATTCTTTTTAAAATTGTGTTTCACAAAAACTTTTGGACATTTGTTTAATGCTTTATCCATGGGGATTATATGCTGTAACACATTTTCATTATTCAAGTCATTTATAGATATGGAGTTCAAAATATCAAATTCCCCAGTATGTGTGCGAACAAGGCTCCACATAGCCCCACCACAACTCAAACTTTTCCCTATATCATAACAGAGACTTCTTATATAAGTTCCTTTTGAACATTCAACTTTTAATTTTACATAAGGAATATTTATGTTCATTATATCTATGTTATATATGGTTATATCTCTACTCTTTCTCTCGATTTCAATTCCCTGTCGTGCTAAATCATATAATCTTTTTCCATTTACTTTTAATGCAGAATACATTGGTGGTATCTGTTTTATATTTCCTATAAAACTACTTATTGTATCAATTAGTTGATTTTGATCTATATTTACATCTGATTTACTAATAATATTACCATACTTATCATAAGTATCAGTTGCTATTCCCAATCTTAATTCAGCTATATAAGTTTTTCTGCCTTGCATTATATAGTCTACTAATTTGGTAGCACGTCCTATGCAAACTGGTAAAACCCCTGATGCTCCTGGATCGAGGGTGCCTGTATGACCCACCTTTTTAATATTTAAAATAGTTTTTACCTTTTTAACTACATCAAAAGAAGTCATACCAACAGGTTTATTTATATTTAAAATTCCATTCATCTACATCAACTCTTTTTGTATTTCTTTGATTATCAAGTTTCCTGCCTCATTTATATCTTTCCCATGAATTTCAAGCCCTGCCGCTCTCATATGACCACCACCATTAAATTTTTCTGCAATCTTTCTTACATCTACAATTTCTTTAGATCTAAGGCTTGCCTTTATTCCTTCTTCTGATTCTTTCAATAATAACGCAACTTCCACTTTTCCTATTTGAAGTCCTATATTAACTATATCATGGGTATCTATATCCATACCGTCTTTTACTACTTCATCAATCATAGCTTTAGTCACATATATAACACATATACTCTCATCTATAATTTTCATGCTTTCTATAGCTTTGCCACTTAATTTAACTTTTTCAAATTTCTTGTTTTCAAATAACATTCTATGAATTTTGCTAAAGTCAAATCCTGTATTTATCAAATTTCCTGCAATATTATGTGTCTTTTCCGTAGTTGAAGAATATCTAAAAGATCCTGTATCCGTAATAAGAGAGGTATACATACATATGGCCATATCTTTATCTATATTGATATCAATTTTTTTTAAAATATCATACATGATTTCAGATACTGCAGCAGCTTTTGTATCCACATAATTCAAGTCTCCATATTGTTCATTGGTGAGATGATGATCTATATTTACTATTGTATAACTTTTACTATCAAAATCCAAATTGGCATTTATTCTTTTCTTATCTCCACAATCCAAAACTATAACACAATCTACATCAGATTCAACTTCAAACTTATCTGGATCAATAATATCTGAATAAGGCAAGAATTTAAAATCCTCAGGTACTTTTTCCATTGAAAGCAAGGTAATTTGCTTTCCAATACTTTTAAGACCTTGAAATAGTGCAAGTGCACTTCCAATAGAATCTCCATCAGGAGATTTATGAAAAGTAATAGCAAATTTATTACTTTTCTTTATTGTCTCCAATATATCATCAGTTATCATTGTTTTCATGCTCCTTTATCTTTCTCAGAAGCTCATCTATATGCATTCCCTGTTCTATAGTGTTATCCAATTCAATTATTAATTCTGGAATGTTTCTAAGTCTTATTCTATGACCCAATTCTCTCCTTATAAAACCTGATGAATTTTTTAAGGCTTCTAAAGTTTCCTCTTTGGATTTATTATTTCCATATAGGCTGACATATACTTTGGCATAGCTTAAATCTCTTGTGACTTCAACTTTTGTCACACTTGTCATAGCTGTGAATCTTGGATCTTTTATATCACTTCTTATTATATTGCTTATTTCCTTTTTCATTTCTTCATTTATTCTGCCACTTCTATATTTAGACATAAACTATCACCTCTCAGTATTACTTATATTAATTATAGCTCTTTCTTTTTAATTTCTTCCATAACATATGCCTCTACTATGTCACCCTCTTTTATATCATTGAACTTTTCAATAGAAAGTCCACACTCATAACCTTGAGCAACTTCTTTTACATCATCCTTAAATCTCTTCAAAGATGCAAGTTCAGATTCAAATACTACTATTCCGTCTCTTATAATTCTAACACTGCTATTTCTAGTTATCTTTCCGTCTAAAACATAGCATCCTGCAATAGTTCCAATACTTGAGATTTTATAAGTACGCCTTATTTCGGCTTTACCAATTACATTTTCTTTATAATCAGGTTCAAGCATTCCAAGCATTGCTGCTTTTATGTCATCTATGGCAGTATATATAACTCTGTAAGTTTTCATGTCGACTGCTTCTCTTTCAGCCGCTTTTTCTGCATTGACATCCGGTCTTACATTGAATCCTATTATAATTGCATTTGAAGCAGAAGCCAAACTTATATCTGTTTCAGTTATAGCTCCAACAGCTCCATGTATTACTCTTACCTTTACTTCATCAGTTGATAACTTTTGAAGGGATTGTTTGAGGGCTTCTATAGAACCTTGAACATCAGCCTTTACAATTATGTTCAACTCTTTTACCTTTCCCTCTTTTATCTGATTATATAGATCTTCCAATGAAACTTTATGTGTAGATTGAAGATATTCTTCTCTGACTTTCTGTTTTCTGCCATCAGCTAATTCTCTTGCTGTTTTTTCGTCTTTTACTTCGTTGAATTTATCTCCAGCTTGAGGTACCTCAGATAATCCCAATATTTCAACTGGAATAGATGGTCCTGCAGATTTAATTTTTTTACCCTTGTCATCAAACATTGCCCTTATTCTTCCGTAAGTTGTTCCAACTATTATAGAGTCTCCTACATTTAATGTGCCATTTTGAACAAGTAGTGTTGCTACAGCGCCTCTACCCTTATCAAGTTTTGCTTCAATTACAGCTCCTCTAGCATTTCTATTAGAATTTGCTTTAAATTCTTGAACTTCTGCAGTTAAAAGAACCATTTCCAGCAATGTATCTATACCTTCCTTGGTATGAGCTGAAACTGGAACACAAATAATATCTCCGCCCCAATCCTCAGGTACAAGCCCATATTCTGTTAATTCCTGTTTTACTTTATCTATATTTGCACCAGGCCTATCTATCTTATTTATAGCAACCACTATAGGAACATTGGCAGCTTTGCAGTGATTTATAGCTTCTTCAGTTTGAGGCATTATACCATCATCTGCTGCAACTACAAGTATAACTATATCGGTTATCTGAGCTCCTCTAGCTCTCATTGCTGTAAAAGCTTCATGTCCAGGCGTATCTAAAAATGTTATCTTTTCTCCATTTATAGTTACAGTATAGGCTCCTATATGTTGAGTTATTCCTCCAGCCTCATGAGAAGTAACTTTTGATTTTCTAATAGCATCCAAAAGTGATGTCTTACCATGATCTACATGACCCATAACGGTTACTACAGGAGGTCTTTTTTGTAAATTATCTTCAGATTCAATTTCTTCTTCCTCTTGTTGTTCTGAAATTTCTTTATCGATATTCTTCTCCTTTTTCACTACAATTACATCAAACTTCTCTGCTAATTTTTCAGCTGTTGAAAAATCAATTTCCTGATTTATTGCCGCCATTACTCCCATAAATATAAGTTGCTTTATAACTTCCGTAGATGATTTTCCTATTTTTTCTGACAATTCCTTTACAGTTATCGTATCATCTATTTCTATTATTTTTTCTTCCTCTTCTGATTCTTTATCTTTAGGAATATTTTTAGATTTAGACTTTTTATTATTTTTATTGCTTTTATTATTAGAATCATTGTTTTCATCTACAGCACTTTCAATATTTTTATCATCTTCTGCATTTTCCGCCTTGTCAGATAAAAACTCTTTTATAAGATTAGCATCCTCTTCTTCTATAACGCTCATGTGATTTTTTACTGCTATACTAAATTCCTCAGAAAGAAGTTCAATTAATTCCTTGCTGGATATATTTAGCTCTTTGGCCAATTCATAAATTCTTATTTTTGACAAATACTTCACCCCCGAAATTAAAGTTTATCCTCTTGGTTAATACTAATTAACTTTTCGCTTATGTTTTTATCTTTAACACCAATGATTTTTATTTCATCTACTCCAATAGCTTTTCCAAGATCCTCTTTAGAATATTTTATTATAACACTTATATTATATTTATTGCCATATTTCAAAAATTTATTTAAAGTGTTTTCAGAAGCATCTTCAGATAATATTATAAGATAAACTTCATGCTTTTTAATATTTTCTTCACATTTATTATATCCTTCTAAAATTTTTCCTGCACGTTTGGCGAGGCCTAAAAATTTCAAAAAATCATTTTTCATTTTCTATTTCTTCCTTCAAGCTGTCATATAAGTCTTCATTTATTTCTATTTCAAGATTTTTTTGAAGTCTTTTATTTTTAAAAGCCTGTTCAAGACATGTAATATTCTTACAAATATAGGCTCCCCTTCCGTTTTTCTTTCCTGTAAGATCCACAAAAACTTCGCCTTCTTTATTTTTTACTACTCTTATTAGTTCTCTTTTTGGTTTCATTTCCATACATCCAAGGCACATTCTCTGTGGTATCTTCTTTTTTTTCATAAATAACACCACCTTAATTTATATTATCTTCTTTACTATTATCTAATTGTGTTTTGCTCTTTATATCGATTTTCCAACCTGTAAGTTTAGCTGCTAATCTAACATTTTGTCCTTCTTTACCAATAGCAAGAGATAATTGATCATCATCTACTACAATTTGTGCAAATTTATTATCTTCATCTATATCTACATCTAAAACCTTAGCAGGGCTTAAAGCATTAGCTATATATTCTTCTGGAAGTTTACTCCACTTTATTATGTCTATTTTTTCATTTTTAAGTTCATTTACTATGCTTTGAACTCTTATTCCTTTAGGTCCTACACAAGCACCCATAGGATCCACATTTTCATCGTTGGAGTGTACTGCTATTTTAGTTCTGGAGCCAGCCTCTCGTGCAATTGACTTTATATCTACTATACCATCGAATATTTCAGGTACTTCCAATTCAAATAATCTCTTTATAAGTCCTGGATGTGTCCTGGATATTACAATTTGTGCACCTTTTGTAGTATTTTTTACTTCTACTATATATAGCTTGATTCTATCATTAAAATTATATTTTTCACCAGGCATTTGTTCATTAGGTCCGAGTACAGCCTCTGTTTTGCCTAGATCTATAAGAACATTATTCTTATCTTTTCTAATTACCGTTCCAGTTATTATATCATCTTCCTTTTCGGTAAAATCACTATATATAATTCTTCTCTCTTCTTCCTTTATTCTTTGAATTACTACTTGTTTTGCGGCTTGTGCAGCTACCCTACCAAACTTCTTAGGAGTAACTTCTATACTTACCAAATCCCCAAGTTCATATTTTGGATTTATTGCTCTAGCTTCGTCTAGTGATATATCATTTAATTCATCTTCTATTTCTTCTACTACTGTTTTTTGGGAATATACATGGATTTCTCCATTTTCCCTATCCATGGTAACTTTCACGTTTTGACCATTGCCAACATGTGCGGCATAATTTTTCTTGTAAGCAGCTACCAATGCATCCTCTATAGTAGTAAACAGTAAATCCTTGCTTATTCCTTTTTCCTTTACTATTTCTTTTAAGGCCTCTATAAATTCTTGATTCATTTCTATTATACCTCCCCTTAGAAATTAACCTTCAAACTCACATCATAAATTTTGTTTTTAGGGATAGCTACTTCATTATCTTCAACTTTTATATATACGTCATCTGTATTGAAATTCAAAAGCTCCCCTTCATATGTTTTCTTTCCATCTAATAATCCTTCTATATTTACAGTTACCATATTTCCAATATATTTTTTTAAGTGATCATCTGTATATAATTTTCTTTCTATTCCAGGTGAAGATACTTCCAAATAATATGAAAAACTTATAGGATCTTTTTCATCAAGCATAGCACTAACTTCTCTGCTTACTTTCTCACAATCATCTAGAGATATTGGAGAATTTTCATTATCTATATATATTCTTAAATAATTTTCATTTTCTTCTTTAACTAATTCTAAATGATATAATTCATATCTTAAATTACTAACTATAGGATTTATTAATTTACGTAATCTATCTAATAAATTATTTTTATCCATATTTTATTTCCTCCTTACTTTATATGTTAAACAATTCGAAAGAAAAAATGTAAAATCATAATTTAAAAACGCAACTTACGCTGCGTTTTTACAAATAGAAAGAGTGGGTTTTAACCCACTCTACAATTAAACAATCTTCTGTAGAATTACTACTCTAATTCTAACATAACAAAATACTTATTTCAAGATAAATATTGATTCTAAATATCAACGAACTATCTTAAGCTGCTGCTTATCTGCTAATATGGACAAAATATAATTGATTATGAAATAGGTGAAAGCTAACATTGCAAAAATAGTTATTACCTGTGATGTTTTTGCATATTGACCCATTATTATCATTCCCTTACCTGTTAACTCCTCAATTCCTACAGCCCATACATATGATGTATCTTTTATTACTGTAATAAAAGTAGAACAAAGCGGAGGAATCATATTTCTAAGAGCCTGAGGTAGTACAATATATAATAGTATCTTCCCATATGAAAATCCCTGAGAAGCCGCTGCTTCCCATTGGCCTTTGTTTATAGAGTTTAAACCAGCTCTTATAACCTCAGCCACAATTGCACTAGTAAATATAGTCATTGCCACAATACCTGCATTCATAGGTTGTAATTTAGTCATAAATCTTATACCTAGTATGAATAAAAGTAAAGGCATATTACGTACAATTTCTATATACAAAACTGCTATCTTACTTACAATTATATGATTTGAATATCTTGCAATTCCTAAAATAGTTCCAAAAATAAAACTTAATATAATAGTAACTATAGCTATGTGGAGTGTTGTTCCTAAACCTTTTAACAGGAATAGTAATATTTCTGGTTTAAAAAGTTCCGTGATCATACTCCCACCTCACTTTTATTTTCTATTCTCCTGGCAAATCTTGCAAGAGGCAGGCATAATAGCAAATACAACAATGCAGTAACTATGTAAGCTGGACCATAGTATAAATTATTACTTGACCAAGAATCAGCCTGATACATCAAGTCTCCTCCTGCTATCATAGCCATTACAGACGTGTTTTTTATCAAACTTACAGCTTGATTGGTAAGAGGTGGAAATATTATTCTAATTGCCTGAGGCAAAATAACATACCTCATAGCTTGAATATTGGTAAATCCCTGTGAAACAGCTGATTCCATTTGTCCTTTTGGCACTGCTTCAATACCTCCTCTGACTACTTCGGCAATATATGCTCCATGATATATTCCAACGCCAATAGCTCCTACCGCAAATACTGATATCATTATATTAAAATGAGGAAGCACATTATACAAGAAGAAAACTTGAATTACAAGCGGAGTATTTTGTATAATTGCAACATATATCTTATTTATTCTTTTCAATGGTTTATTATGTGACGTGCCCATTACGCCAAATATAATGCCCAATATTAAAGCTAAGGCTAATGCTAATATAGATGCCAGTATAGTTGTTAAAAAGCCCTGCAAAAATATAGATTTATCATTTAAAAGAGCTTCCCATTTAAATAATGCAAAAGGACCTGGCACTATTGAATCCCCCACTTAGCAATCAGCTTATCTAATTCACCTGATTTTTTCATTTCACTAATAGTTTCATTTACAGCCTTAGCTAATTCATCATTTCCTTTTTTAGTAGCAACACCATAATCTTGTGGGCTAAATTTTTCTTTTAAAACAACTGTTGAATTGTCAATATATCCAGTTAATATTGATCTATCTACAGAAAAGCAATCAATTCTTCCTGAATCTAATGCTGATTTAATATCAGGATAGCCTTGGAATTCCATAAATGTAACTTTACTTCCAACCTTTTCTGCTTCTTTCTGTATTGCCTGTTTACTTGTGGCACTTTGAGCAACTCCTATTTTTTTTTCGTTTAAACCTTTTAAGTCCTTGATACCAGAACTTTTCTTAACCATTAATCCTACGCTATCTGTAAAATATGGTTCTGAAAAATTATAACTCTTCTTACGCTCATCAGTTATAGTAAAGGTAGCTGCAATCATATCAACTTGTCCACTGTCTAAGAGTGGTCCTCTTGTTTTAGCTGTTACACCTTGAAATTGTACTTTATTTTCATCTCCAAATATCTTTTTGGCAACTGCTTTTGAAAGATCAATTTCAAATCCTTCAATTTTAGAAGTTTTAGGGTCCTTATATCCAAATTTAGGTACATCTAGTTTGACACCCACTTTAAGAGTTCCTCTATCTTTTATTGCTTTAAGATCAGAACCTGAAGTTTTTTGTGAACTAGAACTACCGCACCCTGCAAAAGTAAAAGCAACTATTAACAATAAAATTCCAGATAAAATTTTGATTTTTTTCATGTTTCTGTTCCCCCAATTAATAATTATTTTATATAAGTACCTTTAATGTACTATTCGACTTAAAAACATCTTTGTCCTCTCATTAGTCGGATTGGTAAAAAAGTGTTCTGGTGAACCTTCCTCTAATATTGATCCTTTATCTACAAATATGACCCTATCTGCAACTCTTCTTGCAAATCCCATTTCGTGAGTCACTGCAACCATTGTAATACCTCCACTTGCAAGATCAATCATAACATCTAACACTTCTTGAATCATTTCCGGATCCAAAGCTGATGTAGGCTCATCAAACAATATAATTTCCGGTTTCATATTAAGTGCCCTTGCAATAGCTACACGCTGCTGTTGTCCTCCTGATAATTGAGCTGGATAAACATTTGCCTTATCTTTAAGTCCTACTCTTTCTAGATAAGCCATTCCAGATTCCTCAGCTTCTTTCTTCGGAACTTTTTTAATCAAGACTGGTGCAAGAGTTAAATTTTCTAGTACAGTCTTATGTGGATATAAATTAAACTGTTGGAATACCATTGCAACTGATTGTCTTATTTTCGTAACTGGGGCTTTAGGTAATGTTATATCAGTATCATCTATTATAACCTTGCCCTTACTTGGCTTTTCCAACAAATTCATACACCTTATTAATGTACTTTTACCAGATCCGCTTGGACCAATTATAACTACTTTTTCTCCATTAGACACTTTCAAATTAATCCCTTTTAATACATGTAAATCTCCAAAATATTTGTGAACATCTTTTAATTCAATCATTTTAAATCACCTTTTCCAAGTAAAATTGAAATTTTTTAAAATATAATTGTATGAAATTAAAATATAAAAATTATTAATGAATAATATCGAAATAAATCATTCTTACTATATATTAATTTTATAATTATTATGCAATATCAATTGTATATTGTCAATAGTAAAACATATTTTTATTATTTGTCTTTATTTGTGAAATGCTTGAGTATTATATGTTCATGATTTATAATATTGATAAAAATAAAGACATAACAACAATGTTTAAAATTGCAATCATGTCTCCATATATTTATTAAATTTAAATTTTAAAAATTATTTATGCAAACAAAGAAAGCTGATTTGTTTCTGGAAGTCCTTTTAGGCATCCATGAACATCTAGCATTTCTATTGCACTTTTAGAAGCTTTACCTCTCATTTTTAAATCTTCTTTTGATATAAATTCTCCTTGTTCTCTGCCTTTAACTATATTTTTTGCTGCATTTTCTCCTATACCCTGAAGTGCATTTATAGGAATCCTTATCCCTTCGTCTTCTATTAAGAACTTTACAGCATCCGATTTATAGATATCTACTGGAAGAAATTTTATTTTTCGTTTATACATCTCATAAGAAAGTTCTAAGATTGTTAGGAGCCCTTTCTCTTTCTGTGTAACATTATTACCCATAGTATATATTTCATCCATTTTTCTCTTTATTGATTCTTCCCCTTTTATAATTATATCTACATCAAATTCATCAGCTCTAACTGTAAAATAAGTAGCATAATAAGCCTTGGGATAATATACCTTAAAGTAGGCAATTCTAACTGCCATCATAACATATGCCACGGCATGCCCTTTAGGAAACATGTATTTTATCTTCTTACATGAATCTATATACCAATCTGGTACATCATGCTCTCTCATAAGTGCTTCTCGCTCTTCTGTTAGACCTTTTCCTTTTCTCACTTTCTCCATTATGGTAAATGCATCTTTCGGAGGTAAACCTTTGTTAAGCAAATACATCATTATATCATCTCTACATGCTATACAATCGCTTAACGTAGTATATCCTTCCTTTATATAATACTGAGCATTATTCAACCATACATTGGTACCATGAGATAGCCCTGATATTCTTACTAAATCGGCAAAATTCTTAGGTTTTGTATCCAAAAGCATCTGCCTTACAAATTTTGTACCAAACTCAGGTAATCCATATGTTCCAACAGGACAACCCAGTTCCTCAGCAGTAACTCCTAATGCTTCCGGTGAAGTAAAAAGGCTCATGACTTTATGATCCCCCAGAGGAATTTTTTTAGGATCCAATCCTGTCAAATCCTGAAGCATTCTCAAAACAGTAGGGTCATCATGACCCAATATATCCAGTTTCAATAATCTACCACTTATGGAGTGATAATCAAAATGCGTGGTTATTATATCTGTGTCATTATCATCTGCCGGATGTTGAACTGGAGTAAAATTGTATATTTCATTATCAGCTGGAACTACCATTACTCCACCAGGGTGCTGCCCTGTAGTTCTCTTTATACCAGTACATCCAATTGTAAGCCTTTCTATTTCAGCCTGGGGTGCTGTTATATTTTTCTCTGATAAATATTTTTTAACATATCCATAGGCCGTCTTTTCAGCTATAGTTCCAATAGTTCCAGCTTTAAAAACGTGTCCTTTACCAAACAATACTTCCGTATATTTATGTACTACAGATTGATATTCACCTGAAAAGTTCAAATCTATATCAGGCTCTTTATCTCCATTAAAACCAAGGAATGTTTCAAATGGTATATCGTGTCCATCACGTCTCATATCAGTTCCACATTTTGGGCATTTCTTTTCTGGAAGATCCGCACCAGAACTTACTGAACCATCCGTAATAAATTCACTGTGTTTACATTTAGGGCAAACGTAGTGTGGTGGAAGGCCATTTACCTCTGTAATATTTGACATGGTAGCAACAAAAGAAGATCCTACAGATCCCCTGGATCCTACAAGATATCCATCTTCTGATGACTTTGCTACAAGTTTTTGTGCAATTAGATATAAAACAGCATAGCCGTTGTTTATTATGGAATTCAATTCTTTATCCAGTCTTTTTTCTACTATATCAGGTAATTTATCACCATATACGGAATGTACTTTATGTAATGTCATATCCTTTATCTGTTCTTCTGCACCTTCTATCTTAGGAGGAAATGTTTCATCCGGTATCGGTTTAACATCACCTATCATATCGGTAATCTTGTTTGTGTTGTCTATAACTACTTCTTCTGCCTTTTCTGTCCCAAGATATTGGAACTCTTCAAGCATTTCCTCAGTAGTTCTAAAATATAAAGGCGGCTGATCATCTGCGTCAGAGAAACCCCTGCCAGCCATTATTATCCTTCTAAATACTTCATCTTTTTCATCCATAAAATGTACATCTCCTGTAGCAACTACCGGAAGATTATATTTATCTCCAAGATAACAAATTCTCTTATTTATTTTTTCAAGTTCTTCTTGCCCATTTACAGTTCCATTTCTTATCATAAATTCATTATTACCCGTAGGCTGTATCTCCAGATAGTCATAAAACTTCAATGTATGTTCAAGTTCACTATCACTCTTTCCACTTAAAACTTCTCTATAAATTTGTCCTGCTTCACAAGCACCGCCTATGATAAGTCCTTCCTTATACTTCATTATAAGACTTTTAGGCATTCTAGGCCTTTTAAAAAAATAATCAAGATTAGAGAATGAAACTAGTTTATATAGATTTTTTAATCCGATCTGATTTTTTACTAAAATTATAAGATGATATGTAGGTTCCTTTTTTATATCTATATTTTTTAAAAATTCACTATTAATTTTTCCAAGATTAAGTATGTTTCTATCTTTAAGAATTTTAAAACATCTTAAAAGTATATCGGCTGTCGCTCTTGCATCGTCTACTGCTCTATGATGATTTTCAAGGGATATACCCAGATGTTTTGCCACTACATTTAATTTAAACTTCTTTAATTCGGGAAACAGGAATCTAGAAAGAAGTACTGTATCCACAATTGGGTTTTTAAATTCCATATCCATATCCCTGCAATTCTTCTTTATAAACCCTGTGTCAAATCCTGCATTATGAGCTACTACTACTGAATCTCCTATAAAATCTATAAATTCAGGTAGTATTTTCTCTATTGGATCCGCACCACTAACCATAGAATCTGTAATACTTGTAAGATCCACAATACGGCCAGGTATTGGAATTTGAGGATTTACAAATTCACTAAATCTGTCTATTATTTTTCCATCTTTAATTTTAATTGCACCTATCTCTATTATTTTATCATTAATACTTGAAAATCCTGTAGTTTCAATATCAAATACTACATAGGTGTCATCTAGGTTTCTTTCCTCTCCTCCTATGGCAATTGGAACACCATCATCTACTAGATAAGCTTCTATACCATATATAACTTTTATATTATATTTTTTTGCAGCAGCCATAGCTTCAGGATAAGCTTGAACTACACCATGGTCTGTTATAGCTATAGCTCTATGTCCATAACTTGCGGCTCTCTCTATAAGATCTGAGGCAGAACTTACAGCATCCATGGCACTCATCTGTGTATGAAGATGTAGTTCTACTCTCTTTTTAGATGCATTATCCGTCTTTTTTGTCTTAATGGATTTTACTATATCCTTTGCCATTATTACCAATTCTCTTGCATAAGGATCATTTACAGATTCTCCTCTTACAGTACAGTAAAGTCCTTCCTTTATCTCTTCAATTATTCTCTCTGCATCTCTTGGCCTTGGGAAAAACTTAACCGTAATAGAACTAGTATAATCTGTTATATAAAATGTAACTATTTTTCTTCCTGTCTTAGTTTCTATAATTTCCTTTTTAAATATAGTTCCCCTTATAACTACAATACCTTGAACTTCTGTTATATCTTTTATTTCCATAGGTGCTCCAGTTATCGGTTTTCCAAATATGATAGATCCGGATTTAACTTCTCGATTTTCATTTTTAAAAGCACTATTTCTTTTAGATGTTGTTTTGTTTTGAACCTTATTTGGTACTATAGACCTATTTTTCAGCATACTCTCTATATACTTTTTTTCCTTGTTCTGGCTTTCTTCTAAGAATTTCTCATTATAAAGATTTTTGTCATATATCAAAAACACAGTACATTCTATTCCAAATATATCCACTATAACTTTATGCATAAGCTTTTCTAAATTTTTATTTTTTAGAAAATTGTATATGAAATTATTTCCACTATATATGTTTATAGTATTGTCTTCTACCTTTTTTGAAGATTTAGTCAAAAATTCTTTACATACAGGAATATACGAGGAAATTATATTTACTAATTCAAGCCAATAATTATTGCATACTTCGCCTAAGGATACATTTGATATGTCCTTATAACATATAAGATCAATATTATTAAAGCATCCTAATTCTTCACTAACTATCTGCTTTATTTTATGTTTTACCTTGAAATTTAGCTCATTAACCGATTTAACAATTACTTTTAATTTATTGCTCTTTTTTAAATACTGAACCTTTTGCAGCTTTATTTCTTCAGGAATAATATCACTATTGCAATCTATATTTTCCTGCAAAAGTTTTATAATGTCAGTACTCATTATTCACAGCCCCCTTATGTACAAAACTGAGCTAACAACATATGCTTTTTGTTAATTACATATTTTGAATTTCTTCCATAAGAGCTTCAACTAGATTTTCTTCTCTTACTTTCTTTATAATATTTCCATTTTTAAATATAAGTCCTTCACCTTTTCCTCCAGCTATTCCAATATCAGCTTCTCTTGCTTCTCCAGGTCCATTTACCACACAGCCCATTACTGCTACTCTAATATTTTTATTTATATGAGAAAGCCTTCTCTCAACTTCTTCAGCTATTTTTATAATATTAATTTCAGTCCTGCCGCAAGTAGGACAGGATATCAACTCAATTCCCTGTTTTCTTAATCCACAAGCTTTTAGTATTTCTTTTCCAACTTTAACTTCTTGTATAGGATCTCCAGTTAAAGACACTCTTATAGTATCTCCTATTCCTTCCATAAGAAGCGTTCCTATTCCTACACTCGACTTTATAGTACCAGTAAATCCAGTACCTGCCTCTGTTACTCCAAGATGAAGCGGATATTGGCAAATTCTAGATATTTTTCTGTAGCTGTCTACCATTTGAATAACATTAGAAGATTTTATGGATATAACAATATTATCGAAATTTACATTTTCAAGTATTTTTACATGATTCAGCACACTTTCAACTAATGCATCTGAAGAAACCCCTCCATATTTTTTTAACATATCTTTATTTAAAGAGCCTGAATTAACCCCTATTCTAATTGGTATATTTGAATTTTGAGCTGCTTTAGCAACCTCTTTTACTCTATCATTACTACCTATGTTGCCTGGATTTATTCTAAGAGCAAACACGCCATTTTCTATGGATTTAATTGCCAGTCTATAATCAAAATGTATATCTGCAACTACAGGTATATTTACACTTTTTGTGATATCTTTAAGTGCAGTACATGCCTCAATATCAGGAACAGCACATCTCACTATGTCACATCCCATTTTTTCCAAGGACTTTATTTGTTTTATGGTAGCTGCTCTATCTCTTGTATCCGTATTTGTCATGGATTGCACAGTTATTTTGGAATCTCCACCTATAAATATATTTCCTAATTTTATTTTTTTAGTATTTGATCTACTCATTATTAAACTCTCAACTTTCAAATTTATATTAAAATTGAATAGGATGTATTAAATCTTTTACTGTTACCAGTACCATAAGCATCATAAGGATAGCAAATCCTACATAATTTATTACTCCTACTTTATTCTGATCTACTCTTTTCCCTGTTATTATTTCAAACAGAAATAGAAATATGTAACCACCATCCAATGCTGGAAATGGTATTATATTAAATATTGCAAGTTGTATACTTATATATGCAGAAAAAGCCAATAAAGTAAGTATACCTGCCTTTGCCGCTGCTCCAGATAATTTAATTATAGTAACAGGTCCCCCTACATCATTCATATTGGCCCTTCCCTGGAAAAGTGTTTTAAAAAATGAAAAAGTCTGATTGATAAGTGATCGTGTCTCTACAAATCCATATGATATGGACTGGCCTATACCAGGGCTCTTTATTTGTCTTGGAGCCACTCCCACCATATATCTATTTTCAGCCTTATCCTTAATTGGAGTTAGTGTAACTTGTTTTAAATTTCCATCTCTATTATAAGTAATATTAACTGGCTCCTTACCACTTAAGTATACCGCAGATGAGAAATCCTCCCATGTAAGTACTTTAGATTTATTTACCCTAACTATTTTATCTCCAGATTTTAATCCTGACATCTGTGCTGGATAATTGTTTACTGTTTTATCTATTATAGGAGCTAAATATCCTTTTTGCGATGCTATTATGGCAAATAAAATTACTCCAAGTATAAAATTCATTATAGGTCCTGCTGCTACAACACTTAATTTTCTAAGAGGACTTTTATTATTAAATGCCCTTGGATCAGTACTCTCTCCTTCATCGCCGAGCATTTTGACATATCCGCCTATTGGCAATAATTTAATAGAATACTGTGTTTCATTTTTCTTTATTCCAAATAGCTTTGGGCCCATTCCTATTGCGAATTCCTCTATCTGAACTCCATTTATCTTTGCCAAAGTAAAATGTCCTAATTCATGAATAAAAATTAATACTCCAAAAGCTATTATTGCTGCAATTATATACAATAACCATTCCTCCTAAATATATTATTTAATTCTTTCATCTGCATAAGAGTATTTGAGATTTACATAATTTTTTATGCTCCTATTTAATTCCAGTATATCATCTAATGTATAATCTCCTTTTCTCTCAAATTTATTCATACAGTCTTCCAATATATCCATTATATCTAAAAACTTTATCCTTCCAGACAAGAACAGAGAAACGGCAGCTTCATTGGCACAATTTAATATAGCTGGCATGGTTCCACCTATTTTTCCCGCTTCATAGGCCAGTTTAAGTGGTCTAAAAGTATCCATATCAGGTTTTTCAAAATGCAAACTTGAAATACTGTAAAAATCCAATGTATCTACTACTTTGTTTTTTCTTTCCGGATAATTTAATGCATATTGTATGGGAAGCCTCATATCTTTACTTCCAAGTTGTGCTATAATACTGCCATCCTTATATTCCACCATGGAATGAATCAAACTTTCTGGATGAACTAAGACTTGTATTTTTTCATATGGCATATCAAAGAGCCAATGAGCTTCAATAACTTCCAACCCTTTATTCATAAGAGTTGCAGAATCTACTGTAAGTTTTCTTCCCATTTGCCAGTTAGGATGATTTAAAGCTTCATCCACAGTCACATCTAAAAGTTCACTTCTTTTTTTGCCTCTAAATGGTCCTCCAGAAGCTGTAACAATTAATTTATTCACATTTTCAATTTTATTTCCTCTAAGGCATTGAAAAATTGCTCCATGTTCTGAATCTACAGGGATAATTTTCGCATTATTCTGCTTTAACTCTCTTTTTACAATTTCACCTCCAGCAACAAGAGTCTCTTTATTCGCAAGTGCTATAGTCTTGCCAGCCCTTATGGCCTTTATAGTTGGTACAAGTCCTACTATTCCAACTACAGAAGTAACTACTATGTCTACATTTTCTAAAGAAGCTATTGTATTTAATCCTTCTATTCCAAATAATATTTTTGTATTTACATTTTTATTACTACAATATTCTTCAACTTTATCATAAGATGATTTTTCATTTAAGACTGCATATTCGGGTTTAAATTCATTTATTATATTAACAAGCTTTTGGAAACTGCTATTTGCAGAAACTCCAATCAACTTGAAATTTTCTCTATCACTTCTAATTACATCAAGTGTTTGAGTTCCTATGGAACCCGTAGATCCCAATATGGAAATTTTCTTCATTAAAACATCTCCCTATTAAATTAAACTATAACTTGAACTACTTATTTAACAGCAATTAAACTATGATTATTATATCATATTTACATTATTATAATAGTTAAAGTTTATGAAACTATTTAAAACAAATATCCCCATATACAGAATGAGGATATTTTTGATTTTATATTAAATTTAAAAATATCAAGTAACAATAGACTATAAATCCTGAAAATAACACACTGTCAAATCTATCTAAAATTCCACCATGCCCAGGTATCAGATGACTATAATCTTTTACTCCTGCATATCTTTTTATAGATGATGCAAATAGGTCTCCAAACTGGCCAAAAATTCCACAAAGAATTCCTATTGCAATATAATTGTACAAATGTATCGGAACGCCTCTATAAGCACAGAATATACCAAATAATCCACATATGACAGTACTTCCTATTATTCCGCCTATAGATCCTTCTATAGTTTTCTTAGGACTTAATTTAGGACTTAATTTGTTTCTTCCAAAAATCCTTCCACTATAATAAGCAGCAGTATCACAAACCCATGATGAAATAAATATAAGCCATACTAAATACTTTCCATAATCAGATTGGTTAACTATAACTATATAACTAAAAAACACACCTACATATAAAAATCCGAATACAGTTACGGCTGCATCTATAAAATTATATTTTAAATCAAGAACTGGTATACAAATAGTAATAAACACTGCTATTATAAGAAATAAAAATATGAATTTGTAATCCATATAATAATTTATAAAAATGTAATATACTATACAAATTAAATACCCAATTATACTTATTGGCTTTATTTTATTTTCCTTTGTTGTCTTATAAAATTCATACATTCCCAAAAGTGACAATATCATAATTAAATATTTTAGATATATTCCACCTATAAATAGAAATAATATAAAAGGAGCAATTATAACCGCTCCTAAATATCTATTATTCAAAATAGCACCTCCACAGTTGATACTTAATCTGCCAAATAATAATTTATTTAATTTTTCCAAATCTTCTATCTCTATTTTGATAATCATATATAGCTTGAAGTAGATCTTCTTTCTTGAAATCAGGCCAATTTATATTAGAATACCAGAATTCGGAATATGCACACTGCCACAGTAAAAAATTACTAAGTCTCTGTTCGCCACTTGGTCTTATTATAAGATCTGGATCTGGCATTCCCTTAGTATAGAGATAATTTGAAACAAGATTGTCATTTATATCCTCTTCCTTCAGCAATCCATTCTTTATATCCAAGGCCATAAGTTTAAAGGCTCTTACAATTTCTGCTCTTCCTCCATAATTAAAAGCTAAATTTAATACTAATCCTGTGTTGTCCTTTGTGTTATTATATGCGTTTGTCAATTCCCTTGCACATAATTCTGGAAGTCCAGATGTATCTCCAATATTATTTATAACCACATTGTTTTTATTTAATTCATCAAGTTCTCTTCTTAAATATTGAACTAGGAGTTTCATAATTGCAGAAACTTCATCTTTAGGTCTCTGCCAGTTTTCAGTAGAAAATGCATATACAGTCAAATATTTTACTTTCAACCTATCGCATTCTCTTACAATTTTCTTTAGAGCTTCTACTCCTGCTTTGTGTCCCATTGTCCTTGGGAGCTTTCTCTGCTTAGCCCATCTTCCGTTTCCATCCATAATAATAGCTATGTGTGTAGGTATATTATCTTCATCAATATGTAGTATTGTATTTTTATTATCTTTATAAAATTTTTCTAACATATTCAAATTCTCCGTTCGACAAATTAGATTTATCTTAATAAAACCTGCAAAAGCAGGTTTTATAGCAAAAAGATTATATTGACATAATTTGCTTCTCTTTATCAGCAATTATGTTTTCTATTTCTTTTATAAATTTATCAGTTTTCTTTTGTATCTTGTCTTCTGATGATTTTAGTTCATCTTCTGTTATTTCATTGCTTTTCTTCATTCCCTTAAGCTTGTCATTACAATCTCTTCTTATAGATCTTACTGCAACTTTTGAATTTTCTTCTGATTTTTTTATATTTTTAACTAAATTTTTTCTAGTTTCCTCTGTAAGTTCAGGAACCATAAGTCTTATAACTTCACCATCATTTGAAGGATTTATTCCCAAATCTGATTTTAATATTGCCTTTTCTATTGCCTTAATAGCACTTTTATCCCAAGGTTGGATAGCAAGTACCCTAGTTTCAGGTATAGAAACATTTCCAAGTTGGTTTATAGGTGTATTAGTACCATAATATTCGGCCTCTATTTTATCAATCATAGCCGGATTAGCCCTTCCTGCTTTCATAGAAGCTAACTCCTTCTTCAAAGATTCAGTAGTTTTCTGCATCTTTTCATCTGCCATTTTTAAAACATCATTAATCATAAAAAATACCTCCTAATCTATCCTTTACTTACGAGTGTACCAATTTCTTCCCCTAAAACAGCCTTAACTATATTTTGAGGATTATCCAATCCAAATACCAAAATAGGTATATCATTGTCCATACATAATGTTGTTGCTGTGGAATCCATAACTTGAAGTCCTTTATCCAGTACTTCTATATAATTGAGTTTTTTATATTTTTTAGCATCATTGTATTTATGGGGATCCTTGTCATATACTCCATCTACTTTTTTAGCCAGAAGTATAACTTCAGCTTCTATTTCAGCTGCACGAAGAGCAGCTGTAGTATCTGTAGAAAAATATGGATTACCTGTTCCTGCTGCAAATATTACTACTCTATTTTTTTCAAGATGTCTCATTGCGCGTCTTCTTATAAAAGGTTCTGCTACTTCTCGCATTTCAATAGCCGTTTGAACTCTAGTATTAACTCCCAAATTCTCAAGAGAATCCTGTAATGCCATTGCATTTATGCATGTAGCAAGCATACCCATATAATCTGCTGTAGTTCTGTCCATATCAGCTCCATTTCTTCCTCTCCAGATATTTCCTCCGCCTACAACAGCCCCTACTTGAACTCCCATATCTACAATTTTCTTTATTTCTTTGGCTATATTTTTTGCTACTTGAAAATCTATTCCATATCCATTTTCTCCTGCCAGTGCTTCTCCTGACAATTTAAGCATTACTCTTTTATATTTAGAACAATCCATATTGTACCTCCAAATTATTATAAATGTATATAATTAATAGCCACTCTAAAAAAAGAGAACACTGAGTGTCCTCTTTTCAGTTTCTATTTGCCTTCCATTTGCTTCTGTACTTCTGCAGCAAAGTCCTCTTCTTCTTTTTCTATTCCTTCGCCTTTTTCAAATCTTACAAAAGCAGAAGCTTTTATTGGTGCTCCAACTTCTTTAGACTTATTCTGCAAATATTTGTTGATAGTTAAATCTGAATCCTTTATCCATACCTGATTAACTAGACAATTTTCTTTATAGAACTTTTTGATTCTACCTAAAACCATCTTTTCAACAATTTTTTCAGGCTTACCTTCATTTAGTGCCTGAACTTTATATATTTCCTTTTCTTTTTCAATGACATCTTGATCTACTGAAGATTCATCCAAAAACATAGGATTAGCAGCAGCTACCTGCATAGCTAAATCTTTTGCTACTTCTTTCAATACTTCACTTTGTTCGTCACATTCAAGTTTAACAAGAACACCTATTCTTCCGTCTCCATGTATATAACTTTGAATAACTCCATTTTCAACTGACAATTTTTCAAATCTTCTTACTGCCATATTCTCACCAAGTGTAGAAATAAGCTCTGTAAGTGCTTGAGATATTGTCTTTGTTTCATCAAGTAAATACTTTTCCTCTACAAACTTTTCTACAGAACTTGCACTTGTAGATGCTGCCTGTTTTGATAATGCATTTGTGAATTTAACAAACTTATCATTGATTGCTACAAAATCTGTCTCACAGTTAACTTCAACTATAGCAGCAGATTTTCCATCTTCTGAAATATATGTGCTTACAACGCCTTCAGCTGCTGTTCTTCCTGCTTTTTTAGCTGCTGCAGCCAAGCCTTTTTCTCTAAGTATTTCAATAGCCTTATCAATATCTCCATTTGAATCACTCAAGGCCTTTTTGCAGTTCATCATGCCTGCTCCAGTTCTTTCTCTTAAATCCTTTACCATTTTCGCAGTTATCATAAGCATATTCCGTTATTAGCATTATTAAAGATCACTAATCAACGGTTTTCCACTCCCTTCAATATTTGTATTTAATCCCAAATCAAATTTACTATTCAGCTAGTTGCTCTCCCTGTCTTCCTTCTATAACAGCATCGGCTACTTTAGATGTAATCAATTTTACCGCTCTTATTGCATCATCGTTTCCAGGTATAACATAATCCACTTCGTCAGGATCACAGTTTGTATCAACTATAGCTACAACTGGAATGCCAAGAATTTTAGCTTCTGATATAGCATTTTTTTCTTTTCTTGGATCTACTACAAACATTGCACCTACATTATTTGCATTCATAGCTCTGATACCGCCTAAATTTCTTTCAAGCTTATCTTTTTCACCTTTCAATTTTATAACTTCTTTTTTAGGAAGGACTTCAAAAGTTCCATCCTCTTCCATTTTATCTAAATCGTCTAATTTTTTTATTCTAGTCTTTATAGTTTCGAAATTTGTAAGCATACCGCCTAACCATCTATTATTAACATAGAACATATCGCATCTCTTTGCTTCTTCTCCAATTGCTTCCTGAGCCTGCTTTTTTGTTCCTACAAAAATTATATCTTTTCCTGCTTGTGATACTTCTCTTATAAAATTATATGCCTTTTCTACCTTTTTAACTGTTTTCTGTAAATCTATTATATATATTCCGTTTCTTTCTGTGAATATATAAGGAGCCATTTTAGGGTTCCATCTTCTAGTTTGATGTCCAAAATGAACACCCGCTTCTAATAGTTGTTTCATTGAAATAATTGACATAAATTTCCCTCCTAGGTTTTTCCTCCATCATCTGCATATTTATAAATTACCATAAGGCACCAATTTATAAATTAGATAATGTGTGTGATTATTACTGTATGTAGTATATCATATTGAAAAGATGTATTCAATAAAATTTACTATTTTATTTTTTTAAGTTCATCCATAAGTTTATCATTTAATATCTTTATATGAGTTCCTTTCATTCCAAGAGATCTTGACTCTATCACACCTGCACTCTCAAATTTTCTCAACGCATTTACAATAACAGATCTAGTTATTCCTACTTTATCAGCTATTTTAGATGCTACAAGCAATCCTTCATTTCCATCTAATTCATTAAATATATGTTCAACTGCCTCTAATTCTGAATATGAAAGTGTGCCTATTGCCAATTGTACTACAGCTTTTTTTCTAGCTTCCTCTTCTATTTCATCATTTTTTGCCCTTAACATTTCAAGTCCAATTATAGTGGCACTGTATTCTCCAAGTACTAGATCATCATCAGTAAACTCTTCTTTGAATTTAGATATAAACAATGAACCAAGTCTTTCTCTATTGCCCACTATAGGAACTACCGTTAAAAATTTACCCTTGATATATTCTTCTCCTTCGTTTCCAAAGTTGAATATTTGAATATTGGATGCATTTGATATTGTCTCACGTATATTAAGTAATTTATTATTATATTCTTCCGGAAATCTCATATTATTTATAAATTCCATATTTATATCGTTGTTTTCCGAACTTTCAGAAAAATTATAGCCCAATATTTTGCCTTTTCTACTTATAATATATACACTGCAATTTAATACATTGCTTAATAAATTACATATATCATCAAAAACTACCGGTTCAGTTCCTGATTTTTGTAATATCTTATTTAGCATCCTTGTTTTGTTTAACAGAGATGTCATTTCGATTCCTCCTTTGATGTTGAATTTATTAATACGTTACTACACATATTATAACACTATAAAATAAAATCCCTTATATTAATTTTCACAACAAGTAGAATAATTCCCATTACAAAATTAACAATTTAGATTTTTTAAAATATTTAGAATTATTTTTTACACCTAATTATAATAACATAATAGCTATCATATTTCAACATTATTTTTTATTTAAAACCTGGACATAAGATATGCATAGTCCATATAGATGTTAGTAACTATCTTCTATATAAACTATGCATATCTTATCCACTATCTATTTATCCTTATTATCTGAATCTGAATCAGAATTTTTATCCTCTTTATATTTCCTATGTTTACATTCACTATTTGAACATTCTAAAAAACTTCCTTTAGATTTATTGTATTTCTTCACCATATAATTTCCACACTCGGGACACAGCTCATTTGTTGGTTCAAACCAACTTACAAAATCACAGTCTGGATAATTACTGCACCCATAAAATTTTCTTCCTTTTCTGCTTCTTTTTAATACTATCTTACCTCCACACTTAGGGCACTGCACATCCAACTCTTCTACTATAGGTTTCGTATTTTTACATTCAGGATAACCTGGACAGGCAAGGAAATCGCCAAATCTCCCATGCTTTATTACCATGAACCTACCACATTTATCACACTTTATATCTGTTACTTTATCTTCTATTGTTATCTTGGCTACTTCTTTTTCAGCTATATCAATTGATTTCTTTAAAGGTTTAAAAAACTCACCTACAACTTTTCTCCAGTTAACTTTGCCTTCTTCTATATTATCTAATTTTGATTCCATGCCTGCTGTAAATTCTACATCTACTATTTGCTTGAAATATTCACTTACTATATTATTTACTATATTCCCTAATTCTGTAGGAATCAATGTCTTTTTATCCCTCTCAACATATTTTCTGTTAAGAATTGTAGATATTATTGGTGCATAAGTACTTGGCCTTCCTATTCCGTTTTCTTCCAATGTCTTGACTAATGATGCCTCTGAATATCTTGCTGGTGGTTGAGTAAAATGCTGTTTTTCATCAATGGATTTCTCAATTAATTTTTCATCTACGCTTAGTTCTGGTAAACTTGTTTCATCTTTTTCATCGCCTGTAGAATAATCATAGACTTTCATAAATCCATCAAAATTAACCTTTGATCCACTTGCTTTCAATCCATAATTTTTATTTATTATATCTATTGATTTTACATCAATTATACTTTGTGCCATCTGGCTTGCTACAAATCTCTTCCATATTAAGTTATATAATTTATATTGTTCAGGTTTTAAGCTTTCCTTAATTTGATCAGGAACTAATGATATATTAGTAGGTCTTATAGCTTCATGTGCATCTTGAATATGTTTTTTACTTTTAAAATTTCTTGGTTTTTCTGGAATATACTTATCTCCTAAAGTTTCCTTTACAAAATCCCTGCAATCATTTTGAGCCTCTTCTGAAATTCTTACCGAATCTGTTCTCATATATGTTATAAGTCCAACTGTACCATGTTTTTTTATATCAACACCTTCATAAAGTTGTTGTGCTACAGACATAGTTCTCTTTGTAGAAAAATTCAATTTTCTATATGAATCCTGTTGAAGTGTACTTGTAGTAAATGGCGGCAGTGGATTCTTGTTTTTTGAAGTCTTTTTAACATTTTTTACTATAAATTCTCCTGATTTTAGATCTTCAATTATTTTGTCTACTTCTTCTTTATTGTTTATCTCAATCTTCTTTTTATTTAAAGTAGTAAGTCTAACTTTAAAAGTTTTTTTTGTAGATTGTTTATGCAAAAAACATTCTACTGTCCAATATTCCTTTGGTATAAATTCCTTTATCTCTTTTTCTCTTTCACATATCATCTTTAATGTAACAGATTGAACTCTTCCTGCACTTAATCCCCACTTAACTTTTCTCCAAAGTATAGGGCTTATCTTATATCCTACCAATCTATCTAAAACTCTTCGTGCCTGTTGTGCATCTACAAGATTTATATTGATTTTTCTTGCCTGCTTTAAAGAGCCTTTGACTGCACTTTTAGTAATCTCATGAAATTCTATTCTACATTTATCATCTTCATCTAAATTTAAAGCATGTAATAAATGCCATGAAATAGCTTCACCTTCCCTATCAGGGTCGGTAGCAAGATATATTTTATCGCTTTTCTTAGCTTCTTTTCTAAGCTTGCTTAAGAGCTCACCTTTTCCTCTTATTGTTATATATTTAGGATTATAGTCATTGTCAACATCTACACCTAGTTGACTTTTAGGCAGATCCCTAACATGCCCCATGGAAGCCTCTACTACATAATTCTTTCCCAAATATTTGCCTATTGTTTTAGCTTTTGCTGGCGACTCTACTATAACTAATTTCTGTCCCATATATTATTACTCTAATTTTTTAAAATTAATCAGAGCATTACACCCCCTCATATTTTATCTAGTACATTTTAATTTAATAGTTTTACAGTAGAATATTATGTATTAATTTATAATTTTATTTTTATCCGGTACTTTAACATAATAATTTCCTGAAAGACAAATTATCTTATTTTTTAACTGCAATTCAAATAATAACCCATATAATTGTTTTATGTCAACATTAGTTTCCCTAAAAATATCATCTATATGTAGTGGGGTATCACCTATAATGTCATATATTATTTTTTTATTTCCACCTAATTTATCATTGTTTTCTTTATATTTTATATCATATTCTATTTTCATAAGTTGAAATAAATCCTCAAAATTATTAAATGGATACGCGCCCTCTTTTATTAATTTATTTGTTCCCTTACTCTCATTAGAAAAAATTGGACCCGGGACTGCCATTATATTTTTTCCCTGTTCCAAGGCTATATCTGCAGTTATTAACGCACCGCTTTTCTCTCCGGCTTCAACTACAATTACTAAATCACTTAATCCACTTATTATTCTATTTCTCATAGGGAAATTATAGGACATCGGTGGTGTTCCCGGTGCAAATTCAGAAATAATACATCCTCCTTTTCTCAAAATTTCATAATATAATTTTTCATTATTTCTAGGATATATCACGTCTATTCCTGATCCCAAAACTGCACATGTATATCCGCCCGATAAAACACATCCTCTATGGGCGAACGCATCTATTCCCCTTGCTAGGCCACTTATTATGTTTATATTATTTTTAGAAATTTCTGAGCTTATCATATCAGCTACATTTCTTCCATATATACTACACTTTCTAGAACCTACTATTGCCACATTTAAATTTATATTCAATTTTGTTATATCTCCTATATAAAACATAACAACTGGGGCATCCATATACTCTTTTAGATTCTGTGGATACAATTTATCGTTTAAATTAACTGATTTAATACACTTTCTATATGCTTTTTCAACTATATTTTCTAATCTTTCCTTATCCCAGGCTAGTTTTAAATTGCTGTTCATTTTTAAATTTTGTTTATTATTAGAACATATTTGTATGGACTTATTATGGTAAACATTTGTCATCCAAATTTCTTCTGTATTTTCAAATCTTTTTATTAAATTTACTTTTATTCTATTAGGCAAATTAACAATCGAAAACCATAAATCATATATATTCATACAGCACTCCACCTTTTAAAAATTAATATTTTTTATTATTAACACTAAAAAATTATTTTATTCACTCCTTATCAAGCGAAATTTTTATAAATACAATTCAAATTCGTTTAATTGTATTTATTTGTGTCAATAATTAAGCAGAGGTGATGTCATGGTTATAAAAATAAATGCTGCAGCCATTATAGGCATAGATGCAAATATAATATCTGTAGAAGTAAATGTTGAAAATGGATTCCCGTGTTTTAATATTGTAGGATTAGCAGATGCTTCTGTTAGGGAATCAAAAGACAGAGTACGATCTTCTATAATAAATTCAGGATATAAATTTCCTATAAAAAAAATAACTGTAAATTTAGCTCCTGCATATATTAAAAAAACCGGTTCACTTTTTGATCTTCCAATAGCCATAGGAATATTATATGCTACCGGACAAATACATTTTAATGATTCAAAAGAATTTATACTTATTGGTGAACTATCTCTTTTTGGTAATTTAAATAGAGTAAACGGTGTATTAGCAGTAACTATTGAGGGATTAAAAAACAATATTAAAAATTTTATAACTCCAGATGATAATAAAGATGAATGTTCACTTATAAAAGATATAAATTGTTATCCATTTAAAAACCTGAAACAAGTAGTATCTTTTATAGAAAATAGAAATATACTTCCATACACTAATAAAATAAAAAATGCAGATTTTAAAAAATATGGGTTGGACTTTTCAGATATAATAGGTCAAGAAAGTTGCAAACGCGCTGTAGAAGTTGCTGCTGCAGGTAACCATAATATATTCATGATCGGTCCTCCAGGTTCTGGTAAAACAATGATAGCAGAGCGAATACCTACTATACTTCCAAAATTAAATTACAAGCAGTCTCTTGAAGTTACAAAGATATACAGTTCAGCAAATATGCTCAATAAAAATGAATCCATCATTAAATATCCTCCATTTAGAAACCCTCATCACACTACGACCCCAGTTACCATAATAGGAGGTGGAGCTAATTTAGCCCCTGGAGAGATCTCACTTGCTCACAATGGAATATTATTTCTAGACGAAATAACTGAATTTAAAAGAAATGTATTGGAAACACTGAGACAGCCTTTAGAAGAAAATTTCATAATGATAAGTAGATGTAATGGTAAAGTGGTTTTTCCATGTAATTTTATGACAGTATTGGCTGCAAATCCATGTAGATGTGGTAACTTTGGTTCCAATAGATATTGCTCTTGTACAGAGTATGATAGGAAAAGATACATATCCAAACTTTTTTCTCCATTAATGGATAGAATTGATCTATTCATTTTTGTACCAACTCCCTCTCTTAAAGATATTGAAAACAAACCTATAAATGAAACATCTAAAGATATACAAAAGAGGATAATTGGTGTTAGAAAAATTCAAGAAGAAAGATTAAAACATGAAAATATTTATTTCAATTCTCAGATGAGTGTAACACTAATAAAAAAATATTGTAAACTTGATAGTAAAACTAAAAATTTAATAAATAATATATTCTGTAAATACAACTTGAGCTTGAGAGCTTATAATAAGATACTTAAAATATCACGAACAATAGCTGATATGGATAATAAAGAATTAATAAAAGAAGATCATGTTATAGAAGCTCTAAATTACAGAAAATTTTTAGAAAATATAATTTAATCGCATAAAATATTTTGTAATATATTCCATTTAATGTAAAAAAATATTATAATATTATACATACAAAAGTATAAAAGTGTTTCCACTATAATTTTAAGATTGGAGATAATAAAAATGAACTTTTCAATAGTTATATTTCTATTAATATTAGGAGCTATTATGTTTTTATTTGGATTAAGAACTAAGAACCATCATATGATTACCTCAGGAAGTGTAATTATAATATTTCTCTTATTAATATCAATAAATATATATATTCCACATACAATAAATTGTTTTAAATAAAAAATACCTACATTTGTAAATACCATAATAGGAGTAAGAAATGAAATATAATAATAAAAAAATAGGTGATTTGGGAGAGAATATTGCTGTAGATTATTTATATTCCATAGGATATTCTATAATAGAAAAAAACTTCAGATGTAAAACAGGAGAGATCGATATAATATCCCAAAATAAAAATACTATATGTTTTATAGAAGTCAAAACAAGGCATTCAAAAAATTATGGTGAACCTTGTGAAGCTGTAAATCATTTTAAAAGAATTAAAATTTACAGGACTGCATATATTTACGTACAGAAAAATAAATTATATAAATACAATATAAGATTTGATATAATAGAAATTATGATAAATTCCAATAAAAAGAGCTATAATATTAAATTAATTAAAAATGCCTTTCAAGTATAAGCTAATATATTAGCTTATACTTAAATTATATTCTTCAAAAAACTTAATCTATGTAATTTACAGATTCCATATTTTTTTATGGCATCGATATGTTCTTTAGTGCCATATCCAGAATTACTTAAAAAATTATACTGTGGATATACCTTGTGATACTCTTTCATAAGATTATCCCTGTATACTTTAGCAATAATGGAACCAGCTGCTATACTGGCGCTTTTCGAATCCCCTTTTACTATAAATTCGTTGTCTATATCCAAATTATTTACTGCATATCCATCCGATAATACAAAATCAACTGGAACTTTCAAACCTCTAACTGCTCTTTTTAATACCTCATTATTACACCATGCAATTCCTTTTTTATCAATTTCATCATTATTTATAATAGAAATATTATAAGTTACTGCCTTACTTTTTATTACATCTGAAATTTCTTCTCTTTTCTTGGCTGAAAGTTTTTTCGAATCCTTAATTCCCATAACTAATTCTTTTTGATCTTTATAATTCATATTAAATACTACTGCCCCTGCTGCTATAGGCCCTGCAAGTGGTCCTCTTCCAACTTCATCTACTCCTGCTATATATATACAGTTTGAGAATCTTCTATCAAATTTATACATCTTTTCTACTCTTTCAATTTCACTTTCTGTACTCTTGAAAAACTTTAAGAGTACTTTAGATAAACCTTTGACATTTTTTCTTTTATCGCACTCCAAATAATTTGCTACTTTTAAAAGAGATTCTTCATTTAAATCAAAATAATGTTTTTCCATTTCATGTACTACTTTATTTAGTTGATAGAAAGTTAACTCAGCCCTTTTTTTCAATATAATATTTTGCATATCTTCTATACTAAATTTATCTAAATCAATATCAGTTGACATATTAAAACATCTCCTGTAAATTTATAAGCTATTTAGGAAATTCCAATGAAATAGTACCAATTTTTCCAGATCTGAACTCATCCAATATCATATTGGAAACTCTATTATAGTCTATATTGCCGCCTTTTATTATAGCTCCACGTTTTTTAGCTATATTGTCAATAATATCAATAGCATTATCACTTAAAGAATCTAATTTATATCTCTCAATAAGTTTGTCTGGATAATTTGAAGAAAGTACTTCTATAAGATGTACTGCTAATTCTTCAGTATCCATAATTTCATCTTTTATGGCACCTGTAAATGCTAAATTTAGCTGTGTTTCACTGCTTTCTAATTTAGGCCATAGTATTCCAGGAGTATCCATAAGTTCCATTCCAATTTTAGTCTTAATCCATTGTTTTGATTTGGTAACTCCAGGCTTATTTCCCGTTCTGGCAATCTTGTTCCTAGCAATCTTGTTTATAAAAGATGATTTGCCTACATTAGGTATTCCAACTACCATTACTCTATCTACTATCTTATTTATTCCTCTATTTTTTAATTTTTCATGTTTATCTTGTAATATATTATCCAATAATGATTTTATATTATTCAATCCATAACCAGTAATGCAATTTACTGATAAAACCCCTACATTATTTGAAGATAAAACTTTTATCCACTTATTCGTTACTTTATCTTCACTTAAATCACTTTTGTTAAGTAAAATTATTCTAGGCTTATTCCCACATATATCGTCGATTTCAGGATTTTTACTAGATCTTACTATTCTAGCATCTCTTATCTCAATTACAGCATCTATAAGCTTTAAACTCTCTCTTATTTCTCTTCTAGTTTTTACCATATGTCCTGGAAACCAATTTATATTCATATATAAACCTCCTGTATTAGATAATTTTCATATGTTAATATCTTATTTGGGAGTTTTTAAGGTACCCATTCTTGTAAATGGAAATAACCTAAATACTGCTCTACCAACTACTAATTTATAGCTTACAAAACCTACATCTGTGAATCTGCTGTCACGACTGTTATTTCTATTATCTCCCATGACAAATATAGTATTTTCAGGTACTGTAACTTCATTATAATTTCCAATCATAGGTTCTAGTATATATGACTCATTTTGAAGTTTATCATTTATATAAAGTTTGCCATTATCGATCCTTACTTTATCCCCACCTACTGCTATTACTCTTTTAATAAATTTTTCACTTGGATTTGCAGGATATTTAATTACAACAATATCGCCTGGCTTTGGTGCTCTAAAATAATAACTAACTTTTTCTACTATAAGTCTATCCTTGTTATTTAATGTAGGATCCATAGAATGACCGTCAACACTTACAGTTTCAAACACAAAGGTTATAATTAAAAAAGCTGCTATTATAGCAATTAATATTGATTTACCTATATCTAGTAGTTCTTTAAACAACTTTCACTACCCCCTCAACATAAAAAAGGGCTTTTATAGCCCCATTTTACTTTAATATCTCTTTTACCTTAGCAGCCTTACCAACTCTATCTCTTAAATAGTATAGTTTAGCTCTTCTTACTTTACCTTTTCTAATTACTTCTATTTTATCTATTATAGGAGCATTAACCGGAAAAGTTCTCTCAACTCCAACACCATAAGCAACTCTTCTTACTGTAAATGTTTCCCTCAAGCCACCATTCTGCCTTTTTAATACTATACCTTCAAATACCTGTATTCTTTCTCTATTTCCTTCACTTATCTTTACGTGAACTTTTACTGTATCTCCAACATTAAAGTTCTGTATATCCTCTCTTATCTGTTCTGCTTCTATAGCTTTTATTACATCTAACATTGTGTGCATTACCTCCTTATATTAATAAACCTTCTTGCCCAGCATATCATATGCAGACAGAGGAAGATCCGTGTAGCACAAGCTACATTGTATCATATTTAAATATTATTTTCAATATAATTGTTTAATAATTTCATATCCTCTTTAGAAAGTTTGGTTTTCTTTAAAATATCCGGTCTTTTTTCCATGGTTATTAAAATAGATTGAAGTCTTCTCCACTTTCTTATATTTTCATGGTGTCCTGACAATAAAACTTCTGGAACTCTTTCACTTTCAAAATATTCAGGCCTTGTGTATTGTGGATACTCCAAAAGTCCATTATAAAAAGATTCATCCTCATAGCTCTGTTCCGATTTAAGTACGCCAGGTATCATTCTGCATATACTGTCTACAATTGGGATACAGGCAGATTCTCCTCCTGTAAGTACAAAGTCTCCTAAAGAGACTTCCATATCTATGTACTTATATGCTCTTTCATCTATACCTTCATAATGCCCGCATAAGAATACTAATTCTCTTTCTTTTGATAGCTCTTTAGCCATTTTTTGATTGAAAGTCTTACCCTTTGGTCCTAAAAATATAATTCTACCTTTGTTTAACTTTTTAACTGCCCTTATACAATCTACTATTGGCTGAACTGACATTACCATTCCAGCTCCACCACCATATGGATAGTCATCTACCTTTTTATGTTTATCTTTAGTATATTCCCTTATATTGACTGTATTTATATTTAAAATTCCCTTTTCTCTTGCTCTACCAATTATACTATAATTAAAAACGTCAAACATTTCAGGAAAAAGAGTTAGAATATCTATTCTGCCATCCATGCACTCACCGGCTTTATAATAATCTTTGATTTTTCTATATCTATATTTAATACTATATTTTCAAGTGCAGGAATCAAAATCTCCTTTTTTTCTTTTATCCAATACACATCATTATTGGGAGTATGGATTACCTCACTTACTTTTCCATAGTAATTATCTTCATCATCAAATACATCGCATCCTATTATATCAGATATGAAATAGCTGTCTTTTGTCAATTCTACTGCATGTTCTCTTTCTACTTGAATATACTTTTCCTTGTAAGTTTCTGCATCTTCTATAGTATCTATTCCTTCTATTTTTAATATTACCCTCTTGGACTGAAGTTTACAATTCAATACATTTGTTTCTTTTTCTTCAATATATACTTTGTGTAATTGTTTGAATCTTTCTAAATTATCAGTAAGTGGATATATTTTCAATTCACCTTTTATCCCATGAGTATTTACTATTTTACCTATAGTAATAAATTGATCCATAAAATCAATCTTCTCTCCTTTCACCTAGTATTTTTTTATATAATATAAGAGTTAGGATAGACCTAACTCTTATATTATCTCTTATATTATCTCTACAACAACTCTCTTATTTTGTTTTATAGCTGCTGCTTTCACTACAGTTCTTATAGCCTTGGCTATTCGCCCCTGTTTGCCTATTACTTTTCCCATATCTTCTTGAGCAACTTTCAATTCAAGAATTATGGACTGTTCACCTTTAATTTCATTTACCTGAACCATATCTGGGTTATCTACTAATGATTTAGCTATAATTTCAACTAATTCTTTCATTCAATTCACTCCCAGTTACTACTTGCTCAATTTTTCATCTAATCCAGCTGTTGTAAAAAGTCTCTTTACAACATCAGTTGGCTGAGCACCATTTTTTATCCATTGTACAGCTTTTTCTTCATCAAATTTAATAGTAGTTGGTTCTGTTAAAGGATTATAATATCCTAATTCTTCTATAAATCTTCCATTTCTTGGAGATCTCGAATCTGCAACAACTATTCTATAAAATGGAGACTTTTTTGCACCCATTCTTCTCAATCTTATTTTTACTGACACCTAATATCACCTCCTTAAATATAATAGGAAATTAGCATATATTAAAATGGCATTTTCCCAAATAAATTTTTGCCAAAACCTTTTCCATTCTTAATACCATTAAATTGCTTCATCATTTTTTTAGTCTTGTCAAAGTCTTTAAGAAGTCTATTAACCTGTTGTATTGTAGTTCCTGAACCAGAAGCTATTCTTTTTTTTCTTGAAGAAGAACTGCTTATAATTACAGGACTCAATCTCTCTTTTTGAGTCATGGATTTTATAATAGCTTCCTTTATTTTCAAATCCTTTTCTCCTTGAGAAAGATCTACACCTTTTAAAATTTTTGAATCAACTCCTGGAATCATCTCTACAAGTTTACTAATAGGCCCAAGCTTTTTAGCCTGCTGCATAACATCCAAAAAATCTTGGAAGTTAAATTCCTTGTTTAACATTCTCTCTCCGAGTTGTTTTGCTTCATCCTGATCTATGGATTGCTGGGCTTTTTCTATAAGTGACAGTACATCACCCATACCCAATATTCTAGAGGCCATTCTGTCTGGATGAAATACCTGAAAATCATTCATTTTTTCTCCCAGGCCTATAAATTTTATAGGTTTTCCTGTCATGGCCCTTATAGAAAGAGCTGCCCCTCCTCTAGTATCTCCATCGAGTTTTGTCAGTATGACCCCTGTAATGTCGATTTGTTCATTGAAACTCTTTGCTACATTAACAGCATCCTGACCTGTCATTGAATCAACAACTAACATAATCTCATTTGGGTTTACTACTTGTTTTACATCTTTAAGTTCATTCATAAGTTTTTCATCTATTTGAAGTCTGCCTGCAGTATCTATTATTACCACATTTAAGTTATTATTTTTTGCATATTCAACAGCTCCTTTTGATATATCCGCTGCTGTAACTCTATCTCCCATGGAAAATACGGGAATATCTATCTGCTTTCCTACTACCTGTAACTGTTTTATAGCAGCCGGTCTATATATATCACATGCTACTAAAAGTGGTTTTTTATTCTTTTTTCTAAGTTCAAGTGCCAATTTTCCACACATTGTTGTCTTTCCTGCACCTTGAAGTCCTACAAGCATTATTATGGTTAATCCATTTTTTGAATACTCAATAGAACTTTCACTTTTTCCCATTAAAGCAGTTAGCTCTTCATTTACTATCTTTATGACTTGCTGTGCTGGAGTTAAACTCTTAAGTACTGCTTCTCCAAAACATTTTTCACTTACACTTTTTATAAAATCACGTACAACTTTATAGTTAACATCTGCTTCCAAAAGTGCCAATTTTACTTCTCTCATTGCATCTTTTATATCTTTTTCCGAAAGCTTACCTTTTCCTCTAAGCTTTTTTAAAGTTTCCTGAAGCTTAGATGCCAATCCTTCAAAAGCCATGTTAAACCTCCTATATTAAATATTATCTACTATATATCTCTTCATATTATTTACAAGTTCCTCATTACTTGAGTTTTCCAACAAATCCAAATCTCGTAAAATATTTTTTTTAACTTCTTCCAATTTCATTTTTTGTTTAGCTAAACTCAATTTCTCTTCATATTGGAACAGTATCTTATGACATCTTCTTATAATATCATATACCGCCTGTCTTGTTGTATCTGTATGTTCAGCTATCTCACCTAAAGACAAATCACAGTTATAATATAAATCCATTATATTTTTCTGTTTGTCCGTCAACAAATTTCCATATGCATCCATCAGTATGGACATTCGTATTCGTTCTCTCATGACACCTACAGTACGATCCACTGTCTCTGCCACTTCCTTAAAATTTATTTTTATAATAATTAAAACTTATATAGTTATCTACCAGAGATATAATATCAAAATTTAAATAAGGTGTCAAGTGTTTTTACTTAACAGGCTGCAGAATATATGAATTTAATTTAAAATAGTGCTTCTACAAAATCGTTAGCATTAAATTCCTGAAGATCATCTATACCTTCTCCTACTCCTATTAGCTTAACCGGTATACCAAGTGAATGTTTTATGGATATTACAATTCCTCCTTTGGCAGTTCCGTCTAATTTAGTCAATACTATACCGCTTACTTTACAAACTTCCATAAACTGCTTTGCCTGCTGAACTGCATTCTGTCCAGTAGTAGCATCTAATACTAGCAAAGTTTCCCTATTTGCCTCTGGATATTCCCTGTCAATTACTCTGTTTATTTTTCCAAGCTCATCCATCAAGTTTTTTTTGTTATGCAATCTACCTGCAGTATCACATATAAGTACATCAACATTTCGTGATTTGGAAGCCTGAACTGCATCAAATATAACTGCTGCTGGATCAGAGCCTTCTTGATGTTTTACTATATCCACTCCTGCCCTATTACTCCAAATTTCCAGCTGATCTATAGCAGCTGCTCTAAAAGTATCTGCAGCAGCCATTAAAACTTTATATCCTTTATCTTTTAACTTTGAACTTATTTTACCTATAGATGTTGTTTTCCCAACTCCATTAACTCCAACTACCAGTACAACCTCAGGTGTACTCTCAGGTTCCAATACAGCATTTTCACTTCCCAATATATCTATAATCACTTCCTTTAAACAATCATTTATAAGGTTTGGATCTTTTATCTTGTTTTCTTTTATCTTCTGTTTAAGCATTTCTATTATGTATAGTGTAGTATCAACTCCTATATCAGCAGTTATAAGTATTTCCTCAAGTTCATCATACAGATCTTCATCTATAGAAACATAACTACTCAAAACCTCCATTATCCTGCCTGTTAAATTATTTTTAGTTTTAGTAAGTCCATTTTTTAATTTGTCAAAGAATTTCTGAATCATATGACTGCCTCCTCATTTTTATCTTAAGATATATTTTCATTTAAATCTACAGAAACAATTTTTGATATACCTTTCTCTTCCATGGTAACTCCATATAGAACATCACTTACTTCCATAGTTCCTTTTCTATGGGTTATTACAATAAATTGGGTGCTTTTAGAAAACTTTTTTAGAAATTCAGCATATCTGGCTACATTTGCATCATCAAGAGCCGCCTCAATTTCATCCAGTATACAAAATGGAGTTGGTTTCATTTTAAGAATTGCAAATAAAAGTGCTATGGCGGAAAGTCCTTTTTCTCCACCAGACATGAGATTTATATTTTGAAGTTTCTTGCCAGGGGGCTGTACAGTTATATCTATATCTCCTGTAAGCTCATCACCATTTGTAATTATAATGTCTGCACTTCCACCCTTAAACAGTTCTTTAAAAGTTTCATTAAAATTTTTTCGAAGTTTATTAAAGTTTGCATTAAATACAACTTTTATTTTATCTGTCATCTCATAAATTACATTGTTCAACTCATTATTTGCATTTATTAAATCCTGCTTTTGAGATTCCATAAAATCCACTTTTTGTTTTAATTCCTTATATTCCTCAATAGCCCCTAGATTAACAACTCCTATATCAGATATTTGCTTTTTTAAATTCTGAATTTTTGTTTTAAATTCTTCTACATTTTCAATTTTGAATTTATATTTAAGAGCTTCTTCATATGTAATTTTCATATCTGAATTCAACTTTGAATACATATTTTCTTCATTAGCTATAAATTTAGTTAAATTTAATTGAGACTTATGCAATTCTTGTTCCTTCTTGTTTATTTCCAAAGCTAAATTTTGAGAATCACCATTTAGAATTTTAACCTTGTCTTTAATTTTTATTTCATCTATTTTTAATTTTTTTATTATATTTTCAAATTTTAATATGCAATTATTTTTTTCCTCTATATCCAACTTGTTTTTTTTAATTTCTTCATAGTATTTTTTGATATTACTATTAAAATCATTTGCTTCATTTTTTAAATTCAAAATTTTGTTTTTAAATTCATTTATATTTTCTTCATGGTTTTTAAGTGTATTATTTATATTTAATATACCTTCATCAACTTTAGCCTTTTTTATTTTTAAAGCTGTAAGTTTTTCTCTTGTATTATCTATAGTTTCATTTTTACCCTTTAAATCTTCTTCCAAAGTCAATATGCTTTCATTGTTAAAACTTTGTTTGTTATTAAAATTCTTTAATGTTAATTTTTTACTTTCCAGTTCTTTCTTATACTCTTTAATTTCTATATCATGATTTTGTATCTGCTTTTTAGATATATCTATATTCTTTTCCAATTTCAAGTTCTCATTATTTATATTATTTATTTTCCCTTTTAACTCAGTAATATCTATATTTTTAGAATATATACCATCTCTAAGATTTAAATTTTCTTCATCGAATTTTCTTATACTTTCTTCATAATTACTTATAAGCTGACTTATGGATTTTATTTTACCTTCAGATTCACCAAGTTTGATTTCAATACTTTTGATTTCTCTTTTTCTTCCTATTATATTGCTGGCTTTTGATTTTAAGCTTCCTCCTGTTAGAGCACCTCCAGGATTTACTATTTCACCTTGAAGAGTGACTATCCTTACAGTATAATTACTTGTTTTAGCTATATTTAATGCACTATCTATATCCCTAGAAATTATAGTCCTGCCTAACACATATTCTAATGCATTTTTAAAAAAACTATCACATTCAACTATATCACTTGCAATACCTAAATAACCATCTATTTTGCTAAACAATTTATTTTCAGATATCTTTCTAGCTTTTATTATTGTAAGTGGCAGAAACGTAGCTCTACCCAAATTATTTGATTTCAAATATTTTATAAGATGTTTTGCCATTTTTTCATCTTTGGTTATAATATTTGAAATAGCCCCACCTAGAGCTATCTCTATGGCTACTTCAAACTGTTTATCAACCTTTATTATTTCACCTAAAACAAAACAACTATTTTGCTCTACTTGAGCTTTGCCAGATTTTATATGTTTCATAAGCATTTTCACAGCTCTATTATATCCTTCATATTGATTGTCTAAATTTATAAGCATATTTCTATTTGCTTCATATCTCATATGTATACTATTTATTTGTTTTAACTCTTGCTGGAATTTTTTCAAATAATTTTTCTGATTTATTATACTTTTCTTATTTTCAACTATTTTAGCTTCATATTTTTTAATTTTTTTCTCTATATCTCTTATTTGTAAATCAATAACATCTTTTGTGCTAAAATTTATCCTCAGTGAATTTTCATATCCAGTATACGTTTCTTTTAAGTTTTCTATCTTATCTATAGTCTTTTTTATATCTTCTGTAAACGTTGAAATACTATTTTTTAAATTTGATATAGTACTTAAATACTCTATCTGGCTATCTTTCAAGTTTCTAATTAATTCATTTTTGTTATAAACTGTCTGTACATATTTATCTAAATTACATTGATGTTCCTCTATTTCATTATTCAGTTCAACTTGAATGTTGCAAAGCTTGGAAAGTTCATTATTCTTTAAAGTCTTTTCATCAATTGTAGAATACATTTTTTTCTTCAAAGTATCGTATTCCAAGTCATTTTTTTTCATAATATTTTCTATATTTGATATCTTTTCTTTTAATAATTCTACTTTTGAACGAAGTGCCTGTACTTCGGATTTACTATCATAATAATTTTTTTCGCAATTTCTTCTATCAACAATAATATTATCTATGTTTTTATTGAATTTATCTATTTTACATTTTAAATTTACAAATTTTAAATTTAAATTATCTACATTTTCTTTCTTTTCAGCAACTATATCTCTTAATTTTTCTACCTTTACCCTAATCTCATCTATCGAATGAATCAGTAAATTTATTTCTTTTTCCTTTAATCCTTCTGAAAGTTTCAAAAATCTATTGGCCTTGTCATTTTCTATACTAAGAGGTTCCAACCTATCTTTATAGGCACTCATTATATCATCTATTCTTATTAGATTTTCATTTGTATTCTTAAGCTTTTTTTCCGCCTCCCCTTTTCTCCACTTGAATTTTACAATTCCAGCTGCTTCTTCTAAAAGACTCCGCCTATCTTCTGGTTTTCCACTAAGAACAGCATCTATTTTACCCTGACCTATTATTGAATATCCTTCTCTGCCAATTCCAGTGTCCATGAATAGCTCATATATATCTTTAAGCCTGCATCTAGTACTATTTATATAATATTCACTTTCTCCTGACCTATACAATCTTCTTAAAACTGTTATAGAAGTATAATCCAATGGAAGAGCTTTATCTGAATTGTCAAGGTTCAATGAAACCTGGCATAACCCTACTGGTTTTCTAAATTGAGTTCCGGAAAAAATTACATCTTCCATTTTACCCCCTCTTAGATTTTTAACACTTTGTTCTCCTAGAACCCACCTGACTGCATCTGAAATATTACTTTTTCCACTTCCATTAGGCCCAACAATAGAAGTAACTCCATTTGTAAGTGTTAATTTGGTTTTGTCTGCAAAGGATTTAAACCCTCTTATCTCAATAGCTTTTAAATACATTTTATTCTCCACCTATCTCCCAAAAATCATTGGAAGCAAACCGACTATAAACATAATTACTATAAATACGACAAATATTTTAGTCATCTTATCTCTAGTATCTTTTTTCATAGTACACACCTCTTTAATATTTAAAATCCTTACTGGCTAAATAAATGTCAAAATATAATTTTCTTTCATCTTCTTCCAAATTTAAAATAAAAGTATCTCTTTTAAGGCTATTATCTTGAACTACTTGTATTTTAGATACATTAAGTTGCAATTTAACATCATTAAAAAACCTTTTACCATTAGCATATAATTTTGATATGTCTTTTCCATTAATCTGAATTTTTACTTTTCCACTATAATTATAAGGTATGTTTTTCCTCAAGAACTCACTGTATATACTCCCTATCACCAGTTCCCTAAAGGCAGGATGAAAAGGGCCACTTACAATTTCAGCACCCACGTTTATTTCTTCTGTAGGCTGAAGTCCAACTCTTATTATATTTATTTTATTTGATATTAACATACAATAGAGTATTTTAGTTATATAAATTGCTTCTTCTAAACTGTATGGACTATACATACCTTTTTTATACATATCTTCCATAGGAGTATTTTTTATTATAAGAGAAGGATATATTCTATATATATCCGGTTTCATATCTATGGATTGTTTAACTGAAGATATATCCTTCTGAAAATTATCGCCTGGAAGTCCAAGCATAATTTGGTGGCCTAATGTAAATCCGTATTTTTTGATTAAAGCTGAAGCTTTTAATACATCTTCTTTGGAGTGACCTCTACCAGACTTAAAAAGTACTTCTTCATCCAAAGATTGTACTCCTAATTCTATTACATCTACACCATATGATTTAAGATTGTCTAATATAGTATTATCTATATAATCAGGTCTCGTAGAAAGATGTATAAGATCTATAAGACCTGCATCTTTATACTTCTTAGCCACTTTCAAAAGTTCAGTCTGTTTTTTGATATCTATAGCTGTAAAAGTCCCTCCAAAAAATGATACTTCAACTTTAGCCTTATGTGAATTTATAGTATTTAAATATTTGTCTATAGTATTTCTAGTGAAATCAGCATCTACTTTTTTTTGACTTCCAGTTATAGTAGTTTGATCACAAAAAACGCAGTTATGTGGGCAACCTTCATTTGGAACAAATATAGGAATTATATAGTGCTTATTGCTCATATTGAAATTACCTCTTAATCTTTATAATAATTTGTATTTTTTAATGCTCTATATGCGGCATTTTGCTCTGACTGTTTTTTACTGTATCCAACACCATTTCCAAGTATATTTTCGTTTACAGATACCTGTGTGTAAAATTTTCTTCTATGTGGAGGTCCTTCAAATTTAGTAAGCTTATAGTCTATTGAAACCTCTCCGCTTTGCTGCATAACTTCTTGAAGTTTTGTCTTGTAGTCCAATATAATTTTATCATTTATTGCCTTTTCTATAATAGTGTGAAAATTGCTCATTATAAATTCATTAACCTTTTTGTATCCATTATCTATATAAACAGCTGCAATTATAGCTTCAACACAATCTGAAAGTATTGATACCCTTTCCCTGCCGCCTGTCATCTCTTCGCCTTTGCTCATGTTTATGTAACGGCCTATATCCCACTTCCTTGCAATTTCATAAAGTGAAGTTTCACATACTATAATGGACCTTTTTTTAGTAAGTACTCCTTCTGGCTCATCTTTATAATTTAAAAACAAATATTCTGATATGGAAAGTTGAAGTACTGCATCTCCTAAAAATTCCAACCTTTCATTGAATTTTATAGATTTCTTGCCATTTGCATAAGAACTATGGGTGAGTGCAGTTTTTAATATTTCCTTATCTTTAAAACAAACCTTTAATTTTTTCTCAAGTTCTCCAAAATCATTTGAAAATTGTTCCATTAGATATCTCCTTTTGAAGTTTATTCCTCAGTTTGCTTTTAAAAAACAAATTCAAGAATAAACTGCATATTAAATCATTATAAAATTTAGAGTCCCGTATAAAACGAGACTCTCTTCTTACTCCTCTGTATGAGCTTTTATGTACTCAACTACGTCTCCAACTGTAGATATTTTTTCTGCTTCTTCATCTGGTATTTCCAAATCGAATTCTGTTTCGAGAGCCATAATAAGTTCAACTATATCAAGTGAATCTGCACCTAAATCGTCTACGAATGATGAATCCATCTTTATCTCATCTTCACCAATTCCAAGTTGTTCTGCTATTATTTTTTTTATCTTTTCAAAAACCATAATTTCGCCTCCTAAAAATTTGTACATAAATAATATTACATAAATATTGTATACCGTCAATACATTAGCATTAAATTTATTATATACCAATATATTCTGTATTAATATACATATATTGATTTTTTTAATTACTATATCAAATATCTGATATTTTTTCTACTTCTAACTTTATTTTATCTACAACTTTACTGTCCACACAATCTTTAGCCCTAAAAATAGCATTCTTAAAAGCTTTACTGTCAGAACTTCCATGTGCCTTTACACATATTCCTTTGGAGCCTAAAAATGCACATCCACCATATTCAGAATAATCGAATTTTGACTTCAAATTTCTAAATACATTTTTCATTAATACTGCACCTATTTTAGCAGTAGAAGATTTTAATATTTCTTCTTTGAGCATACTCATTACATTTAATGCAACACCCTCATACATTTTTAAAACAGTATTTCCTACAAAACCATCACAAACCAATAAGTCCACATCACCATCAGATATATTTCTAGGTTCTACATTACCGATAAAGTTTAAATTAGATTCCTTTAAAAGTTTATATGCTGCTTTTGTAAGCTCATTGCCTTTTTGTTCTTCAGTGCCTATATTAACAAGACCAACAGATGGATTTTTTATATTCATCACATTTTCTAAATATATCTTACCCATTAAAGCAAATTGTAGTAAATATTTAGGTTTGCAATCTACATTTGCTCCTGCATCTACCACCATGAATTTACCATTTTTACCAGGCATAATTGGTGACAAGGCCACTCTGTCTATTCCCTTAATTCTACCTACTATTAAAGTAGCTCCTGTCATAAAAGCTCCTGTACTTCCTGCAGAAACTACAGCTTGTGCCTTTCCTGAAGATACAACATTAAGGGCCTTAACTAAACTTGAATCCTTTTTTCTCCTAACAGCCATGACAGGATGTTCATTAGTAGTAATTACTTCTTTTGCATCCAAAACATTAATTCTATTCTTATCATACTGATATTTTTTTAATTCATTGTTTATTATATCTTCTTTTCCAGTTATTATTATATCTATATTCGGTTCTTTTATAGCAGAAACTGCACCGCAAACAGCTTCTCCAGGTGCAAAATCTCCACCCATACCATCTACAACAATTATCATGATCTCACATCCTAACAATAAATAAATCAGATATAATTATATCATATTAGAATGATGAAAAATAAATATTAACCAAAAAAAGAAAGCCTATCGACTTTCTTTAACTATTTTGCAGCTGCAATAACCTCTTTACCACCATAGTAGCCACAATTCTTGCACACTCTGTGAGCAAGTTTCATTTCATGGCATTGAGGACATTCTACAATTCCTGGTAAACTTGCCTTAAATGTCTGAGCTCTTCTTGAACTCTTTCTTGCTTTTGATGATTTTCTTGCTGGACTTGTCATAGTAAAACACCTCCTTAATCATTTAGAAAACATATCTTTTAACTTTTCCCATCTAGGATCAATATTATTTTCTTTGCAATTGCAGATTGAATCATTTAAATTAGTCCCACATTCAGGACATAATCCCTTACAGTTTTCTTTGCAAAGTCTTTTTATTGGCAATGCTAATATTATATTATTTTCTATTATTTGAGTAATATCTATGTAACCATCATTAATAAAGAAAATATCCTCATCACAATCAACTATTTTCTTGTCTGTAAATCTTTCATTGATATTTATATTTATGGCATGAGCAAATTTCTTCAAACATCTCGAACAAGTAAGTTCAAGTACTCCACTGACTTTACCCTTTAAAGTAATCATATGATCTGTTTTCTCCAAATTTGCCAGTAACCTGATAGGGTTTAAAATACCAATATGTTCCTTGCCATCATAAAAACTATCATCTTTTAAAATAATATCTAGTTTTTTTGTAAATATCTCTTTATTTAGCAGATCAGATATATCCAATTTCATAATGCTCACCTCTATACATTAGCCACAATTTATTATATAGAGATGAGCATTAAAAGTCAAGATTTATTTAAATTTTACTCTTTATCTACCTTCAACTATTTCTTTTGTATCTCTAGCTATCATAAGTTCCTCATTAGTAGGAATAGCAAATACTTTTACTTTAGAATCATCTGAACTTATTTGAGCTGGTTTTCCCATAACATTGTTTCTTTCCTTGTCTAAAACTATACCTAAATTTGAAAGTCCAGCACATATTCTTCTTCTCAAAGGTTCTGAATTTTCTCCAGATCCAGCTGTAAATACTATGCAATCAACTCCATTTAAAGCTGCTATATAAGAGCCTATTACTGATTTAACCCTGTAAGTATAAACATTCAAAGCAAGTTCCGCTCTCTTATTTCCTTTAGCTTCTTCAGCTAATACATCTCTAAAATCACTGCTTACTCCTGATACACCAAGTACACCAGATTTTTTATTCATTAAGGTATCTACTTCATCTATAGACATTCCCACTGATTTTACTAGAAAAGGAATCACTGCTGGATCTATATCTCCACATCTAGTTCCCATGCAAAGACCTGCAAGTGGAGTAAATCCCATACTAGTATCTATTGACTTACCACCGTCAATTGCACATACACTAGCTCCATTTCCCAAATGGCAGGTTATAATCTTAAGAGATCTTATGTCCTTTCCCATCATCTTAGCTGCTTCTATTGATACAAATTTATGTGATGTACCGTGGAATCCATATTTTCTAACGCCATATTTTTCATATAGATCATATGGTACTGCATAAGTATATGCATAATTGGGAAGTGTTTGATGGAATGCAGTATCAAATGTTGCCACCATAGGAGTATCTGGCATTAACTCTTTACATGCATTTATACCTATCATATTTGGTACATTATGAAGTGGTGCCAATTTAGCACAATCTTTTATAGCTTTTACAACATCTTCATCTACTAGAACTGAATTTGCATATTTTTCTCCACCATGTACAACTCTATGTCCAACTGCAGATATTTCAGACATATCTTTAATAACTCCATAATCTTTGTCTACTAGTGCATTCAGAACTAATTTTATAGCTATTTTATGGTCTTCCATAGGCTGTTCAGTAATATATTTCTCTCCATTTACTTTATGAGTAAGGATGGATCCTTCTATACCTATTCTTTCCACAAGACCTTTAGCAAGTACATTTTCATCTTCCATATTTATCAATTGATATTTTAAAGATGAACTTCCACAATTTATTACTAATATTTTCATAAAATCATCTCCTCGTATATTAACAGAACCTTATATTGTAATATTCATTAAATTATTTTGCAGCTTGTGCTTGTACTGCTGTTACAGCTACTACATTTACTATATCGTCAGAACTGCATCCTCTTGACAAATCATTTATTGGTTTTGCAAAGCCTTGACATATAGGTCCTATTGCTTCCGCTTTTGCAAATCTTTGAACTAATTTATATCCAATATTTCCTGCTTGAAGTTCAGGGAATATAAGTACATTTGCTTTTCCTGCTACAGGACTACCAGGTGCTTTTAAATTTGCAACTTCCTGTATTAAAGAAGCATCCAATTGAAGTTCTCCGTCTATTTTAAGATCTGGTTGCATTTGTTTAGCAAGTTTGGTTGCTTCTCTTACCTTATCTACATTTTCATGTTGTGCACTTCCCTTAGTTGAAAATGAAAGCATAGCTACTTTTGGATCCATACCACATAAACTTTTTGCAGTTTCTGCAGTACTAATAGCTATTGCAGCTAATTGTTCAGTATTAGGTACAGGATTTACAGCACAATCTGAAAACAACAAGAAACCATTATCACCTAAATCACAATTTGGAACTTCCATCATAAATATGCTTGAAACTACTGAAGTTCCTGGAGCAGTTTTTACAATTTGAAGACCTGGTCTCAAAAGATCGCCTGTAGTATGTATAGAACCAGATACCAATCCATCAGCATCTCCTAGTTTGACCATCATTGTTGCAAAGTACAATGGGTCTCTAACTATCTTATTCGCCTTATCAGGAGTAATACCTTTTTTCTTCCTCAATTCATAAAACTCATGAGCATATTTTTCTAATTTATCAGAAGTTTGTGGATCTACCAATGTAACACCAGTTAAATCTACATTCAACTTGCTAACCTTTTCCTTTATTACATCAATGTTTCCAACCATTATTACATTGGCAAGACCATTTTTAGTTATTTTTTCACCTGCTTTAAGATTTCTTTCTTCTTCGCCTTCAGCTAAAACAATTGTCTTTTTATCTGTTTTTGCCTTTTCCCATATTTGTTTCATTAGTCTCATTTTCGTTTCTCCCTTCAAGATATAAAAATTAATATAAAATCACATATACTTATAATATAATCCTTTTTCAATATATATTTCAATAAAAAAACAGTATTTTTTTTATTTTTTTATAAAAAGATTTTTATCTGTTATAATAATATGTTTTATCTGTTATAATAATATTCATAAAGAATTAAATTAAGATAAATAAATAGGAGGTTTATTAGAATAATGAAGATAACCGGCATTATAGCGGAATACAATCCTTTTCATTGCGGTCATGCTTACCATATTCAAAATACACGTAAAATAACAAATTGTCAAGCTATTATAGCTATAATTTCAGGAAATTTTGTTCAACGGGGACTTCCTTCGATAATAGATAAATGGAATAAAACTGAAATCGCTCTTTTAAATGGAGTGGATTTAGTATTGGAATTACCTACATTATACAGTGTTTCTTCTGCAGAGTTTTTTTCTTTCGGAGCAGTAAGTCTAATGGAGAATTTAGGCGTAGTTGATACTATTTGTTTTGGAAGTGAATGTGATGATATATCTCTATTGAATTCTATATCAGAAATTCTATATGATGAACCTCCTGAATTAAAAAATTATTTAAAAGCTGAACTTTTAAAAGGTAATTCATATGCTGAAGCAAGAAGTAACTCTATAATAAAATTTCTTAAGGACAGGTATAAAAATATTTCTTCTTTAGAATTTAAATCTATATTATCATCCTCTAATAATATTTTAGCACTAGAATATTTAAAAAGTTTAAAAAAGTTAAACAGCAATATAAATGCTCTTTCTATAAAAAGAAAAGGTGAAAATTATAACAGCAATAAATTGCAAAATAATTTTTCCAGCGCCTCTGCTATAAGAACTTTCTTAAAACACAATAGAGACCTATCCCATATAAGAGAAACCGTTCCACCTGAAACTTACGATATTTTATGTAGATTATGCAGACAAAACTATAATTTTGATATGGAAAATTTAATGGTTCCGTATTTAAAATATAGATGTTTTTTACAAAAAAAATCTATATTAAATATTCCAGAAGTATCTGAAGGTATAGAAAATAGAATTTTTAGAGCTTTAGAAAGCAACTCTGATTATAATGAAATAATTAAATGTGCTAAAACCAAAAGATATGCTTATACAAGAATAAGCAGAATACTATGTCAATTTTTTCTTGGATTTGATGAGTTTGAAACTGATATTATGAGAAGACAAAAATGTCCTTATACACGAGTTCTTGGATTCAATGAAACTGGAATGAGAATACTAAAATCCATAAAAAAAAATTCCTCAATTCCTGTATACACAAAATTTCCTAAAAAACTGGATGATTTTTTATCTATAGATTTAAACTCTACAAAAGCATATAGTCTTTTAAATACTTTTGTGAAATTTAATTCAGATTACAAAAAAAGTCCAATTATATTTAAAGGAAACACTTTTTAAAACAAATAATATACGAAGTAATAAACATCCCCTTTTTTTAATATAATTCTAATATGTTTTTATATAAGAATTGAGTTAAATAAAAAGCAGGTGATTAAATTGGCAATATTATTCTATACACTATTATTTATAATAGTATTACTTCTAGCATTTCTGTTAAAAGACAGAAATTTATTTATAACTATATTGTGTTCTCTTTTGATTATACAGATTATATTATCTCCTAAATTATGTATAGATGGTGCTATAAATGGAGTTATACTATTCTTTTACAAGGTATTTCCATCGTTATTTTCTTTTTTAATAGTATCAAATATAATAATTAATTGTAATGGCATATATATATATGCCAAATTATTTGGTAAAGTATTATGTTCTCCCTTAAATCTTCCAAGAAATTGTAGTTTTGCTCTTATAATAAGTATGCTCTGCGGTTATCCTCTTGGTGCAAAATATGCCTGCGATTTATACGAAAATGATGAAATAGATAATAATACTTTTACAAGATTATTAAATATAGCATCTAATTCAAGTCCATTATTTATATTGGGTTCTGTAGGTATATCAATGTTTAAAAACAGTGTTTTAGGATATATACTTCTGCTTTCAAATTTAATTTCGTGTTTTATTATGGGATTTATTCTTCCATCCAAAGTTAGTTATAATAATAACAATCATATTCATAACTCAACAACATCAAATTCCAATATAGGAAATATATTAAAAAGAAGTATTGAAAATTCCATTAAAACTTGTCTATCCATTGGTGGTTTCGTTACCATGTTTTCTGTTATAAACGGCATACTTGAACATAACTTAATATTTGAAATAGTTACAGAAAAAATCTCCAATATATTCAATATTTCATCTAGTATTATTAAAGGTACAATACTTGGAATAATCGAAATGACAAATGGTTGTAATTTGATAACTACTTCTGATGGAAATATCTATATAAAGATTTTAATTATAAGTTTTTTATTCACTTTTAGCGGTTTTTCAATTATATCACAAGTATACTCTTTTACCTATAAATTTAAAATTTCCATGGGAAAGTACATATTTAGAAAAATAATCCACGGAATAATATGCGCTATATTAAGTTTATTTATATTTAAAATATATGAAAGTAAATTAATATCAAAGGAAATATTCTCTTACTATTATTCACCAATAGTAAGTAGTGACAACATATTTATGTTCCTAATTGGTGTCATTATATTTCCCGTTATACTATTTAAATTAAAAAATCTATTTAATATTTTTTAGTTCATCTATATTATCTCTTATTAAATTGGTTTTTATATTTACACTTTCATAAAGAGCGTCAATAAACTGCTGTGCCTGAAGCTTTAAATCTGAAAGCATAGCTTCACTTTTTGATTGTATTTCTGAATCTAACTGCTTGAGTATATTATCTGCATATTCTACTGAACCCATACGTATAGCTTTGGCATTTTTTTTTGCAGATGATATTATTTCAGCAGCACGTATATTTGCTTCTTTAGTTATATCATGATTTTCTATCTGCATTTTTAATATATTTAAATTTTCTTTTTTCATATTATCTGCTTCTTTTATAGCATCATTTAATATTCTCTCTTTTTCTTCTACTACCCATTTTGATTTTTTAAATTCACCTGGAAGACTGTTTGCTATTTTATCTAGTATATCTAAAACTTCTTTTTTGCTTATCATTACTTTACCAGTCATAGGTACCTTTGCTGATGTTTCTATGATTTCCTCAAGGTATTCTAACAACTTGATAGTATTCATAATTCTTCCTCCTAAGGATGACTAACTTTTTTTACAATATTTACGAGCTTTTTTCATTACATCAGTTATAATTTGATCTGGAACTAAATCTTTGATACATCCATTAAACATAGCAACTTGTCTTACTGCAGAGGAACTCAAAAATGAATTTTTAGCACTTGTCATCATAAATACAGTTTCTGCTTTGGGACAAAGCTTTTTATTCATAAGATCCATTTGGAATTCATATTCAAAATCTGATACTGCCCTAAGACCTTTTACTATTACCTGTGCATTTTTCTTTTTCATAAAATCAGTTAAAAGTCCACTAAAACTTTCTACACTTACATTCTCTATTCTATTTATAACCTTTTCTATGAGAAAAACTCTCTCTTCTATATTAAAAAATCCTTTTTTATCAGGATTGACAAGTACGGCAACTATTACATGATCAAATATTTTAGCAGATCTTTTTATTATATCCAGATGTCCATTTGTTATTGGATCAAAGCTTCCAGGATAAACTGCTGTTTTCACCTTATTTATCCTCCTTATATTTTTTATAAATGCATATAATCGTCTTTCCATATTTTCTATGGTCAATTAAAATTATATCATCATTTCCTTCATATATTTCTTCTCTACTGTCAATTTTGGAAACTATTATTCCGTAATCATCTAGCAATTCTTTATCTTTAATTATATTTAGTGCCTTCGGAATCATATTTTTTCTGTAAGGTGGATCTATAAATATAATATCAAACTTCATATTTTTAGAACCAAACTCTTCAAGCACCTTATAAGAATCCATATTAATACAACTGCATTTTTCATCAAATTTTAAATTTATTACATTTTGTTTTAAAAATGAAAAAGTTTCTCTACTTCCATCTATGAGATAGCATTTCTTAGCCCCTCTACTAACTGATTCTAGTCCAAGACTTCCAGTACCAGCAAATACATCTACTACTACAGAATCCTGTAACTTATTTTGAATTATACTGAAAATTGATTCTTTTACTCTATCTAAAGTAGGTCTTGTAGTATTATATCCAACTGGTGATAATAATTTTTTACCTTTGGCAAGACCTGCGATTATTCTCATTGTTTATTTCCTCCTCATGTCATTAAATCTAAGTATTTATCTTTAATATTTTACCATAAATTTTATTTATACACAAAATTTTTAACCTAGTTGAAACATATGAATTTAGAACTTTTCTCTATTTTATTGAATATATTATTTTTAATTTTGATATCCTCTTCTTTATCACTTTCTATAAGTCGTCTAGCCGACATGTTAGCTAATTTAAAAATATCTATATCCTGATTCAAGTCTGAAATTATAAGTTCATCCTCTCCATGTTGCCTATATCCAAAAATTTCTCCTGCACCTCTTATTTTCAAATCCTGCTCAGATATGAAAAATCCATCATTACTGCTTTTCATAATTTCCATTCTCCTTCTTATTATATTATTTTTTATATCCGCAATAAGAATACAATAGGATTTATACTTTCCCCTTCCAACTCTACCTCTAAGCTGATGAAGCTGTGATAAACCAAACCTCTCTGCATTTTCTATTATAATAAGGGATGCATTTGGAACATTTATTCCTACCTCTATAACTGTAGTAGATATTATTGCTTTTGTTTTTCCTGTTTTAAATCTATTCATTATATCTTCTTTTACTTTTGATGACATTTTCCCATGTATCATATCTAAAGGTATGTCTTTAAAATAATCTTTCTTCAACTCATCATATAGTTTCTCAACAGAACTTAAATCCATATCTTCATTTTCCTCTACCAAAGGGCAGACTATATAAACTTGTCTTCCATTTTTTATTTCATTTATGGCAAATCTATATGCCTTAATTCTTGAAGATTTACTTAAATACAATGTATCAATTTTTTGCCTTCCGGGTGGAAGACTATCTATAGTAGATACATTTAGATCTCCATATAAATATAGTCTTAATGTTCTTGGAATAGGAGTGGCAGTCATCACTAATACATCTACATTTTTACCTTTGTTCAATAATTTACTTCTCTGCATAACTCCAAATCTATGCTGTTCATCTGTTACTATAATTCCCAATTTAGAGAATTCTACATCATCTTCAATAAGTGCATGGGTTCCTATTATAATATCTATATCCCCATTTTTTAAATCTTGTTTTATATTCTCTTTATTTTTTTTAGTAGTACTTCCGCATAAAAGTTCTATATTTATATTGAATCTTTCCAATAGTTTTTTACTTTCAATATAGTGCTGCCTTGCAAGTATCTCTGTGGGTGCCATAAGAACCGCTTGATATCCATTTTTAACTACATTGAAGATAGCAATTAGGGCAACTATAGTCTTCCCGCTCCCTACATCTCCCTGAACCAGTCTATTCATAGAATTGTTTTTCTTTTCATCTAGTAATATTTCTCTTATAACCTTGTTTTGCGACTCTGTTAGTTCATATGGCAATGAATACTTCAAGTCTGTTAGTTCTTTCGAAATTTTAAAAGCTATACCCTTTTTATTTTTTACATAGTACTCTTTTAATGTCAATACTTTTAGTGAATATGTAAAAAGTTCTTGAAATTTAAGTCTTCTTTTGGCTTCTCTAAGTCCTTCTAAATCCTTGGGTTTATGTATAATTCTTATCGCTTTATCTAGACTACAAAGATTATACTTTTTTATTATCCAACTAGGAAGATTTTCTGAAATCTTTATTTTTTTTAAAACTTGACCTATTAACTTTATAAATGTATTATTTGTCAATCCAGCTTTAAGTGGATAAATTACCTCTATATTTTTATGATCTTTAAATTTGAAATCATCTTTTACTACAACTGGATTCATTATATATGATTTTCCTTTAAATTCATGTAATTTTCCAATTATAGTATAAGCACAGTTTACTGAAAACTTATTTTTCATATATGGCTGATTAAACCATCTACCAGCAAAAATACCATCTTCATTCTCAAATATTACTGTAGACATTATTTTTCCCGTTTTAGTTCTAATATCTCTTGTTATAGATTTAACTACACAGTTTAATATTATTTTACCTATATTGGAACTTGAACTTCCAAATTGTGAAATACTTTTATATTCCCTTGGAAGATAAAGTAAAAGATCTAATACACTAAATATACAGCATTTATTTAATGCACTCATTGTCTTAGGTCCTACTCCCTTTAAAATTCCTATATCACTGTAAGCATCCATAAAATCACCTGCCTTCTAAAACATATAAAATAAAAAAAGCCCTCTGGCTTTTTTTACTCAACTGAAATTATAAAATAATATAAAGGCTGTTCTCCATTATAGCACTGTACATCCATATCTGAATATTTATTTTCCACCTTATGCGTGAATTCTTCAATCTTATTATGGTCACAGTCTTTACCACAATATATGCTTATTAAATCACTGTCTTCACTTACAATACCATCTAATATATCCTCACAAACTTTAAATATATCATCTCCAACTTGTTTTATGTTTCCATCAACAAGTCCTAATATATCTCCTTCTTTTATTATTTTACCATCAATTTCAGTATCCCTTACTGCATAAGTTACAGAACCAGTAATTACACCTTTTATAGCTTCCTCCATTGATTTAACATTTTCTTCTACACTTAAGTCTGAATTAAATGTTGTAATTGCTGTTATTCCCTGAGGTATAGTTTTTGTAGGTACTACTATAAGTGACTTTTGACTAATTTCAGATGCCTGTTTAGCTGCCATAAAAATATTTTTATTATTTGGAAATATAAATATTTTTTCAGCATTTATGTTTTCTACAGCACTTAATATGTCCTGAGTACTTGGATTCATAGTTTGACCACCTTCTATAATGCAGTCTACTCCTAAATCTTTAAACATATTTGCCAACCCAGCGCCCATAGCCACTGTTATGAATGCATATTTTTTTATATCATTGCCATCTTGATTAATATCATCAGTTGAATTGTTTACATCTAAGCCCTTGTTATTAACATTGTCTATACCTAATACATGCCTATGTTCTTCCCTCATGTTGTCTATCTTTATTTTTGATAATTCTCCCAGTTTAATAGCTTGAGACAATATCCAGCCTGGATCATTAGTATGAATATGAACCTTTATTATATCTTCATCACTTACAACTACCATAGAATCTCCCATAGATGAAAGTTTATCCTTAAATGCTTGTATATCTGCATTTTTAGAATGTACAAAAAACTCTGTACAATATCCATATTTTATATCTTCCTGATCCAAATTCTGTGCCTGAGATTGAGTATCAATTTCTTCAAAATCCTGTAATTCAACATCTTCAATTCCGTCTCGCAGTGCTCTATACATTCCCTGTAATATTATAAGAAGTCCTTTACCTCCAGAATCAACAACTTTAGCTTTTTTCAGAGCTGGAAGCATTTCAGGAGTTTTATTCAATATAGCCTCGCTGTAGTCGCATACTTCCTTTAAAAGATCAGTTACATTGTTTGTATTAGAACTTAAAGCAGCTTCTCCTGCTGATCTTATAATTGTTAATATTGTGCCTTCTGTAGGTCTCATTACTGCCTTATAGGCAAATTTAGCTCCTTCATTTATACTATTTGCAATTTCTGTGGAATTAGCCTCTGATTTTCCTTCAAGCCCCTTTGATATCCCTCGCAATATTTGGGAAAGTATTACCCCTGAATTTCCTCTTGCCCCCATAAGAGCCCCTTTTGCAAGCTGTCTTGCTATATTTCCAAGAGACTCACTTTTCATATTTTTTATTTCAGATACAGCTGTTTTCAATGTCATTGACATATTACTTCCTGTGTCACCATCAGGCACTGGAAAAACATTCAATGAATTCACAAAGCCTTTCTGTTCTTCTAAATCATTACTAGCACTTACAAACATATTGTAAAAACGCTGTCCATCTATTTTTAAGTAATCCATTTTTACAATTCCTCCCTAGATTCTAACACCTTGAACATTTACTGTAATTGTTGAGACTTTTAAGCCTATATAATTTTCAACATTATATTTTATTCTCTGTATTATGTTATTTGCAATAACGGATATTTTGGTTCCATACTCAACCATTATATATAATTCTATCAAAAGTTCATTATTCTTAGAACGAATTTTTACTCCTCTGCTTAGGCTTTCCCCTCTTATTAATTCCCAAAATCCATCTTTTGCATTTTTAGATGCCATACCTACTACACCATAACACTCCATGGTAGATATACCAACTATATTTGCCACAGATTCCTCTGAATAATAAATTTCACCGATTTCACCTGTAATACTACCTATCACATTAAAACCTCCTTACAATAATAACGCCATATAACATATTTTATATTAAATAAAACATTTATTCAAGGAAATATTAGTATTGCCTTTTATTTTACTGCGATTCATAATATACAATTTATACATTAAATATTCAAGTTTTTTGTATAAATTGTACTCTTTGAAATGTTCTGAAGCCACATTACTTTGTTAAAAAATTTTTATTTAATTTCAAATTATGAATTGCACTTTATTTTACTATAGACTTGCAAAATTTATTACTATTGTGGTAAAATGATTAATGTTTGAGTTTAGGAGGTGTTTGTAATGTCAAAGAAATGTGAAATATGCGGAAAAGGTGTTGTATTCGGCGTTCAGTACAGCCATTCACATCGTCAATCCAAAAGGAACTGGGCCCCAAACGTAAGAAAAGTAAAAGCAATTGTTAAAGGAACTCCAAAAACAATACATGTTTGTACAAGATGCCTTCGTTCAGGCAAGGTTCAACGTGCCATATAAGAAATAAAATGCAGTTGTCCTATACAATTGCATTTTATTTCTATTGTGTATAATTTTATTCATTTCTTTTTCTTTTTAAATAGCTTTACAATAGCAGATAAAATTCCCGGAAGTTTAAAAGTTACTATTTTCATAAGACAATCCCCCTATCTATTTATATCATATGCTTTTTAATGTTTATTATGCTTACCTATTAAAGTCCAGCCACAATAGATAAAAGCCGCACCTCCAGCTATTATCCATCCCCATATTGGAATAATAACTGTAAGCAGAAGTCCAGCACCTATAGATAAGGTAATCAATCCTATTTTTTTTTTAGTTCTCCGCCTTAGATGTTTTCTACCCATTGTATTATTCCTTAGAAATTGCTTTATACTATTATATGCATTTTACAGTACATATGTTACAATTGTTTTAATCTTTGCTCCTAAATAATAATATCATACCCTTTTTAAATGAAATTTTAACATCCCCGTCTAAAAATTCATTTGATACAGTACGAGAATCTCCAAGTTCTAAATCATAGTTGTCTAATTTATATTTTGCTCCTGATATGCTTAACTTGTCCACTAGTTCACAGTATGCGTAAATTGAAAAAAATTCTCCTTTATTTCCCCTTATAATAACTGGTCTATCTATCAATTCTATTGAATTATTATCATCTTTTATATAGCCCTTTATACCAAATTTCAAACATTTCTTAAGCATTCCCAAATTGCCAAACATGTGATCTATTCTACTTCCTGTACATCCTAAAAACACTATTTCATTTGCTTTTAATTCAAGTGCCTTATTAAATACCAATTCTGTATCAGTAAAATCTTTTTTAGACGGATATTTTTCTATTATTACACCTGAATTTTTGAAATACTGCAATACATTTTCATCTATAGAATCAAAATCTCCCATTAAATAGTCAGGAATTATATGGTACTTGTAAAGGCAATTACCACCTGAATCTGCACATATTAAAATATTGCTGGATTCAACTTCTTCTTTTAAAAGCTTTAGAGATGGAGCAGTTCCCCCTGATATTATTGTTATTTTCAAATTAAATTTCACCTCTTAGGGATGATATGTTGTTTTTGATGTCCTTATCTTTAAATACGGCTGATCCGGCTACAATAACGTTTGCACCACTTTCTACAACTTTCTTTATATTGTTTTTTCCAATGCCACCATCTACTTCTATCATCATATCCCTATTATATTCATCTGCCAGTTTTTTTACCTCTTTTATTTTGTCATAACAATAATCTATATATTTTTGACCTCCAAAACCTGGATTAACAGACATTACAAGTACCATATCCAAATTTGGTATCAAATACTTTATATTTTCAATCTGAGTTGCAGGATTAAGAGCAACTGCAGCTTTTATTCCAAAACTCTTTATATAATTTATTGTTCTATCTATATGTCTATCTGCTTCAAAATGAACTGTTATAATATCTGCCCCAGCTTCAACAAAATCCCTAATATATCTAGAAGGGTCCTCTATCATAAGATGTACATCAAAAGGAAGTTTTGTTATTTTTCTTATAGATTTTATAATCGGAATACCGAAAGATATATTTGGCACAAACATTCCATCCATTACATCTATATGGATTAGATCAGCTCCATATTTATCTAAACTTTTTATATCCTCTCCTAATTTTGAAAAATCCGCTGATAATATTGAAGGTGCTATTTTCACCATAATTTTCCTCCTTGTGATTAATAATTCATACCTACCATTTATTTTTTTTATTATTTGAAATTTCTTCTAACATTTTAATATAAAAATCATATCTTAAACTATTTATCCTGCCTTCATTTACCATGCTTTTAACAGCACAACCTGGTTCTTTATAATGAAGACAGCTAGTAAACTTGCACTTTCCTAGGGCATCATTAAATTCAGGAAAACATTGTGCTAATTCCTCTTTATCTATAAAATCCATTTTAAATGATGAAAATCCGGGAGTATCTACTATGAACCCACCTTCTACTTCTATTAACTGGCTATGCCGTGTAGTATGTTTTCCCCTTTTAAGTTTTTGACTTATAACACCTGTCTCCATAAGTTTTTCACCAGCAATGTGATTTAATATAGTGGATTTTCCAACTCCAGAAGGTCCACATAAGACAGTAATCTCATCTTTCAATCTCTTTTTTACCTCTTCTATTCCTGTTCCCTCTTTTGCCTTTAAAAAAAGTATTTCATATCCAATGCTTTTTATCATATCTACAATATTACGTTCATCTTCAGATACTCCCAAATCCAATTTATTTATACAAACTATAATTTTCAAATTATTGTACTGACAATTTATAAGCATCTTATTTAAAAGTTCTGTATTTATTTCTGGTTTCCTAATGGAAAAAACTACAAGTGATTGGGTTACATTGGCAACAACTGGCCTAATTATCTGAGATTTCCTTGGATAAATCCTCTCAATAACCCCTGTATCTCCATCACATAGAATTTCTACATTATCACCTACCATAGGGGAAAGTTCATTATGTCTGAACTTTCCTCTGGATTTACATTCAATTATTTTTTCTTCTGTTTTTACATAATAAAAACCAGCTATTCCCTTAACTATAATTCCCTGCATAATTCCTCCAATCAAAATTTTTTATTTATAATCATATAATATTAATTTTTATTATGTGATCCACTTCCACTGCTGCTTCCGCTGCCTTGTTGTGATCCACCACTATTACTATTTCCACTGCCTTGTTGTGATCCACCATCGTTGCTGTTTTGTGATCCACCACTGTTACTGCTTCCACCACCTTGTTGTGATCCACCACTGTTACTGCTTCCACCGCCTTGTTGTGATCCACCACTGTTACTGCTTCCATCACCTTGTTGTGATCCATCACTATTACTGCTTCCGCTGCCTTGTTGTGACCCATCTTTACCATCATTATTGCCACTATTATCATTCTGATTCTTCGAACTTGCTGCTTCTACATATTTATAGTATGACAGAGTTATTGTAGATCCTTGTTTTTGGGATCCTACTGCACTCTGACTTGAAACCTTACCAGCAAGCGAGCTGTCTGGAGTATCTACTTGACTTGGTGCAACTTTAAATCCTGAATTTTCAAGTATCGAAGTTGCTTCGTCAATATTTTTCCCTGTTACATCGGGAACTGTTGCATACTTAACTTCCGGTCCATTGCTTACAACTAAATCTACTGAGGAACTATCATCCACATTAGAATCTGATTGGGGATCCTGGCTTATTACATTTCCACTTGCAACATTGTCACTATACTTATAACTTATATCTCCAACATTCAAACCACTTTTAGTAATAATATCTTTAGCAGTATCCAGATCAGTTCCCACTACATTTGGAACTGTAAGCTGCTTCTTGCCTCCACTTATACTAACTCTTACTTCTGAATTAACTTTTACCTTTGTTCCTGCTTTAGGCAAAACTTTTATTACTGTACCTTTCGGTTTATCACTATTTTCTTTACCAACTACTACAAATTTCAATTTTTTAGCTTCTACAGTGCTCTTTGCATCTGACTGCTTCATTCCCACTATATTTGGAACTGTAGTTTCTGCTACTCCACTGTATATCTTATTATATCCTACTATAAATCCTATAACTACTATCAATACAGCTAATGCAGCCAATAATATATTTCTTTTTTTCTTTGGATCAAGTATATTCTTTTTACTGGGCACTGAATCTTCAAGTTCTTCTTCATCGTCATCATTATCATTATTTTTATCATTTTGATTGTTAGCTGCACTTATGGCATTATTAACATCTGCTGGATCCATTATCCTAGTCATATCTTCTTCAAAATCATCATCTACAATATTAGGATTTTGATTATTTTGTATCTTATTTAAGTCCAGCAACATGGCGGTCATAGTCTGGTATCTTCTAATAGGTTCTTTTTCCACAGCTTTTAATATTAATTTATTTAGACTATCTGGAATATTTTCATCTAATTCTTTAGGTGGAACTACAGGTTCCTGTATGTGCTTTAAAGCTACTGAAACAGGACTATCTGCATCATAGGGAACACGTCCTGTAACCATTTCATACATAACTATTCCCAATGAATATATATCCGTTCTAAAATCTACAAAACTGCCTTTTGCCTGCTCTGGTGAAAAATAATGAGCTGATCCCATTATTCTGTTAGAATTAGTTATAGTCACAGAATTAGATGCCTTGGCTATGCCAAAGTCAGTTACTTTTGCTGTTCCATCATCTGTTACAAGTATATTATGAGGTTTTATATCCCTATGTATGATATTATTCTTATGTGCACATTCTAAAGCTTTTACTATTTGTATAGATAATTCCACAGCTCTATTTGGAGCAAGCTTTCCATTTTCTTTTATAACCTGTTTTAAAGTCTTGCCACTTACATATTCCATTATTATATAATTTATATCATTATCACTTCCTACATCATATATGTTGACTATATGATTATTTGAAAGACTGGCTGCCGCTGTAGCTTCCCTTTTGAATTTTTTAACAAATTCAGTATCACTTGAAAATTGCTCTTTTAAAATTTTAACAGCTACATTACGATTTAATAATTTATCTTTGCCCTTATATACAATTGCCATACCTCCTTCCCCTATTTTTTCCAACACTTCATATCTATTTCCCAGAGTTGTTCCTATCATATTTACACTCTCCTTCAAATACAATAACTGATATGTTATCTCTTCCACCTCTTAGCTTACTTAAATCTATCAGCTGTTTGCAGGCATCTTTGTTATTGCTATTTTTCATTATAATTTCATACATTTCATTTACACTAACTTCATTTGACAAGCCATCGGTACATATAAGTACTCTATCTACATCCTTCAAATTTACATTAAAGGTGTCCACTTCAACAGATGCATTAGTTCCAAGTGCTCTAGTTATTATATTTTTATTTGGGTGAACAGCTGCTTCTTCTTCTGTTATGCTTCCTTCATCTATAAGTTGTTGTACAAGTGAATGGTCTTTTGTAATTTTACTTATTCCGTCTTTTTTTATAATATAGCATCCACTGTCACCTACATTTCCTGTAATCATATGGTCATCTTTTACTAAACAAGCTGTTATAGTTGTCCCCATACCAGATAGATCCTCTCTGCTCTTTGAAAGTTTAAAAATCTTCTCATTAGCAATATTTATGGCTTTTATTAAATCATCTTGCATATTATCTGATATTTTTATGGATTTCATATAAGAAATTGTTGTATCTACTGCTATCTTACTGGCTACTTCTCCTGCATTGTGTCCACCCATTCCGTCAGCTATAACATATACTTTGAAATCATTACCTTCATAAAATCCTACACAATCTTCATTTAGCTTTCTTACCTTTCCTACATCCGATAAGATCCCCACCATTTTCTACACCCTTTCTCTATTCTTTTTGGAATCCAAATAACTTCTTCTAAGTTGACCACATGCTGCATCTATATCTGAACCCATTTCTTTTCTTATTGTAGTCTCTATTCCATGTTTAGATAATATACGTAAAAAATTTTCAATATTATTTTTAGAAGACTGTTTGAATCCATTTTCTTTTATTTTGTTTACAGGTATTAAATTCACATGGCACAGCATTTCTTTTAAAAGGTGTACTAATTTCAAAGCACATCTATCACTGTCATTTACGCCCTGAACTAATGCATATTCAAAAGAAATTCTTCTTCCTGTTTTATTTATATAATACCTGCAAGATTCCATAATTTCATCTATAGAATATTTATTTGCAATAGGCATCATTGTAGTTCTGAGTGTATCCTCAGCTGCATGCAGTGATATTGCAAGGGTTATCTGCATCTTTTCTTCAGCAAGCTTCTTTATTTTAGGTACTATACCACACGTTGAAAGAGTTATATGTCTCTGTCCTATATTTAAGCAGTACTGTGAGTTAACTATTTTAATAAATTTAAGTACATTATCATAATTATCTAATGGTTCTCCACTTCCCATTAAAACTATATTGGATATTTTTTCTCCAATTTGTTTTTGACAGGCTAAAACTTGTGCCAATATTTCTCCTGAGCTTAAATTTCTAACCATTCCACCTATTGTAGACGCACAAAACCTGCATCCCATATTACAGCCAACTTGAGTTGATACACAAATAGAATTTCCTCTATTGTATTTCATCACTACGGTTTCAATAATATTACCATCGTCATATTTATATAAGTACTTAAATGTATCTTTTCTTTCAGATTCATATGTTTTTACAAGCTGTGGAATACTTATATAGAAATTCTTTTTAAGAAGCTGCCTTGTATTTTGGGGAATATTTTTCATATTATCAAAATCCCATATTTGATTTTTATAAAGCCAATCCATTACCTGTTTTGCTCTAAATGAACTTTCCCCTGTATCCGTCATCCATTTTTTTAATTCATCTAAACTAAAATCTAAAATATTATACATATTAAACCTACCTACGTTTTATCATTTTTGCAATAAAAAATCCATCCATATTTTCATTTGGAAGTATGGTAATATATCCTTCTTTATGGTAAATTATATTGTCTATTGGACCATAATCAATCTTTTCCAACTCAAATTCAGGATTATTATTTATAAACCAATTTATATTTTTTTCATTTTCTTCTCTATTTATAGTACAGGTGGAATATATAAGCTTACCAGTGACTTTTACATATTTAGATGCATTTTTAATTATATTTCTCTGTATATTTATTATTTCCTTTAATTGTTTCATATTTTTATTCCACTTTATTTCAGGTTTTTTTCTTATTATACCAAGTCCTGAACAAGGTACATCTATGAGAACTCTATCTGCTTTCTCTTTTAATTTATCATTGTAAATTTCAGCATTTTGTAAAGTTGCCTTAATATTTTTTATTCCTAGTCTTTCAATATTTGCTTCTATCAACTTTATTTTATTTTTATATATGTCAAAGGCAAAAATTTGGCCTGTGTTTCCCATAATTTCCGCTGCATATGATGCTTTTCCTCCTGGAGCACTGCACATATCAAATACTACCATATTGTTAGCAAGATCCATAGATGTAACAGCGAGCATGGCACTTTCATCTTGTACTGATATCCTGCCGCATTTGAATAATGGATTTTCATTTATACTGCTGCCCCTATTTATTACTATGGAATCTTTACATACTATTCCTGATTGCACACTATACCCATTTTCCACAAGTTCATTGCATATTATATGTTCATCTGAAAATAGTCTATTTACTCTAACAGTAATCTTAGGAGTAGCATTTAATCCATTTAGTATTCTATTAATATTTTCATCTCCATATTGGGATATAAAAAGTTTTACCATCCATTTTGGAAAAGAGTAATCAAAACATAATTTATCTATATAATTATTACTTTTATGATATTTACCCTGTTTGTTTCTCAGATAGTTTCTAAGCACTCCATTTACAACTTTAGAAAGCTTTGATGATTTTTTCTTTGACAATTCTACAGCCTCGTTTACCACTGCAAAATCTGGTATCTTGTCTAAATATTTTATTTGATATATGGATATTCTCAATACATTTACTATGAATTTATCCATATCCTTTAAATTACTTTTTAAAAATCCGTCAAGTATACAGTCAATAGCATATTTATATTTCAATGTTCCATATACAATTTCAGTAACTAGGGACTTATCTTTTTTATTCAAATTACTCTTATTCAATTGGTTATTAAGAGCTATATTTGAATAAGCTCCCTTATAAAGTACTTCTTGCAATATAGTAATTGCTACAAATCTAGAATTATTCATTTTTTCTCCTATATCATTAATCTCTTTCTCTGCTTATATAAATCAATCTAAGAAGATTGGCTATAGATGTAAGTGCTGCAGCTACATAAGTCATAGCAGCCGCTCCAAGAACTTTTCTTGCTCCTCTCAATTCATCATTATATAATATTGCTCTTCTATCGAGTATTTTAAGTGCCCTACTAGATGCATTAAGTTCTACAGGAAGAGTTACTATTTGAAATAATACAACTGCAGTGAAAAGTATTATTCCTATGCTAACAAGTCCTCTTATGCCAAACATAAATCCCAATATAAATAGTATCCATGATGCACTTGAACCAAAATTTGCAACAGGTACTATACTATTTCTGAAAATCAAAGGAATATATTTTTCTTTATGCTGAATGGCGTGACCTGTTTCATGTGCTGCCACACCAATAGATGCTACAGAATTACCATAATACACACTTTCAGATAATCTCATAACTTTCTTGGAAGGATCATAATGATCACTTAAATGTCCTGGTATCAATTCAATTGGAACATAATTTAAGCCACTATAATCTAAGAGCATTCTTGCTACCTGAGCTCCAGTATATCCATTTTTACTTCGATATTTTGAATATTTATTGAAGGTAGATGATACTTTATATTGTGCATAGGCTGCAATTACAAGTGCTGGAATCAATATGATAAAACTTCTGTCAAACAACATATTTTTAACTCCTTTCTTTTTAGATTGAAATTAATTTTGCATTGTATTGAATAGATTATTTTCCTAGGATCAGGCCTTTTTCTATAGAATTTCCTCTTATATATTCATCTACACTCATGCATCTTTTCCCAGGAAATTGTATTTCTTCAATCAAGAGTATTTTGTCCTTGCAACATACTTTTATACCAGCTTCACATACATCAATTATAGTTCCAGGCTCCATACTTGAAATTTCATCTGTAATTTTGGACTTATATATCTTCATATTTTTTTTCCCATAATTAGTATAGGCAACTGGCCACGGATTCAATCCTCTTATAAGATTTTTTATATCTTTTGCATCTAATTGCCAGTTTATTTTTGCTATATTCTTATTTAACATTTTAGCATAATTCGTACATGTTTTACCTTGTTTTTTTCTAATTATAGTGCCATCTTTAAATTTCTTCAAAGTTTTGATAATAAGATTAGCTCCATCTTCCATCAATATATCATGTAGTTCTCCAGCTGTCATATCCTCTGTAATTTCAACTTTATTGCTCATAAGAATATCTCCAGTATCAAGTCCCTCATCCATAAGCATTGTAGTATTTCCAGTCTCTTTTTCTCCATCTATTATGCACCAGTTTATAGGGGCTGCTCCTCTATATTTTGGTAGAAGAGAAGCATGAAGATTTATGCATCCATATTTAGGTATGTCAAGTATCTGTTTTGTTAGTATTTGACCATAAGCTACTACTACAATAAAATCAGGATTTATTGATTTCAATTTTTGTATGGAAATTGTATCTTCTTTTAATTTTTCCGGTTGATATATTTCTTTTATACCATAGGATAATGCAGTTTTCTTAACAGGAGATTGAGAAATTTTTTTGCCCCTTCCTTTTGGTCTGTCAGGCTGGGTAAAAACTGCCCTAACATTAAATTTCTCTATTAGCGATTTCAAAGAAGTTACTGCAAAATCCGGAGTTCCCATAAAAACTATATCCATATATTAATCTTCTCCCCTTTGATCTGTAACTTTATCTATATAAAGTATTCCATCCAAGTGATCTATTTCATGGCATAAAGCTCTTGCCAAAAGTTCCTCTCCCTCTACTATTATTTCCTCACCTTTTTCATTAAGTGCCTTTACTTTTACTTTATATGGTCTTTCTACCTTTCCCTGTTTACCAGGTATACTTAGGCATCCTTCTTCATCTATATAACTGCCCTCTGTTTCTATTATTTCTGGATTTATAAGTTTTATTATACCTTCACCTATATCTATTACTATAACTCTTTTCAATACTCCAACTTGTGGGGCTGCAAGTCCAACTCCATTTGCATTATAGAGTGTTTCTTCCATATCTGATAAAAGTGTAGTTATTCTGTCATTTATATTATCCACTTTTCTACTTTTCTTTCTAAGTATTTCATCACCGTATTTTCTTATATTTCTTAAAGCCATTTTTTATTGCTCCTCTCCAATTTAAATAGTACTATTAGGATTGATATCTATGCTTATCTTTATATCACTATAGACATCTTTAATTAAATTATACACTGTTTTCTTGACATTTTGTGCTATATCCAAATCAATTTTTCCCTTAATCATTATCTGCCATCTAAACATTTCCTTTATCTTCGATATAATACAAGGACATGGTCCCATTACTTCAATTTTATCATGGTCTGCCAGTTTATTTTTTAACAATATAGCAATTCTTTGTATATTTTTTATTAATATGTTCTCATTTTTACTACTCATATTTATAAGCAGTATATTTGAAAATGGTGGATAATACATACTGCGCCTTATGCTTATCTCTTCTTCATAAAAATCCTCATAATCACCAGCTGCTGCATATTTTATACTATAATTTTCGGGGCTATACGTTTGAATTATGACTTTGCCTTGTTTGCTACCTCTTCCAGCTCTTCCCGAAACTTGAGTTATGAGTTGATATGTTCTTTCAGCTGATCTAAAATCAGGTAAATTTAATGATAAGTCTGCTGCTATAACTCCCACAAGAGTAACATTGCTAAAATCCAAGCCTTTAGCTACCATTTGGGTTCCTATTAAAATATCAGCTTTATGATTTTTAAATATATTATAGATATTTTCATAAGAATGTTTAGTTCTCGTTGTATCAAAATCCATCCTTAAAACTTTGGCCTGGGGAAATTCTTTTTTAACTTCCCTTTCTATCTTTTCTGTACCTATTCCAAAATATTTTACATATCTACTCCCACATCTAGGACAAACTTTAGGTACATTTATCTTACTTCCACAATAATGACAAACTAACTTCTTTATGTCATGATGATAAGTAAGAGATATGTCACAATTATTACACTTAAATATATATCCACATTTTCTGCAAGATACAAATGTAGAAAATCCTCTTCTATTTAAGAATAATATTATTTGTTCCTTTTTATTCAATCTATCAGAAATTAAATCATATAAGGCCTTGCTAAACATGGAATTGTTATTATTCAACAACTCTTCTCTCATATCAATAACTTTTACTTCTGGCATAGAAGCTCCATCTGCCCTATTTTTTATTTTTATAAGTTCTATATCCCCGGTTTTACATCTACTGTAAGTTTCAATTGAAGGAGTAGCAGATCCAAGTACCATTTTACAGTTATACTCATTGCATTTCATTCTACCAATTTCTCTAACATTATATTTAGGGTTACTATCAGATTTATAACTTTCCTCATGTTCCTCATCTACTATTATCATTCCAAGATTGTTAAAGGGTAAAAAAACAGCAGACCTAGCACCTATGGCTACTTTTATTTCACCTCTTTTTATTCTCATCCATTCATCGTATCTTTCGCCTTTTGAAAGTTTACTGTGAAATACGCTTATATTGTTTCCAAATCTCCCCTTGAATCTTTCTACCATCTGAGGTGTAAGAGCTATTTCAGGAACTAATATTATAACATCCTTTCCCTCTAAAAGCATCTCGTCTACTATATGCATGTATATTTCAGTTTTGCCGCTTCCTGTAACACCATATATAAGAAATTCACTTTTTTTAGAATTTAGTATCGATTTAACTGCCTTTTCCTGTTCATAATTTAACTTTTTTCTGGAATATACTTCATACTTGTTTTTGTCATATCTACTTACAACTTTTTTTTCAGTTATTATAAAACCATGTTTAATCATTGTATTTATTGATGATAGAGACAAATTATACTTTTTACTCATAAAATTTTTTGTATATATACCTTCATAATTGCTCACTATATCATAAATACTCATATAAGGTTCCTTTAAAAATCTTCCTGTTAAATTGTCACCTTTATAAAGCCGTATTTCACTTTTATCTTTCATTCCATTAAACAATCCCGTAGGGATAAATACTTTTATACATTCCAAATAAGTACACAAATATCTTCTTCTCATCTGTTCAATTAGATTCAAATCCTTTTCTGTTAAAAGAGGAAAATTATCACATATGGATATTATACTTTTTATTTTATTATTTAAATTTATTTCATCATATAATCTCAATACGAAACCATCTATACTTCTATTTCCCTTACCAAAAGGAACTTTTACTCTACAACCTATACATATATTTTTCTGCATATAATCTGGTATTCTATACGTAAAAATTTTATCTAAATTAATAGACGTCTTATTCACAATTACACCTGCATAATTCACCTTATCACCCTTTTTAGCTTATACATCAAATAAGAGAGGCCTGCTAACTAACCCCTCTTAATAAACCATCAATTTTGTTAAAATATATCTTTGCAATTATGCTAAATCAATTATGTCAAATAATTTTCTAGCTAGCTGTCTTTTACTCATCTTGAGTAAATCCAATTTTTCACCCGTCTTTGACAATACTGTAACTTTATTGTCATCTGAAGCAAAACCTGTATCTACAGCAGTTATATTATTTGCAACTATATAATCTAAATTTTTTCTTTTCAATTTTCCCTCGGCATTTTTAATCAGATCATTACTTTCTGCTGCAAATCCTACAAGTATCTGTTTGGTTTTTATTTCACCAAGTCTCTTCAATATATCTGTATCCTTTACAAAGTTCAATGAAAGTTCATCTTCTGACTTTTTTATTTTAATATCAGAATATACTTTTGGCTTATAATCAGCCACTGCTGCAGCTTTTACAACTATATCCTGCGAATCAAAATTATCCAATACAGCATTTAACATTTCTCTATTTGTATTGACGCCTATGTGATTTATTCCAAAAGGGATTGGCAATTTTGTAGGTCCTGAAATAAGTGTAACTTTTGCTCCCCTGTCTCTAGCTTCTTCAGCAATACAATAACCCATTTTACCTGATGATTTATTGGTTATATATCTTACTGGATCTATACAGGCTAAAGTTGGTCCTGCAGTTACAAGAACATTTTTACCTTTTAAATCTTTTTTATCGTACAGCATACTTTCTATTATCCCTGATATAAAAGAAGTATCTGGAAGTTTTCCATCTCCTATATCACCACATGCAAGTCTTCCACTATCCGGTTTTATAAATTCATAGCCCAACTTTGACAATTTATCTATATTCTGCTGAACTATAGGATTGTTATACATATTTGTGTTCATTGCCGGTGCAAATACTACTGGTGACTTTGTAGCCATAATAGTAGTAGATAAAAGATCATCTGCTATTCCAGATGCAACCTTTCCTATTATATTCGCAGTAGCTGGAACAATCAGCATTAAGTCGGCTTTTTTTGCCAGAGAAATGTGTTGTATTTCCCACGCACGTGGTTCTGAAAACATATCCGAGTTTACTATATTTTGGCTAATAGTTTGAAAGGTCAGAGGAGTTACAAACTCCATTGCTGACTTTGTCATTACTACATGTATATCAAAATTCTTTTTTTTTAGTTTGCTTATTACATCAAGTGCCTTATAAACAGCTATTCCCCCAGTTACTCCAACAACCACTGTCTTTTTACACTTATCCATTATTTTATACCTTCTATTACAGTTTCAAAATCTACTAGTCCCTTATCAATTTCATTTATAGCTATTGTAACTGGTTTAGTAGACTTTATGTCAACCATAGGCTCTGATCCTTCAATTAACTGTCTCGCCCTTTTAGATGTTATTGTAATCAAAGTGTATCTATTATCTACTCTTTTTAATAAATCTACAATAGATGGATTAATCATAGAGTTGCTCATTTATAATACCCTCCTTAGAATTTAATATTTCGTCTTTTACCCTATCCACTCTGCACCTTTCAGCTATAATTATGGATTGTATTGTTTCCACTGCATTTTCAACAGTATCATTTATAACAGCATAATTATATTTTGACACATAATTTATTTCTTTATAAGCAGATTTAAATCTAGTCATCAAAGATTCTGGAGTTTCACTTCCTCTTGATATTATTCTATGTTTTAATTCTTTCATAGATGGAGGTAAAATAAATACAAATACCCCCTGAGGATAGCTTTCCTTTACCTTAAGTGCACCTTGAATATCAATTTCAAGTATTACATCTTTTCCTTGTCCTATAGCTTCCAAGGCATACTGCTTTGGAGTGCCGTAATAATTTCCATATACCTCAGCATATTCTAAAAAATCTTCGTTTTTTATTTTACTTTCAAAATCTTTTTTTGTCAAAAAGTAATAATTGACTCCATCTTGCTCACCAGTTCTTGGCTGCCTTGTGGTAGCAGAAATAGACATCCAAAAATCATTTTTTTTGAGAAGAGCTGAACAAACTGTTCCTTTACCAGCACCTGATGGTCCTGATACTACTATTAAAAGTCCTTTTTTTTTCATTATTCCTCAACCTCTACTATATCTTCCTCCATGTCTTTATTGGATGACAATCTATGTGCTACTGTTTCGGGCTGCACTGCTGAAAGTATTACATGATCACTATCTGTTATTATTACAGCACGAGTCCTTCTTCCATAAGTTGCATCTATAAGCATTCCCCTATCTCGTGCCTCTTGTATTATTCTCTTTATTGGAGCAGACTCCGGACTTACTATTGCCACCAATCTATTTGCCGATACTATATTTCCAAAGCCTATGTTTATTAACTTTATGCCCATATGTTTCCTCCTCTTATTCTATGTTTTGAATTTGCTCTCTTATCTTTTCTATTTCATTTTTTATGTTTAAAGTTAATTTAGTTATTTCTAAATTGGTAGATTTAGAAGCTATGGTATTAGCTTCCCTGTTCATTTCCTGTAATATAAAATCTAATTTTCTGCCAACAGGTTCATCCAGCTCAAGAGTATCTTTGAATTGTATTATATGGCTGGATAACCTTACTATTTCTTCGTCAATACAGGATTTATCCGCAAATATGGCTACTTCCATTGCAATTCTAGTTTCATCTAGCTCATTATCATTTATTAAATCTTTTAATCTATTATTTAATTTACATCTAAATTCTTCGACTATTATATCAGATTTATCATCTATACCTTCTAAACTTTTTTTAATAGAATTACATTTTAAAATAACATTATTTTTAAGTTTAATTCCTTCTTTTTCTCTCATATTTAAAAGCATATGTATAGCTTCATTAAAAGCAGGTTCTAATATGTCCCAAATTTCATCCAAATTCTCTTCTGTCTGTTTTACAGTAATTATATCAGGAAACTTTGAAATAAGTCCTAAAGATATGCTTTCTTTTATATTATATCTTTCTTTTAACTCTTTTAGACATTTAACATAACTATCAGCAAGCCCTTGATCCAATACAGCCGTAACATTTTTATTTTCATAATTACCTTGAGTAATAAATATATCTACTTTACCTCGTTTTACTGACTTTTGAACCAATTTTCTCATTCTATCTTCAATTGGCATAAAACTTTTGGGCATTCTTATATTTAAATCACAATATCTATGATTTACTGTTTTTATCTCCACTACAAAACTGCCTTTGGGGTTATCTACACTTCCCCTTCCAAATCCAGTCATACTCCTAATCATTGAAATTCATCCTTCCACACTCAATAATAAATCATTATTAATTATAAGCTAATACCAATTACAATTTCAAGATATATATTAATATTTCAGCTTAAAGCACATTTTAAAACGATTATACCATAAAATACTCATAATAGACACACCCATAGAAATATTATACTATTTCTATGGGTGCGTCTATATGATAAATTAGTGTTATTGATTTAAAGTATTATACATATTAGCCCGCCATTTCCTTCATTTATTATTTTTTGGAGTGTCTTTTGTATTTTAACCTGTACATCTTCCGGCATCTTGTAGAGCTTATTTTGAAGTCCCTCTTTTACAAGTATTTCAAGAGACTTGCCAAACATATTGCTCTGCCATATTTTAGATGGGTCACTTTCAAACTGTTCAAGAAGTGATTTTACCATTTCCTCACTTTCTCTTTCTGTTCCCATTATAGGTGATATTTCAGCCTCTATATCAGCTCTTATAAAATGTAGGGATGGTGCACTGGCTTTTAATTTAACCCCGAATCTATTTCCCTGTTTAACTATTTGAGGCTCCTCTAATTTCATCTCGGAAAGCTGTGGAGCTACTAATCCATAACCATTTTCCTTTACATCTTTTAATGCATCAGATACCTTGTCATATTCAACCTTTGCACCATGCATCTCAATTACAGCATTTAAAAGATCACTTTCACTTTGAATTTCTTCGGAACAAACCTCACTTAATATTTTATAGAATAAATCCTGTTTTGGTTTGATTTCGATTCTGGATGTACCTTGTCCCATATTTATTTCCTTTATTATGGATTTTCCTATAAACTCCACATCACTAAAACCATCTAAGGACCGTTCTATATCTCTCACTTTATATATGTTTTTACACATATCTCTTGCGAGATTTATAAAATCCACTTTTAACCAATGGGAAAGCTCCAACTTTTCAATCCATTCTGGTATATCTATGTTTATCTCTTTTATAGGAAATTCTTTTAAAATTCGCTGAAAAACATTAGTTACATCTTCTTCTTTCATATTCATAACATCCATTATTTGAACGGGAACATCATACTTTTCTTCCATAGATTTTTTAACATCTATAGTTTCAGGATCATAAGGATGTTTTGAATTAAGTATTATTATAAAAGGTTTATTTATAGACTTCAATTCTTCTACTACCCTAGATTCAGGTTCCAAATAATCTTCTCTAGGTATATCTGCTATAGAACCATCTGTAGTTACTAAAAGTCCTATTGTAGAATGTTCATCTATTACCTTTTTAGTACCTATTTCAGCTGCCTCTTCAAAAGGTATCTCATAGTCATACCAAGGAGTAGATACCATTTTGGCCTCTTCCCCTTCCATGTATCCCACTGCAGTTTTAACAATATATCCTACACAGTCTACCATTCTTACTTTAAATTTGGTATTTTCATTTAAACTTATTTCTATAGCCTCATTAGGAATAAATTTAGGCTCTGTTGTATGAATGGACTTTCCTGATGAACTCTGAGGCAATTCATCTTTAGCCCTCTGTTTCTTATAGGAATTCTCCATATTAGGCAGAACCATAAGTTCCATAAATCTCTTTATAAAAGTGGATTTTCCAGTTCTAACTGGTCCTACAACTCCTACATATATATCTCCTTGTGTCCTTTCTGATATGTCCTTGTATATATCAAAGTTATCCAAAGTATACCCCCCAAGATTCTAATAATAACAATATATATATATTTATAGGAATTGCATATTATTCATATATTATAAAAATTTATTAGTTTTCATCCTTTTTGTCTCTAGTCATCAACTCATATACAACTTGTTTTGCATCTTTTTTCTCAAATAATACTTTATATAGAGAATCAGTTATAGGCATTTGTACATTTAGCTTATTCTTTAATTTATAGAAGGCCCTACAGGCTTTTATACCTTCAACTACCATTCCAACTTCCTCAACCGCTTCTTTTGCAGATTTTCCCTTTCCTATTAGTATTCCAGCCCTTCTATTTCTGCTATGCATACTAGTACAAGTAACTATAAGATCTCCTATTCCTGTAAGCCCAGAAAAGGTTTCCTTTTTTCCTCCAAGTTTAACTCCTATGCGGGATATTTCACTAATTCCCCTTGTCATAAGAGCTGCTTTTGTATTATCACCATATCCAATTCCATCAGATATTCCTGCTGCCAGTGCAATTATGTTTTTGACAGCCCCTCCTATTTCTATACCTCTTATATCTGAATTTGTATATACTCTAAATTTATCTGTCATAAAAACATCCTGTACATTTCGTGCTATATCCATATTTTCTGAAGAAACTACAACTGTAGTTGGCAACTTATTAGCAACTTCTTCAGCATGACTCGGGCCTGAAATAACTACAACTTCATTTTCAGGCAATTCTTCTTTTATAACTTCAGACAATCTTTTTCCCGTCTCTTCTTCAATTCCTTTAGCAATACTTATAATAATTTGGTCATTCCTTAAGTAATATCTTATATTTTTACACATATCTCTAATAACATGGGAAGGAATTGCTAAAACTATATACATACAATTCTGTACCGTGTTTTTTAAATCAAAAGATGCTTCTATAGATTGCGGCAGTCTCACTCCTTTAACATATTTCTTATTTTCTCTTGTAGAATTTATAGAATTAATTAAGTCGTGATTTCTATCCCAGAGTATAACCCTCTTTCCTTTTTCTGCTAATATTATTGATAACGCTGTTCCAAAACTTCCAGCCCCTAAAAAACATATATCCTTGTTCATAATTAGACATCCTTCTTTTCCCTAAATTCTATTTTTATGCCAGTTCCTGTAAAGTCAAAATTATCTCTAAGTTGGTTTTCTAGATATCTTTTATATGAAAAGTGAACACAAGAGATATCATTTACAAAAAATATGAATGTTGGTGGCTGAACTCCCGTCTGTGTAACATAATAGATTTTTAATCTTTTAAGTCCGATTACAGGAGGTTCTTTCATCATAATAGCTTTATTGATTACATCATTTAGGACTCCAGTTTTCACACGTCTGTTGTAGTTGTCATAACATTTTTTTACAGTATCTAAAACCCTATTTACTCTCTGCCCTGTCTTTGCAGATATAAATAAATATGGTGCATATGGCATAAAAGATAAACTTTTACCTATCATGGTCTTGAAGTTATTCATGGTCTTTGTATCTTTTTCTACCAAATCCCATTTATTTACTATTATAAGTATAGCCTTATTCATTTCATGTGCATACCCTATTATCTTTTCATCTTGATCACTTATTGTTTCAGTAGAATCCAACAATAATATGCATATATCAGCTCTTTCTATTGCGGTATAGCTTCTTATAACACTGTACTTTTCAATTTCAGCCTTGACTTTGCTTTTCCTTCTAATTCCTGCAGTATCTATTAATAGGAACTTATCTCCATCCCTTTCAAGGTAGCTGTCTATGGCATCCCTTGTAGTTCCAGGTATATCACTGACTATTACACGTTCTTCTCCCAATAATTTATTTATCAATGAAGATTTTCCAACATTCGGCTTTCCTATAAAAGCTATTTTTATATATTCATCATCTTTTGAATCACTATCATCATCTTCAAAATACTTTACTACCTCATCCAGCATATCTCCTAAAGCCAATCCTTGAGATGCTGATATAGTAATAGGTTCTCCTATACCCAAATTGTAAAATTCATAAGAATTTTCTTCGAGTTTTAAGCTGTCTATTTTATTTACTACAAGTACTATGGACTTTCCACTCTTTCTAAGCATTTGAGCTACTTCTTTATCTGCAGCAGTAAGTCCCTCTCTTCCATCTACCATAAATATTATTACATTGGCCGTTTCTATAGCTATCTGTGCCTGTCTTCTCATTTGAGAAACAATAATATCACTGCTCTCATGTTCAATTCCACCTGTATCTATTATGGTAAAGTTATATTTAAGCCAATCTGCCTGTGCATAAACTCTATCTCTTGTTACCCCTGGTGTATCCTCTACTATAGATATTCTCTTGCCTGCCAATTTATTAAATAGAGTAGATTTTCCAACATTAGGTCTTCCTACTATAGCTACTATTGGTTTTCCCATAAGTATTCCTCCCTTATTACTAATTAATTATGATATACAGTTTTGTATTATAATATCTAATAAATCCTCACCGCTATATTCACATACGAGGATATTTCTATCCAATTTATTTTCTAATTGTTCTACCGTTATGTCATCCAAAAATACTCTTCTCTTATCAGAACCAAGTTCATATCCTTTTCTAAGCATACAGTCCGGGATAATAATATTATCACCTAGTATGGTATTCCTTGTCTGCTCCATAATATCAGTAGCAGTAATCAAACCTGCTACAGTTATTGTATTTCCAAAAAAATTATTTACTATACCTTTAACATCTATATATATTTTTTCATTAAGCTCTCTTATCTTCTCTACAGCGTTCTTAATTTCAACATAGGCAGATTTTCCTGTAACAAATGTAAATGACCCTTTTAATTTAAAGAATCCATCTTCAACCATTTTCAAACTATTTTCTATATTGTTCCTAAATATTCTTATCATTCCTATTCCATCTTCCAATTGTCCAAATCCATCATAAAAATCAGTATCAGGAACATCACGTTTTGCTATTACATAAAATTCATCGGACATCCTCACAAAAGGTTTACCCGTCTGGGAGATGTATCTATTTTGAAGTTTTTTCATTCTATCAAGTTGAACTGCTGATGAATGCTGATCATACAACTTCATTTTAAAAAGACCGGTTCTGTATTTAGTGACTCCCACGGGAACTACGGATACATTTTCAACTTGAGGATATAGTTTATATAATTCTTCAATAGTTCTTTCCAATTCTTTATCATCATTAATTCCAGGACATAAAACTATTTGACAATTTATCTTTATTCCTGAAGATGTCAGTTTCTCTAATATTTTATACAGATTCCCTGCAAATCTATTATTGGTCATTTTTATTCTGAGTTCCGGATTGGTGGTATGAACGGATACATTTATGGGACTTATTTTATATTTAATTATTCTATTTATATCATCATCACTCATATTTGTAAGGGTTACAAAATTTCCTTGAAGAAAAGCCAATCTTGAATCATCATCTTTAAAATAGAGAGTTTCTCTCATGCCTTTTGGCAGCTGGTCTATAAAGCAAAATATACATTTATTATGACAGCTTTTAGGTTTGTCAAGGATAAAATCCTTAAATTCCACACCTAAATCTTCATCATATTCCTTTTCTATCTCCAGTTCCCATATCTCACTATTACTTTTTTCTATTTCAACCTTCACATAATTACCACTTATCAAAAATTTATAATCTATAATATCCTTAACTTCTTTTTCATTAATACTTAAAATACGATCTCCAGCTTCTATTTCCATTTCTTCTGCAATACTTCCATGTGCTACTGCTGATATTTCATTTTTCATTTAAAAACTCCTAGTGTTGATTTATTACATACTTACTTATAAAATATACCGTAATACTCCCATTTAGTCAATGTAGCGCTAAATTAATCTAGTATTAAAATGACTTTTGCTTTATTTATTAAACTACTAAATCGCAAAAGTCATAAAAAATATTAAAATAGATTTATAAAAGTTATAACTAAACTTGAAATAACAGCACAACCTGGTATAGTAAATATCCAAGTTACGAGAATGTCTTTTACTATAGCCCATCTTACTGAAGAAAATCTTTTTGATGCACCAACACCCATTATGGCAGTAGTTATTATATGAGTTGTACTTACCGGTGCATGGAACATAGTAGCTGTTAATATAACACTGGATGCACCCAATTCTGCCGCAAATCCATTTACAGGCACTATCCTTGCCATTTTAGAACCCATAGTCTTAATTATTCTTTTGCCACCAAGGGCTGTCCCAAGTGCCATAGCAAGAGCACAACTTACCTTTACCCACAAAGGTACTGAAAATTCCTTGATAAATCCAGCACTTATCAATGTCATTGTTATAATTCCCATAGTTTTCTGTGCATCATTTCCTCCATGATTTAAGGCTAAAAACATGGTAGAGAAAATCTCAGCTTTTGAAAATATTTTTGTAACAGTAGATGGTCTTTTATTTATTAGAAATGCATTTATTATATTCATAAAAATGAATCCTACTATAAACCCTATTACAGGAGATAATATAAGCCATAGTATGACCTTCCAAAAAAGATTTGACCAATTTACAATAAGAAAAGTCCCTTTGTATACGACAGCTGATCCAATTAAGCCACCTACAAGGGCATGTGATGAACTGCTTGGTATTCCAAAATACCAAGTTATTAAATTCCATATTATGGCCCCTATTAAAGCTGCTATAATTACTTTTTGTGTTATATCAGCAGGATGAATTATCCCACTTCCTATAGTCTCCGCAACTTTTACACTCATAAAAGCGCCTGTAAAATTAAGTACAGCTGAAATAGCCACAGCTTGTTCCAATGACAATACTCGGGTAGAAACAGAACATGCTATTGCATTTGCACTGTCATGAAAACCATTTATTATATCAAATATCATTGAAATTATAATTATTACAATAGTTAATATAAAAGTATTACTAAGCATTTTTCATTACTACTCCTTCAACAACATTGGCTAAATCTTCACAAGAATCCAATGTATCTTCTAAATATTGATATATTTCTCTCCATTTTATAATATCAATAACTTCCATATTGCTTCTAAAAATTTGTTTAATAGCTGTTCTGGAAATTATATCTCCATTCTCCTCTATTCCATTTACTCTTATTATTTTTTCAGAAAGTGTTTTGCTCGTCTTCATATTTTTCAGTTCTTTCATTATTTCTATAATAACTTTACATGATTCCAAAATCATTTGTGCAAGTTTTCTCGCTTCATCTGTACAAACATTAACATTCAAAAGCACAAATCTACTTGCAGAAGATTCTATCAAATCGACAATATCATCCATATCTTTCGCTATAAGATATATATCTTCCCTGTCAATTGGAGTAATGAATGTTTTATTCAATTCGGCCAATATTTCATGTTGTTTCTTATCCCCTTCATGCTCTATATCCTTTATTTTTTTCATATTTACTTCTGAATTTTTAAGATCATTTAAAAATTCTACCAATGAATTAGCTGCTTTATATGCTATATTGGCACTCTGTTCAAAAAATTCATAAAACTTGTCTTCTTTTGGAGTAAAACTGAACATTATATCCCTCCCGGTTATTGAAAATATTTGTTGCAACCTTATAAAGTATACCATAAAGTAAATAAATAATAAAATAATAAAATATCCTATTTTGTCGAAAAAAATACAAGTTTTTTGGTACATAAAAAAATTCAGCTATATTTAACATAAAGCTGAACCTTTAAAATATAATATTTAATCATTTAGATCTTTTTGTTCTCCTGTAACCAAATAAATAGTTCCTTCACATATATTTGTTACATGATCGGCTATTCTCTCCAAGTATTTAAATACAAATAGGAAATATGTCATCTGGTTTATTTTTGTATTGTCCTTACTCATTATTTCAAGTATTTCAGAAAATGTATTTTTAAAAACTGCATCTATTTTATCATCCATTTCACATGCTGCATATACATCTTCTATGTCCCTGGACACATAGGCATCAAGTGCCATCTTTATCATTTTGTTAACCATTGTAGACATTTCAGATATATTTATTGAGGTTACATCATATTGCTCATTTTTAATTCTAAGAGTTATTTTAGCGATATCAACAGAATGATCAGCCATTCTCTCTAGATCTGTAACTAATTTAGATGTCGTAAATATAGTTCTCAAATCTATAGCAAGCGGTTGTTCTTTTCCTATTAGTTTTATACATTTATCCTCAATTTCCTTCTGAAGGTCATCTACCATATCATCATTTTTTATAACCTGCCTAGCTAAATCTTCATCTTGATGTACCAATGATTCTATGCACTGGTGAATTTGCTTTTCAACTATACTTCCCATTCTTAAAACATCATTATGCATTTCCTCCAATGCATAATCAAAAACTTTCCTTGTCATACAATCACATCCCCTACTTAGCTTATATTATATATATTATCCAAACCTTCCAGTTATATAATCTTCTGTTCTCTTGTCCTTTGGTTTGTAAAATATTTCCTCGGTTTTTCCATCCTCCACTATTTCACCATTTAAAAAAAATGCAGTATAATCTGATATTCTACCTGCCTGCTGCATATTATGCGTTACTATTATTATAGTATATTTTTTCTTAAGTATATCCATAAGTTCTTCTATTTTTAACGTTGATATAGGATCCAATGCAGAAGTTGGTTCATCCATTAGAAGCACTTCTGGTTCCACAGCCAGTGTTCTCGCTATACATAGTCTCTGCTGCTGTCCACCTGAAAGTCCAAGTGCGCTCCTGTTTAATCTATCTTTTACTTCATCCCATATTGCTGCACCCTTTAAACTTCTCTCAACAATTTCATCTAATGTGTTTTTATTTTTCATTCCATGTATTCTTGGTCCATAAGCTACATTATCGTATATTGACATTGGAAAGGGATTAGGATTTTGAAATACCATACCTATCCTTTTTCTTAATTCTATTACGTCATAATCCTTATATATATCTTTGTCTTCAAAAAAAACTTCTCCTTCAATTCTCACTGAATCTATAAGATCATTCATTCTATTGATAGTTCTTAAAAAAGTAGACTTGCCACATCCAGATGGACCTATTAATGCTGTTACAGAATTTTTCTCTGCATTTAAATTTACTTTCTTAAGTGCCTGGGTATTTCCATAATATAAATCCAGGTCTCTAGTATATATTGTATACATAAACTTTCCTCCTTATTTCTTGCCTGTATATGATTCATATATCTTCTTACCCAATATTCTAGCTAGAAGATTAAACAGCAGTACCATTATTACTAAAACTGCTGAAGCTTTATTTGCAATTTGTGCAGCATCAGGTACCATACCTTCTGAGTTCAATTTCCATATATAAACTGCCAAAGTTTCAGCAGGTCTAAACAAACTAAATGGTGATGTACTGCTTGCCAAATTGTCAGCTGCAAAATTCAGTCTTGGTGCACTCATACCTGCAGTATATAAAAGTGCGGCAGCTTCTCCAAATATTCTTCCAGAAGCCAGTATTATTCCGGTCAAAATTTCAGGTATTGCAGATGGAAGAACTACTTTTGATATAGTCTGCCACCTCGTTGCTCCCAATCCAAGACTAGCTTCTTTCACAGGCTTTGAAGCCTCTCTTATGGCATTCTCACTTACACGGGTAAGTGCTGGAAGATTGAGTACAGATATTGCCAGTGCACCTGATAAAAGGGTAAATCCCCAATTAGTCATGCTGACAAATACAAGGAGTCCAAATAATCCTACTACTATAGAAGGAAGGGATGACATTGTTTCTATACAAAGTCTTATTATATTTAATATTATTCCTTTTCTTGTATATTCAGCTAAATATATTCCTGCCCCTACTCCTAATGGCACACTTATAATAAGTGCTACAACAAGCATATAAAAGGAATTGAAAAGCTGAGGTCCTATACCTCCTCCAGATTCACCATATTTAGCATTTCCAAATAGGAAGGATGGCTTGAAAAATCCAACACCTTTAAATAATATGTATATTATTAAGGCAAATAAGAGTAATATTACAAAACCGGATATTACATATAAAACTTTGGTCCAGATTTTATCCTTGAGCTTAGCTTTCATTACTTAATTTCACTCCCTTTTCCAATTAATCTTATTATAATAATAAATACAAAAGATATTATAAGTAATAATAATGCTAGTGACCAAAGTGCATCATTCCAGGCAGTTCCAGATACAGTATTACCCATGTCCATAGTAAGTATACTAGTTAAAGTTGCTGTTGGACTCAATAGTCCATGAGGAAACTTTATTGCATTACCGATTACCATTTGTACCGCCAAAGCCTCCCCAAAGGCCCTAGCAAGACCTAATACAACCCCTGTAAGCACTCCATTTTTAGCTGATGGTATTATTACCTTTGATATAGTCTGCCATCTTGTAGCCCCCAATCCATAAGAACCTTCGACATAAGTTTTAGGTACAACTTTAACTGCATCTGCAGATATACTGGTAATAGTGGGTAATATCATTATACTCAGAACAATTATACCTGCAATCAAACTAAAACCTATACCACCAAATCCTGATTTTAACAATGGAATCAAGACACTAAAACCGACCCATCCATACACTACCGATGGAATACCCACAAATAATTCAATTGCAGGCTGAATTACTTTTGAGCCCAATCTTGGAGATATATAGTTCATAAATATGGCAAGTGAAATACCTATTGGAGCAGCTATCATAACTGCTCCCAAAGAAACAAGTGTGGATCCTGCAATAAATACAAGAGCACCAAGTTTAGGAGGAGTAGCATCCGGATTCCATGAAGATTTAAATAAAAATTCAGTTATTGAATATTCGTGTTTTATAAAAGTGTTTAATCCCTTGGATGCTATAAAAGCTATAATACAAAGAGTTAATATTATAATTAAAAATCCGCAGAATGTAGAAAATGCCCTTCCTATATATTCATTTTTCAAACTCTTCCATAAAGATTTTTTTTTCATTTAATCAACCTCAAATTTAATTTTATTATGTGTTGTAATAATTTAGAAAAACTCAACAAATGGTTGACTGTGTTTGAAAACAGTCAACCTACAGAAAATTACTATTTTGCTTTAATATCACTCATTGGAATATATCCAAGCTTAGTTATTGTTTCTTTGTTGGCATCATCTAATACATACTCTATAAATGCCTTTGAAAGTTCCTTTGGTTCTCCTTTTGTATACATATGTTCATAAGACCAGAATGGATATTTTCCACTTTCTATATTTTCATTAGTAGCTTCTACGCCATCTATCTTTAAAGGTTTTACATTTTGTTTAACCGCATCTGACAAGTATGATAATGCTAAATAACTTATAGATCCTTTTGTAGTTTTTATAGCATTTTCTACATTTCCATTAGAATCCTGTGTTGTACCAAGACCTTCTTTTTCATCTTTTCCACCCATTACAGTATCCTTAAATGTAGCTCTAGTACCAGATGACTTAGTCCTATTAATAACCTGTATAGGAGTATTATCTCCTCCAACCTGACTCCAGTTTGTTATTTCTCCTGTAAATATCTTCTGAATCTGATCTTTAGTTAAGCTATCAACTTTAGTAGAAGAATTTACAACTACAGCAAATCCTATACCACAAACCTTATTATCTACTAACTGTTTTGCCTTATCTTGAGATAATTTTGATTCTGCAGCAACATCAGAATTACCAATATCAGCAGTTCCATTTAATGCCAAGTTTAATCCAGTACCGCTTCCGCCACCTTGTACATTTACAGTAACACCTGAATTTTTATCCATAAAAGTTTTGCCAAGTTGTTCTGCCAATGGCTGTAATGCAGTAGAGCCTGCCAATGTTATTGATCCAGATAATTTTTTTGTCTCAGTACCTTTAGTCCCTCCATCTTTACTAGTAGAAGTGGATCCACATCCTGTAAAGGCTCCAGCTAATACTGTAATTGCCATAGCTACAACAAGAGCTTTTAAACTTTTTTTCTTCATAATAATTATAGACCTCCTCAAATTTGCATTGGAATATTTTATAACCATAGTTAGTACATATATAATATTATTACACAAAAGTTAATGATTTATTATTGCTATGTTAATTAAATTTAACAATGGCAGGGGCTTGACTCTTCCCAAAAAGTCTGTATACTTCTATGAGGTGAGTGTTTTAGCCATTCATCTTTATGAGTATAAAAGATTATTTCTATTTAAAGTTATCTTTTATTTTAAATTTTTGATGAAAAAACTAACGCTAGCTTTAAGTTAAGCTAGCGTTGTATTAAAATTATTAATTTACTGGAATTTGCACAATAAATTTACTGCCTACTCCAATCTTACTTTCAACTTTTATTTTTCCATTAAAAGAAATTACAATATGTTTAACTATAGCAAGTCCTAGTCCTGTACCACCTTGACTTCTTGACCTAGCTTTGTCTACTCTATAAAATCTTTCAAACAATCTCTGTTTATGTTCTTCAGATATTCCAACTCCATTGTCCTCTACCCATATTATGGACTTATTCGCATCAAATTTTGTACCTATTTTTACTCTACCACCATTATCAGAATATTTAATTGCATTATCTATAAGGTTTATTATCATCTGTTTAAATCTGTCTTTATCTCCATAAATATCAGGTACTTCTGAAATATTAGTTTCTATATGTATGTCTTTCTTCTTAGCAGAACTCGACATAAGATAACATACATCTCTTATTACAGAATTTATATCAATTCTATCTTTTACAACTTCTTTATTGTTCTCTATATTGGAAAGTGTTAAAATATCATCTATAAGTCTTGTTAATCTATTGGCCTCATCATCTATTATATTTAAAAACTTATTTTTATTCTTATCATCTTTCACATATCTTAGTGTTTCAGAAAAACCTCTTATGGAAGTCAATGGCGTTTTCAATTCATGAGAAACATTAGCTACAAATTGAGATCTCATGTTTTCCAGCTTCTTAATATCTGTTATATCCTGAACTACCGCTACTGTACCAATTCTATTATGATCTCCGTTTATTATATTGGCAGTTTTCACCCTCAAATTTCTTTCTTTTGGCCACAATATTTTTATTTCTCTATAATCTGTATCGTCATATTTAAATATATCTTCTAATTCAAAATCTCTTATACTGTCCATTAAATTTTCTCCGATTATATCTCTATTTATTCTAAACATATCTTTAGCGTATGGATTAATCATTATTATTTTATTATTAGTATCCACTGCAATAACTCCACTATCCATACTTTTCAATATAGCCTCAAGTTGGTTATTCTGGGATGCAAAATCATTTAATATTAATTCAAGTTTATCTGCCATATTATTAAAAGTATTAGCCAATTTTCCGATTTCATCTTTACTTCTTATATTGACTCTCCTATCTAATTGACCATTAGCCATATCAAAAGTTATTTTTTGAAGTTTCTTGACAGGTCCAACTATAGATTTAGAAAACTTATTTAAAAGTAGAATAGATATACCTATAGAAAGCATCATTATTATAATGTAGTATTTAAGATATGCATTTTCAAATCCTTTTACTACCTGCATTGTCATAGAACTTCTAACTATATATCCATCTTTCATCCTAGTTGCAAAATAGAGTGTATTTTTTTTTGTAGTTACACTTATTCTTATGTCATATCCAATTCCATTTTTTCTGGCTTCTTCTATTTCTTTTCTTGAATTATGGTTCTCCATATATTGTTCATGTGCTACTGAATCACTTATTACCTTACCATTTCTATTTATATATGTATCCCTTATAATTCCATTTTTAAAATTATTTTTTAAAAATTCACTTTTATCTTTATCGTCTTTCATTTCAAGAGTATTTATTATAATTTGATTGTTTATTTTCAAAGTGCGTTTCATGTTTTCTACATATTCATGATTTTGAATTATTATAAACAAGATAGTCATTATAATAAGACTAGTTACAAGTGTTCCAAGCATATATATCATTAATTTTTTTTTCATAAAATCACCACTAATTTTCAGAATTAAATCTATATCCTATTCCTCGAATAGTTTCAATATATTTAGGGTTTTTATCATCATCTTCAATTTTCTGTCTTATATGTCTTATATGAACATCTACAGTTCTTGTCTCACCTACATATTCATAACCCCATACTTTATCCAAAAGAAAGTCTCGTGTCATAACTCTTCCTTTATTTTTTATAAGAATTTGCAAAAGTTCAAATTCTTTAAGAGTTAATTCTATCTTTTCACTATTTTTCAATACTTCATGTTTTTCAAAATTTATATTTATGTTATCAAAAGCATAACTTTTATTTATTTCTTTCACTGTAGTTCTTCTAAGTACTGCTTTCACCCTGGCTAACAATTCTCTTACAGAAAATGGTTTAGTAACATAATCATCCGCTCCAAGTTCTAATCCCAGTACTTTATCAAATTCTTCTCCCTTAGCAGTTATCATTATAATAGGAATAGAGAATAAATTAGGATTTCTTTTTATTTCTTTACACACATCATATCCATCCATCCCTGGCAACATTAAATCAAGTAATATCAAATTAGGCATATCTTTTTCCACTTTTGATATTGCATCCACTCCATTGTGGGATATTATAGTTTTATATCCATTATTCTCGAGATTAAATTTGATTAACTCACATATATGTTCTTCATCATCTACTATTAATATTTTATCTTGTGACATAATATACCTCCATTTATATCAGCTCAAAAAATTTATTTTGCGTGTATAATCTAATTCAAATATAGGAATGAAAATTGTCTGCCACATTTTTTGTTTTTTCTATAAGAATGTAGTTTATATTCACTGCTACAAGATGTGCATATATCTAGGCAATTTATATTTCTATCTTTAATTCCTTTATCTTTTAATTGATACAATAAACATTTCTTCAAATCTAAATTATTATTAACAAATATATCTTTATCTTTATAAAACATTGAATTTTTAAATTTAGCAATTAATTCCTCACCAACAGTATAACAACATACCCCTATATGTGGTCCAATGTACACCTTAATATTCTCAACATTACTTTTATATTCTCTTTCTAATTTTTCAATGGCTTTAGAAAGTATAAGATTATATGTTCCTCTCCAACCACTGTGTACGGCAGCAATTATACCTTTCTCCTTGTCATACAAAAGAATTGGAACACAATCTGCATTAAATACACCCACTGCTATATTAGATTCTCCGGTAAATATTCCATCTGCATCTTCTATTTTATTTTTATAGATAATCAATTTATCTCCATGAACCTGGCTTAAATATCCTACATTTTTTAATTTAAACCACTTTTTTAAATTTTCCATATTTCTTCTACCTGAAACTGTTGCCTTATTAAAGTCTAAATTATTTTTAGCCGTTGAAAATACAGCCGTTGCTCCACCTAAATCTATTTTTATAAATTCATATCCCTCGATTAAAATATTTTCCATCTTTATCCTCCAAAATTTATGATTAATTAATACTTCAATCAATATTTTAACATTATTTATTTATGAATTACACTTTATATATATAATTTAAATTTGTTAACTTAAATTTAACATAGAAAATATAATATAAAAACCCTATAAGTAAGTATAGCTTGTTTACTATACCTGCTTATAGGGTAAATACCCTTTATTAAATTGATTTTTTATTGCAGAAGTTTATCAACAGTATTTTGAGATACTACACCTTCTCCACCGAGAATATAGATTTGATTTACAGTTGCTAATCCTGATTTAATATAAGTTTTTAAATCATTTGAATTACCATCTCTATTGAGTAGTATGATTGGTGCCTTTTCCTTGCCTGCTGCAGAAGATCCACAGAGAGCATCTGCAAAATCATTTCCTGATGAAATATAAATATTTGATAAATTGTATTTATCATTAAATTTATTTAATACAGCAAGATTTGTAGTATATCTATCTTTTCCTGATATTCTTGCAGCTCCTAGAGTCTTAACTACACTGTCACTTACAACTCCAGTTCCACCAACTACATACATTTTACTACTATTGTCTTTTACATATTGCAAAGTAGCATTAGTTAGCTTATTTCCATTTATCAAGAGTACCGGACTTCCCGATGAAGCTGCATAGGATGATATTGATAGCCCATCTGCAAAGCCTTGTCCTGAAGCTATGAATATTTGTTCAGGTTTGCTTATCTTTTTAGCAACTTCAAGTGAAGTAGCATATCTATCTGATCCCGATATTCTCTGTACATTTATTTTCATTTTCTTTACAGCATTTTCTACTGAACTTGATACAACTCCAGTACCTCCAATTATATATACGTTTTTAACTTTTAATCTTGAAAGTTCTGATGATGTATTATTATCAAGTGAGTTGCTTGAAGTTAATAATATTGGTGCATTTATCTGTTTTGCAAAAGGTGCTGCACTAAGTGCATCAGCAAATGCTTCTCCAGAAACCACTACTGCTGAATCAGCACTAGTCCATTTATTTTGTGATATTTTTGCTGAAGTCTCGTATCTATTTTGTCCACCCAATCTTACCTGTTTAGGTGATTCTGTCTTGGTTATAGTATAGGTATCAACAACTTCCATATTATCAGTTCTATATGTTGTAATTTTAAAGTTATTATCATCTATACTTACATTTGAAAATGTTGGAACGTGATCCTGCCATTTTACAGCTTCATAGTAGTTTTTCTGGTCGGGTTCCTTTATTTCATAGTACTTACTTCCACTTGCTGAGTTTGCTGTTACATAAAGGATTCCTTCTGGATTTGTAACTTTTCCATCCTTTGAATCTTCAACACTAACTGCTTTTCCACCTAACATCTGATTACTTCTCGTATAACAGTGGTCATGTCCATCCAATACTACATCTATTCCAAGTTCCTCAAAAACTTCCGGATGTGTAAGTCTTCTTTGAGCTATATCATCATCTTTTTCATGATTTGCAGAACTGTAGATTGAATGATGCATTCCTACTATCTTCCATTTTACATTTGGATTTGCTGCTATTGCCTGCTGCATAAATGCTTTGTGGTCTTCTGCATTTATATCATTACTGTTCAGCATCATAAATAGTGTATTTCCATAAACATAATAGTAGTCATTTCCAGTAGTTCCATTACTCTTGTCTGATTCAAATCCATTGTTGCTGAATATACCATATTTATCGGACATATTAGGGTAATTAAAATGTGTACTATGTCCAGGGCCATATCCCTCGTGGTTACCTGCAATTGTTACAAGAGGTGTGTTTTTAACTTGGGAAGGTTTGAAGAACTGATCATATTCTCCTTCATTTTTAACTGATCCATTTTCATCCTTGGATTCCTTACCGTTGTTTACCTGATCTCCTATTGACATTATAAAATCTGTATTTGTGAATTTAGCTAAAGCTTTATTTAATGTATCTACCCAGCCGTCTCCATCTTTAGCTATATCACCACTGGCACCAATCTGTGGATCTCCTGCAAATAGGAAATTGATCCCTTTGGATATATCCTGTGTAGTATAGTTGTCAACTGAACTCCAGTTAGTTCCGTCACCTACTCTGTATACATATGCTGTAGCCTGTTTTAATCCTGTTACTGTTACCTTGTTTGAAGTGTATCCATCATTTCCTTCTGACTTCTGTCCTTTGAAAGTCTTTGCCTTGTCTTCTGGAAAAGTACTTCCGGTCATGTCAGATTTTAATGCAACTTGTACCTGTGGATCTGATGTACTCTTTGAATACCATGCAAAGTTTAGCTGTGACTGGTCTGCTCCAGGTGCAAAGGTTATATCCTTTATATCTGGATTAGTTCCTTCTAATGTAACTGATTGACTTTTTTCTGTATTTTCAGCTGCTCTGGCAGACATTGGAACCATAAGACCTGAAGACACAACTAAAAAGCACAGCATGAATGATGCTGTTTTTGATACCAATTTTTTAAGATGCTGATTCATGAACTTTCCCCCTTATATGATTTGGTTAACATTTATTAATTGCATACAATACGCATTTTATCACCACTTATTTATTTCTTCTGTCTTGTTCATGTAAAATTCATGTAAAACAATAATAACATTTTTGTATTTAACTTAAATTTTACACAATCTTTATCACTACCTTGCATTGCTATTATAAAATTAAAAAATATATAAATATAAAACGGAGGAATATCATGATTAAATCTTCAAAAATATTTCAAATATCAATTTTTGTAATAGCTGCACTGCTATTTGGCATTTTTTTATACCACTTTAATGTAAGCCATCCTGTAACATACAACAAACAAAATGGGAAATCCTATGTGAAGTATGAAAAAGCACAAGTATTATCAGTAAAAAACATATCTTTAAAACAATTCAAGCAATCTAAAAATACATATTTTGGCACCCAACAATCTCAAATTAAAATTCTTACAGGAGAGCATAAAGGTGAAATCAAAAATGTAACAAATTATTTAAGTGATACACACAATGTATATTTAAAACCAAATATGAAAATAGTATCAGAAATATCTACAGCTAATGGAGGCAGCTATAGTGTATCAATATATAATTACTATAGAGCCAAAACACAATATATATTTATATTCATTTTCTTTGCCGCTCTTTGTATAATAGGTGGTAAGAAAGGATTTAGGTCTGTTATCGGTCTTGTTTTTACTTTAGCATGTATAATATTTTTATTTGTTCCTATGCTATATAGAGGATACTCTCCAATTTTCGCTGCAATACTTATAATAATTATAACAAGTTGTGTTTCACTGTTTTTATTAAATAACTGGAGTGCAAAAACTTTATCAGCTATATTGGGCACTATATCCGGAGTTATAATTGCAGGTATAATTGAAGCCATCTTAGGACATTTTTCTCACTTGTCAGGACTCAATTTAACTGATGTAGAAAGCTTGAATATGATTTCGAATGTATCTGGTATGAAGGTACATGAATTATTGGCCGCAGGAATTCTAATAGCGTCTTTAGGAGCTGTAATGGATCTAAGCATATCAATTGCTTCTTCCATACAGGAGATATATATGTCTAATCCCGGTATGAATAAAAAAGAACTATTCAGATCAGGAATGAATGTAGGAAGAGATATGATGGGTACTATGGCAAATACCTTGATTTTAGCCTTTGCAGGAGCATCTCTTACCATGATTATAATAATTTATTCCTACAATGTCAGTTATAATCAACTTATCAACATGGACATGGTAAGCTTGGAAATAATCCAGGGATTAACTGGAAGTATGGCAATAATTTTTACAGTACCACTTGTTTCATTTATCTCATCAGAAATTATTATAAGATCTTCAAAACAAAAGTCATTAAATTAACTATAAAGGACAATAGCTTATTGTTAAGCTATTGTCCTCATATTTTTATTTAATTTTAATTTTAACTTTAAATTGATCTACTATGTCAATAAGTTTTTTTGCATTATTGGCATTTTCAACAGTATCTAAAGATATATCTGCATTTTTCTGTTCTATTAAATTCATATTGTCAAGTATATTTATTGCCGCATCTGTACATTTTCCAACAGAATCATTAATACCACTAATTACATTTGAAATTTGCTGCTGTGACGAATTTATATCATCAGTAAGAACATAAAAATTTTTTATATAGGATTTGATTTTGATTCCGTCATTTTGATATTCCTTACTCATTTTTATTACTTTAAAATTATTTAAATCAGCGTAAACCAAAAAAAGTTACTGTCACAGTTCAAAATATTATTAAGAGTTGTGTTTATAATTTTATTTCCAGGAAGTCCTGTTAGAGGATTAAGATTTTTTGCATTATTTTTTTCAAATTTTACAGTATACTCAAGTAAATTTTTAATAGTCACAATTCCACAGTATTTATTTTCTTTTGTAACTATAACATAGTCATATATTCTTTTAGAATCCCTTGACATTGCAATTTTGGATACATTACTTATAGTATTGTAGTAATCGAATATTAATGGAGATGAATCCATAATCAATGATACAGGACGTTTTAAAAAAACGGAATTACCATATTGAGTAGCAAGTATATAATCAAGATTATGCTGCATAATTATCCTTTACAATGCATACACCTGTAACACTTGAAAATTCAAAAAATTTTTTCACCTGTTTGTTAGAGGCTGTTAAAGAAAATGTTGGATTTTTTTGTACAATATTACCTATATAGCTTATTTCAGATTTGAGTTGATTTTGCCTTATATTATTATACTTGATTATCTTCTTCTTTATATCTTCAGATATATCAAGAAATTTTTTATATGGTCTCTGAAGTAAATATCCCTGACCTGTTGAAACTCCAAGATTTATTAATTTTAGAAGCTCTTTTTCAGTTTCAATTCCCTCTGCAATAATCTTCATATTTGTAAAATGTGCTAATGACACAAAATTCCTTACAAGCTATTGTTTAAATTCATCTTTATCTATTACACTTATAAACGATATATCTATTTTAATGTAGTGGGGTTTTGTCTCCATTAGTGTCTTGAGTCCTGAATATCCTGTTCCCATATCTATGTTTTTTTAAGAACTCCCTAGTAAATCCCTTTCTAAATCTTTCATCCTTAAATATTTTAGGATCTACATTTATAAAAAGTAATTTATCTTTATCTATCATCTTTGCCCTTTCAATAGCTTTTTCTCTACATAATAATTCAAGTTCCCATATTCTATCACATTCTTCCGCAGTTGAGAAAAGATTCTCTGGTAAATGCAAAGGTGAATCTTCCGGTCCTCTACTTAAAGCTTCATAACCTATAACAGAGCCGTTTTCAAGAGATATGATAGGTTGAAATACAGTATTGATACTTTCACTTTTTAATATTTTTTCCAGTTCATATTTATATTTTAGATTCATTTCTACACCAACTGTCTTAATAATTATTTGTTAAATATAATTAATAATCCTATTAAGTCCATATATTAACTACCCTTTTCCATTACAACTAAAAGATATCAGCTAGGTAAAATAATAGTGCATTTTATCTAGCTGATATTTTGAATCTCAATTGTAAATTCTGGTGAATCGCATATTATTCGTTTCACTATATTTTTAAATACATTTTCAAATATACTTTTTATAATCTTATCTGAACAGGAATATATGATATCAAAACTAAGTATGTTATTAGTAATAAAAGAACTAACTATCTTAATGTAGTTATACTTTTCAATTTCAGATGGTATATTTTCAATAAAAAAGTCAATTAATATATTAAAATTTTTTAAATCAGTTATTATTTTACATGTAGCTAATTTACTGTCCATTTTTATTTCCCCTTTTGATTTTAATATATGACCCTTATTTATCTTATATATTTTATTTTAAGTTTCTAGTATTAAAATAAAATTGTATTTATGTTAAATTTGCATAAATACAGACAAAATATTTTTATTTAATTTGAAAAAAATAAGTATCAACAACCGCAACTAGTAGTTGTCAATACTTATCCTTTAATTATAAAAATGGATTAATTTTATTATACCAACTAATCACAAAGAAATTGTTTAGTTTATGTTAAATTATAATTAAAAATCCACCTATATATATTTTATTCTTTTGAAATAAGCTTCCTTATCTCCTCCATAAAAGTATTTATATCTTTAAATTGCCTATATACAGATGCAAATCTTACATATGAAACCTCATCTATTTCCTTAAGACTTCTCATGACCAATTCTCCAATATCTGTTGAACTTATTTCGGTTATCATTTTATTGTTTATCTTTTTCTCAATGTCATCTGCTATACCCTCAAGTTGTTTTCTGGAAACAGGTCTTTTCTGACATGCTTTTATAAGACCATTTAATATTTTATTTCTGTCAAAGTATTCTCTATCCATATTTTTCTTTATAACTAATATAGGCAAGTCTTCAATTTTTTCATATGTGGTATATCTCTTTTTACAGCCGAGACATTCTCTTCTTCTTCTAATGGCTCTACTGTCCTCAGTAGATCTTGAGTCAATAACTTTACTATCTGTATAACCACAATAAGGGCATTTCACTTCTCTTCACGTCCTTCTTTTATAATTATATATATTATACACTTTTTTCTTATTAATTTCATCATATAGCAAATTAAAACATTTTTATATATTAAAAAGAATAAGCACAAGGAGAATAATAATATTATCCTTGTGCTTATTCTTTAATCATTTACAATATCTTTTCCATCTACAAGAAGTACATCTATACCTATCTTGTTTACATTCTCCCAAGCTATCTCTATGTCTTCACTTTTTCCAAACAAACTAATTTTAGATGTCTGTGAAGGCAATATTATAGAAATAATTCTATTTTCATCACAATCTATCTTTAAGTCTTTTATAAATCCTAGTTTTGCTCCCGTATTTATGTCTATAATCTCCATGGCCATTAAACTTGCCAATGAATATAATGAAACATTCTCTTCTTCCATATTATTTTCATTATTCTCCATATTATATGTAACCCCCATTAATATTACTTACAATATAAATATATTATATATATTTTTTCATATGCCTCAATGCCGTCTTTTCTAATCTGGATACTTGAGCTTGAGATATTCCTATTTCATCTGCTACTTCCATCTGCGTCCTACCATCGAAGAAACGCAAATTCAATATAAGTTTTTCCCTATCATTTAACTTCTTCATTGCCTCTTTTATAGATATATCTTCAAGCCAATTTTCATCAACATTCTTAGTATCACTTATTTGGTCCATAACATATATGGCATCTCCTCCATCTCTATATATGGGTTCAAATAATGATACTGGATCTTGAATTGCATCCAATGCAAATACTACTTCTTCCCTTGGCATATTCAATTCCTTGGATATTTGTGATATAGTAGGTTCTTTATTATTCTCTTTTATAAGCTTATCTCTAGCTTGAAGTGCCTTATAAGCTATATCTCTAAGTGATCTACTTACTCTTATTGAATTGTTATCTCTTAGATATCTTCTTATTTCACCTATTATCATAGGAACTGCATAAGTAGAAAATTTTACATTTTGACTTAAATCAAAATTATCTATTGCTTTTATAAGACCAACACATCCGACCTGAAATAGGTCATCTGCATTTTCACCTCTATTGTTAAATCTCTGTATTACACTTAAGATAAGTCTTAAATTTCCCTTTATAAATTTTTCTCTAGCTTTAAGATCTCCATTTCTTGTCTTAATAAGAAGTTCCTTCATCTCTTTTTCCTTTAGAACTGGCAATTTTGAAGTATTTACGCCACAAATTTCAACCTTGTTAATTATCATGCAATCAGCCCCTTTAGAATATATAGCATTTTAAGTATTTACTAAGATGCTATATTTTATACTAAAGACATGCTCATAACATTTTATTTATTTCTTTTTTTAGTCTTTTTATTATTCTCTTTTCTAATCTGGATATATACGACTGAGATATACCAAGCATATCTGCTACTTGCTTCTGAGTTCTTTCAGTATACCCATTTAATCCAAATCTCAGATTAACTATTTTCTTTTCTCTTTCATTTAATTTTTGCATTGCCATAACTAACAGTTGTTTGTCTACTTCATCTTCTATCAAATCATAAACTATATCATTATCTGTGCCAAGTATATCAGACAGTAATAATTCATTTCCATCCCAATCTACATTCAATGGCTCATAAAAAGATATTTCAGCTTTTACTTTATTATTTCTTCTTAAATACATCAATATTTCATTTTCTATACATCTGGATGCATATGTTGCCAATTTAATTTTTTTGTTGGGATCAAAAGTATTTACTGCTTTTATTAATCCTATTGTACCCACTGATATCAAATCTTCTACATTGACTCCAGTATTTTCGAATTTCCTTGCTATATAAACAACTAGTCTTAAATTTCTTTCAATTAATGTGGATCTTACTTTTTCATCTCCTGATACCAATTTAAGTACCAAATCCTGTTCTTCCTCTTTACTAAGTGGTGGAGGAAGTACTTCGCTTCCTCCTATGTAGTATAAATTTTTTACAAAAATTTTAAATTTTAACATGCACCTGTTTAATAATACAGTTAGCTTAATCATAATTTTCCTCCAATTAATCATAGTTTTTAATTCTATATCTAATGTCCAAACTTATTTTTTGTCAAATAGTTATTACTAAATTACTCCTCTAGGTAATAATGCATGGTAATCACTGAATTCACTTAGCTTGTCCTCGCAAAATGCAATTATAGCTTCTCTTATCTCTGTATCTCTCCCTAAATCTATTTTAACTGCCTTTGGTCTAAATCCAGTTAATTTACCTCGCTTTCCATTCACAACCCTGTATGGTATATAGAATTTATCATAATTTTCAATATTAGTATTATAAAATACTGATTTTTCAACTATTATTACCGGAAGATTGGTAGCAGGCTCTTTTAATTCATTTCCTGTATCTAAAAACGCTTTCACCTTTTTACTGCCATTGTTCAATATGATATCAATATTAAAAATCAAGGTAGTCAGCGTTTTTCTATCTCTTATGTATATAACTAATCTATCAATTAAAATATACACAATCATAATAGAGCCTAAGAGCCATTTATAAGAAAAATCGTATAAATTATATGTACTAGTATTGTACTGGATGAACATACATATTCCAGCTAAAAGCATAGAATACATTATAAATATGCAAAAAGCCTTAAAATTAAAAATAATTTTCTTATTTCTAAAGGTTATTAATATTAATATAAATGCTATTAATATTTTAAAAAACAGACTAGAAAACATTGCAAAACGTGGATAAATTATTGTTATGACATAAACTGCACCTAAAAAAGATGATAAGAACATGTATCTTAATTTAGTTTTTACCCTAAGAGTTTTAGCTGTTATATACATCAGGAAAAAATTTACCACCATATTTATAAAAATTAAGACATCAAGAAATACAATCAATATAAACCATCTCCCCTATATCCTTTCCAATATTTATTTTTATTATATACTTATTATCTTCAAAATTTTGTCATTTTATAATCATATACAATATTTTTATTTTCTATAATATGCCATAGTATTTAAATTTATGCGAAAGGTAGATAAGAAATGGACAAATAAAAAAAGCATGTACAGTTTATTACACTATACATGCTTTTTGTTATTTTCTCTGTCTTCTCAGAAATGCCGGTATTTCAAGATCTTCATTATCAAGATCTCTATATTCAGATGTGGCAGCTGCCTCGTTTTTATTATTAATACGATCATTATCTAATCTATTCTCAAATTTATTTCTATTTAAATCCTGTTTTAAATTATCATTGGCTTTTGATTTAATTCTATCTTCTTCAAACCCAGTAGCTATCACTGTAATTCTTATTTCATCCTTTATGTCTTCATCTATAACTGCACCAAATATAATATTAGCATCTGGATCTGCAGCATCTTGTACAATTTCTGCAGCCTCATTTATTTCAAGCAATCCCAGATCAGCACCACCTGTTATGTTTAAAAGTACTCCTGTAGCTCCTACTATTGAAGTCTCAAGAAGAGGACTGGATATGGCCTGCTTAGCAGCATCTTGAGCTCTATTATCGCCATTTCCTCTTCCTACGCCCATGTGAGCAAGTCCTTTGTCTATCATAATTGTCCTAACATCTGCAAAATCCAAGTTTACAAGTCCAGGAATAGTTATAAGATCTGATATACCTTGTACACCTTGTTTTAATACGTCATCTGCAAATTTAAATGACTCCATTAATGTAGTTTTTTTATCAACTATAGACAATAATCTTTCATTTGGAATAGTAACTAAAGTATCTACTCTATCCTTTAAGTTATTTATTCCTTCTTCGGCATGTATCATCCTTTTTCTTCCTTCAAAAGGAAACGGTTTTGTAACTACACCTACTGTAAGTATGCCCATAGATTTAGCTGTTTCAGCAATTACAGGGGCAGCTCCAGTACCGGTTCCTCCTCCCATACCTGCAGTTATAAAAACCATATCTGCTCCTTTTATAGCCTGGGATATTTCATCCTTACTCTCATCTGCAGCCTTTTGTCCTATTTCAGGATTTGCCCCGGCTCCAAGACCCTTAGTAAGCTTTTCTCCTATCTGTATTTTCTGAGAAGCTTGTGAAAGCATTAACGCCTGCTTATCTGTATTTATAGCTATAAATTCTACATTCTTCAGCCCCTCTGTTATCATCCTGTTTACAGCGTTGTTTCCACCGCCTCCACAACCTATTACTTTTATTTGAGCAAATTGTTGAACATCAACATCAAAATCTAGCACAATAATACCCTCCCTATTAGAAAAAGTCTGTAAAAAATTCTTTTATTTTTGATACAAACCCACTATTTTCATAATTTTCTTTTTCCCTAGTACTTGCTTCTGTCCAATTTTCATAGCTTTTCTTGTTATTATCTTCATATTCATTAATCTTATTTTCATGTTTAACTTTCATTGAACTAGCTGCATCTTCAACAATACCTGCAACTACAGCATATATTGGACTAGATGCTCCTATATAATTTGGACTACCAATTCTAACTGGTTTCTCTAATATTTTTCTACTAAATTCTTCTATACCTTTTATTTGAGATATTCCACCACCAACTATAACTATTTCTGATATGTTTTCATAATTTTTAAGAAATTTTAACTTGTTATTTATCATAAGCAACAGTTCTTCTACCCTTGCTTCTATCACTTCAACAAGAATATTATAGTCTATATGAGTTTTACCATTATATCCGCTGTTGACTTCTATTTTCGACGACTTGTCTTTATTAAAATATCCAACAGCCCCATACTTTTTCTTTAGTTTTTCTGCACAAGATATTGGAACCTTTAAGCATACGGAAATATCATTTGTTATAGTATTTCCTCCTAATCCTATTGTATTTATATCGTTTATTTTTCCTCCTTCATAATCATAAATATTTACCGAATCTGCACCCATATCTACAAGTATAACTCCTCTTTGAATCTCTTCTTCTTTTAATACAACCTTTGATATGGCCATAGGTTCAAAAACTAATCCCATTACTTTAATTCCTGCTTTATTTACACTTTTAAAAAGATTATTCACTATAGTGGATTGTGCCAAAATTACTTGTGCATCAACTTCCAACCTAACGCCACTCATACCTATAGGATCTTTTATCTTATCATAACCATCAATTATATATTGTTGTGCTATTACCCCTATTACCTCTTTATCGCTTGGAATTGTGATAATTTTTGCTGCTTTTAAAACTCTTTTTACATCATTTTCCGTTACTTCTCCATCCTCTGACGATACAGCAACTATGCCCTTACTTTGCATAAGTTCACTTAACCCACCTGGAAGTGCAATATAGGCTCCCTGTATTTTTATATCTATCATTCTTTCTAATTCATATATACACTTTTTTATGGACTCAGAAGTACTATCTATATCTACTACTACTCCCTTTTTCACTCCGTTACACTCAGAAGATGTAATTCCCATTATTTGCATTTTACCGTATTTATCTAATTTGCCTGCAGCTGCACATATATTAAATGATCCAATATCTATTCCTATTATATAATCGCTCATCAAATATTTACCCCCTGTAAGAGAACCATCAAACATATATATTCAACAAAGAATTAGAATTTCCTCTTATTATTTTATCATATTTTGATAAAATCTAAAATATAATCAAAGCACATTATTCAATATATAGTAAAAGGAAAAGGTTAAGACCTTTTCCTAAAATCCACTTAAATCTTAATTAGCTTTTTTAAGATCCTTCATTTTTACACTTCTAGTATGCACTGTATGACTCCATTCCTTGTTATTTTTATTCAAAATACCCTGAATTGAAATTGGAAACCATGATAATACATACAATGGATATATTATGTAATATAGGAATATTTTAAAGCTTAATTTTTCTTCCAAAATTAATACAAAAGGAGTATATGCATATTGAAATATAGAAGCAACTATGGTTAAAATAGTAAATAGGCTTATGTTTATAGAATACACTACAGTATTAAAATTCGATATTACATTATACGTAACCATAAAGTGTTGTACTAACCCACTTATAGCTGAAATACCTATCAAAACTGTAACTATAGGTTGAATACTATATAAGGCACAATCAAAAGGTATAAAACTAAAACTTGTTACACCTTTTTTCAATAATTTAAAAAAATATCTGCTTGCTACATCAGTAAATCCTTGCATCCATCTTTTTCTCTGTCTCCATGATTGCCTTAATGTAAGGGGTTTTTCATCATATACTATAGCCTTATGTGCCCATCCTATTTTATAACCATGAAGTATAAGCTTACAGGTAAATTCTAGATCCTCTGTAAGACAAGTAGCTCCCCACCCTAGCTTTTTTAACATATTTGTCTCTATACAAAATCCCGTTCCTCCAAGTTGGGTAGATAGTCCCAAATTACTCTTGGCAAGTTGAAACATTCTATTATTAGTCCAAAATGCAATAGAATAACTACCTGTAATCCACGTATCCTGAGGATTCTTACTATCCAAATAACCCTGTACAACTTTATATCCTTCACATAATTTTTTATTCATTTCTTTTAGAAAATCCTTATGTACTAAATTATCTGCATCAAATATGGCAACTGAGGAATATTTTTTTCTCATTTTAAATAACTTGTTAAACATCCATTCCAAGGCATATCCTTTACCTTTTTTATCTTTATTAAATCTCTCATATACAATGGCACCTTTTTCTCTTGCCTTTTTTGCAGTCTTATCCGTACAATTATCCGCAACTACAAAAATATCATATAATTCTTTTGGATAATCAAGCGCCTTTAAGCTTTCTACAATACCATCGATTACGATTTCCTCATTATGAGCAGCTACAATAAGTGCAAAACTAAATTTTGCTTTAACTTCTTTATCATCCTTCTTTTTCCACAATCCAAAAAAAGATATACATAAATAATATAATGATATTATGTAAACGCCATAAGTTAAAATACGAGAGGCATTATGAATTATTTCCTTAAAGATGTTCACTCTAATCCCCCTTACTTTATTGTTATTTTATCATAAATGTTCATTAATTACTATAATATAAATTTTAATAATTGGCAAACATTTAGGGGATTATTTTACAGCATCCTTTTTAACATTTCCTTATCAACTGCATATCCAAGTGCTGCCTCAGAAGATATCAAACCTTTTTTATATAATTCTGACAGACATATATCCATAGTTTTCATACCATATTTTCTTCCTGTTTGCATAGATGATTCAATTTGATGTGTTTTGCCTTCCCTTATCATATTTTTTATAGCAGGAGTTGATATCATTATTTCAAAAGCTGGAATTCTTTCTTGACCATCTGCACTAGTTATAAGCTGCTGAGATATTATTCCCCGTATAACAGCAGCTAGTTGTATTTTTACTTGCTGCTGTTGATGAGGAGGAAATACATCTATAATTCTATCTATTGTTTTTGCCGCACCTATGGTATGTAATGTAGAAAATACTAGATGTCCAGTTTCAGCTGCTGTTAAAGCAATAGATATTGTATCTAAATCCCTCATTTCTCCCACTAAAATTATATCAGGATCCTCTCTAAGAACAGCCCTTAATGCACTCGAATAACTAAATGTATCTTTACCTATTTCTCTTTGATTTATAATAGATTTATTGTGTTTATGCAAATATTCTATTGGATCTTCTAAAGTTATTATATGTGCTGATCTAGTTGAATTAATTTCATTTATCATTGCGGCTAGTGTAGTACTTTTACCACATCCAGTTGGTCCTGTTACCAAAACTAATCCTCTATTATATGATGTAAGCTCTTTTAATACTTTTGGAAAATTAAGCTCATTTAAAGTTGGTATTTTCAATCCTACTACCCTTATTGCAATTGCAGTACTTCCCCTTTGCTTAAATACATTAACCCTAAATCTTCCTATTCCGGATACTGAAAATGAGCTATCACATTCTCCATGTTTAATATAACTGTCATAATTGTCTTCAAGTATCTCCTTTGCATATTTTTCTGTATCTTCAGATTTTAATTTTTCATTTGTTACTCTATTCAACTTTCCATTTACTCTTATAACTGGTGGTATACCAACAGTTAAATGTAAATCTGATGCTTTTTTTTCAACAGTAATTTTTAATAAATATTTTAGTGAATCCACTTTATTTCCCCTTTCAGACATATCAAAAGATATTTCAGCTAATCATACATTTCACTATTATTATTCGTATTATATTAAAAAATTTTTATATATTTTTTAATCTTAAGAATATTAACTTCCCTTCTTACCGTAATTTAACTCCTTATATAATTTTTTTAGTGCCTTCTTTTCAATTCTAGATACATAGGATCGCGATATTCCAAGCAACTTTGCTATCTCTCTTTGAGTCCTAGGCTTGCTTTCAGAAAGTCCATATCTCATCTCTACTACACACTTTTCACGAGTTGTAAGACATGTATTTATTTTTGAGTATAATTTTCTTACCTGTATCTTGTGGTCTACAATTTCAACTATTGAATCCTCATCGCTTCCAAGAACATCCATAAGTGATATTTCATTGCCTTCTTTATCAATACCTATAGGATCTTGAAGGTACACTTCACTTTTTATCTTCTTATTGTTTCTTATTAGCATAAGTATCTCATTCTCAATGCACTTTGCCGCATAAGTTGCAAGTCTAGTACCTTTTGATTGATCAAATGAATCTATTGCTTTTATTAAACCTACTGTTCCTATAGAAATTAAATCATCTATATCCTTCCCCGGATAAGAATATTTTTTTACAATGTGAGCCACTAATCTTAAATTTCTCTCAACTAAGACAGTTTTGGCTAACAGGTCCCCTTCTTTTAATTTTGTTAAATAGTGCTTTTCCTCCTCATTATTTAGAGGTTGTGGAAATGAATTGTTATTTGTAACATAGGCAGTCATAAATAACATGTTATTAATAATATCCAATAAGCAATTTGTTAAAAACACAGCTGCTCCTCCTAATAGTGCTTATTAATATATTATGAAGGTGCTTTTAAAAAAGTGCATATATATAATTAATTTTTTGTCATACTGTGTTTTAAATTTAAAACTATATCTCTAAAAATAGGTGCAGCTGTATTTCCTCCACTTTCATCATCTTTATTTATATCTTGAACAAATACTACCATTGAATAATTTTTTCCACCTATATTAAAGAAACCTATGAACCAACCATCAGAATGCTCTTTTATTGATTTGTCTTTACCTGAAGCTTCCATTCTTTCAGTACTTCCAGTTTTTCCACCTATTTCAATCTCCTTTAAATTAGCTGCCATACCCGTACCGTTTTTTACTACACTTATCATCTGTTTTTTCATTTCATCTGCAGTTGACTTTTTCAGCAATTGATTGCTGTTATATGTTAATTTTTCCAATGTTTTATTGTTATTGTCTACATATGCATCAATTATGTGGGGTTTTACATATATACCTGAATTCACTACTGTATTTGGTATGCTTATTGCTTCAATTGGAGTTATTCTTATATTTTGACCTATAGAAGCCAATCCCAAGCTTCCATCAGAAGTTTTAGGTTCTTTTACTTCAAAAGCTCCTGACTTTTCACCGTCAAAATCCAATACTTTATCAAATAACCCTTGGCTTTTGGCATTTTTAAAAAAGCTCTTAAAGCCAACTTTAGTACCTATTTGAGCAAAAATATCATTACGTGAAACTGTCAAAGCTTCTTCTGGTGTCATACTTCCATAACGCAATTCATCTTTCTTTTCATAAGTTCCAGTACATTTAAATTTATCAAAAGGTGATATTGTATTTTCATCCAATCCTGCTTCTTCCACAATAATTTTAAATATAGAACCTGGAAAAAATCCATTGTTTGTAGAAACTCCCAAATTCACATTTGGTTTGCTGTCATCTTTTTGTACTATAGCTTTTATGTCTCCAGTGTTTGCCTCCATCAGAACTACTCCAATCTGACTAAACTTTTTATTGCTATAGCTGTCTAATATTGTCTTTATATTATCTTGAATACCTCTATCCAGTGTAAGTCTTACATTTATATTGTTTTTATTTATCTTGTTTGTCTGTCCTATTATATTATTGTTTACATCTTTTTGAAAAACAATTTTAGATATTTTGTTGTCTTTAGTTTTATCGTACAACTGTGTCTCAATAGAATCCTTAGACTTCTTGGAATCATCCTGAGTTCTATTTGGGTTTATAAGTAAATTTTCAAGTTTCCACGCACCCTCCTTTTTGACAGGAGTATATTTATAAGCATAGAACCCTTTTATTCCCTTCAAATTTTTTACCTTATTATAGGTACTTTCATCTATTTCATAATACAATTTTTGACTCGTCTTCAGAGTTCCAATTTTTGAAAGATCATAATCTTTATTATAATTTCTAAGAGTATATATCAAGGTGAGAATTTTTTCAGATTTTATATCCTCGTTATCCCCTACAAATATATCTGGACATATAACAGCATAATACTTTTTATTATAATCCAACAGTTGCTTTCCATTTGAATCAAATAGCATAAAATTTGCATCTGTTGTATTTTCATTATATGAATATTGAGAATTAGCCATAACACTCAATTCACCATAATCTAAATGTTGAATTTTTACTACTTTAAATACTAGAATGAAAAATACAACAGCAATTATTATAAAAATTTTTAATTGTCTTTTACTTATTCTATTTCTATCTATTTCAAACATAAAAAACACCTCACCTAGACTAATTTCTGTCCAAAATGAGGCATTTTATTCACATAAACAATTATTTATTTTTCCCTTTAGCTTTTATAAGCATATCTTCTGGTTCTAAATCATTGTCGGACTTAATTGTAAATATCATTTGGGCTCTAGGTGCTGAGTTTATTTTTTGACCACTGTCATTCTTCATATCATTTAAATATATATAAAAGTTATCTCCTCTAGTGCTTAATATTTCAACCTTGTCTCCATCATATACTTTATTTCTCTGTTCTATAGCTGCAACTCTACTTTTTCTATCATATTCTTTAACTATACCAACTATATCGTAATCTCTTATATATGAAGATGTTTCATATATCTGGGCATCCGGTTTTCCAAAATAAAATCCTGTAGAATACACTCTATGACTTACTTTCATTAGATTATCCAGCCATTTTTGTTGAAAAACATAATTTTTGGGATCACTAAAGTATGTATCTATAGCCTGCCTATAGGATTTCACTACTGCAGCTACATAATATGAACTTTTCATCCGTCCTTCTATTTTGAAAGAATCAATACCAGAATTCATAAGTTCTGGAATATGTTCTATCATACATAAATCCTTTGAATTTAATATATATGCACCTTTGTCATCTTCAAATACCGGGAAATATTCTCCTGGTCTCTTTTCCTCCATTAGATAATATTTATATCTACATGGCTGAGCACACGCTCCTCTATTAGCATCCCTTCCAGTCATATAATTTGATATAACACATCTTCCTGAGTAGGACATGCACATAGAGCCATGTACAAAAGCCTCTATCTCACAGTCTTCTGGCAAATTTGATTTCATAACTTGAATATCATCAAATGACAACTCTCGAGCCGCAACAATCCTCTTTATTCCCTGTTGGTACCAAAATTGAGCAGACTTCCAGTTTACATTATTAGCTTGAGTACTTAAATGAAGTTCCATACCCGGTATAATTTCTCTAGCAGTCATTATTATTCCAGGATCAGATACAATTAAGGCATCTACTTTCATTTCCTGTAGTTTTTTTAGATAATCTGGAAGCCCTTCGAAATCCTCGTTATGTGGAAATACATTTACAGTTACGTAAACTCTTCTATTTCTACAATGTGCATATTCGACTCCGTCTTTAAGTTGCTCATCTGTGAAATTATCTGCAAATGCTCTCAAATTTAACCTACTTCCCCCAAGATAAACTGCATCAGCCCCAAAATTTACAGCAGTTTTTAATTTTTCAATATTCCCTGCTGGAGCTAAAAGTTCAGGTTTTTTCATGTCAATCTCTCCTAACTGTAATGGAAATTCCATCACCCATTGGTATAACAGAGGTTATAAATTTTTTATTGTCAGATACCATTTCTAAATATTTTCTCATTCTTTTAACTATAGTTATCTTTCTTCTGACAACTAATTTATCAGATGCTACCATTCCTCTAAATAGTGCATTATCTGAGACTATTATTCCATTATCTTCGAGAAGTCTTAAACAATGCGGTAAGAAATGATTGTAATGTCCTTTTCCTGCGTCTATGAATATAATATCATATTTGTCCCTCAAATTTGAAAGAACCTCAAGACAGTCACCTTCTATTAGATTTATGTTTTTTTTGAAACCATACTTTTCTATATTTTGTCTAGCTATATTTACCATATCAGTATTTCTCTCAATAGTAGTAATATTACTATCATTTTTAGAACTTAAACTCATAAGTATAGAAGAATATCCTATAGCAGTTCCAAGTTCAAGTATCTTTTTAGGCTTCTTTATGTTTATCAATAAATCTAAAAAATTTCCAACCTCTTTTTGTACTATAGGTACAGAGTTCTCTTTAGCATAATCCTCCAGTTCCTTCAATATACCTGAACTTTCTCCAATTAAAGATTTTATATAATTCTCTATATATTCAAGACTAACACCACTACTCATTTTTTCCTCCAAATCACTATTTTTGAGCAATTATATATTATTTTCTTCTCATGGCTTTTTTTCTTAAATCAGCATTCAGTATTTTCTTTCTCAACCTTATATTTTTAGGAGTAACTTCAACCAATTCATCAGATGATATAAATTCCAGTGAATTTTCCAGACTCATTGGTGTAACTGGTACCAATTTAAGTGAATCATCAGCTCCTGAAGATCTAGTATTTGAAAGATGCTTTTTCTTACATACATTGACATCTATATCATCAGCTCTTGAACATTCTCCAACTATCATACCTTGATATACATCAACTCCGGGTCCAATAAAAAGTACTCCTCTTTCCTGGGCATTAAACAGTCCATAAGTTATTGATGTTCCTGCTTCAAATGCTACAAGAGATCCTTTAGTTCTCTCAGGTATATCACCTTTATATTCCTCATACCCATCAAGTACGTGATTCATTATTCCATTTCCCTTTGTATCAGTCATGAATTCACTTCTAAATCCTATAAGTCCCCTTGCAGGTATTCTGAATTCCAATCTTGTATATCCATTAACTGCTGAAGTCATATTCACCATATCAGCTTTTCTAGGTCCAAGCTTCTCCATAACAGTTCCCATAAACTCTTCCGGAACATCTATAGTAAGATACTCAATAGGTTCAAGCTTTTTTCCATTTTCTTCTTTGTATATAACTGTTGGTTTCGAAACCTGAAGTTCATATCCTTCTCTTCTCATAGTTTCTATTAGTACTGAAAGATGAAGTTCTCCTCTACCACTTACCTTAAAGCAGTCTGCCGAATCAGTTTCTTCAACTCTAAGAGATACATTTGTCTCCAATTCCTTAAATAGTCTGTCTCTTAAATGTCTTGATGTTACAAATTCGCCATCCTGGCCTGCAAAAGGTGAATCATTAGCTATAAAGTACATATTAAGGGTAGGCTCATCTATCGCTACAAATGGAAGTGCCTCAGGTTCTGCTGCATCAGCTATGGTTTCTCCTATATTTATATCTGGAATTCCTGAAACAGCCACTATATCTCCAAGTTTGGCTTCATCTGTTTCTTCTTTCTTAAGCCCGTTGTATTGGAATAAATTTGATATTCTTACATTTTCTATTTTTCCGTCTCTTCTTATAAGTGCTACCTGCTGATTCTTCTTTATGGATCCTCTCTTTATTTTACCAACACCAATTCTACCTACATACTCATTATGATCTATAGTAGTAATTAACATTTGAAGTGGCATGTCAAGGTATCCCTCTGGTGCTGAAACATTTTTAACTATAGTTTCAAATAATGGGTCCATATTTGTAGATTCATCATCCATTTCCAATTTTGCAAAACCAGCTTTAGCTGAGCAATATACTACAGGAAAATCAAGTTGTTCATCATTTGCACCAAGTTCTACGAATAAATCAAATATTTCATCCAATACTTCATTTGGTCTTGCATTAGGCTTATCTATCTTATTTATAACAACTATTGGATTCAATTTTAATTCAAGTGCCTTCTTCAAAACAAATTTTGTCTGAGGCATAGGTCCTTCATAAGCATCTACTAGTAAAAGTACACTGTCTACCATCTCAAGAACACGTTCTACTTCTCCACCGAAATCAGCGTGTCCAGGTGTATCTACAATATTTATCTTAATTCCATTGTGCATAACGGAAGTATTCTTTGAAAGTATAGTTATACCTCTTTCTTTTTCAAGGGCATTTGAGTCCATAACCCTCTCTTGAACTTTTTCATTATCTCTAAACACATGACTTTGTTTAAGTAATGCATCTACCAATGTGGTTTTACCGTGATCTACATGGGCAATTATTGCCACATTTCTTATATCGTTTCTTGTAAATAAATTCATTATTATTCCTCCAATTTTACACTTAAACTAATCAAATGTATTAAAATTATACTAAACATTCAAAAAAATTGGATACTTTTAGTATCCAATTAAAGTTAACATATCTATTTTAATATCATAGTCTAAAAAAGTCAACTTACATAGAATTAGTTTAAATATTTTGCTTAAAATTATTTTTTAGATCCTCCAAATGAAAAATCTATACCTATAGCATCATTTAATATTTTTAATATTTTCTGCCACATAACAGTAAACTTTTGTTCTGACTGTATATATTGGTTTACAGATTCATTACTTGATATTATTGTTCCTATATCATTGAATTTCTTAATGGTTTCATCTGATACCTTTCCAGCTTTCATTTGCTCTGAATAAGCATCCATCTGTATATTTCTGAAGTCATCTAATACTTTTTTATTTGGCTCATTGCCCTCTATATTCTTGCTGGCTTCTCTTAAATCAACAACCTCTTTTGAATTTTTCAATTCTTCTGCCAATTGATTTGCCTTATCATATATACTCATAATAAAATATCCTTTCTACAACAAGCATTGTCATATTTCCATAATTATAGGAAGAATCATAGGCCTTCTCTTGGTTCTCTCATATAGAAATGATCTTAGAACTTCCTTAACATTCGATTTTATGTTTGCCCATTCAGTTATGTGCTTTTCTTCACATTCTTTAAGCACACCACGAACAAGTTCTTTTGCCTCTTCCATAAGATCTTCTGATTCCCTTACGTATACAAAACCTCTTGAAATTATATCAGGTCCTGCAATAACGCTTGCACTTTCCTTTTCAATTGTAACAACTACAGTAAGTATTCCATCTTGAGATAGATGTCTTCTATCTCTAAGCACTATATTGCCTACGTCTCCAACTCCAAGTCCATCCACAAACACTTGACCTGAAATTACAGTACCAGCTCTTTTTATAGAATTCCTTGTTAATTCTATAACGTCACCATTGTCTCCTATAATAACATGATTAGCTGGAAGTCCAAGCTTCATAGCTAAATCAGCATGCTGCTTCAAATGTCTATATTCTCCATGAACAGGCATAAAAAATCTAGGTTTTACAAGAGTATGAATTAACTTTAATTCTTCCTGACAAGCATGACCTGATACATGAACATCTGCTAATGCTTCATATATTACTTCTGCACCCTTTTTAAATAGCTGATTTATTACTTTCGATATTAATTTTTCATTTCCAGGTATGGCACTTGCTGAAATTATTATTCTGTCACCTGGAATTATATTTACTTTTTTATGCTCTGAAGCAGCCATTCTTGACAACGCAGACATAGGCTCTCCCTGACTGCCTGTAGTTATTATAACTAATTTATTGTTAGGGTACTTATTTATACTATCAATATTTATAAGTGTATTCTTATTTATATTAATATATCCAAGTTTCATGGCTACATCCATTATATTTTCCATACTTCTTCCAGATATAGCAACTTTTCTATTATATTTTTCTGCTGCAGTTATTATTTGCTGTATTCTATGGATATTTGAAGCAAAGGTAGCCACAATTATTCTATTTTTTGCAGTTGCAAAGAACTTTTGAAATGTCTCTCCAACTGTCCTTTCAGACATGGTATATCCAGGCCTTTCCACATTTGTACTATCTGCGAGCATAAGAAGAACACCTTTCTTACCTAACTCGGCAAATCTTGCTAAATCAATCAAGCTTCCATCAATAGGCGTATAATCTATTTTAAAATCTCCTGTATGAAGTATTACTCCAAGAGGTGTGTGTATAGCTAATGCAGTTGAATCAGCTATACTGTGACTGGTTCTTATAAACTCTACCGACATATTCTGAAGTCTTATAATATCTTTCGGTTTAACACAATTAAGTTTAACTTTACTAAGGATTCTATGTTCCTTTAATTTAGTTTCCACTATACCAAGAGTCAATTTCGTACCATATACTGGTATATTTATTTCCTTAAGTACATATGGAAGTGCTCCTATATGGTCTTCATGTCCATGGGTTAAAAATATACCTCTAACTCTCTCAATATTTTTCTTAAGATAAGTAATATCCGGTATGACCAAATCCACCCCCAACATCTCATCATCTGGAAACTTTAATCCACAATCTATGACTATTATATCATCTTTGTATTCTATAGCCGTCATATTTTTGCCTATTTCACCTAGACCGCCTAGTGGAATAACTTTCACTTTATCTCTTTCTTTACGCAAAAAAATCCTCCTTTCTTTATACTATACTTTCTTAGATTTTTTTAAACATTCACTACATATTCCGTAAAACTTTAGACTATGATTTAAAATTTTAAAATTATAGTTTTTTTCTATTTGTGACTCCAAATCCTCTAAAAGATGATCTGGAACCTCTATTATCTTTGAGCATTTAGTACATATAAGGTGATGATGATGATGAATTTCCTTTTCATGGACTATTTCATATCTACTGCATCCATCATCTAAATCAAGTTTACATATTACTCCGATATCTTCTAATAACTGTACTGTTCTATATACTGTTGCCAACCCTATTTCTGGGCAATCTTTTTTTACCAAATCATATATTTCTTCTGTTGTAAGATGTTTACCTTCATTTCTTATTATCATATCAACAATAGCTCGTCTTTGCGGTGTAAGCTTATATCCCTTTTCTTTTAAACTATTCTTTAATTTTTCTATTTCTCCAGACGAAAGCTTTGACATTATAATACCTCATTTCAATTAAAATTTTTTAAACAGCTGATAATGTTATATTTCAACATTGCCGAGAACTATATTTATTCTATTTATATTTTAGTGTAATACTATAAAAAGTAATAGTCAATTGAAAATCAATTAATATCAAAATTAAAAGCTATGATATCATAGCTTTTAATTTTGATATTAATTAAATAGTATTTAATAATTAATTTTGCATATCATCTTTAAAAAGCATTTCATATTCACTAGCTACAGAAGAAAATTCTTTCTCATCTTCTACGGTCAATAATATAGCATTTCCATCAATATCTTTGTCTATTCTAAGTGCTATGGCTTCACCAGAGTTTTTAGCATCTTTTGGAACTACAATCACATATTCTCTATCTTCTATATCAAATTTGGTAACCAACTCAAACTTGCATTTATTTCCTGATTCATCTTCAAGTACTATGTTTTTCAAATCAATTTCCATAATAGAATTCACTCCGATTATAAACTTTCATAGAATATATTAAAAATAGTAATTTAAATACTATCTAGATATCCTTGTAATATGTATGTAGCAGCCATTTTATCAACTATTTTCTTTCGTTTTTTTCTTGACAAATCCGCTTCAAGCATAGCTCTATTTGCTGCTACCGTTGTCAATCTCTCGTCCCACATCTTTATTGGAAGTTTAATTCTTTCTTCTATGATCTTACAAAATTCAATTACCTTTTTACTCTGCGGTCCAAGTGTTCCATTCATATTTTTGGGTAGACCAGATACAATGGATTCTACATCATACTTATTACATATATCTTTTAGTTGCTCTATATCAACATCCTCATTTTTTCTTCTTATAGTAGTTATTCCCTGAGCTGTAATCCCAAGTGGATCACATACAGCTACTCCAATAGTTCTGTCTCCTATATCCAATCCCAGTATTCTCATTCTAATCTCCCGTATTTAATTATTTAAAGCTAACTCACCCCATCTTTTGTAGATGGGGAGGTACTGATTTCAAATTTACAGATTTATTTTTAGCTTTTACCATAATATGTTTGTCGGCTCATACTTGCAGAGAAATATAAAGGCATTCTATTTTATATTCAGATATGTCTTCAATACTTCTTCCAATATCTCATCTCTTTCAAGCTTCCTAACCAATGACCTTGCACCATTATAATTAGTTATATATGTGGGATCTCCAGAAATCAAATATCCAACAAGCTGATTTACCGGATTATATCCCTTTTCAATTAGCGAATCATAAACCTCAGTTAATATCTCTTTTGTCAATGCCTTCTTGCTTTCTGAAATATCGAACTGAATAGTATTATCGTCACTCATTTATATCACCCCGCTAATAATTCTATTAATTATATTATAAAACATATTTCATAAAATGTATACTATTTAACTGTGTTTTGTATAATAGATAAAGATTTATCTATAGCCTCTTCTAACTTTTCAGGAAGCTTTCCACCAGCTTGAGCCATATCAGGTCTTCCTCCGCCGCCTCCGCCGCAGATAACTGCTATTTCTTTTATTATTTTTCCACAGTGAATTCCATCTTTTACTGCAGCCTTAGATGCCATGGCAAGTAATTTAACTTTTCCATCCACATTGCTTCCCAATACTATAACTGATTTTTCATATTTGTCTCTTATTCTGTCAGCTAGATCTCTAAGTGCATTCCCATCTACCTCATTTAGTATTCCAGTAAATACTTTAATATCCCCCATATTCTTTTCACTATTTAATATGTCAGCTTCAGAATTGCCTGCAAGCTTTGATTTTAATTGTTCTATTTCTATTTGTCTATGCTTTTGTTCTTCCATTAGAATATCCAGTTTATGAAGTATTTCTTTTTCTGAACATTTAAATTTATCTGCTATATTTTTTAGTATATCACTTTTAGCTTCTATATATTCAAGTGCATATTTTCCTGTAACTGCCTCTATTCTTCTTATTCCAGATGCAACTCCAGATTCAGATATTATTTTAAATAATCCTATTTTTCCAGAATTACTTACATGAGTACCACCACAGAGTTCACGGCTAAAATGTCCTACAGAAACCACTCTTACTTTTTCTTTATATTTTTCATCAAATAGTGCTATAGCTCCACTTTTCTTTGCTTCATCCAGAGACATAATATCAGTTTTTACACTATATGCTTCCATAGCGATTTTATTTACTAATTTCTCTATTTTAAATAATTGTTCATAACTTACAGGTTCAAAATGATTAAAATCAAATCTTAGCCTTTTATCATCAACATATGATCCTGATTGATGAACGTGCGGCCCTAAAACTTTCCTCAAAGCTTCATCCAAAATATGAGTAGCAGTATGATTTTTTCTTATATTATTTCTTCTAATTTCATCTACACTTAAGCTTACAGTGTCATCAACATTTACTTTTCCATGTATTATCTTAACAAAGTGAAGTATTTTTCCAGCTACATTATTTTTACAATTTAATACTTCAGCTTTAAATTTATCATTATATATTACTCCAGTATCTCCTACCTGACCTCCCATTTCAGCATAGAAAGGAGTAACCTCCGTAACTATTACACCACTATCTCCCTTAGATAACTCTGATACCATTCCTTCATTTTTTACAATAATTTTAACTTTTGAATCCAACTCTAACTTTGTGTACCCATCAAATTTTGTATCAATATCAAGAGGAATTTTATTCAATATAGTATCTTCAGATCCCATATAATTGGTTTCTTCTCTAGCTGATCTAGCCCTTTGCCTTTGTTTCTGCATTTCTTCTTCAAAGTCTTCCAATTCTATACCTATGTTGTTTTTTTCCAATATTTCCTCTGTAAGTTCTATAGGGAATCCATATGTATCATATAATTTAAATGCTTTTTTTCCAGAAAGATTTTTTTCTTTTTTATCTTCAATATCCTTCATGTAAGAATCAAGTATGGACATACCACTGTCTATAGTTTCATCAAATCTTTCTTCCTCAAGTTTTATTATCTTTTTTATATAACTACTTTTTTGTTTTAATTCAGGATAATTTTCAAATGAATTATTTATAACCACATCAGTCAGTTCATATAAAAAAGCTCCTTCTATACCAAGAGATTTTCCATGAACTGCAGCTCTTCTTAGAAGCCTTCTGAGAACATATCCTCTTCCTTCATTTGATGGCAATATTTCATCGCTTATCATAAAAGTAATGCTTCTTATATGATCTGTTACAACCCTTAACGATACATCAAAATTTCTATCGACTCCATATTGTTTCTTTGAAATCTTACATATTTCTTTTAATATGTTTTGTATAGTATCCACTTCAAAAATACTATCTTTTCCTTGCATTACCGTTGCCATTCTTTCCAATCCCATACCTGTATCTATATTTGGATTTGGAAGTTTATTATAATTTCCATCTTCATCTTTATCAAATTGTGTAAATACCAAATTCCACAATTCAACAACCTTGTCTTCGTCTCCAGCCTTAACAAATTCTTCAGCACTATTTATTTTCATTCCAACTTTATCAAAATGGATTTCTGAACATGGTCCACATGGACCTGCTCCATGTTCCCAAAAATTATCTTCCTTGCCAAGTCTAAAAATTCTAGATGGATCAATATCTGTCTTTTTAGTCCATATATCATACGCTTCATCATCATCCAAGTATATAGTAACATATAGTTTATTTTTAGGTAATTTCATAACTTCCGTTATAAATTCCCATGCCCATGGTATAACTTCATCTTTAAAATAATCTCCAAATGAAAAATTTCCAAGCATTTCAAAAAATGTACCATGTCTTGAGGTCTTTCCTACATTTTCTATATCGCCAGTTCTTATACATTTCTGACAGGTTGTAACCCTCTTTCGTGGAGGTACTTGAAGCCCTGTAAAATATGGTTTAAGAGGTGCCATTCCTGCATTTATTAAAAGCAAGCTTTTATCCTGCTTAGGAACTAAAGAAAAACTTGGCAATCTTAAATGCCCTTTACTTTCAAAAAATCTTAAATACATTTCTCTAATTTTATTTAATCCTAAATTTTCCATATATGTATCTCTCCTTCTTTTATATTAAGTATCCACTGCAAAATAAAAAAGCCTACATCCCTAAAGGGACGAAAGCCATTCCGTGGTACCACCCTAATTACATAAACATAAAACTTAAAAACTGCCTATGTCACTCTCATACAAAAACTCATAGATAGCTTCAGCAAATTCATTAAGAAGTTTTCACCTTCCACTTCCTCTCTACATATACAAATATGCCTACTAGTTCCAATCATCGTTCAAATATTCATTTACTATAAAATTATAAATAAAATAAAGTTTAATGTCAATAAACTTTAGAATATATAATAGTTCAAATCCTTATATATTACCTTTATTGCAGCCCCCAATGGAACTGCAGCTACCATTCCAATAAATCCAGCAATCTTCCCACCCAAGAGAAGCAATATAATTACTGTAAGTGGATGCATGCTTATACTATCTCCAGTTATCTTTGGACATAATATATTTCCTTCCAACTGTTGGAGTACATAAAGACATATTATAACTTCAACTGCAGTTTTCGGTGAATTTGTAAATGCCATAAAAATTGCAGGAACCGCTCCGAATATAGGACCAAAATAAGGAATTATATTAAAAAATGCATTTATTAAAGACAATATAAATGGAAAATCCACTTTCAGCAGTGTTAATATAATAAATGTAACTATTCCAACAAATAAACTTAAAATCAACTGACTCAATATGTATCTTCCAAGTATTTTATCTACATGACATCCTATTTTTACTATTGAGCTTCTACTTTTTACAGGGAATAGATTTAACAAACCATGCTTTATAAGTTTTCCATCCGCCAAAAAATAATAAACAATTATGGGAACTATTATCATATATAGAAGGCTTCCACTTAAATTTACAGCAGCATCACAAATTTTAACAGATAATCCCTGTATAACAGTATTTAATTTATTGTATAAATTACTACTAATAATATAAAAGGTAGTATCATTGTTTTTAGCAGGTTTTAACTTTATATATACAACATCTATTAGATTTTGTATGCTATTCAATGCATTTCGTATATTTAAATTATCCTTCATAAAATATGGTATTATTACAAATAAACTTCCTGCAACCACAAATATAATTCCACCTATGAGTATTAAAGCTGATATTGATTTATTTATACCCATATCCATTAATTTTGTTTGAAATGGTTTCAACGTATATGATACTAAGAATGATATTATTATCAAATAGCCGATTTCCTTTAATATTTGATTGTGTATAAAAAATATAGCAACTGTAATTAATATAAAAAATATCAAACTGTATTTTATTATATGTTTTTTTGATATATCTTTTCCATTAATTTTCATATTTATTTCCCTTCATATTTTATGAATTCTTCTATATAAAATATTTTTTTCACCTAATATCAAATCTTTTGCCGGTAATATTTTTTTACCATGAGCAATATCATAAAAAAATCCTCTTGATATAATAAATGCTCTTATGCGAAATGTTCCCTTATAAAATACTATGTCCTCAAGTCTTCCTATAATATTTCCTGTGTTGTCCACAATATCTATATTCCTTATATCATTAAACTTTAATACATCCTCCTGTTTTGATTTTATAGCTATAATTACTGGATCAAAACTCACTATATCCTCTACATACACATTTATATCCTTTTTCAAAATACTATTTGAAATTACATTAAATCCTTTTACCAGCTTAAAATTAAAATCTACAATCAAGTCTCCTACAAACCCAAGATTCTTGCCATTTAAATTCATAACCTCTGTAAAAATGAAATTTCTTATCCTATACAAATTGGCACCCCTTTATCAATTTACAATTGATTACTATCTTAGTGTGCCCAGAGAGCAAAAAAATATAACTTCAGTAAATTTACTGAAGTTATATTTATATGTGATTATATTTATTTAACTATTTTGTTCTTCTTGTTAATACTGTTATAGTCATCTACAATATCCTGCAATGTAGTGGATTCCATAACTTTGTCTATGCTATCCTTAATTTTAGACCATAGAAGTCTAGTGGCACAACATTCGATATTATTGCAGGAGTTTCCATCAGTATCATCTATACACTCAGATATTTCTATAGGCCCTTCAAGGACTTTCATTATATCTCCTACTTTTATGTCCTTTGGATGTCTATTTAAGATATAACCTCCCTGTGCTCCTCTTACACTTTTAATCAGCTTTGCTTTTCTAAGGGGAGAAAACAATTGTTCCAAATAATATTCCGATATATCCTGTCTTTCTGAAATACTTTTTATAGATAATGGTTCATCGCTGTAATGAATAGCAAGATCCACCATAGCCTTTACTCCATATCTTCCCTTTGTGGATAGTTTCAATTAACCACTTCCTTTAACACTCAACTTCTATTATTATCTAATTATTATGGTATCAAACCCGAGTAAAATTGTCAACAATAATGAAAACATATTCAAGAATTTTGGACATTGTTTTTATGATTTCCTTTTATTCGTTTCATATAATTATCTGCAGCTATTTCCATTTTATTTTTTCCAGGTACATAATAAATTTTATTTTTTAACTTATCCGGAATATATTGTTGGTATACATAATTATTTTCATACATATGAGGATATTTATAATTTACACCTCTGCCCAACTTTTTTGAACCAGTATAGTGAGCATCTCTTAAATGAGAAGGTACTTCTCCCAATTTTCCATTTTCTATATCAGAAATAGCTTCATCTATGGCTTTTACAACAGAATTTGATTTAGGACTTGTAGCTAAAAGAATAACGGCTTGAGAAATTGGAATTCTAGCTTCTGGAAGTCCAATATAAAGTGCACTTTGGACTAGTGAATAAACTATACTGGCAGCCTGTGGATATGCAAGTCCTATATCTTCTGAGGCTATTACAAGAAGTCTTCTGCAAATTTCCCTTAAATGTCCTCCTTTTATCAAGACAGCAGTATAATATATAGCTGCATCAGCATCACTTCCCCTTATGCTCTTTTGAAATGCACTTATACTGTCATAATAATAATCTCCATTTTTATCAAAATTGAATCCTTTTTCCTGAATCAATTCTTCAATATCCTGTACAGTTAGATGAATCTTATTTTGTAAATTGTCATTTTTAAAATATACAGCCAATTCAAAAAAGTTAATTGCCTTTCTAACATCACCACTGCACATTCCAGCTATACATTTAAGTACATCATCCTCCAAAACTATATCTATATTATCCTCTAATTTTATAACTTTCACTGCTCTTTCCAGTGCACTGACTATCTCCCCCTCTTCAGGAGGCTTGAATTCAAATACTATAGACCTGCTAAGTATAGCACTATAAATACAATGGTATGGATTTTCAGCAGTACTCGCAATTAATGTTATCCTTCCATCTTCAATATATTCCAAAAGTGACTGCTGCTGTTTTTTATTAAAGTTTTGTATTTCATCTAGATATAGTACTACTCCCTTATATCCTATAAATGTATCTAAACTTTTAACTATTTTCTGAATATCAGATACAGATGCATTAGTAGCATTTAACTTATACAACTTCTTATCTATAGAATTTGCAATTATATTTGCCGTAGTAGTCTTACCTATACCTGGAGGCCCATAAAAAACCATATTCATAATTTTGTTGTTTTTAATCATATTGTATAGAGGTTTACCTTTTCCCAGTATATGTTTCTGCCCTATTACATCATCTATGTTTTTTGGTCTTAACCTTTCTGCTAATGGCTTCACAACAACACCTTCTTTTTTCTATATAGGTTTTATAAATATCAGTTAAAAATAGGAGCACTGTCAGCACTCCTAATTAAGTATTTAATCAATATTCCATTTTTCTATCCAGAAAATGCACTATTTTTAAATTGCATTTTTCTGCTATATTTAAAGCTGTATCAAAATTATTTCCTATGGAATCATGATCATGGGCATCTGAACCTAAAGTTATATACTTGCCCCCAAGTTCACTATATCTTTTATAAATGCTAAACAAATTTGAAACTGCAGGTTTTGAATTCAATCTTCTGGTATTTAATTCAATACATTTTCCAGTATATAATATATTTTTAAATATTTCATCAAGTATATCAGAAAAATCACTATATTTAAGCTCTGAATTTTTATATTTTGCATATCTGCATATATAATCTATATGGCCAAGGCTGTCTATAAAATCAAATTCCTTTATATTTTTCAATATTACCTGCAGATATTTTTTGTAGGCATCCTGTTTGGTCTTGTCTTTATAAAAATTACCATAGTATAAATCCATATCATCTACAAGATGTACAGAACCTATGACATAATCAAAAGGGCTATTATATACTACTTTTCTTGATTGTTCTACACAGTCTTCTTTCATTCCAATTTCTACACCTAATAGTAAATCATCACTTTTAAATCTAGAATAAGCATCAAAATAATCTTTTACATCAAATAAGAATTCTCCTTTTTCAGGATAGTTAATATCCATATGCTCTGTAATTACTAAAGATAAATTGTCATTTTTAGCAGTCTTTAAAGCATCTTCTATCTTCATATCGGAATCAGTAGAAAATTTAGTATGTACATGAGTATCGAACACAATATCCACTTCCCTATTTATAATAATATTATATCTATATTTACATACTATATCACTAAAATCCCCTTGCAACAACACATATAATAGTCATATGTGAAACCTATGCCTGTAATTTATTTTCTATATTAAACCACTTACAAAACTTTCTTATACATAGAAAACTAATTTTTGAAATATATTCTGCAATAAATCTATATATAATTTCTCCTAATATTATAGCGGCAACTAAATCCAAAATAACATGTTGTTTTACAAACTGTGTAGCTAAAATTATAAGTAAACCTACTATACATATACATAATTTAGCTTTTATATCTTTTTTAATAGACTCCATTGCACCTCTCATAACAACATAAGTGGTCAAAACATGAATACTTGGGAATCCATTAAATGGCTTGTCACATTTATAAGTTATTCTTATAAAATCAGAAAGTATATCGCTGCCATAAACAGATGGTCTTGGAACCATCGTCTGAAAGAGAAAATAGACTATATAACACGAAATCATACCTGTAATTATAGTAAATAATACTTTATAATAAGTACATCTATAATTAATACAAAAATATACTAATGATATTATCATAAATGGATACCATATCCAGTATGGAAGAATAAATACTTTTATGAAAGGCACTTGTACATCAAATCTGGTAGCTAATACATAATACCCTCTAGATGAATTGTCCAATAAACCATAGGCAATATTTAAAATAGGTATAGCTATCATCATACTCAAATATATTAGATTCTTTTTTAAATTTGGTAATATCTTTTCCATATCTATCTCCTGTCAATTATCTATGTTTATACGAAAAATCAGATTAATTATAACATTATTTTTCTTTATATAATATTAAATATTTTTTAATAATTATCATAAAAAAACCGAAATGAATAAAATATCATCTCAGTTTAATTATATGAATCTAAATTTTCTCTATACTTTTTCTTTCAGGTTTTTTATTTTTTATTTTTTTTCTTCTTTTTTCAAGTTCTGCTTCTATTTCCTCCAGGCTTATTCCTTGATTTACCATAAGCACTATTACATGATATATCAAATCACATATTTCTGGAACCTCTTCCTCTTTATTTCCATTCTTGCTTGCAATTACAACTTCAGTAGATTCTTCTCCTACCTTTTTTAAAATTTTGTCCAGTCCTTTGGTGAAAAGGTAGTTAGTATATGAATCCTCTACTGGATTTTTCCTCCTGTCCTCTATTACATTATAAAGTTCTTCAATAGCACCTTTTATTTCCATATAATCTTTTCCTTCCTATTCAATAGTCAATTTATTAAAAAAACAACTTCTACTTCCTGTATGGCAGGCTGCTCCAATTTGATCTACTTTTACTAAAATAGTATCATAATCGCAATCAACTGATATGCTTTTTACATATTGAAAATGTCCAGAAGTTGCTCCTTTATTCCAATATTCCTGTCTTGATCTGCTCCAGAACCATGTAGTACCTGTTTGTATAGTTCTCTTAAGGGATTCTTCATTCATATATCCAAGCATAAGTACTTGATTATTTTTAAGATCCTGAATTACAGCAGGGAGAAGTCCTCCCTTAAAATCAATTTTATTTAAAACATCCTCGTTGCAACTAAATTTTTTCATATTTTCTCCTATCAAAATCTAACCGGAATATCTTTATGGTTTAAATATTCTTTTACCTGGCCTATACTGAGTTCACCATAATGAAATAATGAAGCTGCCAGTGCCGCATCTGCACCGGTATTTTTAAACACATCATAAAAATCCTTCAATGAACCACAGCCTCCCGAGGCAATTACAGGTATATTGACTAAATTTGAAATAGCATCTGTTACCGGTATGTCATAGCCAGCTTTTGTTCCATCTGCATCCATGCTGGTTAAGAGGATTTCTCCTGCACCAAGTTGCTCAACTTTTTTTGCCCATTCAAGTGCATCCAATCCAGTATCAATTCTTCCACCATTTATAACTACATTCCACCCACTATTATCTTTTCTCATTCTAGCATCAATAGCTACTACAACGCATTGACTTCCAAATCTGTCTGCCGCTCTCGTTATAAGTTCAGGATCTCTTATAGCTGCAGAGTTTACTGATATTTTGTCTGCACCCGCTCTTAAAATATTTTTAAAATCATCCAAATTTCTTATACCGCCACCTACTGTAAGTGGTATAAATACCTGTTCTGCAGTTCTTCCTACTACATCTATAACTGTTTTTCTTTTTTCATTAGTAGCTGTTATATCAAGAAACACTATTTCATCTGCTCCTTGTTCATTATAGGTCTTAGCTATTTCAACAGGATCGCCTACATCCTTTAAATCCACAAAATTTATTCCCTTTACTACTCTTCCCATATTTACATCTAAACAAGGTATTATTCTCTTTGTAAGCAAATTGATGCCTCCTTTCTATTTTAGTTTATTTCATCTATAATCTCTTTAAGTTTTTTTATAAAAAATTTCATGTCTTCATCTGAACCTATACTTACCCTCAAATAGTTATCTATTCTATCTTTATCGAAATATCTTACCAGAACACCCTTTTTTCTCAAATTTGTAAAAATCAATTTTGCGGCATATGTAGGATGTGTTATAAAAATAAAATTCGCCTTTGAAGGTACAATATTAAAACCAAGTTCCTTTAATTCTGCTATAACCCATTGTCTAGTATTTTCTACTTTATCAACACACTGTTCAAAGTAATTCTCGTCCTTTATAGCCTCTATTGCAGCTTCATTGGCTATTCTATCTACAGTATAGGAATTAAATGAATTTTTTATTCTATTAAGTCCGTCTATAAGTTCCTCCCGACCAAGTGCAAAACCAAGTCTGATTCCTGCAAGGCAGCGTGATTTTGACAATGTATGTATTACAAGAAGATTCGGATACTTCTCTATAAGTCCAACTGATGAAGTTCCTCCAAAGTCCACATATGCTTCATCAATTATAACTACATTTTCACTATTATAATTCAAAATTTTCTCAATAGAATCAAGTCCAAGACATCTTCCTGTAGGTGCATTTGGATTTGGAATAACAACTCCCCCATTCCCAGTTAAAAATTTATCAACTGGAATAGAAAAATCTTCATTCAATTTTGCAAGTTTATATTTTATATTATATAGTCCTGCATATACAGGATAAAAACTATAACTAATATCCGGAAATATTATAGGCTTATCTGTGTTGAAAAAAGCCAAAAAAGAAATTGCCAGTACTTCATCGGAACCATTTCCAATAAATACCTGCTCTTTATTTAAATTATAATATTCTGCAATAGTTTGCCTTAGTTTATCACAATCTGGATCTGGATATAGTCTAAGATCACTATTTGCAGCATTTTTTATTGCATCCAATACCCTTGGTGATGGTGGATATGGGCTTTCATTTGTATTTAACTTTATATATTTTTTATCTTTAGGCTGTTCACCACATACATATGGCTCAACACTTTGTGTAATTTTGCTCCAATACTTACTCATAATTAATTCACACCTTCTACAGTAATTTTAATTACATGATTGTATGGCTTCACTTAAATTTATATTTCCAGAATATATGGCTTTACCTGTAATAGCTCCATAAACTCCCATTTTATTTATATTTATTAGATCATCTATATTTTTAATTCCACCTGAAGCTATTATATTGCATCTGACACTATCTTGTATTTTCTTAAGTTGTTGTAGATTAGGACCTTGTAGAGTACCATCCTTACTTATATCTGTAAATATAATTGTTTTAACTCCTATACTCTCCATCTGCTTGGCAAATTGTATATAATCTACATTACTAATATCAAGCCATCCATTTACTGCTACTTTTTCTTTCTTTGCATCTATGCCTACAGCTATTTTTTCTCCATATTTTTTTACTGCTTTCTTTACAAAATCAGAATCTTTTAAGGCAGCTGTTCCAAGTATAACTCTTGATATACCTGTTTGTATAAACATATCTATAGTTTCCATATTCCTTATTCCGCCGCCGAGTTCAACTGGAATCCCTGAATTTTTAACTACTTTGGATACAGCAGATAAATTTTTAATCTCTCCATTAAGTGCACCATCCAGATCCACCATATGAATATATTGAGCTCCAGCTTTTTTAAATTTCAATGCTACTTTAAGTGGATCCTCTGCTACTATCTCCGATTTTTCAAACTTTCCTTGATATAATCTTACACATTTTCCATCCTTTAAATCTATAGCCGGAAGTATTATCATTTTATCAGCTCCCAAAAATTTTTTAGCATTTGCATCCCTGGTTCTCCACTTTTCTCTGGATGGAATTGCAATCCAAATACATTTCCCTTACTGACTACAGCAGGTGTATTTATACCATAGAAGCTATGTGCTTTCAGTACTTCTTCTTCCTGAATTTTTGCATAATATGAATGTACGAAGTAAACATAGCTTCCTTCTTTAACGTCTTTTAATATCTCACAATCACTATCTATAATAAGATTGTTCCATCCCATATGTGGTATTTTTAAATCCACATTAAATTTTTTAATCTTTCCCTTTAAGAGACCAAGGCCCTTTGTATTTCTCACTTCTTCACTTTCATCAAATAAGAGCTGCATTCCAAGGCATATTCCCATAAGAGGTGTTCCTTCATTTACGGCTTCATTCAATACAGTGTCAATACCAAGCTTCTTTATGTTATCCATGGCATCAGGGAATGCTCCTACTCCAGGAAGAATTATTCCACGGCTGTTTAATATTTTATGCTTGTCACCAGTTATCTCAGCTTCAGCGCCTATAAATTCAAGAGCTTTTTGAACACTTCTCAGATTTCCCATTCCATAGTCTACAATAGAAATCACTTTGCATCCCTCTTTTCAATTACTATATTGTTCCTTTGGTAGACATTACTCCATTTATTTCATTGTCTATGGTATATGCTTCTCTAAATGCATGACCAAAAGCTTTAAATATTCCTTCTATAACATGATGTGTGTTTTTTCCATAAAGTGATTTAACATGAAGTGTCATATCACTATTAAAAGCTACTGCTCTAAAGAATTCTTCTATGAGTTCCGTATCCATATCCCCTACTTTTTGACTTTTAAAATCTGCATCAAATACTAAATAAGGACGTCCACTTAAATCTATAGATATCATCTCCAAACTCTCATCCATTGGTATAAAGAATGTACCATATCGTTTTATATGCTTCTTGTCTCCTAATGCCTCTTTTATACATTTTCCAATAACTATTCCTATATCTTCTACAGTATGGTGAAAATCTACATTAAGATCCCCATTTGCCTTTACATTTAAATCTATCATTCCATGCTTGGATATCATGGTAAGCATATGATCAAGAAATCCTATTCCAGTATCTATACTATATTTTCCCTCTCCATCTATATCCATATCAACACTTATACTTGTCTCGAAAGTATTTCTAGAAATAGAAGACTTTCTATGGTTGTTTGAATTCATACTTCCACCTCTTTAATTTTTTCTCACGTATATTGAATTTCTATGTGCAGTGAGTCCTTCATCTTCTGCAATAGTCATAATATTATCTGCAACTTTTTGTAATTCCTCTTTTGAATAATATATATAACTCGATTTTTTAACAAAGTCATCTACGGAAAGTGGGGAATAAAATCTAGCCGTACCACTAGTTGGAAGCACATGGTTTGGCCCTGCAAAATAATCCCCAAGTGGCTCCGGACTATATGAGCCTAAAAATACAGATCCTGCATTTCTAACACATGGAAGATATGAAAATGGATCTTTTATACATAATTCAAGATGTTCAGGTGCTATTTCATTTCCTATTTCAAAAGCTTCTTTTATATTATCAACCAAAATAATTATTCCATTATTTTTAAGAGACTCTTCTATTATTTCCTTTCTGTCAAGGTCTTTTATCTGAATCTCTATTTGCTTATTTACCTTTTCTGCAATATCAAAAGATGTAGTTATAAGTGCAGAGGATGCTAATTTATCATGTTCTGCCTGTGACATTAGATCTGCTGCTACAAATTTTGGATTTGCAGTTTCATCTGCAATAACAAGTATTTCACTTGGACCTGCTATCATATCTATATCTACTTCTCCATAAACAAGTTTTTTTGAAGTAGCTACATATATATTACCTGGTCCGACTATTTTATCAACTTTTGGAATTGTTTCAGTACCATAGGCGAGAGCTGCTACAGCTTGTGCTCCTCCTATTTTATATATTTTATCTGCACCTGCTATATCTGCTGCTACAAGTACACTAGGGTTTATATCAAGATTTTCTCTGACAGGAGTTACCATTATTATTTCATCTACACCAGCTATTTTAGCAGGAGTTATATTCATTAAAACAGATGATGGATAAGCAGCTGTACCTCCTGGCACATATACTCCAACCCTTTTCAACGGAATATATCTCTGTCCCATTATTTTTCCGGGTTCGTCTGCCAATACAAACGAATTGTGCTTCTGTTTATCATGAAATTTCTCAATATTTTTTTTAGCTTGTTTTATAGAATCAATAAATTTTTTATCTACTTTATTATAAGCATCTTTTATTTCATCTTCTGTAACTAAAATATTCTGTGAATTTAATTCTTTGGAGTCAAATTTGTTTGTATACTCAATTAATGCAGAGTCTCCTCTTCTTTCAATTTCATTTAATATTTTTGTAACTGATTTAACAACATCTGAATTAACTTCAGTTCTTCTACTATTTAAAAGTTTTAAATAATCATCCCTGCCTTGCTTATTTCCTTTAATTAATCTAATCAACTTATGACCTCCTTAGATTTATCTGATTGCTCCTTTTTAACTATTTCCTCTTTAAGTCTGTCTACTATATCCTCTATCTCCATTTTTTTCATTTTCAAGCTTGCTGTATTAACTATAAGTCTTGTACTTATATCACATATATCATTATATACTTCCAATCCATTTTCTTTGAGAGTCGTTCCTGTTTCAACTATATCTACTATAGCATCAGACAATCCAAGAATAGGGGCTAATTCTACAGATCCTTCTATTTTTATGATTTCAATATCAAATCCCAATTTTTTAAAATAGCTTCTTGCTACGTGAGGATACTTGGTGGCTATTTTTTTTCTTGAATAACCTTCATAAAAATTTTTACCTTTTGGTCCTGCAAGAGCAAATTTACATTTACCAAACTTCAAATCCATGAGTTCATAGCAATTTTTATCAAACTCCATCATAGTATCTTTTCCCACTATTCCAATATCAACTACACCATGTTCTACATATGTAAGTACATCCGGTGCTTTTACAAGTACAAAATCCACATTATATCTATCATCATGAAAGATAAGTTTTCTGCCTTTATTTTCAAGTCCCCTGCAATCTGCACCTATGGCCTTAAATATTTCTACTGCATTTTTCTCTATTCTTCCTTTTGTCAAAGCTATTTTCAAAGGTTTTCTGGTATCCAAACATTTCACTTCCCTATATATACTTTAAATTGTTATAAATTCGTCCATTTGTTTTAAATCACAATACTTGCGTGCTTCAGATTCATTATCAAAAATACTCATTTCTACAATGGCATCTTTTTTCCTCAGCTCTTCAGCCTTTGCATAGGCTTTTGCATAATTCTCTTTTTTGTAATATATGAATATCTTTTTTTTGTGAATTCCATATTCATCTACACTATCTATAGCTTTCATTATACTGTCTACATCTATAGCAAGTCCAGTAGCACATTCATCATCACCAAACTGTTTAGCTAAATTATCATATCTTCCCCCGCTAAGTATACTATCACCTACACCTTGTGCATAGCCTCTGAAAATTATTCCAGTATAATAATCGATGTTTTGTATCATTCCTAAATCTACAGATATGTAATTCTTGTATCCTGCGTCACAAACTGCATTATAAAGTTCTCTTACATTATTTATGGATTCAAGTGCTCCTGAATTATCTGTCATTGAAGCTGCCCTGTCTAGAATTTCAATACCACCAAATAATTTTGAAATTTCTCTAAATAGACATCTATCTTTTTCATTTATACAACATCCATTTTCCTCTATGAAATTTTCAAGAGCAGTAAAATTTTTATTTTCTACATAATATTTTAATAATTTTTCTTTTTCATCGTCCATTTCAGTCTCTTTTATTATGCTCTTAAAAAAGTTAATTTGACCGAGTTCTATTTTAAATTCCTTGAGTCCACATTTTAAAAGTGCCCTTATAGCAGTTGTCACAATTTCGGCATCTGCTTTTATGCTTTCTGCACCCAATATCTCTATTCCAGATTGGGCAATCTCCATATCCTTGCCATTCAAATTTTCATTTTCCCTATATATATTTTCTGTATAACATAGTTTCAGCGGATGTGGTGCTCTTTTTAATTTTGTAGCGGAAATTCTAACTGCAGGTGTTGTCATATCAGGTCTCAATACCATCATTCTGCCCTGTTTATCGAATAATTTATACATATTTTCCTGTTTGAATATTGTTTTATCATAATTAAACACATCGTAAAATTCTAAAAGAGGTGATGAAATTTCTAAAAATCCAGCATCTATATAAGTTTGTCTAAGTATATTTTGTATCTCAACTTTTTTACTGCATTCTTCAAAAATAAGATCTTTAGCTCCTTCAGGTATATATCTCTTCCAGTTTTCCATCTCTTGCCTCCTAGTTTTATAATTTATCATGGTAAAGTGATAAATTACTGTAGTGTTAGTTTATCAAATTCTAAAATAAAATTCAATAGTTTTTTTATATTTTATTAGACCTATTCATTATAGAGTAATTCAGCTTATATATTGACTATATTATATCATCAATGTATGGTTATAAAAACAGCATGTGGAATTTCATATGAAATTCCACATGCTGTTAAACAATAATATAATAGATTAAAAATCAACCTTTTTTCCACTATAAATATACTGGAGAAGTTTTTTCATCTCTGGTTCAGTTATCTTTCTAGGATTTGCACCTGTACAAGCATCTTCTATAGCATTGTGTGCTATAAAATCTACATTTTCATTAAAATCATTTTCTTCTATACCATAGTCTTTCATAGTAAGAGGTATGTTCATCGATTTGTCCATATCCTGAATAAGTTTAGTTAATGAATCAATCAATTCATCCTGTGTATTTCCTGAAAGTTCAAGTTTTCTGGCTATTTCAGCATATCTTTCTCCGCAAGCCTTTTTATTAAAGTCTATAACATAAGGTAGGAATATTGCATTTGCACATCCATGAGGTATGTGGAATACAGCACCAACTTTATGTGCCATACTGTGTGTTATTCCAAGAAGTGCATTTGAAAATGCCATTCCGGCCAAACACTGAGCTATATGCATGTGACTTCTAGCTTCCTTGTCTTCTTCATAGGATTTAAACAAATATTTATGAATCATAGTTATAGCATGCATAGCAAGAGGATCAGAAAAATCTGAACGCAATCCTGCAACATATGCCTCTATTGCATGTGTAAGTGCATCCATTCCGGTATGTGCTGTAAGTTTTTTAGGCATAGTTTGAGCAAGAGCTGGATCTATAATTGCTATATCAGGAGTTAAATTAAAGTCAGCTAATGGATATTTAATTTTAGATTTATAATCTGTTATTACTGAAAAAGAGGTTACCTCACTTGCGGTTCCACTTGTAGAAGGTATAGCTACAAATCTAGCCTTCTGTCTTAATTTAGGAATTCCAAATGGAATTATTGCCTTCTCAAAAGTAAAATCAGGGTATTCATAGAATATCCACATTGCCTTTGCCGCATCAATTGGTGAACCTCCACCTATTGCAATTATCCAATCTGGTTCAAAATCTCTCATAGCTTTGGCACCATTCATAACAGTTTCAACAGATGGATCAGGTTCAACACCTTCTATTAACTTAGTCTGTATTCCTGCCTCTTTTAAGTAATCTTCCACTTTTTGCAAGAAGCCAAATCTTTTCATTGAACCTCCGCCTATAACAATTACGGCTTTATTGCCTTCTAATTTTTTCAATTCCTCTAAAGAATTTTCTCCAAAATAGATATCCCTTGGTAAAGTAAATCTAGACATATTCATTTTCCTCCATATAATTTATATTTGTTAAACTATTATCTTTGTTTATTATAACATTTCTCTATATAATAGGTAAATATCTAAGTACTACAAACTTATCAACTTTTATCTTTATAATTAAAGTTAGACTAATCTCATATATCGTTTTCAAATGATAATTATACTGAATTATCATTTGTTATAATTTATATTATTAATAAGTTAGTATAAATTATAACAATTAATGTACTTTTATAAAAAGGTGGAGCTTTAAATAGACTCCACCTTTTCTCATTCATAATCTCTAGTTTTTCCTAAAAAGCATAATGATACCATTCCACTTCCACAATGACTTGCAATTCCCAAACCAAGTGGTGCAATAATAAATTTATTATTGGGGAATTCCTTTTCTAACATATTTTTTAGAATCATTGCATCTCCCATACAATCTCCATGAGAAATTCCGATGAGTTGGTCTTGAGTATGAATTCCAGCCTCCTTAAATCTCTGGATTAAATATTTAAATGCCTTTTTTTTACCTCTTATATTTGCCACATTTTTAAGAGCACCATCTTTATGTATAACTATAATTGGCTTTACATCAAGTATTCTTCCAATTACAGCCTTTGAGGAAGATATTCTGCCACCTCTTTGCAAGTGTTTTAAATCATCCACTACAAACCAATAGTTCATCTTATTCTTATTTTGTTCCACCCATTCTACAATATCGTCCTTGTTATATCCTTGCTCTGCCATTTCTACGGCATGATATACTAGAAGTCCCAACCCAATAGAAGCTCCCTTACTGTCTATTACAGTTATATCAGCATCTTTAAATTCATCTAGTATTTCCTCTCTTGCAAGTTTTGAACTATTAAATGTTCCACTTATTGCAGAAGATATTCCTATATATATTATAGGTCTATGTTCCTTTAATAATTGTCTGAACTTTTTTAAGAATCTATATTCATTTACCTGCATAGTATAAGGCATTTCTCCATTTCTAAGTTCTGCATAAAAATACTTATAATCCAATGAATTCCAAAAATCGTCCTCATATTCATTACTTTTAAAATTACACATAAGTCCTAAAAAAGGGATATTATTATTTGTAATATATTCTTTTGGCATATCACAAGTAGCATCTGTCATTATTATAGGTTTTGTCACAAGCATCTCCCCTTATGAGTTTTAAATTTATAACATAATCTAAAACCTAGTATATCATCAATGCCCCATTATTTCTAATTATTTTAGAGTTTAAAATAATTTACTCCAGCTTCAAATATCTTCTGATCTTTATTTCCATAGATATTTTTTATTACATTTTCTCCCACTCTCTCTGAATGGCCCATTTTACCAAGTACTCTTCCATCTGGACTAGTTATACCTTCTACTGCATAGAATGATCCATTTGGATTGAATTCATCATCATAAACTGGCTGTCCGTCAAAATCTACATATTGTGTAGCTACTTGGCCGTTTTGTATCAATCTATTCATGATATCTTCACTTGCAACAAATCTTCCTTCTCCATGTGATATTGCTATAGAATGAATATCTCCAACTTTTACATTACTAAACCATGGTGAAAGATTAGAAGATACTCTAGTATTTACTACACGTGAAATATGACGTCCTATTTTATTGTAAGTAAGGGTTGGATAATCTTCTTTTATATCTCTTATATCCCCAAATGGAACCAACCCTAATTTTATAAGTGCCTGAAAGCCATTGCATATTCCAAGCATAAGTCCATCCCTATTATTCAGAAGTTGCTCAACTGCCTCTTTTATTTTAGGATTTCTAAATACATTTGCTATAAACTTTCCAGATCCATCTGGTTCATCACCTGCACTGAATCCTCCTGGAATCATGACTATTTGAGATGAATTTATTCTACTTTCCATCTCATCTATAGAATCCTCTATCTGATTGACAGTTAGATTTTTAAGTATAAAAGTATCTACTTCCGCACCTGCGCTTTCAAAAGCTCTTTTGGAATCATACTCACAATTTGTTCCTGGAAACACGGGTATAAATACTCTTGGTTTTGCAATTTTGATAGACGGAGATACCCTATCTTTTACATAAAAATCTATTTTACATATATTTCTATCATCTTTTTCAGTCCTAGTAGGAAACACTCCTTCTAAAGTTTCACTCCATTTATCTATCATTGAGTCCAATTCTAAAACAGCATTTCCAAACTCTATAGTTCTGTCTTTATGAGTTATACCAATTATCTTGTAATTTAAATTTTTTAAAGTTTCCTCAGCATCTAAGTCATTATCTAATTCAACTACTATAGAACCATAGTAAGGGAAGAATAATTCTTCTTCTTTTAAACTATTGGAGAGTTTTATCCCTATCTTATTTCCAAAACTCATATTACTTATTGCTTCAGCTATTCCACCGTCTTTAACCGCTTCAGCTGATATTATTTTTTTGTTTTCTATCAGAGAATGTAAAATTTTATAATATTTATTCATAGAGTCAAAATCAGGTATATCGCAATTATCTATATTTACTTTAATAATAGCTATACTACTGCCAAACTTTTTAAATTCTGGTGATATGATTTTTTTCGCATTTTCAGTAGTTACAGCAAAAGATACTAAGGTTGGAGGTACGTCCATATCTTTAAATGTTCCAGACATACTATCTTTTCCACCTATAGCTGCTATATTTAATTTATCTTGTGCATGTAATGCTCCCAGCAGTGCAGAAAATGGTTTTCCCCATCTTTCAGGATCTTTTTGTGGACTTCCAAAATATTCTTGAAACGTAAGTCTTATTTTATCTGCTGATCCCCCTGCAGCCACAATTTTTGCTACAGATTCACATACTGCATACACTGAACCATGGAAAGGACTCCATCTAGCTATTTTAGGATTATAACCATAACTCATAATAGTAGCTGTATTTGTATTTCCAGAAAGTACTGGTAATTTAGCTGCCATAGCTCCTATTTTTGTAAGCTGATATTTCCCACCAAAAGGCATTAATATTGTATTACTGCCTATAGTTCCATCAAATCTTTCTACAAGACCTTTTTGACTGCATACATTGAGATCTCCAAGCATATTCATCCATCTGTTTTTTAAGTCATCATTGCTGCATAATCTCTTATTGTCAAAATATCCATCTGATTCATCAGGAGATTTTACAAACACTTTATTTTTTGCTCTCACTCCATTGGTATCTATAAATTTCCTGCTTAAATCTACAATTATGTTGCCTCTCCAATAAAATTTCAATCTATCTTCTTCAGTAACTACAGCAACCTTTGTAGCCTCAAGGTTTTCTTCTTCTGCATATTTTATAAATCTATCTGCATTTTCTCTTGATACTACTACTGCCATACGCTCTTGTGATTCAGAAATGGCAAGCTCCGTTCCATCTAATCCTTCATATTTTTTAGGAACTAAGTCCAAATTTATCTCAAGTCCTCTTGCAAGCTCTCCGATGGCTACTGATACCCCTCCAGCTCCAAAATCATTACATCTCTTTATTAGAGTACTTACTTCTGACTTTCTAAATAGTCTCTGAAGTTTTCGCTCTGTAACTGGATTTCCTTTCTGCACTTCAGCTCCTGATGTAAGTATTGATTTCTCCGTATGTTTTTTAGATGACCCTGTAGCACCTCCACAACCATCTCTTCCAGTTCTTCCTCCAAGGAGTATTACTATATCCGAAGGCTGGGGCCTTTTTCTAATTACATTTTCCATTGGCGCAGCTGCAACTACTGCTCCAACTTCCATTCTCTTTGCAACATAACCACTATCGTATATTTCACTTACAAGTCCGGTAGCAAGACCAATCTGATTTCCATATGAACTATAACCCTGAGCTGCTCCTACAGTTATCTTTTTTTGTGGAAGTTTCCCCTCCAAAGTTGAATTTAGATCAACTGTTGGATCTCCGCTTCCCGTAACTCTCATAGCTTGATACACATAGGATCTTCCAGAAAGAGGATCTCTTATAGCTCCTCCAATACATGTTGCTGCTCCTCCAAATGGCTCTATTTCAGTAGGATGATTGTGAGTTTCATTTTTAAACATCACAAGCCATTTTTCTATCTTTCCATCTATATCTGCATCTACAACTATACTACATGCATTTATTTCCTCAGACTCATCCAAATCATCCATTTTTCCTTCAGCCTTTAATTTTTTCATTGCAATAGTAGCAATGTCCATAAGACATACAGGTTTTTCATTCCTATTTAAATCATCTCTAAACTTCAGATAATTATTATAGGAACCTTTAATTGGTTCAGAAAATTTTCCGCTTTCAATTTTTATATCTTCCAGTTCAGTCATAAATGTAGTATGTCTGCAATGATCCGACCAGTATGTATCTATTACGTTGATTTCAGTTATACTTGGATCTCTTTTTTCATTATTTTTGAAATATTGCCTGCAAAATTCCAGATCATCCAGACTCATAGCAAGACCTTTTTCATCTATAAATTTTGCTAATTCCTCTCTAGTTTTGTCCCTGAATCCATTCAGTTGTTCTACATTTTCTGGAATGTGAACTTTCTGTTCCAATTGTTCTGGTTTTTCAAGAGGTGACTCTTTAGAATCCACTGGATTTATACAGTAATTTTTTATGCTTTTAAACTGCTGATCTGTTATATCTCCTTCAATTACATATACCTTGGATGATATTATATCAATTCTCTCTTTTTGAGTTAATATTTGAATACATTGAGCTGCTGAATCAGCTCTCTGATCATATTGTCCCGGGAGATACTGAACTGCAAAAGTTCTTTTTCCAACTGTGTCATCTAATTTTTCTTCATAAACTGTATCAACAGTTTTCTCTGAAAAAACTGTATGCCTGGATTGTTCATATTCTTTATTTTCCATGCCTGCGATATCATATCTATTTAATATTCTTAAATTATTTACCTGCTTAATATTCAGGCTTTCCCTTATATCCTTTAAAAGTTTCTGGGCCTCTATATCAAATCCTCGTTTTTTTTCTACAAACAATCTTCTGATCTTCATTCTGTTATCTCCCCTAATCATAATTATATTTTCGAACATTATTTATGTTTTAAATAGGATTATTCGCATATATTATATCATATATACTCATATTGGGGAATAACTACTGAAAAATAAGACTAAAAACTTTTAATTTGTAAAATTTCCTTGGCCTTTTTAGATAAATGATGAACGTTTCCCGAAAAATGCATATCCTTATATACAATTCCCTTAACCAAGTGACCTGACATTGTCCTTACACTAACATATTCTCCAACATTGCAATCAGTTATGCATATACCCCTAAATAATATTTTTACATCATTTCTATTTTCTATATATATTTTTTCTACTTCAACTAGACTTCCCATTTTTATCATAAACATACCTCCGTTAATTTATAAATTTATAAATTATATGAAATATATCGTAAATTTATTCAGATGAAAATAAGAAAGGACGCCGAATAACTTCGGCATCCTTTCTTACTGTATCAACATAATTTATTTATATATAGGAAATCTATTGCAAAGTTCTCTTACTTCTTCCCTTAATCCTGAAAGATCCTTATCCCTATTTTCAACTATATAATTAATGAAATAAGCTATCTTTTTCATTTCTTCCTCTTTAAAGCCTCTAGTTGTTGCTGCAGGTGTACCTATTCTAATCCCACTTGTAACATTAGGTCCCAATTTATCAAAAGGTATAGCATTCTTATTTACTGTTATCCCTGCGTTTTCTAATAATTTCTCTGCTTCTTTTCCAGTCATGTTTTTATTGGTAAAATCAATTAATATAAGATGATTGTCAGTTCCACCGCTTACAAGTCTAAATCCATATTTTTTAAGCTCATCCGCCAACACCTTTGCATTTTTTACTACCTGATTTATGTACTGCTTGTATTCATCTGTAAGTGCCTCTCCAAAGCACACAGCTTTACCAGCAATTATATGCATAAGTGGTCCACCTTGAATTCCAGGAAATATAGTCTTATCAAGTGCCTTTGCATACTTCTCCTTGCACATTATTGCTCCGCCTCTTGGACCTCTTAGGGTTTTATGTGTAGTAGTTGTTACAAAATCAGCATATGGTACTGGAGAAATATGTTTGCCTGCTGCAACTAATCCTGCTATGTGAGCAATATCTACCATCATATAAGCTCCTACTTCATCACATATTTCTCTTATTTTCTTGAAATCTATTTCTCTAGGATAAGCACTGGCTCCTGATACTATCATCTTAGGCTTATATTCTAATGCAAGTTTTCTCATTTCATCATAGTCAATAGTTTCAGTATCCTTTTTTACTCCATAAGAAATAAAATTATACAATTTTCCTGAAAAACTTACTTTGCTTCCATGGGTTAAATGTCCACCATCACTCAAACTCATTCCAAGAACAGTATCACCTAATTTTAATACTGACATGTATACTGCCATATTTGCCTGTGAACCTGAATGAGGTTGTACATTTACATGCTCTGCGCCAAATAATTTTTTCAATCTATCTCTGGCAATATCTTCTACTTTATCTACTACATAGCAGCCTCCATAATATCTCTTTCCGGGATATCCTTCAGCATATTTATTAGTTAGATAAGAACCCATTGCTTCCATAACTGATTGACTTGTGAAATTTTCAGAAGCAATTAATTCTATGCCATCTTCTTGTCTAACTCTCTCTTCCTCTACTATATCATATACCTGTTTATCTGTATCTTGTAGATTTTTAAAATCCATTTTTATTCCTCCTCGGTATTCTAGTGCAGAAATTACACATCTATTATTATATGCTAATTATTATACAGCTTATGTAAATTATAATCAATTATTTTGCTAATATAAAAAATGCTCTAATAATTTATAATTAATTATAGCAAATAATCTTAACTTATACTATAATAATTGTGAATTTATATTGCCATTTTAATTAAGGAGCATTCTACTTATGGATATTAATCGTACGATAAATATAGCTGCTTATGCAGGAAAAATACTTTTAGAAAGCGGTGCAGAAATATATAGGGTAGAAGAGACTATAACCAGGATATGTAATTCCTGCGGTATATTGAAAGTAGATGCCTACGTAACTATAAACGTAATAATAATATCTGCAGAGAGTAATTATAGTGAAACAGTATCTCTTATAAAAAGGGTAAAACGCAGCAGCCAAAATTTAGAAAAAATATCTAGAGTAAATAACATTTCCAGACATATAAAAGATTCTGGTTATACTTTAGAAGACATATATAAAAAGTTACAGAAAATTGACAGTTTGAAGACATATAGTTATAAATTAAATATATTTTCCTCTGGAGGAGCTTCTGGATTTTTTTGTCTTGTATTTGGTGGCAATATAAGAGACTTTGCTATTTCATTTATTATAGGTTGCTTAATAAAATTAGTATCTTCAACTTTAAGTTATCTGCAGGCAAATGAATTTTTTATAAATATAATTTGTGGTGCTATTGCAGCACTTATAGCTTTAGTTAGTACAAAATTAAATTTATCTATACATACAGATACAGTAATAATAGGATCCATTATGCTTTTAGTACCTGGCGTTGCTATAACAAACTCTATAAGGGATACTATTGCAGGAGATTTGCTATCTGGAGTTTTAGGTGGGGTAGAAGCTTTGCTTGTAGCCGTAGCCATTGCAGTTGGCACAGGAATAGTAATGAGATTATGGCTAATTACAGGAGGTTTTAGTTTATGATAATAAATTCTATATATGCACTAATAGCAACCTTTTGTTTTGCTGTACTTTCAAATGCTAGAGGAAAAAAATTGATTTTTGCTTCTGTAGGAGGGGGCATAACCTGGTTTATATATTTATTTGTATCCTCATATTTAAATTTATCCAGTATACTATCTTATTTTTCTGCATCTCTAGTAGGTGCAATTTATTCTGAAACAATGGCACGTGTATTTAAAACACCAGTAACTACATTTATAATAGGTGCTATAATTCCTCTAGTGCCTGGAAGTGGAATGTACAACACTATGTTTGAAACCGTACAGGGAAATATAGATAAATCTTTAGCTACAGGAATCAATACTATTGGAATAGCTGGTACAATTGCAGTAGGAGTCTTTTCTGTATCCTCAATATCAAAAGCAATTATACTGTTTAAAAGGAAACTACATTTAGATAGAATAAGAGCGCTTAGACATAGATCAAAATCTCATAATTCTAAGATTTAGACTAATTAAGCCAAACTCTAAATCTTAGAAATAAATCTATTTCAAAAACATAGTAAGTGTTGATACAAGCTCTTCTATTTTCTTTTCTTCTGATCTTTTATCATATTCTGTTAAGAAACAAGTTTTAGCATAATTTTGAAGCAATAATCCACCAACTTTATTTATAGCAGCTCTAACTGCTGCAACCTGTATTAGTACATCTTTACAGCAATTTTCTCCTTCAATCATCTTTTCTATTCCCTTTATCTGTCCCTCTATTCTTCTAAGCCTAACTTGGATATCTTTTTTTGGAATTAATTTTTTCTCCAAAGTATTCACTTCCTATTTTATTAATATATTTCAATGAAATCATTTATAAACTGTCTATAATAAATATTATTTATACTTAAACTTTTGTAACTGTAATAAAATATGGTACTTAAACATATTTTTATTTATAACAGTAATCTGATATCAAGGTGATAAAATGAAAAAACTATTATTATGTTCTATTATGATAGTTGCTGTATCCCTTATGCTGGTTGGATGCAGCAACAGCTTAAATATTATTAAATTAAACTCAAAAAAACCTAACCAATTTTACTATACAAGTATATTATTAGAATCATTAAGTTCTGAAAGACCTTCAAAATGTATTATAACCGAGACCAATTTTTACAGAGAAAAACAGTTGGATGCTGATACTATTACAGACATAGCAACTATGTTTAAATCTCTTAATGGAAAAAATTTTATAAGCAGGCCAAATAAACTTCCTGCAAAACCAGCTTATAAAATACTATTAATATTCAAACAGCAAAAGTTACTAGTCAATGTATATAACCAGCAGTATATATCCGTATATCCCTGGGATGGTGAATACCCTATGGATTACATAATTACAAGTAAAATACCTATATCCTTAAACCTATATAATTTAGGAAATTATATGTTTAAATGATGATTTATTCCTTATAATTGTATCACAGTTACCTATTTAAGCATATATTATAATGTGAATAAATTAAATAAAAGGTGGCCTGTAATGTTTATTTCTCCTTATTCATTTTATAGCAATTTTTATAGAATACAGAATCCAATATCATATATGAGAATTTTAAATGCAAGTACAAATTCTCCTGCATTAGATGTATATTTAAATAACAGACTTTTATATAGGAACTTAAATTTTAAAGCATTTTCTGACTATATACCTTTACCATCAGGAACGTACAATGTTACAATTTTTCCTTCTGGTACTACAAGTAACGCTGTCTTTAACAGGGCTATATTTATACCTCCAGAAAAAATCTGGACTACTGCTGTTATAGGTACTTATCCAAATATAAATATACTTCCAATAGAAGATGAAATAAGGCCTAAACTTCCACATAAAGCTCTGGTTAAGTTTGTAAATCTATCTCAAGATTCATCAAACTTGAACCTGTCTATTCAAAACGGAAGAACTTTATTCAGTAATATACCTTATAGAGGAGTTACTGATTATGTTGATTTAGATCCTAACACATATACATTTAATGTTACAGACAGCAATACCGGAAATCGACTTATATATGTTCCAAATATCAGATTAACTCCTAATAGATTTTATAGTATCTACACTGTTGGGAATGCTTCAGAACCTTCTAATCTACAGCTTCTTATTCCTCTAGATGGTAATAGCTACTTAAGACTTTAACTATATGTTTTTAAATCTTGTTAAAGTAAGTATTTACTTTAACAGGATTTTAATATCCTAGATTTTTATCTACAATAATAACTTTTATTCTTCCTTTTACATTTTGTCTTTTTATTAGAACATAATCATTACAAATTCTGTTATCTGATTTACACTCTACACAATATCCAGACTGAGTACAGGGAGTACCTACATTCAATCGTTTCGTATTAGCAGGAGCTGCAAAATATTTAGTTCTCTCCACTGCAGCATCTATATCTTTGACTATTTTATTCAATCCAGCTACTACCAAAACCTGTTCCGGCCCATATATCATGGCAGCCACTCTATTTCCGTTTCCATCCACATTGTATAATTCTCCACTTTCAGTTATTGCATTACTGCTCACTATATATGTGTCACTTAATAGACTTCTCCTATAAATATCTTTCATATCTTTTCGATTTAATCCTTCTTTGTATCTATCCAAAAAATTGTAGTTTCCGCTCTTTAACATATCTATTACGCCAGTTTCAAAAAGTGTCATAGAACCTCCTACAGCTATAATTTCTCCATCTTTTATAAAAGATTTGACCTTATTAACAGCTTCCTTTTCATCTTTAACTAAATATGCTTCCATATTATTTTTTTTCAAATTTTCTATTGTTCTTTTTATTCTCTGTCCATTTACCCATTTTAAATTTTTATCCATAAGTATCAGTATCCTTTCATTTATTGCTTATAATTATAGTATAAATAATTAAATTTCTATTTTCAACTGTACAAATCAGCTCAAGTCAGGCAATACCTCTATATTCTCAAGTCCAAAATACCTTAGAAACTCCTCAGTTGTACTATATAATATTGGTCTTCCCGGAACATTTAATCTTCCACTTTCTTTTATAAGTTTCTTTTCCAATAAATTATAAATTGCCCTGTCACTTTTAACCCCTCTTATTTCATCTATGTCCACTCTAGTTATAGGCTGCTTATATGCAATTATAGAAAGTGCTTCAATGGATGCCTGTGAAAGTGATTGTCTGGAATTTATACCAAGCAGTTTTTCTACATAATCACTATTTTCTGATTTAGTAACTAAACTATATTTGTCATCTAAATTCATAATCTTTATTCCTCTATCAGAACTATCATAATTCTTCATCATTTCATTCATTACTTCTTTTGTAAAATTCAAACTACATTCTATAATTCCAGCAATTTGATTTATCTTTACAGGTTCACCAGATACAAAAAGGAGTGATTCAATTACTGAAAAATATTTACTATTATTATTTATGTCCATCATAATTTGATTTATCATTCTCTTCTAACCTCTCTACATATATTTCTTTAAAATTTTCTCTTTGAACTACTTTTACTGTTCCAATTTTTATAAGTTCTAAAAGTGCAACAAAAGTAACTGCCTTTTCAATTTTATATGAGCACTTTTTTAAAATATTGGAAAATGCAAGGGATTGTCCAATGTTTATGTTATCTATTATGTATTTCATCTTGTCTTCTATTTTAAATTTATCCCTGGATATTTTTCCTCCAAACTTATTTTCTCTATTTGTTTTTTCCATATATATATCCATAAGTTTAGAATAAATATTATATAATTTCATCATAGTCAAACCTTTTAAAAATTCTTCTGGCTTCAAATCTTCTTTGTTTCTAACTATTATTTCAGGCTTTTTATTAAAATTCCTTCCTACTTTTTTTTCCCTTTTTTTTAGAAATTCCGCTGCACTTTTAAACTTTTTATATTCCACCAACTTTTTTACCAATTCTTTTCTTGGATCTTCAGATTCCTTTTCATCTTCAGTATCAATTGATTGTTTTGGAAGAAGCATTTTTGACTTTATCTCTAAAAGTGTAGATGCCATTACAATAAATTCAGAGGTCAATTCTAAATCCAACTGTTTTATGGTATGTATGTACTCTAAATATTGATTTGTTATATCATGAATCTTTACATCGTATACGTCCATTTTGTTTTTTCTGATGAGATGAAGAAGCAAATCAAAAGGTCCTTCAAAATTTTCTATCTTTATATTTAAGAGCATTTTTTATTTCCTCCGGATCAAGTTCTTTTTCTATACCTGTATTTAATCGTATTTTCATACTATGTTTTAGTATTATTCCAATACACTTTCCATTTTTAACACCTAATGACTTTACCTTATTCCCATTTAAGCACAATTTACATGATTGTAAATTATACATATAGTTGTATATTTTATAAGCCAATTTAAAATTCCAGCTTAAATATATTAAAACATAGCTATGAATACCTTGGAAGACTTTAAAGATTTCATAGTTATCTAAAATATTATCTTCAATGCTCTTAATAGAATGATAATTTTCTCTTATATAAATTAAAGCCTTCTTTACTCTTGTATCCAAAATAGAGTTATATGTTAAGATATTACCTTGCTTTTTATCTCTAAGTGAATAGTATAAATTTAGGACTCTGATATTTATGTCATTATAGTCTGTATTCAAATTAATTTTTCCAATAAGGCCACAATTTAATTTAAATATATGAAACTTTTCAAATAACAAATAAGCATTCTTCCAGTTCTCTTCTTTACATAATAAATATATTTCTCTTACTAAACGATCTGTACTTATACTCTGAAGTGCTTTATTACATATGCAGTTCATTATTTCATTAACATCATATAAGTAAAATCCATATCGTATACTATATTTAATTGCTCTAAATATTCTAGTAGGGTCCTCCATGTAACTGTTTTTATGTACTTTCTTTATCAATTTTTTCTCTATATCACTATTTCCCCCATAAGGATCTATTAGTTTATGATCTGACAAATCATATGCCAATGCATTTACAGTAAAATCTCTTCTATAAAGATCATCTTTTATATCAGATGGAATAATTTTTGGGAGCATACCCGGCTTTAAATAAACTTCTTTTCTACATCTTATAAGATCTATACTTATTCCATTATTGAATATTATGGAAGCCGTTTGAAATTCATCATAATATTTGAATTTATGCACTCCTCCTAAACTTTTTAAAACAACTATAGGATCCTCATTTAAACATATGTCTATATCTTTTACATTGACATGAAGCAATATATCCCTAACTGCTCCACCTACTACATATGATTTTATATCTTTAATTCTGCATATACGTTCTATTGAATTTACAATATATAACTCTTCATCATTAAATCCGCTTAATATATCCAAATTTATCTCTCCATATTATAATAAAGGCAGAAAAATCACCTTATAGGTAAATTTCTGCCTTTATTATACCATTACATACTTATAAATAAGAATTTTATTTATAATTTATATAACTTTAATAAGAATTTTATTTATAATTTATATAACTTTAAATAGTCGATTCATGTCAAACTCCTTTATTTATAATATCAGAAAAATTATTTTTCAAATTTTTTAAAATTCCTGGTGATTTAACATCTCTATCAGTGCAAACATCTACTTTTCCAACCAATTTTCCGTTTGTATATATATTACAATATCCTATATTTTCACCTTTTTTGTACTTCTTTTTATTTTTATTCAAAATGCAATTATAGGTAATTTTGTCTTTGCTATTTTTTTCAACTATGACATTAAAATCATCTTTTGCTATTGCATAGAAAAATTTGTCTCCTTTTTTATTTAAATTTATCTTTTGTACTGCTTTTCCCTTAGTAATTGATTTTATAGACTTATATTTTGAAAATCCATAATTCATTAACATACTTGCGTCTTTATTTCTTATTTTATAGCTTGGAGAACCCATTATAACAGCTAACATTCTAACATTATCTCTTGTAGATGTAGCAGATATACAGTATTTAGCTGCATCAGTAAATCCTGTTTTCAGACCGTCACAACCCTTGAAAAATCTAACCAACTTGTTGTGATTGACTAATTCTATTGGACTTTTTCTTCCTTCTGATATAGTTTCCATATATGTTCCCGTATACTTCAATATTTGTGGATGTTTAAGAAGTTCTCTTGACATTATGGATATGTCATAAGCGGAAGTCATATGGCCAGGAGCATTTAGTCCAGTGCAGTTTTTAAAACTAGTATCCTTCATGCAAAGTTCCTGTGCTCTTTTATTCATCAATCCTACAAAGGCCTGCTCACTTCCTCCTAAATATTCAGCCATGGCAACTGCTGCATCGTTTCCGGAAGCTATACCAATTCCCTTTATAAGTTCTTCAACAGTTCTTACTTCCCCAGTATCTAGGAGCATTGAACTTCCACCCATTTTTTTAGCATTTTCACTTATGGTTACCTTATCTTTCAAGCTTATTTTTCCTGAGTCCACAGCTTCCATAGTAAGAAGCATAGTCATTATTTTGGTAACAGAAGCCGGTTCAAGTTTTTCATGAGAATTTTTTTCAAATATTACTTTTCCAGATGTAGGTTCCATAAGTAGAGCAGACTTTGCATCTACAGTTAAATTTTCATTGTCTTGTGAATTATATATATGTTTTGAAGATACTTCATAGGCTTTGGTATTACACGTATACGTAATGCAAATCGATAATATGAAAAATACACATAATAATTTACTTATAATCTTCTTTTGTGTTTTTATCATTGATTTTTCTCTCCCTTCATATGTACTTTGAAAAACACAATAATTCTAAGTTTATTATTCTCAATTTAATGAGTTATTTATTCATGATAATGAATTATTTAGAATTTTTATAATTTGGACAAAAAAATATACCCCTCTTTTATAAAGAGAAGTACTTTAATCCTTTTATTTGTTTTATGCCCTTGGATGAGCTTTTTTATAAACTTCCGCTATTTTATTTTTCTTTAGAATAGATTCATATATTTCAGTAGCAGATAAATCTTTATGCCCTAAAAGTTCTTGAACAGATCGTATGTCAGCCCCATTTTGCAATAAATGTACTGCAAAAGAGTGTCTAAGTGTAAACGCATTTATATTTTTATCTATATCTGATTTCTCGGCATAATATTTTACTATTTTCCAAAACCCTTGTCTACTCATCTGTACTCCTCTTAAATTTAAAAATAGAAAATCCAAATTATATGTATTTAATCTATTACGTACATTTAAATATTTTTTTAAATACTTAACTGCTATAGAACCTATAGGTATTATTCTTTCCTGATTTCTGGAATTTCTGCATTTAATATAAGAAAGTTTCAAATTTATATCATATATAGTTAAACTCAAAAGCTCCATAACCTTCATGCCTGATGCATACATAGTTTCAAGCATTGCCTTATCCCTTATCCCCTTATCCTTGCTAAGATCAGGTGAATCCAATAATTTATCCACTTCATCTATAGTAAGTATTTTAGGTATAGTATGTTTAACCTTTGGCATGTCATAATATAATACTGGATTTTCATCCACCACACCTTTGAGCATAAGATATTTGTAAAAACTTCTGAGTGATACTATATTTCTAATTATAGAAGAAACAGCTTTTCCTTCTTTCTGCAGATATTGAACATAGGCCATTACAGATACAACTTCTATGTCTTTTATATTCTCATCCCTATTTTTTATAAAATCACAAAATTTGCTTATATCCCTTACATATGCATCTAATGTATTTTTAGATACCTGTTTTTTTTGTAATGCATAAACATAATTAAGTAAAATACTGTTCAAATCTACCACCACTCTTCAAAACTTCAAAAATTGACTAAAAATCATAATATAATTATACAGTATATTATGATTTTTGTTAAATATATTGTATACAAATATACTATTTTCATATACATTTGGTTTTACTACAAAATAATATATTATATAATCTAAAATTTTCGGCAAAAATATTCCAAATAAAAGGAGTAAAAAGAAGCACTTGAAAATAGTTATTAAAAATCGTAAATTATACTGTCTATCTATCATAATAATGCAGTCCCATTCAGTACAATTAATTTCACCATATTTGGAGTTAAATACACTTCTAATATAAATCCTATACACATTATACCTATTACAAATACAAAGGTTATAGAATAGGATGTCAACTTAAGTAGTATATGTGATTTCCACTGATTATTAGATCTATCCCTGAACATAGTAAGAGAAAACTCCATAGCAAGTACAGATGAAAATATTATACATGGTATATATATTATATTTTGTGGGAATATTCCCAGCAAATCAAACCATATACCTTTCATACCCATTTCTCCTATTATAAAACTTGAAGCAAAGCCAATAGTAAATCCCTTTAAAACATCTATTATCAATATAACAGGTATACCAATCATAGTAAGTCCAAGAAACCATATAGCTACAAGCATAGGAACATTTATCTTTAATGTTTCCATAAATATAGATTTATAATTTATACTACTGTTGTCTATACTATTTTTAAAACTATTTAAATAACTCAATAAATCACTTTTTTCAAATCCTCCCATATATCTTACACTATATACTCCAAGTACTATACCTGTACAAACACATAGAAGACTTATTACATACAGCCAAAAGTTATCTTGAACGTGTTTATTTATTAACTCAGTTACTTTGCCATTCAGCATAATTCATCCCCCTTTTGTTAATCTCTTTTTATATTTATGATGAACAAAAGAGTTATATGACTATATTATATGAACATAAATGAGCTTACTGTTTTTGCATCTTCTATATCACCTGATTTTATCATATCCTTTATCCTGTCTATTTTTATTTCCTTTAAATTTATAAATTCATCTTCATCTCCTATATCATCCCTGCCTTTGTATAGGTCTCTGGCTTCATATATATATATAATTTCGTCACAGAAACCTGGACTTGTGATTATCTTTCCAAGATAATTAAAATTTTTTGACTTATAACCTGTTTCCTCTTCTAATTCCCTTTTTCCACAAGTTTCTGGATCTTCACCTTTTTCTAATTTTCCTGCTGGTATTTCTAAAACCATCCTTTCAAATGGTTTTCTAAATTGCTCCACCATAATTAGAGTATCCTGATCTTTATAAGTTAAGATGGCTACACCTCCGGGATGATTAACTATCTCCCTATTACTTTCCTTTCCATTTGGCAATTTTACTTTAAGCAAGTTCAAATTAATGATTTTACCTTCATATATACTTTTTTTGCCTATAGTCTTTTCTACAAAATTCATAAGTATTTTACCTCCTGAAATCATGTTATTTAATTTGGTCCTCTATACTATTTATAATTCGCTTATAGCTTCTTATAATTTGTTTTAATTCTTCTTCTTTATCTGGATCATTTGACATTTTAATTCTCAACTCATTAATTCTGCTTTTAATTAAATTTTTTAAATCACTTATCTCTTCCAACTCAAATTCCACTTTGATTTTTCCCATTTTATTTTTCTCCTTTTTTATATATTGTAATACTACTATTTTATTCATTCATTAAATGTTTTATTATCAAAAATCTTCCATTCCTGTTTGAATGGAAGATTTTTACTAACTAACTTTATTTTTCAATCTCAA
>NZ_APMH01000002.1 GCF_000359585.1 Clostridium tyrobutyricum DSM 2637 = ATCC 25755 = JCM 11008 | reverse complement strand
TGTTATAACCACATTATACAAGGAGGAAATTACTTGTTATATGCATTAATTCTAGCTGGTGGAAAGGGTACAAGACTCTATCCTCTTTCGAGAGCAAAGAATCCTAAGCAGTTTTTAAAAGTTATAAATAATAAAAGTTTTTTAAGAGGTACAGTGGATAGAATATCTCCTCTAGTAGATAAAAAAAATATATATGTTATTACTAATGAGGAATATATAGATAAAGTTCAAGAAGAACTTCCTGATATAGATAAGGAAAATATATTTTCGGAACCGGAGAACAAGGAAACGGCTACATGTATTGGATTTTCAGCAGTAAAACTATTAAAAAAGGATCCATCTGCCACTATGATAATTTTGCCATCAGATCATTATATAGGGGATAGAGAATTATTTTTGAGTACTATAAATCAGGCAGTTGAGATTGCAGAGAAAAAAAGGGCACTTGTAACTATAGGAGTTAAACCAACAAGGCCTGAAACAGGATATGGATATATAGAAATGGGTGAACTTATAAATACCTGTATAGCTAGTTTTAAGGTAGAAAGATTTTTGGAAAAACCCAATTTGGAAGTTGCCAAGGATTTGATACTTAAGGGAAATTATCTTTGGAACAGTGGAATGTTTGTATGGAGGGCAGATGTATTTCTAAGAGAAATGCAAAAATATCTTCCCAAGATGTATAAAAGTATGCTTGCTATATATCAAGATTTAGGGACAGAAAAAGAAGTATATACTATAAAGGAACACTATAGTATAATTAGTGGTATTTCTGTAGATTTTGGAATAATGCAGAAAACAAGAAAGGCTTATGTAGTTAAATGTGAGTTCTTATGGGATGACATAGGTACGTTTACTGCACTAGGAAGATATTTAAAGAAATATAAGGGAAATAACTTAAGCGGGAATACATTTGTAGAATCAAGTGAGAATTGTACAGTTTTTGGAGGGGAAAAGCTTATAGTAGCATTTGGAGTTAAAAATTTAATAATTATAGATTCTAAAGATGTACTATTAGTTATGGACAAGAGCAAAGATCAAGAAGTAAAGTACTTGGTTGATATTTTGAAAAACAAGAATAATCTTAAGAGATATTTGTAAGTATATAAATTAAAATACCATACAGTGTACTAAAATCACTGTATGGTATTGATTAATTCTAATTTTTGATATCGGGATAATTGCTTTATTTGATATTCTCGCTTCAGGGCATCATTTTTGGAATCATATTTTTCAAAGTACATCAGTTCCACGGGTAGCCGTGATCTTGTGTACTTTGCACCCTTACCATTATTATGAATCTTCAATCTTTTTTGGATATTGCCGGTATAACCGGTATATAAAGTATTGTCATGACATTTTAATATATAAACATAGTACATTATAAAATCTCCTTATATTTTAGATACATAGATATTATCTTTTATATAGAATCTCCATAAATAGTCAGCTGCTTCTTCTGCATAGTCGATTCCTATTCTTTTTGAAGATTGTATTTTAAAATTATGTAAATTGCTATCTAATATATATAATTCATTATTACATAGATCTTCACCGTTCTGTTTCCTATCTATTAAAAGAGCCTGACATAGTTTCCCAGGGCCATTAGTGATATTTTTTCGTTGGTATTTTGAAAGCTCAATGTAGTGTTTATTAAATCTATTAAAAGATAATTCATCTAGATTGTCTACAGGTTCTAATGCTCTTACAAGTATGGCTGTTGGAATACCCTCTTTTTCTGTTGTTATATTAAAACAATTATATATTCCATATATCATGAATACATAAGAAATTCCTGAAATACCATACATGACTTCAGTCCTTTTAGTTCTTCTTCCATTGTAAGAGTGGGCAGCTTTATCTGAGATTCCCTTGTATGCCTCCACTTCTACTATTTTTCCTGAAAGTGATTTACCGTTTATATTGTGTACCAGTATTTTACCTAAAAGATCTTTTGCAACTATTAAAGTGTCTCTGTTATAAAAATCTCTTGTAAGTTTTTTCATATAATTTACCTTCCTATTATATAGTGTGTTTTAATAATAGATTATATAAGTTTATAATAATTTGTCAAATTTAATATATTGGATTTATATGCTTTATTTTATAGTATTTAATTGATATAATTATATTAACCAAACATCATATGTTTGGATGTAGTACATTTGGAGGTTATAAAATGCATCTTAATAAACCCGTTAGAGTGTCATTGTCAAAACAAATATTAAATCAAATGGAACAACTTATACTTGAGGGCAATTGGGCCGTAGGGGCAAAAATACCTTCTGAACCAGAGCTGGTAAAACAATTTGGGGTGAGCCGAAATACCATAAGAGAAGCTGTTCAATCTTTAATAAATGCTGAAGTATTAGAAGCTAAGCAGGGTGATGGTACATATGTTAGGATGTCAAACCGATTTGAGGCTGCTATGTTAAATCGTTTAAAAAAATCAGATATACTGGACGTATTGGAAGCTAGATTTGCCATTGAAAAAGAGGTAGTTAGATTGGCGGCTATAAGACGTACAAATAAGGATCTTAAAGTGCTTAAAATACATTTACAAGACAGGAATAATTGTACAGACAATTCACAGGAGAATTTGGAAAAAGATGTGGAATTTCATATTGCAGTGGCACGCTCAACACATAATACAGTGTTATTTGATATTTATAAATATGTATATCAGTATATACGTGATAATATAAATAATTCTTTAGATATTTCAGAATTTGGAGCCGAACAAGATTATCTTCATGACGATTTGTTTGATGCAATTGAAAAACAAGATCCTGATATGGCGGAGAAGTTAACATTGGAATTAATTAAATTTAACCAAAAATTATTGAACGATAAAAATTAAAAATTAGGGAGTAGTGAACTTATGAAAATACTTTATTATGATTGTTTTTCCGGAATAAGTGGAGATATGAACTTAGGAGCCATGATAGATATTGGAGTAGATAAAAATCACCTTATATCAGAACTTGCAAAATTAAAAATTAATGAATATAATATAATTATAAAACAAGATACTAAAAATGGTATTTCAGGAACAAAAGTAGATATCATCATATCAGAGGAAATTCATCATGTTCATGATTCGGTTCAACATCAACATTATCACCATCACAGAAACTTATCCGATATTAAAAATATTATAAATTCTAGTGAATTAAGTCCAAAAGTGAAAAAAATGAGTCTTGAAATTTTTAAAAAGGTAGCTGAGGCTGAATCAAAAGTTCATAATAAGCCAATACAAGAGGTGCACTTTCATGAAGTAGGTGCAGTTGACTCAATAATTGATATTGTGGGTGCAGCAATATGTTTTGACTATCTGAATATAGATAAAGTTATGGCATCTAAAGTGGAAGTAGGTTATGGGTTTGTAAAGTGTGCACATGGTATTATGCCAGTGCCAGCACCTGCAACAGCAGAAATATTAAAGAATATTCCAGTAAAAGCTAAAATACCATTTGAGGCCACAACTCCAACAGGTGCAGCTATTTTGACTTATTTAACATCTGATTTTACTGATGTTAAAGATTTCAAAATAAATAAAATAGGCTATGGAATAGGCATGAGAGATAATCCTGATGTACCAAATATTCTCAGAGTATTCATAGGAGAATCTAAACAACAGGATATTTACACTGATACAGATCAAGTAAAAGTAATGGAATGTAATATAGATGACATGAGTCCAGAAGATTACGAACATGTTATGGATCTTTTGTTGGACAAGGGAGCATTGGACGTATATTTTGCACCAATAATGATGAAGAAGGAAAGACCGGCAGTAAAAATAAGTGTTTTATATAAAAGTGAACATGAGGATGATATTAGGGATGCTATTTTTATAAATACTACTACATTGGGAGTTAGAAAATATATGGTGAATCGAGATATGCTCAAAAGGGATTTTGAAAGGGTAAAAACTAAGTATGGAGAAGTTACAGTAAAGAATTGTTACTATAAAGGCAAAAAAATAAGAACTAAGCCAGAATATGAGGATTGTAAGAGGCTGGCATGTGAAAACGATGTTAGTATATTGGAAATTAAAAAATCAGTACTTATATCAAAACTTGATTAGTATAATTAAATATTGATTTGCATAATATTGTGGAGTAGGGTGATACATTGAATTCGGAAAATATAAAAAAACTATTTGAAAAAGTAAAACAAGGTTCTATGAGTGTGGAAGATGCAGTTGAAAGATTAAAAGATTTACCATTTAAAGATCTTGGTTATGCAAAAATTGACAATAGTAGAGAAATGAGAGTTGGATATCCAGAAGTTATTTACTGTGCAGGTAAAACTGTAGCTCAAGTAAAGGGTATAGTAGAAGCTATGATGGATAATAAAGATAACATACTTGGGACAAGAGCAACTAAAGAACAATACGAAGCTGTAAAAAAAATATGTCCTAAAGCCAAGTATAATGAACAGGCTAGAATTATAACAATAAAGAACAAAAAAATAGAAATGTCTAAAACATATATAGCTGTAGTAACTGCAGGAACATCAGATATTCCAGTTTCTGAAGAAGCAGCACTAACAGCTGAAATATTTGGGGAGAAAGTAGAAAGAATATATGATGTAGGAGTAGCAGGAATCCATAGGTTATTTAGTAAGTTGGAATTAATAAGAGGTGCTAAGGTAGTGATAGTTATAGCTGGCATGGAGGGTGCACTGGCAAGTGTCGTAGGAGGTTTAGTAAATAAACCAGTTATAGCTGTTCCAACCAGCATTGGATATGGAGCTAATTTTAATGGACTTTCAGCTCTTTTATCAATGTTAAACAGCTGTGCCAGTGGTGTAAGTGTAGTAAATATAGATAATGGATTTGGAGCCGCATATCTGGCAAGTATAATAAACAGATTACATTAGAAGACCAATGGAAAAAATTTATATATTTTTTTAATTTCGCTCTTATAATTTAATATATAATAAAAAATTTATAAAAAAATACAACCTATTTTTCTGACTATAATGAATAATCTATATAATGATAAAAAAATATTTATATCGTTATCATATATAATAGTTTGCTATTCAATAGTCATTAATGGCAAAATATTTTAAATATACTTATTCTGAATGATTTATGATTAAATTCTTAAAAACTATCTAATAAGTCTTTAAGTCTCTATAAATATCGTATGATATCTATGACATTATCTAATTGAACATTAAAATGGTAGAGGTTATAATGTATAAGTAGTTATAAGAAATATGTAATATATTGACACGAGAAATCATTTCTTAATTATTATTTTATCGGGAGGGAATGGCAATGAAGGTAGCAGGAATATTAGAAAGAAAAGCCAAAGATACATTGGTAAAAGCTGGTTTAGAGATACTAAACGGCAAAGACCCAGAAAAAAGCCTTGATAAGTTATTCGCAATAATAAAAAAGACAGTTGGAAAATCAAAATCTAAAATTAGTATGTCACAAATTGATAAAGTTCAGCAATTATACAATGAAAATCCAGCTATACACAAATTGGTAGTAGACATAGTTTCGAAAACTAACAAAAATTGCTTAGACAAGTTTTTTGTTAATTTTTTTGCAAATGCAGCTTGGTATGGAATACCAAAGAGAGAGGCTTTATTTGAAAAAACAGGAACAAAAGTACCTTTTACAATTCTTATAAGTCCATCTATGAGATGTAATTTAAGATGCACTGGTTGTTATGCATCTAGTTATAGCAAAAAAGATGACATTCCACTAGAAGAATTGGATAGAATTATAGGAGAAGCAAGGGACCTTGGAGTTTATTACTTTGTAATACTTGGAGGAGAGCCTTTTATAAATGACTACATGTTGGATTTATATGAGAAATACAATGATTGTATGTTCACACCATTCTCAAATTCAACACTTTTCACTGAGGAAGTAGCAGATAGATTGCAAAAACTTGGTAATGTTATACCAATGTTTTCTCTTGAAGGATTTGAAAAAGAAACAGATGAAAGAAGAGGAAAAGGTGTATTCCAAAAGGTTATGCACGCAATGGATCTATTAAAGGAACGTGGAATTCTATTTGGAGTATCTTCTGCTACAGGTAGACACAACATAGATACAGTAACTTCAGATAAATTTATTGACATGCTTATAGAAAAAGGAGCAAGAATGAGCTGGTATTTTCTTTTCATGCCTGTAGGAAAAGAGCCAGATACAAGTTTGATGCTTACTCCAGAACAGAGATTACATCTTGGAGAAAGAGTAAGAACTTTAAGAACTACAAAACCTTACTTTACTCTTGACTTCTTCAATGATGCTCCTTATGTAGGAGGATGTATTGCAGGAAAATATTATTGCCATATTAATTCAAAAGAAGATTTAGAGCCATGCATATTTGCGCATTTTGCTGTAGATAATGTAAAAGGCAAAAAGTTATTGGATGTATTTGGATCAGAATTCTTTAAATTATTAAGAGATAGACAACCTTATAACCGTAATTTGCTTATGCCTTGCATGATGATTGATAACACAAAACAAGTTAGAGATATTGTAAAGAGAACAGGGGCAAAGCCTACAGATGAAGGTGCTAGAATGATGATTGAAGATCCAGAATTCCAGAAAAAGTTGGATGATTTATCAGCTGAATTCAGACCTTATGCTGAAAAAGCATGGAAAGAGGAATTTGGTGAAAAAGGAAATTTTGAAATGTCAAAAGGCTAAAGCCAAGCTGAAGATTTAATCTTCAGCTTTTTTTATCAGATAAATATATACTTTATGATATAATATTATCAAAGATAGATCTGTTGTATTTGGGTAAGGAAGGGAGTATAGGATGTTTGTGGATAACAATAGATGCACAAAGTTAATCATAATTATATTAATGGTTGTGATTTTAAGCATGGTAGTATCATGTAAAAAGCAGGATTCCTATAAGAAGCAGGAAGTTTATAAAGGGGATATAAATATAGTAACTGACAAAAATCATGAACTTCAGTTTAAATATGCAGCGGAGGAATTTAAAAAAGTTCAAAACAAAGTAAATATAAACATAATAGTTAGTAACAATATACAAAGTAATTTTGAAAGATTTTTAAAAAATGAAGATTATAAAAAGGATATAATAAGTGTTGATAATGAAAATTTACAGTATATTGTAGATAAATATAAAGATGATATTTTAAATTTGACTAACTTGGTTTCGAGTTATAAAAACAACATAGTTTATAATAGAATCAATGATAATAGCATAGATGGTAAAATTTATTCAATGCCTTGGGATGCAACTCCCAAACTTATAGTATATAGAAAAGATTTATTTGATAGTAAGGGAATAGATACAAATGACATAAAGACATGGAAAGACTATATAGAAGTAGGCAAGAAATTGTCTAAGGACACAGGAAAAACATTTATGGGAAATTATGAAAATAATAATTTGAATTTGCTCTTTGCCAATCAACTTGATACTAGTTATTTTAATAATAAAAAATTGGATTTGGAATCCGAGAAGTGGTCAAGGATATTTGATTTGGAAAAAGAGATGTATACGGAAAATATTGTTTTAAATTTTGGTTCAGAGAGAGAGATGCTGGAAAGTGCAGAGTCAGGTAAAACGCTCACCTTTATCGGAATCCCATATTCTGTTTATAAACTTATGAAGGATATACCAAAAGTGAAAGGGGTATGGGGAATTATGCAGTTGCCAGCTTTTGAATCAGGTGGCAATACCAGTGTATCTACTAATGGAATGAATGTTATAGTAAATAAAAGTTCTCAAAATTCTCAATTGGCTTTGGCATTTATAAAGTTTGCATTGACAGATGATAAACTTCAACTAGACCTATTAAACAATACTGGAAGATTTCCTGTATATAAAACTGCATATTCATTTAAATACATGGATAAAACTGTAGATTATTTTAATAGTAATGTATGGAAAATGTTTGCTATTTCTCAACAAAGTGCCTATAATGTAGAATATACAAAGAATTTTCCAATGGTAAAAAATAAAATAAATAGTGTTTTAAGTTCAGATAATTTAAAAACGAAAGATACCAAAACATTAATAGCTATTATAGGAAAGTCACTGGAAAAAAGTTTAAAATAAAATCAAAAAATGTTTAATAAACGTTTACAAGCAATCAAATATATTATATAATATATAAGGGGAATTTAATCATAGGGATTTTTGAACATATAAATAAAATCTTTCAACTAGGATCGGAATACTAGTTAAAAGGTTTTATTTTTATTTTTATTGTGAATTTAATATTTTATTATATACTTCTATAGTTTTTTCAGAAGTCTTTTCCCAGGAAAACAGTTTAGAATGCTCCAAGGATTTTAAACTTAAGCTTTTTCTTATAGCCTTATCATTTAAAATTGCCTCAATAGAATATATCAAGGATTCTTCATCTTCTGGATTAATTAATATAGCACTATCCCCCGTAACTTCCGGAATTGATGATACATCAGATGTAATTACAGGAGTACCGCAACTCATAGCTTCAAGTGGGGGAAGGCCAAATCCTTCGTATAAAGAAGGATATACAAACAAGTCTGCTGCATTATAAAATATTGGCAGCATTTCATTTGGAACAAAACCAGTAAATTTGACGTTATTTTCAACATTAAAATTATGAGAAAGAGTTTTTAGTTTTCCAAGATCGTCTTTATCTGCACCTATGATAACCAAATCATGCTCAATATCTAAATTTTTGTATGCTTTAGAAAAAGCTTTAATTAATAAGGAGACATTTTTTCTTGGGCTAAAACCACCTATATACAGTACAAAAGGCTTACTTATGTTATATTTGATATTTATTTTATTCATACATACTTTTCTGTCAAGTGGCTTGTATTTTTTATCTGCAGCCAAAGGAGTAACAAATATTTTGTTTTCATCTATAGGAAAATATTTCAATATATCTTTTTTTGAACACTGAGATACGGTTATTATTCCATCGGCCATATTTATAATTCTAGGCATCTCTTTTAAAAATTTTATAAGGTAGCCTCTCCCAACTGTTTCAGGTAATATATAAGGTATTAAGTCATGAATAGTTATAACTTTTTTACAAGTAATATTTTCTGATATACCTATACCATTTTGAGGTACATGATATATGTCTATAGATTCATTTTTTATATTTTGGGGGAAATAATACTGTTCAAAAAATCTATGTTGTTTCTTAGATGCCATTATTATATTGGTATTTTTTTTGTTAAAATTATCATATCTTTTCCCTGACCAATATATATGATAAAAGTTTTCATTATGATTTTTTATCATATAATTTAATATTCTATCTGTATAAGTTCCTATCCCGGTACCTTTATACCAGTTGATTCCTCTTGCATCAATGGCAATTTTCATTAACTTTCACCTCCATAGTACGCTAAATCCAAAAATCGATTTAGCGGGGCTTTATCCGATAAAGGAGTCTTTTATATATTATTACTACTTGTTTAAAAAGGTGAATTATAAGATTTATCACATACATAAATGCTTATTCATATACTACAAATATAGTAATTTTGGGGGTAAGAGCTTGGATATTTTAAAAGTCAAAGAGCTTGTAGAAAATAATTATAATCTCCATATTGAATATATTCAAAAAATAAAAAATGTATATAAAATTAGCAACGATTATAATAATTTTTGCCTAAAAGTAATAAATTATGATTTTGGTCATTTTTTATTTATTATTTCTGCTATAAAATATTTGAAAAAAAATGATTTTAAAAATACACCTGAGATATTAAACACTCAATGTGGGCAAGAATATATACAGCTTGAAGATAAATTTGCATATTTAACTCCATGGGTTGATTCTAGAGTAGCAGATTATGATAATTCTTTGGATGTTTTATTGGCTGCATCTAAACTTGCAGAACTTCATAATAAAAGCTTGGGATTTAAGCTGACAGAAGATATGAATCCCAGGATTGGATGGTTTAAATGGATAGAGACTTTTAATACACGGGAAAATGAAATATTGGATTTTAAGGGAAGAATTTTAAAAAAGGATAAAAAAACAAAATTTGATGTTATGTATCTTGACAAAATGGACGAGGAAATTGAATTTTGCAAATCTTCTAAGAAAAATCTATCGGAAAGTAATTACCTTGAAAAAATGAAAATTGAAATTGTAAAAAATGGATTTTGTCATCATGATTATGCCAATCACAATGTACTTATAACAGGTGATGGTAATGTAAATGTAATAGATTTTGACTATTGTATATTAGATACTCATCTTCATGATTTATCAAGTTTACTTTTAAGAATAATGAAACATGGAAAATGGAATATGAATATTGCACTTTTTATATTGGATGCATATGATTCTATAAATAGAGTTATGAAAGATGATATTTCAATTATGGCAGGGTTTATGGAGTTCCCCCAGGACTATTGGCAGTTAGGAATACAGTATTATTGGGAGAAGCATAGATGGACTGAAGATGTATTTATAAAGAAATTAAAAAAGATATACGATGATGAAGAAGAAAAGCAGAATTTTATAGATGATTTTAGAATAAGAAAATATAGTTAAAATATTGAAAGGAGATAATAAAATGTCCCATAAAAGGAGATATAAAGATAGAAAAGAAGATGAAAATAATGATTTAGAATATTATGATAACAAAGTTAATAGTTTAAAGAAAACAGTGAAACAAATGGATAAGATAAAAAGAAGAAAAAAGGAAATTTCCGAACTTGAGAGGAAAAGAAGAAAAATATTAAAGAAAATGGATAAACATCATCATTGATTGGTTTAAAAGGAGGTAATGAGGTGAGGTGATTTTTTAGTGTATTATTTTGATCTTGATTCATGTTTCTATAAATACCTTGCAACTAAAGGAATAATTAAGGTAAATAATTTTAAATTTGAAGTAAAAGGCAAAGATATAAATATGTTAAAAATAAGTGCTCAGCTTAAAGCTATAGGCGAATTTCATAGTAGGATATTGGGATATAAAGAGCATATGAATAAAAGGCTTACAAACAATGCAGGCAGAATAGTAGAGCAATATAAAATATATATAAAGTGGCTAAAGAGAGATTTGGAGAAAATCACAAAAACAAGCAGCAGTAATGAATTTGAGAAAATAGTTGCAGAAGTAGGAAGGCATTATCTTGAAAGAGCTGAAATATGTATAAAAGAAATATATAAAAATAATTATATAGATCTTTTAAAGAGAAGTTCTAACAGATTCGAAATATGTCTTAAAAATGTTTACTTTAATAATTTAAGGCAGGAAGAGAATATAAAGATAATAAATTTAGATGGATGTTGCTACAATATGCTTGAAATGGATGCCGTTTATTTTATTAAAAAATTAAATAAAAAGAAACTAAATATAAATACTAAAAATATTGCTGCTGAATTCTGTAGAGTTGAAAATTTAGATAAAGAGAGTTTGAAGTTTATATTGTCTATGGTTGAATATCCCTATGAATTTATGAAATGCTGTAATCGGTATAGAGAAGATGTGAAAGAACAGGATAAAGAAAAACATATTCATGAGATAAAAAAGATTATAAATAAATATAATTAATCTTTAATATTTTGATATCAATACTAATTGGAGGAACTTGGAGTGGCATATAGATATAGTGATAAAAAGTATCTTATTCAATATGATCTCTGTATAGAACTTTTTAAAAGTTTTGATTTAAAAGTACATGATGTAGTACCAATTAGAAATGTCTACATGGTTTCTACTAACAAAGGTGAAAAGATTTTAAAAAAAGTTGAATATACTATAGAAGAATTAAATTATATATATGATTTACTGTCTTATATAAGAAATAGATTCCCTAGAGTAGTTAATTTTTCAAAAAATAATAATGGGGATATATGTACCATATGGAAGGGAAATATGTATTGTATAATAGATGTAGTTGATGGTACAGAATGTAATTTTAACAACCCTGTAGAGCTATCCATAGCATCAAAGGCATTAGGACAATTACATGAAGCATCTGAAGGCTTTAAAACTGATTTAAAGAGCAAATATACCAATGGAAATTTGCTCAATACTTTTAAGAGAAGAATTCAAGAAATGGAATTCTTTAAAAATATTGTAGCAATTCATGAAAAGAAAACAGAGTTTGATGAAATATTTGTACAAAATGCAGATTATTATATAGATGAGATAAAAGATAGCATAGATATGCTGGATAAGGCAGGTTATTATAAGCTCTGCAGTGAGGATGACAAAGTAGTCATATGTCACAATGATCTGGCTTATCATAATATATTAATAAACAATGGAGAAGCTTATTTTATAGATTTTGATTATGCAGTTATTGATATAAAGGTATATGATTTATGTAACTTTATAAATAAGGTAATAAAAAATTTTGCATTTGACATAGATAAGGCAAAATTAATAATTGATAATTATTGTATTACAAATACTTTGAGTGAGAGAGAATTAAAAGTACTAAATGCCATGTTGAACTTTCCTCATGATTTCTATACTATATCTAGAGATTATTATACTAAACGAAAAGAATGGGATGAAAATGTATTTTTAGACAGAATGAAGAAAAAATCTGGATATAAAGAAGATAGGAAGGAATTTTTAGAAAACTTTAACCGGAATATCTGTAGTAAAAAATGATTTGTGAAAAAGTGTAAAAAAATTGTGTGCTTTAAAGTATAAAGTACACAATTTTTTATAATTATTTTTCATTTATAATTTTATTATAAACTCTTATTGTATCTTTAGCAGTTTTTTCCCAACTGAATTGAGCAGCCCTTTTTAATCCTGACTTTACCAAATTATTATAAAGGGCTTGATTGGAAAGCACATTCAGCATGCTTTCACACAGAGAATCGGTATCCTTAGGATCTATTAATAATGCACTGTTATCTACTACTTCAGGTATTGATGTTATATTAGACGTTATTACAGGAATACCACAGGCCATAGCTTCTACAGTAGGCAGTCCGAACCCCTCATAAAGAGAAGGATATACAAATAGTTTGGCTGCATTGTATATATAAGGCAAGTGGTTAATTGATATAAAGCCAGGAAATAATACTTTATCCTGTATGTGCAGTTTTTCAGCACATTGCTTATATATACTATATGATTTTCCACGATTACCTGCTATAACAAGGTTTATTGGTTTTTTATATGAAGAAATAAATTTACTGAAACTTTTTATAATGCCTATTATGTTTTTTCTAGGACTAAAACCGCCTACATAAAGTATAAAATCATCTTTTATATCATAATATTTCTTAGCTATATATTTACTTATATATTTATTGAGAGGTTTATATATGTCTTCACTGGCAAGTGAAGTTACATATATTTTCTCTTCAGGAAAATTAAAAGCTTTTACTATATCTAATTTAGAAAAATTTGATACTGTGATTATGCCATCACACATTGGTACTATTTTGGGGATATATTCTGAAAATAATTTTAAATATCTATCACTCACAGTTTCAGGCATTTTGTAAGGAATGACATCATGGAGTGTTATAACAAATTTACAATTTTTTATAGCAGGGAGGCCAACTCCATTTTGGGGAATGTGATAAAGCTGTATTCGCCCATTTTTTAAAATATTTGGAGTATTTACCTCATCCCAAAAATTATTTTCATTATTGCTTTGAATATTATTCAGTATAAAATTCTTTCCAAGATTCATCTCTTTTCTGCAGATTTCAGGCATAAAAAGAGTATAATCATTTATTCTGTCTATTTTATTCAAGCAATTTATTAACTGGTAGGTATATGTTCCTATACCAGTACCCCTGTACCATTTGGCAGCACGTCCATCAATTCCTATTCTCATGATAAAATTCCCCATAAACTTAGTATATTTCATTATATTAAAATATGGACAAAAGTGTTAATGTCATTCTAAATTAACAGATATATTCATATAAATATACAGAGGTGATTAAACATGATGCGAGAATTTGAAATAGAGAGACAATTTGGCATTAAGATTGAGAGTATAAAACCTAATAGAGGAGTGTACCTCTTAAAAACCGACAAGGGTTTAAAATGTTTGAAAAAAATAAATTATGGTACTCAAAAACTTTTATTTGTATACGGGGCAAAAGAGCATCTTATAAATAATGGATTCCCAAGGGTGGACAAATATTCACTTAATACAAATGGTAATCCATATGCACTAGTTAATGAGGACATATATACTTTATCTGAATGGATACCAGGTAGAGAATGTGATTTTAAAGATGACTTGGACATTAAAAATGCAGCAAGATGTCTTGCTAATCTACATGAATGTTCCAAGGGGTACGAGCCACCGGAAAATAGTAAATTGAAAACAGATCTAGGAAGATGGCATCATCTTATGGAAAAGAGAGTTAGATCTTTTGACAAGATGAGAGATATGAGTAGAAAGAAGAACAACAAAGGTAAGTTTGATATGAATTACATTAAAAATGTAGAGTTTTATAAGGACTTTGGAAAGAGAGCTATAAAGGTACTTCAGAATTCCAAGTACAATGAATTGTGTGCTGTTACAGAAGAAGAGATGAGCTTCTGTCATCATGATTATACATTTCACAATATTATAATAGACAATGATAATAATGTGAATGTTATAGATTTTGATTATTGTAAAAGAGAGATAAGAGTGTATGATATTTTTACCTTTATGATTAAGGTTTTGAAAAGAGTAAATTGGAGTATGGACTATGCAAAACTTATATTGGATTCTTACAATGAGGTGAGTCAACTTAAAGAGGAGGAATACGCGGTGCTTTTTGCATTTTTACTATTTCCCCAGCGTGTTTGGAGACTTTCTAACAGGTATTATTATAATGAAGTAAATTGGCCTCTTAATACTTTTAGCAATAAACTAGAACAATTAATTTTAGAACGTGAGAAATATGTGAATTTTATTGATGAATTCAAAGAATATTATAATTTAAAAGAAGTATAAATAAAATTTCCTAAAAACCCTGTTTAGTTAAGGAAATAGCTAAATGGGGTTTAACTTTTTATATTCACGAAAATAACCTATATACATACTATATATTATTATGACTACTTGTGCGGGGATGAAAATATGAAAATTGGTGATTCTGTTGTAAGAAAATCTTATGGACGAGATATAACTTTTAAAATAATAGATATAGAAAATACAAAAGAAGGAGTTTTATATAAATTAAAAGGAAGAAATATTAGAATAATTGCAGATGCTAAAGAAAGTGATTTGGAGATAGTTCCTGAAAAGTCTTTAACGGACGGTGAAAAGATATTTAACAAAAAAGTTAATAATTCAATTAAAACTATTTTGACACACAGGGATGGTTTTAGAGGGGGATGTGCCGAGAGTGAATATAAAATGCGAAAATTTGCTGATAGTAAATCTAAAAATGAACTTGCATTTGGCAGACCAGGTAAAATACTTCATGTAGATGGTGATAAGGACTATTTGGATGTATGTCTTAAGGTATATAAGCAATTGATGCTTGATGTAGTTGGTGAAAACATATCAGAGGCAGAGCAGCCTAAAAAGATAGTTGAGCTTGTAAAAAATATAAAGCCTGATATAGTAGTTATTACTGGACATGATGCCATATCTAAAGATACTTCAGATTATACAGATTTAAACAATTATAAAAACTCAAAATATTTTGTAGAGTCAGTTTCAAAACTTAGAAACTATGAACCAAATTATGATGATTTAGTAATATTTGCAGGAGCTTGCCAATCGTGTTATGAAAGCATACTTGATTCAGGGGCAAATTTTGCAAGTTCCCCAAGTAGAGTGTTAATTCACTGTTTGGATCCAGTATTTTTATGTGAGAAAATAGCTTATACCAATATAGAAAAAGTAGTATCTATTCAGGAGGCATTGGAAAATACTATAACTAGGACAAATGGAATAGGAGGTCTTCAAACTAGAGGAAAATATAGGGAAGGATTTCCAAAATCACCATACGCATAAAAAGTGTGGAATTTGTAAATAATATTGCTTATATGAGTCAATTAAAGAAATTTTAATAAATAATCAGTTAAATTAGGCTATATAAGCTTTGTTTACAAAAATATAATATTGACAAAATAAATTATTTACATTACAATATAAAGTTTCACTTGACATAATACCCATACGGGTATATAATAAAATTGTGGAGAGAAGGTGTTTAATATGGCAAGACCAAATGTTTTGGCTTCTATAAGAAGAAATATCGAGGACCACGTAGGTGATAAAGTTACCTTAAAGGCAAACGGTGGCAGAAGAAAAGTTTTTGTAAATGAAGGGATAATTGAAAAAGCTTATCCCAGCATATTTGTAATTAGACTAGACAGTAACATTAGACGAAAAGTTTCCTATAGCTATTCAGACATTTTAACTAAGACAGTTCAATTGGTATTTTCAGCATAAAACTTATAGTAAAATTCTTAATCTCATCGAATATTTTATTTCAAATAATAAAATGAATACATTACAATTAAATATATATTATAAGAATACAAACAAGTGAGTTGTCTAATCATACTTCATTTGCAATTGAGAAATGAAATAGCTAGAATGTATTCATAAATTAAGGTACATTTATAGTACAATAGTTCATGAATAATGAAGTTTATAACAAATCTCTTTGATTATGCTCCATCTATTTTAGATGGGGCAATATTTGTCTAATTATATATTTATTATAATACAATTCCTAACTCATAATCAATATTTATATACAAATAAATTTTATTAACAATTTAGTGGAATATTTTTTGTGGTTTGACTATATAAATAAACTAGTAGGTTTTATGAGGAGGGTTAATTAACATGAGTATAGATTTAATTAGAGAAAATATAGAATGTGAACAACTTCTTGCCGAAAATTTTTGTGATACTGTTATAAAAGCAGAGTATGTTATACCTGATACTCATCCTGATGTTTTAAGTGTTTTAGTTTTAGATGCAAATCCAACTATAACAAATAAGGAAGTAATGCAGGATAAGGTATTTCTAGAAGGTAAAATAGATTACAATATAATTTATTTGGCAAAGGAAGATAATGATACAGGCGTATATAGTACAAATTATACGGGAGAGTTTTCAAACTATGTAGAAATAGATGGAGCTGAACATACGATGCTTTGTGATGCTGACTGCTATATTGAACATATAGATTGTACCATGGTAAATGAGAGAAAAGTTGAAATCGAAGGAATTATAAAATTAAAGTCAGAAGTATATAAAAATTATGATTTTGAAGTTATCAAAGACATAGCTGGATCAGATGATGATATACAGATGCTGAAAAATCCTGCTACTTTAGACAAGATACTCGGAACAGTTCCGGGAAGTCTAATAGCTAAGACAGAACTTCAAATACCATCTGACAAACCACAGATAGGAAATATATTGAAGATTGATGCAACTGTTCATAAAAAGGATATAACTATACTTGAAGATATGGTACAGGTAGAAGCTTATGTTCTCATTAAAATGCTATATAGAGGAAAAGAAACTAAGGAGATTGCAGTTATAGAAGATGATGTACTCGTAAATAAGGAATTGGAGTTAAAAGGAGTAACATCTTCTATGGACAGCTTTACAGATTTCAATGTAGATGGAATAGAATATAGTATTAGGGAAGATGATTTAGGTGAGGATAGAATAGCACAGATAGAGGTGCTGGTTAATTCAAATACTAAGGTTATGTATAAGGAAGACATGGATATAATTGAAGATGCATATTCGCCTCATTCACCTATGAAAATAGATAAAAATGACTATGCTTTAAATGTTATACATGGACAGAACACTTCTGATAATATGATTAAGTCCAACATATCAATAGAAGACGGTCAAACACTGGACAAAATATTTATGTGCCATGGTGATGTATGTATTACAGATAAAAAAATAGTAGAAGATAAAGTAGTAGTAGAAGGTATATTAAATATAAAAGCATTATATAGTATTTCAACTGGCTATATAAAAAAAGCTAACGAGGAAATACCCTTTAACTTTTCTGTTGATATACCAGGAAGCAAAATAGATATGCAGTGTATAGCAAAGGCCTCTCTTGAGAGTATAGATGCTGAAGTGGAAGTTAATACTATATCTATAAAGGCAGTAGTACAAATTTATGCAATGGTTAATTATATCACTCATAAGGAGTTTTTGATAGATGTAGATACTGCAGATGGAGAAGTTCCTCAAAAGAATTCAAGTCTTACCATATATGTTGTTCAAAATGAAGATACTTTGTGGAAAATCTCAAAGAGATATTATACTACTGTAGAAGACCTAGTTAAATTAAATAATATTGAAGATCCAGAATCCATAAAGATAGGTGATAAACTTCTTATACCAGGCAGAGCCATTATAAGTTAAAAAATAGAATATACAAGTGATTTAATCAAAACGTAAACTTCAGTATTTTAATTTAAAACTGGAGTTTTTTCTTATGGGTATAATTATTTTAAATATGGTTAAAATATAACATATCTATAGGAAAGGGTGCGTCATTTTGGAAGAAAAATTAGAGGGAAACCTGATAATAATAGGGGGAGCAGAGGATAAAAAAGGTGATAAAAGCATATTAAAAGAAATATGCAGTAAACTAAATAAGGAAAAAGACATATTGGTTATAGCAACGATAGCTTCTGAAATTCCCGAAGAGCTTGGCAATGAATACAACAATATATTTAGAAATTTAGGAATAAAAAATATAAGAATATTGAATATAGAAAATAGAAAAAATGCTTATGACAATGATAATATTGAAAAAATTAAAGATGCGTCTTTAGTTTTTTTTACAGGAGGAGATCAACTTAGAATAACAAGTCTTATTGGAGGCACACCACTTTATTTGAAAATTCATGAGCTGTATAAAAACGGATGCATATTTGTTGGAACTTCAGCAGGAGCATCTGTAATGAGTGAAACTATGATAGTTACAGGCCCGGATGATGAATCACCTAAAAAGTGTACCTTGAAGATGGCACCGGGACTTGGACTTATAAAAGGGGTTATAATAGACCAGCATTTTGCTCAAAGAGGAAGAATAGGGAGACTTCTTGTAGGGATTGCAGAAAATCCAGAGAGTTTAGGCATAGGAATAGATGAGGATACTGCCATTGTAGTTAAAAATGATGGTGAAGTTAATGTTATAGGATCTGGAGCCGTATATATAATAGATGGTTCTCATATAAGCAGTAGTAATGTTTCAGAGCAACATCCAGAAGAAATATTATCAATATTTGACGTGAAATTACATGTGCTTAAAAACGGAAATAAGTTCAATATATTAAATAAATTACCGTACAGCGATTAGGAGGATTTAATTAAGATGAAAATAGATAAGATTAGAGTTTTTGAGGGAAGAAATATATATTCTCATAAAACATGCATTAAAATGTATGTGGACTTAGAAGGATATAGTGAAATCCCAACTAAAGATATAAAAAACTTTAATGAAAATTTACTAAAAACTATACCGGAATTAAATGAACACAGATGTGGAATAGATGAAGATAATGGATTTAGAAAAAGACTTTATGAAGGAACTTATCTTGCGCATGTATGTGAACATATAATAATTGCAATTCAAAATATGCTGGGCATTGACATAGCTTATGGAAAGTCACGGGAAATAAGCGGAGATAAATATTATATAATATATCAGTATGCCCTTAAGAATACGGCAGTTCAAGTGGGTAAGACAGCTGTGGATTTTGTCAATGCCTTAGTAAATAATGAAAGATATGACTTCAACAAGGCATTTAATCTGCTGAGAGATACTTTAAGAAATGAAAAAATAGGTCCTAGCACCGCATCCATAATTGATGAAGCTAAAAATAGGGGAATACCTGTAACTAGAATAGGAGATACAAGTGTATTTCAATTGGGCTATGGGAAATACAGTAAAACCATAGAAGCGACTATATCTTCAGATACGAAGGCCATAGCTGTGGATCTGGCATGTGATAAGCTTCTTACAAAGGAAATATTGAGGAATCAATGTCTTCCAGTTCCAGAAGGAGAAATGGTAAAAGATATAGATGATTTAAAGGAGAAAGCTGAGGAGATTGGCTATCCTGTAGTCTTAAAACCGAGAAGAGGCAATCAGGGAAGAGGGGTTTTCCCAAATTTGAAAAATCAAGAGCAGCTTATAAAAGCTTATAAACTGTTGGCTGGGGATTTTAACGACATAATCGTAGAGAAGAATATATCAGGCAAGGATTATAGAGTATGCGTGGTAGATGGGAAAGTTGAAGCAGTATCTCATAGAATATCACCTTATGTTATTGGAAATGGAGTAAGTACGGTAAAACAACTTATAGATGAAATTAACAGTGATACTATGAGAGGATATGGACATGAAAAACCACTTACTAAAATAAAGGTTGATGAAAAACTCAGAACACATATAAAAAAAGAAAATTATACTCTAGATAGCATACTTGAAAAAAATAAAAAATTAGTATTAAGAGAAAACGCAAATTTATCTACAGGAGGAAAAGCGGAAGATTGTACTGATATGATATGCCGTGAAAATGTAGATATTTGTGAAAGAGCTGCCAAGGCGATAGGGCTAGATATTTGTGGAATAGATCTATGCTGCAGTGATATAAGTAAATCTGCATTTGAAAATGGGGCTATACTTGAAATTAATGCTGCACCAGGTATAAGAATGCATCAATATCCAAGCAAGGGAAGGGCTAGAAACGTATCCAAGGCAATATTAGATGAATTATTTAAGAATTCATCTAGTAGTATACCAATCATATCTGTTACGGGAACTAATGGAAAAACAACAACTACTAGACTTATAGCTCATATCCTGCATACTGCAGGATATAGCGTAGGGATGACGACAACAGGAGGTATTTATGTAAATAATAAATGTATATATACAGGAGATACTACAGGATATTATAGTGCTAAAGCTATATTAAACAATTCTGAGGTGGAAGCAGCGGTTCTTGAAACTGCCAGGGGAGGAATAATAAAGAAGGGTCTTGCCTATGACAGAGCTGATGTGGGAATAATAACAAATATAACAGAAGATCATCTGGGAATAGACGGAATAGAGACAATGGATGATCTTGCATATGTCAAGTCACTTGTAGGAGAAGCTGTAAAGGATAATGGATATGCAGTGTTGAATGCAGATGATTTGGTAAGTATAAGCATAATAAACAGAATTAAAAGCAGGATGATAATGTTTTCTAAAGATAAATATAATACAATACTGAGAAACAATATAAAAAAAGGTGGATATGGTATTTATGTAGATAATAAAGTCATATATCTTGAAGAAGACAATAATACTATACCGATAATTAAAGTTTCAGATATAAAAATATCCCTTGATGGAAAATTAATGTATAATGTTGAAAATGCGATGGCGGCTTGTGCAGCTGCTGTAGCGCTGAATATTAATTATATGTATATAAGAGATGCACTGAAAAATTTTTATGGGAATTCACTTCTTAATCCAGGAAGATTTAATATATATAAGCTAAACGGGTCAAAAATCATTTTGGATTATGGCCATAATATAGAAGGTTATAAAGCTGTAATAAATGGAATTAAAAAATTGAATCATAAAAGATTAGTTGGAATAATAGGAGTACCCGGGGATAGATCTGATAGCAGCGTAGAAGAAATTGGTAGGATTTCAGGTAAAAGTTTTGATCGTATATATATCAAGGAAGATAAAGATAGAAGAGGTAGAAATTTAGGAGATATAGCTTCTATTTTAAAACGAGGAGTGTTGCAAACTGGTTTTGATGTAAAGGAATTAAGAACCATATTAGATGAAAAATCTGCACTTGAAGATGCTATAGACAATCAAAAAAATGGAGATATAATAGTAATATTCTTTGAGAAATTAAAGCCGCTCCAGGATTTGGTAAATAGGAAGATAAGAGAGGAAAGTTCAAAAAAGCCACAAAATTCACAGATAACAGTTTAATGATAAAAATCAATGTAGAGTTAAATCTAGAGTTTTAGTTTTATTTGTAGTAAAATATAAGAATAAAATTAGTTTTACTGGAATAAAGCTAAAACTTGGAGGGGAATATGTTAGTTAAAGCTTATGCTAAAATAAATCTGTCTTTGGATGTAATAGGTAAAAGAAAAGATGGATACCATCTCTTGAAAACAATAATGCAGACTATAGAATTATATGATATTATAACGATAAATGAGATAGAAAAGGGAATAAAGTTATATTGCAATAAACCATATATACCATCTGACAATAGGAATTTAGCCTATAGGGCTGCACAATTATTTATAGATAAATATGGCATAAAATGTGGAGTCCAGATAGATGTGAGGAAGTACATACCAGTTTCAGCAGGCCTTGCCGGAGGAAGCTCGGATGCTGCTGCAGTACTTAGAGCTATGAGAGATAAGTACAGGCCAAAGGTCAGTAATGAAGAATTAAAAAAGATAGCTTTAAGGATAGGCACAGATGTAGTCTATTGCATTGAAGGTGGAACTGCACTTTGCGAGGGAATAGGAGAAAAGGTTACTCCTGTTAATTCATTTAAGGATCACATATTATTAATTATTAAACCGCCATTTGGAGTGTCCTCAAAAGATACATACAGTAATTTAGATATAAATAAAATAAACAAACATCCTGATATTAAGGTTCTATTAAATGCTATACAAGAAAATAATATTATTAAACTATGTGAAAACATGAAAAATGTCTTGGAAAATGTAACTTTAAAGAAGCATTATATACTGAGGCAGATAAAAAAAGAAGCTTATAATCTTGGAGCTATAGGCTCACTTATGAGTGGGAGCGGATCTGCTATATTTGCTTTTTTCGATGATATGTTAAAAGCCCAGCTTTGTTATGACAAGATAAAATCCAAATACAATGAAGTATTTATAACGAGAACTATTTAGTTTGTAATAAGAACTATAAAAATATTCAAATGATATTTTTATAGTCCTTTTTTTATGCAATTATATTGCAATAAAACGAATAAACAGGTTTAAAAAAGCAAATCCTATTTTAAGGGATAATCTTATTTTATAGGAAGTGATGGACTTGCAAGAAATAATAGAGAATTATGTATCTCCTGAAATAGATGAAAATGTCACTTATTTAAAAAAATTATTTAGTAATAACTCAGATGTTATATTTAGAGAGTTCTATATAGGTGATATAAAGACTGCATTGGTTCATATAGATGGGATGGTTAACAAGGATCTTCTTAATGATCTTATGAGAGGAATTATGACTATGGCAGCTTCCAATTACATAGAAGATAGGAGTGAAATAAAAGATAGATTAATTACAGTATCAGATGTTAGCACATTAGATGATATGGAAAAAGGCGTAAATTTACTTATGTCTGGAGATACATTGATGTTTGTAAATGGACTGAATAAATTTTATGTAATAGCTACCAGATATTGGCCTGCGAGAGGAGTATCAGAACCATCTTCCGAAACTGTAATAAGAGGATCAAGGGATGGGTTCACGGAAACAATTAGATTTAATACTGCTCTTATAAGAAGAAGAATTAGAGACACTAGGCTAAAAATAGTTTCAAGTCCAGTAGGAATAAGATCAAAAACTGATATGGCCATTATATATATAGATGATATAGTAAATAAAGATGCATTGGAAAATTTAAGGGAGAGATTAGATAAAATTAAGATAGATGCAGTATTGGATAGTGGATATATAGAGCAGCTTATAGAAGATAATAAGTGGTCTGTTTTTCCACAAATTCAAAGCACAGAAAGACCAGATGTAGTAGCCTCTGCAGTTTATGAAGGAAGAATTGCAATACTTGTAGATAATTCACCTTCTGCCATTATAATACCAACGGTAATGGCTAACTTATTTCAATCCCCAGATGATTATTATCAAAGATGGATATATAGTTCAAGTATAAGAATAATAAGATTTCTATCTATAATTCTAGCACTTGTAATGCCAGGGCTTTATGTATCAATAACATCATTTCATACTGGAATAATACCTACTAAGCTTGCTTATTTTATTTCAGCATCAAGGGAAGGGGTACCATTTCCAGCTTTTATGGAAGCTATAATAATGGAGGTTAGTTTTGCACTGCTATTGGAAGCCATAGCTAGATTACCAAAGGCCATAGGAGCTACTACTGGAATTGTAGGTGGACTTATTATAGGGCAAGCCGCAGTTCAAGCAGGAATTGTAAGTCCTATTATGATTATTATAGTTTCAGTAACTGCAATAACAAGTTTTACTACTCCAAATTATGAAATGACTACTGCATTTAGAATAATAAGATTTGTCCTTATAATTTTATCAGCTATAGCTGGACTTTATGGAATGATGATAGGCCTTATATTGACTTTAATACATCTTGTTAGATTGAAAAGTTTTGGTATTCCTTATCTTTCACCTATGGTAAATGAGAATATGGCAGATTTTAAAGATATGTATTTGAGATTTCCAATTAATTTGTTTAAAAAAAGACCCAAATATATGAAAACTCAGGATAAAGTAAGGCAGAAATAAGAATAGAGGTGATATTGAATATGAAATATAAAAAGTTTATTACTAGTTTTGGATTATTTAGTACTATTATTGTAACTGTTATAGGAGTAGGAATATTTTCATATCCACAAGAAATATCCTCTATTGTAGGTACAGACGGATGGATTGTAACCATTTTTGCAGGACTTATAGCGTATCTTTTACTGTATATAGCATATTTGGCGGTAAAGAGAAATGGGTATAATAAATTATACATTATATTAAATAATAATTTTGGAAAAATATTTGGGGGGATTTTAGCTTTAATTTTTATAGCATATAATATAATTTCAATATCTTTTGGTATGAGAATATTTACTGAAGTAGTAAAAATGTATCTTTTAGAAAAGACCCCCACTGAATTTATATTTATTGTAACTATACTTACAGGAATGTATTTAATAACTGGAGGTTTGGGGAGTTTAGTAAAATTTAATGAAATATCCTTTTGGATAATGTTTGTACCAGTTATAATCATGATGATTTTTACATTGAATAATGTTGACTTCAGTAATATATTACCCGTATTCAACAATAACCCTATTAAGTATGCAGAAGCGTTTAAAACTTGTATATATAGTTTTTCAGGAATAGAGATAATATATTTAATGATTCCTTTTATAAAATCTAGATTTTCTTTAATTAAGACAACTAGTAAAAGTATAGTATTTATAACAGTATTTTATGCTGTAATTGTGATACTATCCTTGTCCGTATTTTCAAAACACCAGACCAATATATTACTCTGGCCAACTATGACTATGATGAAATCTATAAATATCCAGGGGGCATTTATAGAAAGATGGGAAGGTGTAGCTATGGCAATGTGGGTTATGTTTTATTTTACCACGTTTTCTAATCTATATTATCTATCTTCGGATATAGTAAAGGATATGTTTAAGTTAAAAAGTATTACTATTCCATCTATAGTTTTAGGAGTCATAGTCTATATTATAGCTCTTTATCCAAAGAATATAGCCACTTTGTATGATATGGGGAATAAATTTATACCTCCATTATTTATATTTAATGTTGTTATACTTCCAATGATTATACTTCTTTTCAGAAAGTTAAAAAAAAAATCAATTATAAAAAAGGTTATGCCATTAATTCTCATATGTGTTCTACTTACGGGATGCTGGGATAAGGTGGAAATTGAGAATAAGCAGTTGGTTTCAATAATTGGAGTGGATACAGGAGAGGACATAGATAAACAGAAGTATCTAAAGAATGTAAAACCTGAAGACCCACTAACTTCCATAGATTTGAAAAAAATTCATCTTACATTTGGTTCACCGGATTTATCTCAATTAGGGCCGGATAAAGGTGCACAGGCAGAGGATAAATATATAGATGCAGATGGATACTCTTTTCAAGATGCAGTTAGTAAAGCAAGACTTAAAAGCAGCAGATCTATAAGATTTAGTCACACGAGCTTGTTGGTATTTAGTGATGGTATTATGGAACACCCATATGTATTAAAAGAAATTTTGGATTATCTACAAAGAGAGCCGTCATTAAACCGAAATATGTATATAGTTGTAGTTCAAGGCAAAGCAGAGAGGTATATAAAACTAAAAACCAATATGGAAAAAAATATGGAAAGTTATATTATAGGATTAATAAATAACGATTCTAGCAATACAGAAATAATTCCTGTTAGTTTAAATGATTTTTTAGTTCAAATGAATGAAAATGGTAATAGTCTTCTACCTAAAATAGGAATGGATGAAAATAATAAAGATGTAAAAGTATTGGGATCTTTAGCTATTAAAAATTTTAAAGCTAAAGGAATTCTAAATCCTACAGAAACTGCAAATATAGAATTTTTAAAAGGTAAATTAAAGGGAAGTAAGAGGATGATATATCTAGATAATCATCCTGTTGATATAGATATTAACAATACCAATAGAAAAATAAGTGTAGGTGAAGTTAAAGGAAAATTGCAATTTAATATACACTTAAGGATGGAAGCTCAAATAAAAAATTATTATTTGGATAAGAATCTGTTTTCAGTAAATACACTAAAGTTCATTCAAGACAATTTTAATAAATCTATAAAGATAGAGTGTGAAGAAGCATTAAAAAAAATACAGCAAGAGTTAGTAATAGATCCGATAGGACTTGGAAAATATTTAGAAGAATATCACCCAGGTATATGGAATAGAGTCAAGGATAACTGGGATACTGAATATAAAGATTCAACTATAAATGTTAATATAGACACTCAAATAAGAAGAATTGGAGTAGTAAAATAATTTAACTTAAGTGAATATAACCAAAATATCTGTCAATACTTTCTAGTATAAATGAAAATTAAATCTGAAGGGAAGTAGAAAGTTATGAAAAAATTTTTTGGATTAATGATATTATGTATTTTGGTTATATTTACTTTGAATTTTACTGTCCAATCTAGTGATTATAACGACAATTTATTCAAATATGGTTCAAATAGTCAATCAAATAATGTTCAGCAGAGTATAGCATCAAAAATTATAAGATTTCATGTTATAGCTAATAGTGATACACAAAGTGATCAAGCCCTAAAACTAAAAGTAAGGGATGAAGTATTAAAATATATTTCACCTAAATTATCAAATTCTAAAAGTATAGCTGAATCAAGACAAATTTTAAAAGAAAATAATAATAATATTTTGAGCATAGCTAGAAAAGTTATAAGAGAACGGGGATATAGCTATGGAGTTACGAGTACACTTTCACAGTTTAATTTTCCTATAAAAACATATGGAAATATAACCTTGCCTCAGGGAAAGTATGAAGCTTACAGAATAATAATTGGACAAGGTAAAGGAAGAAATTGGTGGTGTGTAATGTTTCCTCCTCTATGTTTTGTAGATATATCCAGAGGTCAGGCATCGTATAAAAAGACAGAAAAGGAAATGAAAACTGTATTGAATCAAAAAGAATATAATTCAGTGGATAATGGTATTGAAAATTTAAATAATAATAAAAAAAATAATGATAATAATGTTAAAGATAATAACATAGAGGTTAGATTTAAGATATTAGACATTGTAAAAGGATTAGGATTTTAAATTTTCTAATAACTTTTTAATAACTCAGGGTTAATGCCCCAAGTTTCTAAAAAGCTAATTGTCTTCAAATAATTTATTAGCTGTCTTTAACAGATGTTCACCAGCTGATTTGAGTATAGTTTTTATATCGTCCTTTTCATAGGGTTTGTTTTCTATCATGTTAGAAACTGGTTCAAGTTTAAGTTTGTTGTTATTTATAAGTGAATCTATTAAATCAACTATGTGATTGCCTGAATATGATTTTGAAAAATTAATACAGTTATGTTGTATTTTCTTAAGCCTGTTTTTACATTTTAAAAGTTTTACTATGTTTTCTCCACATTTTGATATATTGGTTAAATTAACAGCAAGTTCGTGTTTGAAAAGAAATTGTGCATTTTTTTCTTCTTGTCCAGGTATTGGTGAAAATATACCTAAGGGAACGTGAGATATCAAGGCTTCTGTAATTGTAAGCCCACCTGGTTTGGTTAGTAAAAGGTCACTGCACTGCATATATTTGTTGACATAATTGGTAAAGCCTATTATACAGGTGTCTTTTAAAGAAGATTTCTTTAATTTTGAGAGCTCTGTATAAAGTTTTTTGTTTTTGCCCGTTATTATAATTATTTGAATATTTTCGGGTATTTTACTCAATTGTTCATATATATTAGTGATTTTACCCATTCCAAGACTTCCACCCATAATAAGTATTGTAAATTTGAAACTTGAGAAATTCAGTTCTTTTAATGTTTCTTGCCTGGAGTACTCTTTTCTAAAATTTGGATTAACTGGTATACCAAGGTTGTATATAGAATCCCTTTTAATTCCTTCCGATACCATTTTTTCAATCATATCATCATTTGATACTACATAGGCGTCTATATAAGGATGAAGCCATGTACTATGAGGATAGAAATCCGTTATTATAGACATACAGGGTATATTAAGTTTGTATTTGAATTTTAATATGGATAGCATTTCTGTAGTAAAAGAATGAGTCGATACAAGTATATCAGCTTTAAAATCCTCTATTAATGGAATTAGTTTAGAAGTTAAAACTTCCATTATCTTTGAAGCTAAAGTTATGGCAATGGGATCATTTTTTTCTGAATAAGAATATAATTTCCCATATAAAAAGGGAGTAACTTTTAATGTGTTTAAATAGCTTCCAATAACTACTTTATCTATTAATGGATTTATATATTTTAATGTGTCTATTATCCTTATTTCTGAATCTGAATCTTTTAGTTCAATATAATCTTTTAGGGCATCAGCTGCGCGGACATGGCCACCTCCAGCGGATACCGAGAAAATTAGGACTTTCATTTTAATCACCTTCTGATTAAGTATATATGGCTATTATCAATAGAATTCTAAATTCACTTATTTCCTAATATTACTAATATTATATAAAATATAAAAACAATAATAAACTGATTTTATAAACAATTAAGAAAAAATTAATATATAATACTATATTATATTATAGCAGAAAAGTAATTTATATATGTGATTTATATATGGCAGTTCATGTATATTATTTAAAATAATACAGATAATATCTATAAAATTAAAATTGTAAATAAGGAGGGAAGAGTTGCGCAGTCATAGCACACACAAATTGCGTGACATAAGTTTAATGAAAACATCTAAAAAAAGGATAATATATACTGCCATAGTTACATTAATTGTAGTCTTTTCAAGTACTTTTGCTATTCTTATGACTTTGGAAAGAAATGATTACAGAAATTATCTTCAAGGTGAGTATGGGAAAAATATGTATGAGCTTATAGACTCAGTTAGAAATATAAGGGTTAACCTGGCGAAGGCAGAGGTTATAGGTTCCAGAGAACAAGGAATAGTCGTGTTTGAAGAAATATTTCGACATTCAGCCATAGCTAGTGATAAACTCCATTCCCTCCCTGTTTCTCAGCCTGCCATATCAAATACAAGTAAATTTCTAAATCAAGTGGGCGATTTTTGCTATACATTGGGGAATATATCCAGCAAGGGAGGAAGCCTTGGCAATAAGGATTATGCTGATATAGATAGGTTAAAGAAACAATCAACCGATTTAGAAATGCAGTTAAGCAATATTTCAAATAATATAAATCAAGGTCAAGTAAGATGGGGAGAAATAAGAAAGAAAGTTACGGGAGTATTGGCTAAAAATGATGGCAACTCTGCGGTATCTCAATTTCAAAATATACAAAAGCAGATAACTCAGTATCCTGCTTTGATATATGATGGCCCTTTTTCAGATAATACTGTTTCTATAAAACCTAGAATAACTTCACAAAAAGAGGTTTCCAAAAATCAAGCTGAAAAGATTGCAAGAAAAGTTATAGATGATAAGAAGTTTAAAGATTTAAAAACTGAAAGCCTGACAGAAAATTCAAACATAAAAATATATAGGTTTACATCAACTGTAAAAAATAATAATAGAAATCAAAACATATCGTGTGAGATAAGCAAAAATGGTGGTAAAGTAGTATATCTTATAAATGACAGGGTTATAAACAATTCTTCAATAAGTATGAAAAAGGCTATAGATATAGGAACAAAATATTTAAATGGTTTAGGATATAAAAATATGCTGCCTACATATACATTGAGATATGGAAATGAAGCAGTTATAAGCTATGTATATAAACAGGGCAATGTAATAATATACCCAGATCAAATAAAATTAAAAGTAGCATTGGATAATGGAGAAGTAGTTGGGGCTGAATCAGTAAAATACTTAGTATCACATGATGAAAAAAGGAAAATAAGTTCTCCTAAAGTAAGTTTAAATAGAGCTAAACAAAGAGTTGGGAAAAGACTAGATATAACAGGCCAGAGGTTGACTATTATTCCTACAGAAGAGAATAAAGAGGTTCTATGTTATGAATTTTCTGGAGTATGTAACGGAGACAGTTTTAAAGTATATATAAATGCGGATACAGGATATGAAGAAAGAATTCTTCAAATAATAAACACTCCTAATGGACAATTGACAATGTAACTTTCAATAACTTGGTTGTTTTGATATAATGAATCTATATTTATGACAATATGATTCATGGGAGGAATATACATGAAGAAAAATGCAGTTATATCAGTATCAAGTACCAGAGAAGGTGAAGAAGATATTATAGAAGTTGTAACTCCGGGAGATTTTTATAAGAAAGATAATTTTTATTATGCTAAGTACAACGAAACAGAAATATCTGGAATGGAAGGTACTGAGACTACTTTTAAGATGAACGATGATAGTTTTTCACTTATGAGAATAGGAACTACAAATGCCAATATGGATTTTGGCAAAAACAAGAATAATTTAACTGTATATGACACACCGTATGGTGCTATGGAATTGAGAATACAAACTAATAAACTTGAAATTGATGTAAATGAAGGTGGAGGGAATATACTTATAGACTATAATTTAAGTATATCCGGTCAGAGTTATCAGAATACAAAGTTAAAAATTAATATAAAGGCTCATGATAATTAAAATATCTTTTATGTTTATTTATGTTTAAAATTATTTTAGATGGACAATATAAAGATAAATCAACTAGTTTTGTGATAATAAACAAGAAAGTTGAAATAGTTAAATTTAGTGAGGAAAATTATTATGAGGTATTTTAATGATAAAACCCAAACATATTCAGCTATAATTGATATATTATGTGAGTATAAAGGCTTAAGCAAAGAACAGTTGTTTAATGTGCTAAAGGATAATGATTGTAAACATTTATTTTTTCTACTAATAAAAAAATATGGATGTTTTGATTTAGATATGCTGAAAAAAGATATTCCTTCTATAAACAAAATTAAATTAGAGAATAATATAAATCAGGCACAAAAAAAGTTATTGCTTAATAGAAAAATAAGAAATATGTATTTTGAAGCTGAAGATTTACTAGATAGAGCAAAATAATTTATAATAAAATATAACCTCAGTGAATTTAAAATCCACTGAGGTATAAACACAAATTAAAAAACAAAAAACTCTAGCATATATTAGATTAATATGCTATTATATTAGGTATGTTAAAAAAAGTAGTTAATTAACATTATATTATTTGAGTAATTTTTATTATAATACTAAAAAAATATTCTGTCAATAATTATTTTGCCAAAATTTTAATAAAAATGGAAAGCAGGGGGTGAGTACTGCTGCAAAGCAGGAAACTATGAGCACAAAATATATATTTGTAACTGGGGGAGTAGTATCTTCACTTGGTAAAGGAATAACTGCAGCTTCTCTAGGCAGGCTTTTAAAAAATAGAGGACTTAAAGTTTCAATTCAGAAATTTGATCCATATATAAATGTGGATCCTGGAACTATGAGCCCTTATCAGCATGGGGAAGTATTTGTTACAGATGATGGAGCAGAAACGGATTTGGATTTAGGACATTATGAAAGATTTGTAGATGAGAGTTTGAGTAAAAACAATAATGTTACTACAGGTAAGATATATTGGTCTGTAATATCCAAAGAGAGAAAAGGCGAATATTTAGGTAGTACAGTTCAGGTAATTCCACATATAACAAATGAAATAAAGTCTAGAGTTTATAGAGTAGCTAAGGAAAAGAATGAAGACGTGGTTATAACAGAAATTGGTGGAACTATAGGAGATATAGAATCACTCCCATTTTTGGAAGCAATAAGACAAATAAAATATGATATAGGTGCAGAAAATGTATGTTTTATTCATGTTACACTGATACCTTATCTGCGTAAATCCGGAGAACTTAAGACAAAACCTACACAACATTCAGTAAAAGAGCTAAGGGGTATAGGCATACAGCCTGATATAATAGTTTGTAGATCTGAAAAGGAAGTATCTGATGATCTTAAGAAGAAAATAGCTTTATTTTGTGATGTAGGTAAGGATTCAGTTATACCTAATCTAGATGCTGGCAATTTATATGAAGTTCCATTAATGCTTCATGACCAGGGATTGGATGATTTAGTATGTAAAAAATTAGGATTAAAGTCTGGTAATGCAGATAATGATGAATGGGTACATATGGTGGATAGAATAAAAAATTTATCTAATAGAGTAACTATAGGACTTGTAGGTAAGTATGTAGAATTGCATGATGCTTATATATCTGTAGTTGAAGCATTGAATCATGGCGGATATGCAAATAATTCTCACGTAGATATTAAATGGATAAATTCTGAGAATGTAACAAAAGATAATTCTTCCGAGTATCTTAAAGATTTAGATGGAATTTTAGTTCCAGGTGGATTTGGAGATAGAGGGATTGAGGGAAAAATAGAATCTGTAAGATGGGCCAGGGAACATAAGATTCCTTTCTTCGGAATATGTCTTGGCATGCAGTGTGCTGTAATAGAATTTTCCAGAAACATATTGGGATATCAAGGGGCTCACAGTTCTGAAATAGATCCTGATACTAAATATCCTGTAATAGATCTAATGCCTGATCAGAAAGATATGGATGAAAAAGGTGGAACTATGAGATTGGGATCTTATCCATGTAAACTTTCAAAAGACAGTAATGCATATAAAGCATATGAACAGGAAGTTATAAATGAAAGGCACAGACATAGATATGAATTCAATAATGAATATAGAAAACAATGCTCAGATGCAGGCCTTATATTTTCTGGATTAAGTCCAGATGAAAGGTTAGTGGAAATTGTAGAGTTGAAAAACCATCCATGGTTTGTAGCAGTACAGTTCCATCCTGAATTGAAATCAAGACCTAATAGGCCACATCCATTATTCAAAGACTTTATTAGTGCAGCTTTAAATAATTCTAATAATTAGACATAAATGCAGTTATTTCAGTAGTACATTTGGCTAGATTGACTAGTTAATGTACTACTATTTTGAATATTTCCAATAGCTTTTATTTAAATAGTATTGATTATTGCAATTAATAATAATATTATAAAAATAGGTTAATATTTATAACTATGTGGATTAAAATATTGTAAAAGGTTATAATATAAAATATAATTATTACCCACCCATATGAAATTTTCTTTACTTGTTTTATATCTCTTTTGATTTTCCCCAAGCATTATGTACAAAGTTAAATAATGAGAGGTGTTACTTTTTGGTTAATAAAGATGTAGATAATATGAAGTTAGCAGAACTTAGGGAGTTTGCAAAGAACTTAGGAATAGGCAATATATATAAATATAAAAAGGCAGAGTTAATTGAACAAATAAAAAAAGTGTCTCCAGCTTATATAAAAAGAGATGGACTCATACTTAGAGAAAAAATAAGCCCTAAAAATGAAATAGTACATAATCATAAAGAGAAAAAAGAGGAATCAACTCACTCTCTTCCAGCGAGTAGATTAAAACATGTAAATGATGGAAAAGCTGAAGACTCCAAGGACAGTGGAGAAGAGAAAAAGGAAAAACTCAAGGAAATGATAAATGAGTCAGATAGTGCAAGAGGAGTACTTGAAATTATAGAAAATAATAATTATGGATTTTTAAGAGGTAAAAATTATCTAACCGGTCCTAATGATATATATGTGTCTCCATCACAAATAAGAAGATTTAATTTAAAAACAGGTGATGAAGTAGTTGGAAAAGTTAGAATTCCAAAAGAGGGAGAAAAATTTAAGGCCCTTCTATATGTTCAAGAAGTAAATGGAGAGAATCCAGAAAGAGCAGTTGGTAGAAAACCATTTGAAACTCTCACCCCAATATATCCTAATCAAAGAATAAGATTGGAAACAGGAAGTTCAGATTTGTCAACAAGACTTATGGACATAATATCACCTATAGGAAAGGGACAGAGAGGAATTATAGTAGCACCTCCTAAGGCGGGAAAAACTACACTTCTAAAGAAAATAGCCCAAAGTATATCAATAAATCATTCAGAAATAAAATTAATAGTTGTACTTATAGATGAAAGGCCAGAAGAAGTTACAGATATGCAAAGATCAATTCGTGGAGAAGTAATATATTCTACATTTGATGAAGAACCTGAACATCATACGAAAGTTGCCTATATGGTACTTGAGAGAGCAAAGAGAATGGTGGAACAGGGACAAAATGTAGTAATACTTTTAGATAGTATTACAAGACTTTCAAGGGCTTATAATCTGACAATCAACCCAACAGGAAGGACTCTTTCAGGAGGATTGGATCCAGGAGCACTTATAATGCCTAAAAAATTTTTTGGCGCTGCAAGAAATATAGAAGAAGGTGGAAGCCTTACTATATTGGCAACAGCTTTGATTGAAACAGGAAGTAGAATGGATGATATGATATTTGAAGAATTCAAGGGAACTGGAAATATGGAGGTCCATTTAGATAGAAAGCTTCAAGAGAGACGAATATTCCCTGCTATAGATGTTTATAAGTCAGGTACGAGAAGAGATGACCTATTATTTGAAACTCAAGAAGAAAAAGATGCAGCGTTTAATATAAGAAGAATTATGTATGACGAAAATAGTAATCAAAGTATTACAGAACAGCTTATAAATATACTTACAAAAACTAAAGACAACAAGGAATTCATGGGATTTGTAAGTAAAGTGGATACGAATGCACGCCGACTGGATAAAAGTAAGTAATAAAAAACCTGCCCTAATAAATATTGGGACAGGTTTTAATAGCCTAAGTTTAAATTATATATGTTCTACTGTTCATTTTTTAAGTTGAATTTCTTTAAGAACTTATCAACTCTTCCACCTGCATCGATAGCCTTCTGCTTACCAGTGTAGAATGGATGGCATTTAGAGCATATTTCCACTTTCAATTCTTTTTTAGTTGAACCAGTTGTGAAAGTGTTTCCACATGCACACTTGACTACCGCATCATGATAGTATTCTGGATGTATGCCTTTTTTCATATTGTTCACCTCTTTCAAAATTTAACCACGTTTATTATATTAACTAAAATATCATATCATGTCTATAAATATAAGTCAATAAATAAAAAATTTACAATATGTAAAAGTTATAAATAAATGCTTTAATAAAGTATTTATGTTTGATAAAATATATTTGACTAGTATAAAAGCTTAAAAAAGGAAGAGTTGTACATGAGTAAATTATATTTTAGATATGGTGCTATGAATTGTGGAAAATCCACAAATTTGCTTCAAGTTGCATATAATTATGAAGAAAGAGGAATGAAAGTTGTTTTAATGAAACCTAGGACAGATACAAAAGGTGGAGATAAAATTGTGTCAAGATTAGGTTTTTCACGTAATGTAGATATACTAATTGGGAAAGATGAAAGTATCAGATGTATGGTAAAAGAATGGACAGATAAAAATGGCAGTATGGATTGTATACTTGTAGACGAAGTGCAGTTTTTAAAAAGAACACATATAGATGAATTATTAAAAATAGCGGTAATAGATGATATACCTGTGATATGTTATGGAATTAGAACGGATTTTCAAATGCGGGGCTTTGAAGGGAGTGAGAGACTGCTGCTTCTAGCGCATAGTATAGAAGAATTGAAGACTATATGCAATTGTGGTAAAAAAGCCATATTCAATGGAAGAAAAGTAAATGGAAAATTCGTATTTGCAGGTAAACAAGTAGCTATAGACAAGGAGGATAATGTAGAATATGAATCTCTATGTGGAAAATGTTATTTTAAATATAGAGATAAAATTCAAAATGAGGTGATGTAATGCCAAAATCAACATCGGTTGGTGGACAGGCAGTTATAGAAGGAGTTATGATGCGTGGAACAAGTGGAATAGCCACTGCTGTTAGAAAATCAGATGGAGATATTGCAGTTGATAGGACTGATTGCATACCATATAATAAGAGAAATAAATTTTTTGCATTACCTGTTATAAGAGGATTTATTGCATTAATAGAATCTCTTATTGTTGGTATAAATACTCTTAACTATTCCGCAACATTTTTTGCAGAAGATGAAGAACCAAGTAAATTTGACAATTGGATTAAAAAGATTTTTAAAGATAAAAGTGATGATGTAATTTTAGGGATTACTCTTTGTATTTCTTTAGGGGTTGCTATTATGATATTTTTTATATTTCCAACCTTTTTAGCAAATATATTTAAGAAAACAGGCATTAATACTAGTATAGGATTAAATATACTAGAGGGTGTAATAAGAGTTATAATATTTTTAATATATATATATCTTATAGGAAGAATGCCAGATATAAAAAGATTGTTTCAATATCATGGTGCAGAGCATAAGACTATATTTTGTTATGAAAATAAATGTGATCTAACACCTGAAAATGCTAAAAAATTTGGAAGACTTCATCCAAGATGCGGAACTAATTTTTTGTTTCTGGTTATGATAGTAAGTATAATATTATTCTCACTAACTGGGTGGCACAACATATGGCAGAGAATACTGTATAGAATAGCATTATTGCCAGTAGTTTCTGGAATAACCTATGAATTGATAAAATGGATGGGAACGAGTAATAATATAGTTTCAAAGGTGTTGGCATATCCAGGACTAATGCTCCAAAAGCTTACTACTCAAGAACCTGATTGTGAACAACTTGAAGTGGCTATAACTGCATTAAAGTATGCAGAAGGAATGGAAGAAGATAATAAATAAAAAATTTATAATTACCTTGAAATGGAGAAGGAAAATGGAAATGTTAAAAACTAAAGTTGGAGAACTTCTAACTTATGGTTATGAAAAATTAAGGGATATAGATAGCTATAAATTAGATACTCAACTTTTACTTGGAAAAGTTTTAAATAAAGATAAATTATTCTTGCTTATAAATAGGGACTATGAAGTAGATAAAGATAAAATAGAAGAGTACTATAAGTTATTAAATTTGCGAGAAAAAAGAATGCCTGTAAAATATATATTAGGTGAATGCGAGTTTATGGGATTGAGTTTCAATGTAGAAAGAGGGGTTCTAATTCCAAGACCTGACACTGAAACACTTGTAGAAGAAGCAATAAACAAGATAAAGGAAAATAATTTTGAACATGTGTGTGATGTATGTTGCGGAAGTGGAATTATAGGAATATCTATAGCTAAATTGGTAGATAATGTACGTGTAAGGTGTTGTGACAAATTTCCTTTGGCCTGTGAGATTACACGCAAGAATATTAAAAAATATTCTCTTGAAAATAGAGTTCAGGTACTTAGAAGTGACCTTTTACAGGGATTTATAGTTGATGATGAAAAATTTGATATTATAGTATCAAATCCTCCTTATATAAAGGAAAGTGATATAGATACATTGATGAATGATGTAAAAGATTATGAGCCCTATGAAGCGCTTTGTGGAGGAAAAGATGGCCTTAAGTTTTACAAAAAAATAGTTACCCAGAGTTTAGAACTTCTAAATAAAGGCGGAATTTTAATGTTCGAAATAGGATATGATCAAAGAGCTGAAGTAGAAAGTATACTTAGGGAAAATGGATTTACGGATATAGGGTGCAATAAAGATTTGGCAGGAAGGGATAGGGTAGTATATGGAAGATTTTAGACACAATTCGCATATTCAAAATTGATACATATAAAAATTATATGCTATAATTATAAATTGTGAAAATATTTATACGGAGTGATAAAGATAATGTTGGAAAGACTTGATTTTATAGAAAATAAATTTGAAGAGTTGTCCGTTAAAATAGCTGATCCTGTGGTTATGAAAGATCAGAGGGAATGGCGAAAATTATGTAAGGAACAGTCAGACTTAGAAATTGTAGTTGAAAAATATAAAGAATATAAAAAGTTAAATAAAGATTTAGAAGATAATAAAGCAATGTTAAAAGAAGAAACAGATAAAGAAATGCGTGAAATGGAACAAGAAGAAATAAAGTCTCTTACAGAAAAACTTGAAGCAACCCAGGAAGAATTGAGATTATTACTTTTACCAAAGGATCCAAATGACGATAAAAATGTTTTTGTAGAAATAAGAGGTGGAGCAGGAGGGGAGGAAGCAGCCCTTTTTGCAGCCAATCTTACAAGAATGTATACCAGATATGCAGAAAGAAAATCATGGAATGTAGAAACTATAAGTTTAAATGCCACTGATATTGGAGGATTTAAAGAGATTGTATTTATGGTAAAAGGTAAAGGTGCCTACAGTAGATTGAAATATGAAAGTGGTACCCATAGGGTTCAAAGGGTTCCAGATACGGAATCCAGTGGTAGAATTCACACTTCTACTGCAACAGTAGCAGTACTTCCTGAAGTTGATGATGTAGATATAGAAATAAGTCCTAATGATTTAAGAATAGATGTATTTAGAGCATCAGGACATGGAGGACAGTGTGTAAATACTACGGATTCAGCAGTAAGAATAACACATCTTCCTACAGGACTTGTGGTATCATGTCAAGACGAAAAATCTCAACTTAAAAATAAAGAAAAAGCTATGAAGGTATTAAAATCAAGGCTTTTTGAAATAGCGGAAAAAGAGAGAAATGATAGTATTGCAGAGGACAGGAGAAGTCAGGTAGGAACTGGGGATAGAAGTGAAAGAATAAGAACATATAATTTTCCGCAAGGTAGAGTTACAGATCACAGGATAGGTCTGACTCTGTACAAATTAGACTCATTTTTAGATGGAGATATTGATGAAGTAATAGATGCACTTATAACAGCGGATCAGGCCAAAAAGATGGAATCTATGGGAAACTAAATATGGGAGGAGTTGAAAACCGTTATCTATTTTAACGGATATTTATGAATATAGATAAAGCTGTAAGAAAACAAAAAAAGTCTTATAGAATATTTATGTTGTCTATGAGTTTTATCTTTTTTGCTCTTCCAACGTTTTTATATTTTTCTAAAAGATATACTATATTTTATATGATCTACCTGATGATTATAGAAATACTTATATTTCTGGCTGTTATAATACGAACCAGCAATGAACTTTTGAGTTTTGAGTATAATAAATATAAACTTGTAATAATGTTAGGTTTAAAAAGAAATAAAATAAATATAATTTGCGATAAAATCATACTTGTAGATGTAGAAAGCTATACATCCCAAAGTAATGCATTGGAAGATTTTAAAATTATAATTTTAGCTACTTCAAAATTCAGAAGCAGCAAAATGCTTCCTGTAAGATTGGAATTTTTAAAGAGATATTCTTATATAGCTTATGAATATGACAAATTCAAAATGATACATCCTGAATGGAATATTTATTATACTGTAATTAAAAGAGGAGGTATAAAAAAATATCTTCTTTTAAATTATATATATAAAAGTTGTGTTTATGCACATTTTACAGAACAAGCTATAGATAAAATAAAATACTATAGAGATAATTCTGATAAAATAAAAAACAAATGATGCACATATAAATCATCTATGTTAAATACATATAGAACATAAACAATAATAGTATAGGTGGTTTTTTGAATATTGATACTACTGATATTGTAATAATAGGCAGCATAATATCACTTATGGGAACGATGATTGGCGCATCTATGGGAATAGTAGTAAAAAAGCCTTCTAACAGGTTCATTGGAACAATAGTTGGCTTTGCCGCAGGACTTATGCTTTCTGTAGTGGTATTTGAACTTATACCGGAGGCAATTAGTACCTGGGGATTTTTAAGTACTATAATTTGTATTTTATTAGGTGCATTAATTATTGCCTTGATTGATAGTAAGGTTAACATAGGAAATTCAAATAAGCATTTGAAAGTAGCTTTTATGGCAGCTGTTGGACTTATGATTCATAATTTCCCTGAAGGAATAATAATGGGATGCGCTTTTGGAGCCGGCAATAGTCTCGGAATAAAGATGTGCCTTATAATTGCAATTCATGATATACCGGAAGGCCTTGCAGTATCCGCACCCCTTATGTCATCTAGAATAAAAAAGTTAAAGATACTTCTATATGCTTTTATTACAGCATTTCCTACAGCTATAGGTGCATTTTTTGGAGCTTTTATTGCAGGAATATCTAAAAATGTACTTGGAGTATGCCTCTCGTTTGCAGCAGGTATAATGTTGTATGTAGTCTGTGGTGAAATGATACCAGAATCCTCTAAATTATGGGATGGAGTAATTTGTACATTGGGAACTATAGTGGGAATAATTCTTGGACTTGCGATTGTATACTTTCTGTAGAGTAAGTATTAAAAAAGGACGGTAATGAAATGAATACAAAAGTTGAGCTGTTAGACGAAAAAAATATTGACGAAAAAATTTTAAAACAGGCTGGATATGTTATAAGAGAAGGAGGACTCGTAGCATTTCCCACAGAAACTGTATATGGACTTGGAGCTAATGCACTGGATGCAAATGCAGTAAAAAAAATTTTTGGAGCAAAGGGAAGACCTCAGGATAATCCTCTCATAGTACATATATCAGATATTAAAGAGATTTATAAGCTAGTAAAATTTATACCTGAGGCAGCTGAAAAATTTATGAATGAGTTTTGGCCAGGGCCTATGACAATAATACTTCCGAAGACAGATTTAATCCCAGATGTTACAAGTGCAGGGCTTTCAAGTATAGGAATAAGAATGCCTTCAAATATTATAGCAAATCATTTTATAAAAGCTGCAGGAGTACCTATTGCAGCACCTTCTGCCAATATATCTGGAAGGCCCAGTCCTACGGATGTGGAAAGATGTATAGAGGATTTAAATGGAAAAGTAGATTGGATTATAGGGGGAGGTATGTCTGAGTTTGGAGTGGAATCTACAGTTATAGATTGTACAGTAGAGCCAAGTTGTGTATTGAGGCCAGGTAGAATAACACTTGAGATGCTCAGAAAAATTGAGCCGAATATATATATTGATCCTGCAGTTATGAGAAAACCAAGTAGAGATTTAAAACCCAAGGCTCCAGGAATGAAGTACAGACATTATGCACCAAAAGCCAAGGTTAAAATAGTTCAAGGAGATTTGAAAAAAACTATTGCAAAAATCAGTGAAATGGTGCAAAATTATATAGATGAAGGCAAAAAAGTAGGTATAATGGCTACAGATGAAACTAAAGAACACTATAAAAAAGGTTTTGTAATATCTCTTGGAAGTAGAAAGAATATGGTGGAGATATCAAAAAATCTTTTTGAAACATTGAGAAGTTTTGATGATGAAAATATAGATATTGTAATTTCGGAGGCTTTTGAAGAACAGGGCATAGGAATAGCTGTAATGAATAGACTTCAAAAATCTGCTGCTTTTGACATTACAGAAGTTTGAGGACTTTTATTATTAATGAGGAGGGAGTACTATGAAAAAAATTTTATTTGTATGTACAGGCAATACGTGCAGAAGTTGTATGGCAGAAGCCATATTTAATAAACTTTGCAGTATAGATGGTTTATATTCACGTTCTGCAGGTATATCTGTAGTTACAAATAGTATAACTTCTCCTGAATCTGTAGATGTTGTCAAAAGATATATTGATGTTGATATAAGCAGTAGAAAAGCAGTTCAAATTACTCACAGCATGTTAAATGATTCAAGTTTGATTTTAACTATGACCCAGTACATAAAAGATATGCTTACAGACAGTTTTCAAGATTTTAAAAACAAAATATATACATTAAGGGAAATTGCATCATTAAAGGGTGATATAGCCGACCCATTTGGAAGAAGCATAGATGTATATGAACTTACTTATAAACAGATAGAGGCTAGTATTTTATTACTTTTAAGAAAACTGAAAGAAGATACAGGCATTATTTAATGTTTTTATCTTCTTTTTTTGTGGCTTGTGTACATCTGCTATTTTAGATTATTAATAAATTATTGGAGGTATATTTATGAAGATTGCTTTAGGAAGTGACCATGCTGGATTTCCTTTAAAAAGGGAAATAATGGAACATTTAAAGACTAAAAATATAGAATTTAAGGATTTCGGAACATTTTCAGAAGATTCCTGTGATTATCCGGATTTTGCAGAAAGAGTTGGAGAACAGGTAGCTTCTAAAAATTATGAATTTGGTATATTGGTTTGTGGAACAGGTATAGGAATAAGTATATCTGCAAATAAAATTCCAGGAATAAGGGCAGCTCTATGTGGTGATACATTCAGTGCTCATGCATCAAGAGAACATAATGATGCCAATGTATTGGCTCTTGGACAGAGAGTAGTAGGTTCAGGATTGGCAATGGATATAGTAGATACATTTTTAAATGCTGAATTTCAAGGAGGAAGACATAAAAAAAGAATTGATAAGATTACCATGATAGAAAATAAATATAGTAAATGATACTTGTCATAAATAAAGGGAGGAAATACACATGAGCAAAGTAACACAGATAGCACATCCGCTTATATTACATAAATTAGCTTTAATAAGGGATAAAAATACAGGTTCAAAGCATTTTAGAGAACTTGTAGAGGAAGTAGCTATGCTTATGGCATATGAAGTAACGAGAGATCTTCCTACAGAAGAAGTAGAAATAGAAACACCTATATGCAAGACTACTTGTAAAATGCTTTCTGGTAAAAAGGTAGCAATAGTCCCAATACTTAGAGCTGGGCTTGGTATGGTAGATGGAATGTTAAGCCTTATTCCAGCAGCTAAAGTAGGACATATTGGGCTTTATAGAGATGAAAAAACTTTAAAACCTGTAGAATATTTCTGCAAATTACCTCAGGATATAGAAGAAAGAGATGTAATTGTGACAGATCCAATGCTTGCTACAGGTGGTTCAGCATCAGATGCAATAACTCTTTTAAAGAAGAAAGGTGCGAAAAAGATAAGACTTATGTGTTTAATTTCAGCACCAGAAGGTATCAAGATGGTTACTGACATACATCCTGATGTGGATGTATATGTAGCAGCTATAGATGATAAATTGAATCAGGATGGATATATAATACCAGGACTTGGTGATGCAGGTGACAGACTTTACGGAACTAAATAATTAAAATTGAGACTCTTGACTGCATATTCAAGGGTCTTTAATTCTATTATAAGATAACTGCAATTCTTTAAAAATATGAATTTATAGTTTATAATATAATATAACATATTTATGCTAGGAGATAACTTTTTATGAGAAAAGATTGGGATAATTATTTTATGGATATTGCATTTCAAGTTGCGGAAAGGAGTACATGTCCAAGACTCCATGTAGGCGCAGTCCTAGTTAAAAATAGAAGGATAAAAGGTACAGGATACAATGGAAGTCCAAAAGGATTGGCTCATTGTGATGAAGCAGGATGTTTCATGAAACAGGGGCATTGTATAAGGACGATTCATGCTGAAGTAAATTGTCTTTTAGAAGTCCCTCCTATTGATAGGGAGGATGCTACATTATATGTTACGCATATGCCATGTCCTGAATGTCAAAAACTTATAATTACCTGTGGTATAAAAAGAGTAGTATTTTGTAAGGAATATATTCCTGAAATCAATTGGTTTGAATATGCACCTAAGATTGAATTGATAAAGATAGTAAGAAAATAAAATGTAATTTTATGAGAAAGGTTTGACTTATGAATAATATATATACTCTTGCTGTGATTTCAATACTAATATCAGCGGTACTTACACCATTTGTAAAGAAAATTGCAGTAAAATTAGATGTTATAGATATACCTAAGGATAGTAGAAGAGTACATAACAAACCAATTCCACTTCTAGGAGGCTTAGCTATATATTTCTCCTTTATAATAACGTTAATTTTAAACAGGGGAGAATTATCGAGTCCTGAAAAAGGTATGATATTTGGAGCTACTGTAATAGTAATTGGAGGTTTTATAGATGATAAATATGATATAAAACCATGGTGCAAGCTGTTATTTCAGATACTGGCAGCATTAATTCTTATATATTTTGGTATAAGAATAACTATTATAACAAATCCTGTTAGTAACATATATCAGTATATACATATAGGAATGTTTTCTATACCGCTTACTATAATATGGGTAGTTGGAATAACCAATGCAATGAATCTAATCGATGGTTTGGATGGATTGGCTGCAGGAATAGCACTGATAGCAAGTGTCACACTTTCTATAATAGCTATTTTAAATGGAAGAAATGAAGCAGCCATAGTAACTATTATATTTGCTGGGTCTATACTTGGATTTTTGCCTTATAATTTTAATCCTGCAAGTATATTTATGGGTGATACAGGAGCTCAACTTTTAGGCTTTATGCTTGCGGCCATATCTATAGAAGGAGCTATAAAATCAGCAGCAGTATTTCCTATTGCAGTACCAATATTGGCATTTGGTATACCTATATATGATACATTATTTGCTGTAATAAGGAGAAAAATAAATGGAAAACCTATTATGTCGGCAGATAAAGGTCATCTACATCATAGACTTTTAGATATGGGCTTAAATCAAAAACAAGCAGTTCTAATAATGTATGTAATAAGTGCAATACTTGGAAGCTTTTCTATAATTGCTGCGGAAGTAAATCCACAGAGAGCTTATTTTTTATTGTTGGGAGTTATGGTAGTACTTATTATACTAGCTTGGAAGGTAGGATTTTTTAAGCATAGAGAGTAATGGAGGTAATATAGAGATGTTAAAGACTATTACAATATTTGGTACAAGGCCAGAAGCTATAAAGATGGCACCGCTTGTAAAAGAATTAAATAAGAGATCTCAAATAAGCAATAAAGTCTGTGTCACTGCACAACATAGACAAATGTTGGATCAAGTCTTGAATTTATTTGAAATACAACCTGATTTTGATTTAAATATAATGAAAAAAAAGCAAAGTCTTACAGGTATAACAACTAGAGTACTTGAGGGTCTAGATGAAATATTTGAAAATGAAAAACCAGATCTAGTACTGGTTCATGGAGATACTACAACTACTTTTGCTGGTTCATTGGCTGCCTTTTATAAAAAAATAAAGGTAGGTCATGTAGAGGCAGGCCTTAGAACTTATAATAAGTATTTCCCATTTCCAGAAGAAATGAATAGAAAACTTACAGGTGCCATGGCTGATTTGCATTTTGCACCTACACCAAAGTCAAGGAATAATTTGTTAAAGGAGGGAGTACACAGGCAACAAATATTTGTAACAGGTAATACTGTCATAGATGCCATGGGCTTTACAGTAAGTAACAGTTATGAATTTCACAATAATGAGCTTAATAAAATAGACTATAACAGGAACAAGGTTATAATGATAACAGCTCATAGAAGAGAAAATTGGGGTCAGGGTATAGAGAACATTTGTGAAGCTTTAAAGGAAATAGTAGAACAGAATAAAGATGTGGAATTAATATATCTGGTTCACTTAAATCCTATTGTCAAAGATACAGTGTATAAAATACTTGGCGGATTAGATAGAGTACATTTGCTTCCGCCTCTTGATACAGATGAAACTCATAATCTGATGAATAGATGTCATTTGGTTATGACAGATTCAGGGGGATTGCAGGAAGAAGCTCCTCACCTAGGTAAACCTGTTCTTGTTTTGAGAGATGTAACGGAAAGACCTGAAGCTGTGGAAGCAGGTACTGTAAAGCTTGTAGGTACATCCACTGAATTTATAGTTGAAAGTGCAAATGAACTTATAAGAAATCAACAGGAATATGATAAAATGAGTAAATCGATAAATCCTTATGGTGACGGTAAAGCTTCAATTAGGATTGTAGATGCTATACTTGATTATTTTAATATAGAAAAGGGAAAATATAGTGAATTTGATTACTTAAAATTATAATTTTTTATTGAATATTCAGCGAAAATAGTATATTATATAATTATAAATTGATGAATAGCTAGAGTGGTCAGACCTCCTAGCTATTGTTTTAGAAAACTTTGTGTTTTTTTTAACAAAAATATTGATAAATTTTTAATTATCTAGTATAATGAAGTTGTTGGTAAAAAGGTTTGTAATCAATTTAAATTTTAAAATATAAATATTTAGGAGGAATAGTCATGAGTGAAGTTGTAATTGCAAGTGCCGTTAGAACAGCAATAGGTAAATTTGGAGGTAGCTTGAAGTCAGTTCCAGCAACTGATTTAGGAGCTTTGGTTATAAAAGAAGCATTAAAAAGAGCTAATGTTAAACCAGAACTTGTAGATGAAGTTGTAATGGGTAATGTATTACAGGCAGGTTTAGGTCAGAATCCAGCAAGACAAGCATTGATAAAATCAGGTATACCTAATACAGTCCCTGGATTTACTATAAATAAAGTTTGTGGTTCAGGACTTAGAGCAGTAAGTTTAGCAGCTCAAATGATAAAAGCTGGCGATGATGATATCGTTGTAGCTGGTGGAATGGAAAATATGTCTGCTGCTCCATATGTAATGCCTAGTGCAAGATGGGGACAAAGAATGTTTGATGGTAAGATTATAGATGAAATGGTAAAAGACGGACTTTGGGATGCTTTTAATAACTATCACATGGGTATTACGGCTGAAAATATAGCAGAAAAGTGGAACATAACAAGACAAATGCAGGATGAATTTGCAGCTGCATCACAACAAAAAGCAGTAGCAGCTATAAAATCTGGCAAGTTTAAAGATGAAATAGTTCCAGTAGTAATCAAGGATAGAAAAAAGGGAGAAATAGTATTTGATACTGATGAATTCCCTAGAGATGGTGTAACTGTCGAAGGAATATCAAAATTAAAACCAGCATTTAAGAAGGATGGTGGAACTGTTACAGCTGCCAATGCTTCAGGTATAAATGATGCAGCTGCAGCATTAGTTATAATGAGTGCAGACAAAGCAAAAGAATTGGGAATTAAACCACTTGCTAAAATTACTTCTTATGGATCAAAAGGCTTGGATCCTAGCATAATGGGATATGGACCATTCCATGCTACAAAACTAGCACTTAAAAAAGCTAATTTAACTGTAGATGATTTAGATTTAATAGAAGCAAACGAAGCATTTGCTGCTCAGAGTTTAGCTGTTGCAAAAGACTTGAAATTTGATATGAGCAAAGTAAATGTAAATGGAGGAGCAATAGCACTTGGACATCCTATTGGAGCTTCAGGCGCAAGAATACTTACTACTTTGCTTTATGAAATGCAGAAAAGAGATTCAAAACGTGGTTTAGCTACATTATGTATAGGCGGTGGAATGGGAACTGCTATAATCGTTGAAAGATAATAAGCAAAATTTTAAAATATTAAATTTTTATTAAAAAAGACAGCTTTAAGTGGTATCCCTGATAAATATAAATAGAAAAAAAGGCAACTGATTCCTGTATTTTATGGAAATCAGTTGCCTTTTTTTGATTTCAATTGTAAAGCTATATTATAATATCAATAACATATTAAACGTTATCATAGCTTTATATGCGTAAGTGTTTGTTATGAATAATATTGAGATTATGTTGAAATTATTTTCTAATCGTATCATTATAGCAGTAATTTTTATATTTAAGATAAAATTAACTATTTATAATACTGATTTATATTTTGAGTTGATGCAATAAATACAATAAACATGCCTATATATATAATATATAGGCATGTTTTACGTTTTAATTGGTAATTATAAATGAATACTAATTAAAATCATGAAATTTAATGTTTTAATTAATTATAAAGTTAGATATATAATAACTCATGTAAGGTAACAATGATTGATATTAAAAATACAATTTGCTTTTATTTAAAAAGAGGTACCAGTATAAGTGGTCTGTTGTATGAGCTTTAAACTGTATAAATTATTAGAGAAAATTGTATTATTTTGTGATATAATCTTAATATATTTAGATTTATTGAGAAGTTAGTAATTACTTCTAGGAGGAACTTCATGGATAAAGATATTGTTTATATGATAAAGAAGGTATCCATAATTAATATCATATTTGGTATTATACTATCCATTATAGGACAGTTAATATTCAAGAGTTATGGCCTTTTTATAATGGTTGGAGTGCTTATAGCAGTATTGAATTTCTTTATTAATAGTGCATTAGGTGGATTGGCTTTTGAAAAGTTTAAAAATTCATCAGCATCTTTATACATTATAGGTTTTATAATAAGAATTATAATTGCTGCAGTAGTGGGATATTTAATCTTTAATTATGATAAATATAGTACTATTGCTTATCTAGTTGGATATACTTCCAATTTATTGGGAATATATATATATTCAGTTATTAGAAATAATCAATGACAATTTATTATTATAAGGAAAGGATGTGATAAGGTGGAGAAGTTTTCAACATTGTTCACAATACATTTGGGTTCACTAAAGATCCCAATAACATCTAGTATTGTTTCCCAATGGGTTATAATCGTATTACTGGCTATATTTGCATTGGTTATAACGAGCAATATGAAAAAAATTCCTGATAGGAAACAAAGCGTAGCAGAGCTCCTTTATAATACAGTAAAGAACCTGGTTGAGGGAAATATGGGAAAGAAATATAAATCCTTTATACCTTATATTGGAACATTGGCTATATACATTATATTAATTAATATTGGACCTTTAGCTATAGGGGTAAGGACACCTAGTGAAGATTTAAGTGTTCCTGCAGGATTGGCAATTATAACTTTTGTAATGGTTCAATATACTGCAATTAGAAGGGCTGGAATAGGACATTATTTGTTGGCATATGGTAAACCAGCAGCACCATTGCTTCCAATTAACATTATAGAAAGATTGGTTCTTCCAGTTTCATTGAGTTTAAGACTATTTGGTAATATGACAGCAGGTGCTGTAATTGTTGGAATGGTATATAAAGGGCTAGCTGGCATAGCTTGGCCTGCACAATTTATTATACCTATTCCTTTACATGGATTTTTCGATTTATTCGATGGATCAATACAGATGTTGGTATTCGTTATGTTGACAATGATGAACATAAAGATTGTAGCAGAAGAAGCAGAAGGCGAAGAGGCATAAGGATAAAAAAGACAGTACAATAATTATTAAATAATTATAGTTTTAAAATTATTTTAAAAATTTGAAGGAGGATTTTTATTATGGATGCACATTCATTTATATCAGGTATGGCAGCAATTGGTGCAGGATTGGCAGCAATAGGATGCTTAGGAGGAGGTATTGGTGTTGGTACTGCAGCTGGAAAAGCAGTTGAAGGAGTATCAAGACAACCAGAAGCAAGTGGTAAAATACTTAGTACCTTCTTTGTAAGTGCAGCTTTAGCCGAAGTAACAGCTATATATTCACTATTGATAGCTCTTATCTTAGTATTTAAGGTTTGATTTGATTATACCCCAGCAAGTTAATAGATATTTAGAGGGGAGGATTGAAACTCAATATGGAAATTGATTGGACTAGAGTTATTATAACAATAATAAACTTTATAATATTGTTTTTAATTTTGAAGCATTTTTTCTTTAAGCGAGTTGGTGATACCATTGATAAAAGACAGGAAGAGATCAACTCTGAAATTAAAAATGCTAATGAAAATGAAAAGAAATCCGAAGAATTATTGGTTAAGCATCAGAAACTAGTAGCTAATTCAAAACAAGAAGGTAAGTCCATTGTTGAGGATTATAAAAATAAAGCTGACAAAGTTTCTAAAGGTATAGTAGACGATGCTCAGAAAGATGCCCAATTGATACTTAACAGGGCCAAAACTGAAGCTGAAAGAGAAAAACAGAAAGCAGAAGATGATATAAAGAATCAAGTTGTAGATTTGGCAGTTTTAGTATCATCAAAAGCTCTAGAAAGTTCTATTGATGAAGCACAACATAGAAAACTTATTAAAGATTTTATAGCTAAGGTAGGTATCTAACTATGTATGAATATTTAGATAGAAGATACGCTCTTGCAATTTATAATATTGCAGAAGAAAAGGGAAAAGTAAAAGAGTATTTAGAAGAGTTTAGAGAAGTTGTAAAACTTATAAAAAATGATCCTAAATTGTTAGAGATTGTTGAACATCCTGAAGTCAGTACTACAGCTAAAGAAAAAATATTTGCTGATATTTTTAAGGGACGAGTAGATGATGATATATTTTCATATTTAATGATTCTTATACAAAAAGATAGAATTATGAGTATTGAAAATAATTTCAAAGAATTTGAAAATATATATCTAGAAAAAAATAATACTGTTGTTGCTAAAGTAAAGACAGTAATTCCCTTAAAACCAGATGAAGAAAAAGAATTGATAAATAAGTTAGAAAAGAAATTCAATAAAAAAGTTTTGATAAAAGCAGAATTGGATCCATCTATAATAGGCGGTGTCTATGTTGATATAGATAACGAAGTTATTGATGGAACGATAAAATCAAAGCTTTCTGAAATGAAAAAAATAATGCTTAAGAGAGATTAGAGGTGAGCCTATGAACATAAAACCTGAAGAAATAACTTCAATTATAAAAGATGAAATACAGAAATATCAAAAGAAATTAAAAACAGTTGATTCAGGTACAATAATTCAAATTGGTGATGGTATTGCTAGAGTTTATGGCCTTAACAAGTGTATGGCAAATGAACTTTTAGAGTTCCCAAATGGTGTTTATGGTATGGCTCTGAACCTTGAACAAGACAACGTAGGTTGTGTTCTTTTAGGTTCTGAAGAGGGAATAAAAGAAGGAGATACAGTTAAAAGTACAGGTAAAGTTGTTGAAGTACCAGTAGGAGATGATGTTGTAGGAAGAGTAGTAAATGCTCTTGGTCAACCTATTGACGGTAAAGGCCCTATAAAAGCTTCAGAAACTATGCCTGTAGAAGTTGTAGCTCCAGGAGTTATAACTAGACAGTCTGTTAATGAACCACTTCAGACTGGATTAAAAGCTATAGATTCAATGATACCAATTGGAAAAGGACAAAGAGAATTAATTATAGGAGACAGGCAAACAGGTAAAACTGCTATTGCCATAGATACTATAATAAACCAAAAGGGAAAAGATGTAATATGTATATATGTAGCTATAGGACAAAAGCAATCTACTGTAGCACATATAGTAAATGACTTGACAGAGATGGGTGCTATTGACTATACGGTAGTTGTATCAGCTACAGCATCGGATTCTGCACCGCTTCAATACATTGCTCCTTATGCAGGATGCACTATAGGTGAATATTTCATGCATAAGGGAAAGGACGTTCTTATAGTATATGATGATTTATCCAAACATGCAGTTGCCTATAGAGAAATGTCATTATTACTTCGTAGACCACCAGGAAGAGAAGCATATCCTGGAGATGTATTCTACTTACATTCAAGATTACTTGAAAGAGCTGCAAAATTATCAGATAAATTAGGTGGAGGTTCTATTACAGCATTGCCTATAATAGAAACTATGGCAGGAGATGTTACTGCATATATACCAACAAATGTTATTTCAATAACAGATGGACAGATATTCCTTGAAACAGAACTTTTCTATGCAGGACAAAGACCAGCTATAAACGCCGGTATATCAGTATCCAGAGTTGGTGGTAATGCACAGATTAAAGCTATGAAGCAAGTAGCAGGTACACTTAGATTGGATCTTGCACAGTATAGAGAACTTGCAGCATTTGCTCAATTTGGTTCTGACCTTGATAAAGAGTCTATGAGAAGACTTGAAAAGGGTAAGAGATTAACGGAAATATTAAAGCAGCCTCAGTATAAACCAATGCCTGTAGAAAATCAGATACTTATATTATTTGCAGCTAGTAGAAATCATTTAATGGATATACCAGTTGAAAAAATCGTACAATTTGAGGGAGAATTCCTTGAATATATGGATACTCATCATAAAGAACTAGGACAGGAAATAGTACAGAAAAAAGTTATATCTGATGAATTAAGCGATAAAATTGAAAGTGCTATAGAAGAATTTAAAAAAATATTTTTAGCAGAGGTGTAATTTCCTTTGCGGGAGGTGAAATATGGCAGGGGCAGGACTTGTTGCAATAAAGAGAAGAATTAAATCAGTAACCAGTACCCAGAAAATAACAAATGCCATGGGACTTATTGCCACCGCTAATCTTAGAAAAGTCAGAAAGAAGCTTGATGCAAATGATAAATACTGTGAGTTATTTACTTCTGTTGTAAATGAGTTTGTTTCAGAGGCTGAAGGAAGAAATATTTATATACATGGTAATGGAAGCAAAAAGAAATTATATATATGTTTAAATTCAGACACAGGACTTTGTGGAGGATTTAATAATAGTGTTGTAACTGGATTGGATGCAAAAATGTCAAAGGATAGAGAAAATTCTATTCTTATATCTGTAGGACAAAAGGGAAGAATGTATTTTAAAAGACTACATTATAAAACTGAGGCGGAATATGTAGATATTCCGGATATTCCTACCATGAAAGAAGCAAATACCATAGTATATAAAGCACTCGATTTTTATAAAAATGGAGAAGTAGGAGAAATTAATATAGCATATACGAAATTTGTTTCTACTGTTAGACAAAATGTAATTGTTGAGAAATTACTTCCTCTAGAAGCTAACAAGGAAACTAAGCGAGTTTCTGTGAAGTTTGAGCCATCAGCAGAGTATATGATAGATGATGTGGTTCTATCACATTTAAAACAAAAACTGCTTAATTGCATGATGAACTCAAAAGCTAGCGAACAGGCATCAAGAATGACAGCCATGGATGGATCAACTAAAAATGCAAATGATTTACTAGAAAGTTTAAATCTTAAATATAATAGAGAGAGACAAACTGCTATAACTCAGGAAATAACTGAGATAGTTGGAGGAGCAGAAGCTCTTAAGTAAGGAGGGACATTAATGCCAAATATAGGCAAAGTTGTTCAGGTTATAGGACCTGTTATAGATATAAAATTCAAACCAGAAAACCTTCCTAATATATATAATGCTATAGACATTCAATCTGGAGATAGAAAAGTTGTTACAGAAGTTTCCCAACATTTAGGTGACGATATAGTAAGAACTATTTCAATGGAAAGTACAGATGGATTAATGAGGGGTATGGATGCTGTAGATACAGGAGCGCCTATATCTGTACCTGTAGGAGAACCGGTTTTAGGAAGACTTTTCAATATGTTAGGTCAGGCTATAGATGAAAAGGGAGAAGTAAAGACAGATACTTACTATCCAATTCACAGATTACCACCAAGTTTTGAAGATCAGTCTGTAAAGCCTGAAATGTTTGAAACTGGTATTAAAGTTATAGATCTTCTTGCCCCATATCAAAGAGGTGGAAAGATAGGATTATTTGGTGGTGCCGGTGTTGGTAAAACAGTTCTTATACAGGAACTTATAAACAATATAGCAAAACAACATGGTGGATTATCTGTATTCACAGGTGTTGGAGAGAGAACAAGAGAAGGAAATGACCTTTATTATGAAATGCAGGAATCTGGAGTTATAAAGAAGACTGCACTTGTATTCGGTCAAATGAATGAACCACCTGGAGCAAGAATGAGAGTTGCTCTTACAGGACTTACAATGGCTGAATATTTTAGAGATAAAGGTCAGGACGTACTTCTATTTATAGATAATATATTTAGATTTACACAGGCAGGTTCTGAGGTTTCCGCACTTCTAGGTAGAATACCTAGTGCGGTTGGTTATCAGCCAACACTTGCTACAGAAATGGGTGCTCTTCAGGAGAGAATAACATCCACCAAGAATGGTTCTATTACATCCGTTCAAGCAGTATATGTTCCAGCAGATGACTTGACTGACCCAGCACCAGCAACGACATTTACACATCTTGACGCTACTACAGTTTTATCAAGATCCATATCAGAAATTGGTATTTATCCTGCTGTAGATCCATTGGGATCCACATCAAGAATATTGGACCCTAGAATTGTAGGAAAAGAACACTATGATATAGCATCAAAAGTTAAGCACATACTTGAGAGATATAGTGAACTTCAAGATATTATAGCAATACTTGGTGTAGATGAACTTTCAGAAGAAGACAGACTAGTTGTTTTAAGAGCTAGAAGAATCCAGAGATTTTTATCTCAACCATTCTCTGTTGCAGAACAATTTACAGGATATAAAGGTAAATATGTTCCAATAAAGGAGACTATAAGAGGATTTAAAGAAATACTTGAAGGTAAATACGATAATTTACCAGAAACAGCTTTCTTATTTAAGGGATCTATAGAAGAAGTTGTTGAAGCTGCTAAGAGCATGGATAAAGCTCAATAGATTATATTAGTTGTAAGAGAAGGAGATTAATATGTCAGAACCTTTAAAATTGACTATCCTTACTCCTGAAAGAGAATTTTACAGTGGAGAAGTGGTAGAAGTATTAACAGAAAGCATAGAAGGTAGCATTGCAATTCTTCCAAATCATATGCCTTTAATAACTACGCTTCGACCTGCTGATACTGAAATCACACAAAAAGATGGTAAAAAACTAACAGCGTTTACCTCCAGTGGAATATTGGAAGTAAAAAATAACGAACTAAAAATTTTGTGTGATGATTGCGAATGGCCAGATGAAGTGGATAAAAAAAGAGCAGAAGAAGCTAAAAAAAGAGCAGAAGAAAGACTGCGAAGTCATAAGGACAATATAGATGTGAAGAGAGCTCAGATGGCGTTAGCTAGAGCATTAGCCAGGATTAACTTGAAATAATTATTAAAAGGTGCAGAGTATTTACTCTGCACCTTTTTTGACCTGATTTATTCACAATATAGTTATAACAACTATATATTAGTAGTAGATGCATTGCATAAAATATTAAAATAGTGAATATTATTTTTGGATCTGTCCATAATTTTAAAATAAATAGGGGGGACGGATCGTGAAGAATAAGGTTATCTTTTCAATTACATTATGTATAGTATTTATACTATCATTATCATTCAAATCATTAGCAAACAAAACATATACTCAAGAAAAAAACAATTCCAATGAGATACTTTTTCAGAATAAATCAGTAAATACACATAATAAGATAGATGTATTTGGTAACATAATTAAATCATTAAAGGGAAGAACTGTAGAATATGGTATTATGGTTCAATTTGACAGCCGTAGTGATAGGAGAAAAACCGTAGATGAATTATTTAATAAAATAAATAGGTATGGTAAATTGAGCAGGAAAACATCTTCTAATAATGAAAGTTATTCTATAGAACTTCAAGGAAATTCCATCAATGGGTTTATAGAAAGTACACAATATGATGATCATAATATTGTAAAGATTGATATAGTTAAAAAAGACAACAAGTATATGATTCAGCAATTAGAGAATAATTTAGATAAAATACTGGGAAGTAAATTAGAAAATGTTAGGATTTATAGGTATATTAAGATAAAAATGGAAAATAATAATATAGATGAAACTTATAAAAAGGTAACAAATGTTTTAAAAATTATCGGAGTTAATAGGATAAATACTGAAGCTATAGAAAATGGGTATACTTCTACTGCCTACACAGGTCAATATGAAAAAATCTATAGTAACGGAGCACCAATTGATTTTAATTTTGCAGTTGTAGAATATTCTACTGGTACTTATTTAATAATGGGAACACCAGAAATTATGGAGACATATTGATGATTAATCCAAGTAAAGAACATACCAGAAATTATAGAATGGAGGACAATTAATGAGTAAAATAATAGTTAGGGGAGGAAACAAACTTCATGGAGAAGTAAAGATAAGTTCTGCTAAAAATGCAGTATTGCCTATTATGGCAGCATGTATATTAAGTAGCGATAAATGTATTATAGATGATGTTCCATTGTTGGAGGATGTATTTGTTATAAGCAATATATTAAAAAGCATTGGAGCAGAAATAAATATAGATAAGAATTCAAATAAAATAGTAATAGACAGTTCAAATATTAGAGATTCTATGCCTGATAGTGAACTTGTAAAAAAAATGAGGGCCTCATTTCTTATAATGGGGCCAATGATATCTAGATTTGGACATTTTAAATTGTCTTTACCTGGTGGATGTAATATAGGAACAAGACCAATAGATTTGCACCTTAAGGGATTTAATGCTCTTCGTGCAAATATAGATGTAGGGCATGGCTATGTGGAGGCAAGTGTAGATAAGTTAATTGGAAACAATATATATTTAGATTTTCCTTCTGTAGGAGCTACAGAAAATATAATGATGGCAGCTGTAATGGCAGAAGGCGAAACTATAATAGAAAATGCTGCAGAAGAACCTGAAATAGCAGATTTGGGAAAATTCTTAAATAATATGGGTGCCAGTATAATAGGTGCCGGTAGCGATACTATCCGGATAATAGGAGTAAAAGAGTTAAAGGGAACAACTCATAATCCTATAAATGACAGAATAGAATGTGGTACCTTTATGGTTGCAGCAGCAATAACTAGGAGCAAGTTTAAAATAAACAGGGTAAACCTTGAATATCTAAAGCCTATAATTGCCAAACTTACTGAGGCAGGAGTATATATAAAACCTCATGGCAACAGCGTAATTGTAGATGGCAATAGGGATTTGAAGCCAATAGATGTAAAGACGATGCCATATCCGGGATTTCCTACAGATATGCAGTCTCAAATTACTGGCTTATTAGCTACAGTAACTGGCACAAGTATAGTAACTGAAACTATATTTGAAAATAGATTCATGCATGCAGCTGAAATGAAAAGAATGGGAGCCAATATAAAAATAGATGGTAGAAGTGCCGTTATTGAGGGGGTTCCAAGACTTACAGGAGCAGAAGTAAGAGCTACAGATCTTAGAGCAGGTGCAGCACTCATACTTTGCGGCCTTGCTGCAGAGGGAGAAACAGAAATATCAGATATATACCATGTGGATAGAGGATATGTAAGTATTGAAAATAAATTCAAGGCTCTTGGTGCAGATATCGCAAGGGTAGTCAACTGATATAAAAGTCCATATTAAAAAATTTTTTGTAATATTCTCTTCGGATTCATCATAAATTATATTGTTTGGGAAATAGCACAATATCTAAAGTTTTTATAATTTAAGCCTGCGATGGTACTATAACATTGCAGGTATAATTGAGAGGAGTCCGTTAGTATTGAAGAGAATATTTATTTTAATAGGGATGTTCTCAACCTTTATAATCTTAATGTCATTAATTATAGTTGGTTTCCAGTATAGACAGATTAAAAACTTGCCAGATTTTTTTATAAACTCTAAAAATATAATATCCAAGGAAAGGTATGCGGATAAAATCAAGGTTTATATAACTAAAGAAAACAGGGTGGAAGAAATACCCATAGAAGATTATGTAGCAGGAGTAGTGGCAGGGGAAATGCCGGCAAACTTTTCGGAAGAGGCACTTAAAGCACAAGCTGTAGCAGCCAGGACCTTTGCTTTAGCCCATATGGAACAGTATGGAGGTATAAAGTATAAAAGTAATACTGGAGCCGATGTATGTGATACTCCTAAATGCCAAGTTTTTATGCCAAAGCAGGAAAGAATGGAAAAATGGCCTTTAAAGTATGGCAATACATATTGGAACAAAGTAGTAGATGCCTCAGAATCTACCCAGGGGGAAATTTTAACTTATAATGGTAAATTGGTTAAAGAACCCTATTATTTTTCTACAAGCAGTGGAGTTACGGAAGATGCCAGTGAGGCTTTTAATTCAGATATTGGGTATTTAAAAAGTGTAAAAAGTCCGGGAGAAGAAATAGCTACAAAATATAAAACATCAAATACATTTTCCCTGCAAGAGTTTGTAGGTAAGGTTAATTCGCAGTATCCAAAAGCTAGATTATCCATACAAAATTTAAGTTCTCAAATAAAAATAGAGGATAGAACAGAAGCGGGTTCTGTAAAACAAATAAAGCTTGGTGGAATTACTATAGCAGGTACAAAATTTAGAATGTTAATGGGACTTAATTCAGCTAATTTTAGTATAAGCTTTAGCAGTAGTAAAGTTTATATTCAATGTTTAGGATATGGACATGATGTTGGTATGAGTCAATGGGGCGCTAATATTATGGGCAAAAAAGGAAAGAATTATAAAGACATACTTTGCCACTATTATAGTGGAGTGAAAATAGAAAAAATTAGTGATATTAAATAGCAGTTAAAAACACTGCTATTTTTTTGATTAAATTTTACAAAACATGTATTTTTTTCTATACTCTGGACAAACTACAAGAAGGAGGTGTTGATATGAACAAAAATTTTATTAAAAGACCATTTAGTTTTTTGAAAAAGGAGGGCTTTTATATAATATTATTTATCTGTCTTTGTGTTGCAGCTACGGCAGCTTATTTAACAGCTAAGAATACTAGAAATCAAGCTGAACAAAAAAACAGAGCTGCTATATCTCAATCACAGAATAAGAGTAAGGATACGGCCAAGTTAGAAGATAAATATGATAATGCCCTTCAAGTTAAAAAAAGTAGTAAAGCAGAAAGTAGAACAAATGCTAATTCTCAAAAGCAAGAACCTTCAAAAGGAGTGTCAAATTCAGTTAGTACGACTTTTCAAAAGCCAGTAGAAGGGAATATAGCAAGAGGATTTTCAACAGATCCAGTATATTGGGATTCTACAGGAACTTATAGGCCAAATTTAGGATATGATATACAAGTTCCTATTGGCAAACCAGTATTTGCTGCCATGACTGGAAGAGTAGAAGAAGTGGATACTAATACTCAAGATGGAGTTCAAGTAATTATAAATCATCAAAATGGATTGAAGACAGTATATTCAAACTTAGATCCTAACTTAAAGGTTTCTAAAGGTCAGAATATATCAAAAGGTCAAGTGATAGGAGTAGTTGGAAATACTAGCCTTAGATCTGGTTATGAAAAATATGGCGATCATCTTCATTTTGCTGTTTTAAAAGGAAATAGCTTTGTTGATCCAGGAAAATATATAAAATATTAAGTTTCAGCCATTTCTTTAAATAAAGAAATGGCTCATAGAAAAAGAAAATTAAAATACTTTTTGTATTTATTATAATAGAAATTTTATGTATTGAAAATTAATTAATAATAAACTGAACTTTTGATTATTAATTCAGAATTTATAGAGGAGTTGAAATAAATTGAAAGATTATATTGAAGAAAGAGTTTTAGAGGTAGCTAAATATATAATAGGATCAAGGGCTACTATTAGGAAAACGGCAAAGGTTTTTGGCGTTAGCAAAAGTACTATACACAAGGATATGACTGAAAGACTTCCAAAAATAAATCCTCAGATAGCAAAAGAGGCAAAAACCATATTGGACTTTAATAAAGCAGAAAGACATATTAGGGGTGGTAATGCAACTAAAATGAAATATAAGGCTATTGAAGGTTAAAAACATTCCTATTATAATTATAATATGATAAACTTAATAGTGATATGTAATTTTGCAATGAAAAGAAAGGGAGAGTAGGAGTGAAAAAGGAATGTTTTTTAGTATAGGAACAGATATGGGAATTGATTTAGGTACAGCTACAATACTTGTTTATATTAAAGGAAAAGGTGTAATATTAAAGGAACCATCAGTAGTTGCAATAGACAAGAACCAAAATAAGGTACTGGCTGTAGGCGAAGAAGCATGGCAGATGATTGGAAGGACACCTGGCAATATTGTGGCTATACGACCACTCAGAGATGGAGTTATATCTGATTATGATGTAACTGAAAAGATGCTGAAATATTTTATAGGAAAAGCTTGTGGTAAAAAAAGAATTACTCCTAGAGTTGTAGTTTGTGTCCCTTGTGAGGCTACAGAAGTTGAAAAGAGGGCTGTAATTGATGCAGCACAAAATGCAGGTGCCAAAAAAGTGTTTTTGATTGAAGAACCATTAGCAGCAGCCATAGGTGCTGGTATTGATATAACAAAACCAGAGGGAAATATGGTTATTGATATAGGTGGAGGAACTACTGATGTTGCTGTAATATCCTTGGGTGGTATTGTTGTAAGATCTTCTATTAAGATAGCTGGAGACAAGTTTGATGAATCAATAATGAAATATATAAGAAAAGAACATAAACTTATGATAGGAGAGAGAACTGCGGAGGAATTAAAGATAAATATAGGTTCTGCATATAAGCCAGACAGTGAAATTGGTATGGAAATAAGGGGTAGAGATCTAGTTACAGGTCTTCCTAAAAATATAGCAGTATCATCTACTGAAATAAGAGATGCACTAAAATATACCATAAATGCAATAGCTGATACAACCCATGCAGTACTTGAAAAGACGCCCCCAGAATTGGCAGCAGATATTTCTAATAAAGGTATTGTCATGACTGGAGGGGGATCTCTTTTAAATGGGTTAAATGAGCTGATACAGGAGGTCACACGTGTACCGGTATATGTAGCTGAAGATGCAGTATCATGTGTAGCTATTGGTACAGGCAAAGTACTTGAATATTTGGACAAAATGGAGCTTACATTTAGTGGTGATGATATAACTCTTATAGACTAATATTCATTTAAATCTAATTTATTAGTTTGAATTAATTTCTAGTAAGTTAGATTTTTATCTATACAAGTAAATCATCATTATAGTATAAATAGTATCCATGCATTAAAGAACGAAGTATAACTTTTGCCATGGATAAAATTAAACTTAATCTTATATTATTAGTACAGCTAAATATATTTTCATTGGCATTTGAATCAACTATACCTACTATTGATGATTCTCCTACATTGGGCAGAGATTTACCAACACCTTTTCCAGGATGAATCGGGAAATCTCTAGCTTGTATCTCACCTATATTTTCTCGATTGCCTAGACAGGCATCTATACCTATAATATTATAATTTTCATGATTTAACCTTATTTCATTTAATTTATTATCAATATTTAAAGCATGTATTGGATCTTCAATTGTACCATACACTGGTAGGGGAAAATGATTTGTTTTAAGAAGTGTACCTACCAAAGGGCCAAGGCAGTCTCCTATGTATTTGTCTGTTCCAATACAAACTATTACAGTATTTTCATTAATATAATCTTTTAAAAAATATGCTAACTTGTAGTAAGCCAATTTACTTTTATAGTTAGATTTTACTTTATTCAAAGTGTTCACCTCTTTAATTTATGTGTTGAATGCTATATATAATTTATATGACATAATTAAAAAAATAGAATGTAATACAATATTTTTTAATAAATAGGATATAAATGCTGTAATTGTTAATGTACGATATTAGAAGGAAAACGGAGAAAAATGGTTATAATACTATGTAATTTATGAAAATGGTCGTATATAAAATTTGAAAATATTATATTGACCATGTATACTAATTTACGGTAATGAATTTGTTATTTATGGATTTTTATTGATTGCCAAAATATTAATCATACGCTGGCATAGCTCAGCTGGTAGAGCAACTGACTTGTAATCAGTAGGTCGTGGGTTCGATGCCTACTGTCAGCACCAAATGCGGAGGAATTCCCGAGTGGCTAAAGGGGGCAGACTGTAAATCTGTTGTCATTGACTTCGATGGTTCGAATCCATCTTCCTCCACCATAAAAAAACACTTACAAGTGTTTTTTATTTTACAATTTAAAACTCTTATCGAGAGAGGTGGAGGGAAAGGGCCCTGTGAAACCCGGCAACCAGTAATATTACTAAGGTGCCAATTCCTGCAGAATTACTGCAAGATAAGAGAGTAGTTAAGTTTATTAACCTCTTCTTACGAAGAGGTTTTTTATTTTACACAAACGGAGGTAAGAAATATGAGAAAACTATTCACATCTGAGTCAGTTACAGAAGGACATCCAGATAAAATGTGTGATCAAATTTCAGATGCTATCCTTGATTCTATATTAAGTCAGGATCCCAATGGAAGAGTAGCTTGTGAGACAATAACTACTACCGGAATGATTTTAGTTATGGGTGAAATATCAACTAAGTGTTACGTAGACATACCTAAAATAGTTAGAAAGACTGTAAGAGAAATAGGATATACTAGAGCTAAATATGGTTTTGATTGTGATACTTGTTCTGTAATATCCTCTATAGATGAGCAATCTTCTGATATAGCCATGGGTGTAGATGAAGCTTTTGAAGCTAAATCAGGTAAGATGGATAAAATAGATGCTATTGGAGCTGGAGATCAGGGAATGATGTTTGGTTTTGCTACAAATGAAACTGAAGAATACATGCCACTTCCAATAAGTATGGCACATAAGCTTTCTAAGAGATTGGCGGATGTAAGAAAAGAAGGTATATTATCTTATTTGAGACCAGATGGTAAAACTCAGGTAACTGTAGAATATGAAAATGATAAGCCTGTTAGAATAGATACAGTAGTTGTATCTACTCAGCATGACCCACATGTAACTCAAGAACAGATAAGAGAAGATATAATTGAAAATGTAATAAAATTTATTATACCAGCAGAATTTTTGGACAGCAAAACTAAATATTTCATAAATCCGACAGGTAGATTTGTTGTAGGAGGTCCTCAAGGAGATTCAGGACTTACAGGAAGAAAGATAATAGTTGATACATATGGTGGATACGGAAGACATGGCGGCGGAGCTTTCTCAGGAAAAGACCCAACTAAGGTTGATAGATCTGCTGCATATGCAGCAAGATGGGTTGCTAAGAACCTAGTGGCAGCAGGAGTAGCAGACAAGCTAGAGTTGCAGTTGGCTTATGCCATAGGTGTAGCACAACCTGTATCTATAACAGCAGATACTTTTGGTACAGGAAAAATTTCAGAAGATAAAATAGTTGAAATAGTAAATAAAGTATTTGATTTGAGACCGGGAGCTATAATAAGAGATTTGGATTTAAGAAGGCCTATATATAGACAAGTAGCAGCTTATGGACACTTTGGAAGAACAGATATAGATGTTCCTTGGGAAAAATTGAATAGAGTGAATGAAATAAAGAAATATTTATAATATTTCTTGGCACGTATCCATAAATGGATACGTGCTTTTTAAGTTAAAATCAATTTAATATAATATTATGATATAATTGTATGTATTATAACTATCTTAAAAAAGTAGGGAGATTCTATGCAGGAGTTACAAGGTATTGTAGATGAAATAGTATATCAAAATGAGAAAAATGGATATACAGTTGCCAGAATAAAGGGAAAAGATGGAATTACAGTTATAGTAGGCAGTATACCATTTATTATGGAAGGACAAAATTTAAAGTTAACGGGAGACTGGTCAGTCCATCCCAAGTTTGGCAGGCAGCTTAAAATTAAATATTCTGAGGAGATATTGCCAACTAGTTCCACTGGAATAGAAAGATACTTATCATCTGGGGCAATATCGGGCATAGGACCTGTAACTGCAAAGAAAATAGTAGAGAGATTTGGTGAAGATACATTAGATGTATTGGATAATCATATAGAAAGACTTAGAGAGATAGAAGGTATTGGACAAAAAAAGATAGATTTAATTTGTAAATCCTATTCAAAACAAGTAGAAGTAAGAAATATAATGATATTTTTACAAACTTATGGGGTTACTCCAAATCAATGTGTAAAGATACATAAGAAGTTTGGAGCAGCATCTATAAAAACAGTTAAGGAAAATCCATATGTACTTACGGAAGAAATATCAGGCATAGGCTTTAAAATTGCTGATAGAATAGCTAGAAGTTTGGGAATAGAAGGCAATTCACCATTTAGAATTCAGAGTGGTATTAAATATATAGTAAGTAAGTTTTGTAATTTTGGCAACACATATATGCCGTTAAAAAAATTAGAGGAAGAAGCGCTGGATGTACTTGAGGTGACAAAAGATGAGATAGAAGAAAATATATATGACAGCTCACTTAAAGGAACTATAAAATTGGAGAAATTTGAAGATAATATCTGTGTATTCTTACCTATTTATTATTATTGCGAGCTTAGTGTGACAAAAAAAATATTATATTTGTCATTTAGTGAGTATGATGAAATTGAATTAGATATAGATAAAGAAATTTCAGAATTTGAATCACAAAATAATATACAATTTGCAGAATCACAAAAAAAAGCTATAATAGGTGCAGTGGAAAATGGAGTGGAAATAATAACAGGAGGACCTGGTACGGGAAAGACTACTATAATAAATTGTATTACCAAAATATTTGAAAAGGCAAAGCTAAGGGTATTTATGGCAGCACCTACAGGAAGGGCTGCAAAGAGAATGTCAGAATCTGCAAATAGAGAGGCAAAAACTATACACCGGCTTTTAGAAATGAATGCATCTAGTGATGAAGATGAAATTATGTTTTCTAGAAGTGAAGATATTACACTGGAATGTGATGTAGTGATTGTAGATGAAGCATCCATGATAGATATAATTCTTATGAATAATTTACTTAAGGCAATTTCTATTGGCACTAGAGTTATAATAGTAGGAGATGTAGATCAACTTCCTTCAGTTGGACCAGGAAATGTACTTAAGGATTTTATAGAAAGCAAGTGCATTAAAGTAGTTAGGTTAAAAGAGATATTCAGACAATCCAAAGAAAGTATGATAATAGTAAATGCACATAGAATAAATTCTGGTATGATGCCGTTTTTAAATAAAAAGGATAAGGACTTTTACTTCATAAAATGTGATGACCAGAATAAAATACTGGATACATTGATTCAATTGGTTGACAAAAGACTGCCTGGCTTTAATAAATCATGGAATAAATTAAGTGATATTCAAGTAGTTTCACCTATGAGAAAAGGTATTCTTGGAGTTCTTAATTTAAATAACAGACTTCAAAATGTTTTGAATTGTAAAAGTAAAGATAAAAATGAAAAGGAATTTAGAAATGTACTATTTAGAGTTGGGGATAAGGTGATGCAGACAAAGAACAATTATTCGTTAAAATGGGAATCAATTCTAAACAGTGGAGAAGAAAGCGGATTGGGAATATTTAATGGGGATGTAGGTTACGTAGAGAGTATAAATAATGAAAATAATACTTTATCAGTAATTTTTGATGATGAAAAAAGAGTTATGTATGATAATATATACTTAGATGAGTTAACTTTGGCTTATGCAGTAACCATACACAAAAGTCAAGGAAGCGAATTCCCGGTAATAGTCATGCCTGTATTTATGGGATCAAGTTTTTTGATGAATAGGAATCTTCTATATACAGCTGTAACCAGGGCAAAACAAATGGTTGTACTGGTTGGTGAGTTAAAGGCGCTAAAATTTATGATAGACAACAACAAGAGTTTCGACAGATATTCTTTATTAAAAAATAGAATAATGGATATAATGGAGAGTGAAGATAATGTTGCTTTGGAAAAAGATGCACCTTGGAGAGGAGAAGACAAGAGTAGAACAGGATATAATAAAATGGATTAATGGAAAGAAAAAATTTTTAAATATAATATCTGTTCCATATAATTCTACAGAAATATTTATAGAAATTATTCAAAAATATATGAAAGAGGATAAAAAAGTAATATATATAACAGATGAAAAGCCGGGACAGATAAGCATTATATCAAATATAAAGAAATATACTAATTTAAAAGATTATAGTTATATAAAAAAGTTTACAAATAATAATTCAAATTTAAAAATATGCAGCCTGGAAACAGCAACAAAGATTGATCAAAAATTTGATTTGATTATCTACGATGATATAAGTAGTTTCTCATACCACAATAGATATGAAATACTAGATATATTGGATAAACTAGCTTATGAAAATAGTAGAATAATTTCATATTCAATAGAAGAGATATTAAAAAATGCTGATTATATTATTATACCTCTTAAAAACAATAAATTCCCAATAGTTGAGCCAAGGACAGTAATTACTAGAATTAATATAAGTAAAGATATACCATTTGTAATTTATGATTATTTAAAATGGTCTATAAATGCAGGGAGAAAAGTTATAATATACGTTCCTGATTATATAAAAGTCAGGGAAGTAAGTTCATACATAAGACAATATTGCAAATATATTTTGAAAAATATAATGTGTTTTGAAAGGGAAAGACCTGATGAAAAAGTAATTTCAAAATTTTTTAATATGGAAAATGCAGTGTTAATTACAGATTATTTTGGAGATCTAATTAGTCATATAGAGAATTCTGATATAATGATATATTTCGCAGACAATAAGAGTTTTAACTATAAAGAATTTATATATTTATGTGCAAGTGTAGCGCGAGATAAGAAAAATTTAAAAGGAGAAGTTATATTTTTAGCTAATTATGAGACGAAAGAGATGGAAAAGGCCAAATGTATAGCTAGAAATTTTAACAAAGAAGCATGGAACATGGGATTATTGAAAGTTTGAAATTTTTAAAAGATTGTTTGCTGTCAACTATTTATTGTGATGATGAGAAATGTTTATTGTGTGGATATGATCTATATTCCGATGAATTCATATGTAATTCATGCAGAAAAGGTATAATGAGCTGTGAAAACAAAAACCAATTGGAATACCAAAATACAAAATTTGATTTTTATAGTGCTTCATATTACTCAGGAAGTATGAAAGAGCTTATAGGAAAATTGAAATATAAGAATTCTTTTAAATCTGGAGAAGTTATAGCTGCATATATGTATGATGTTATAAAAAAGAACAATATAGTATTTGATATCATAACTTATGTTCCCATGACAAAAAAGGATGAAAAAAGAAGAGGGTATAATCAAAGCAAGTATTTAGCTAGTATACTTAAAGGCTATTTAAGAAAACCGGTTAAATGCTGTATCCAAAAAAGGAGAAGTACAAAAGATCAAATAGGATTGAGTAAAGAAGACAGATGGAGTAATATAAAAGATAGTTTTAAAATTGTAGATAAAGATATGGTAAAAAATAAAAACATTTTACTTGTTGACGATGTTATAACTACTGGAGCTACTGCATTTTATTGCGCATCGGAACTGAAAAATAATGGTTCAAATAAAGTTACGATATTGACTGGTGCCAAAAGTAGGGTATAATTAATATGTTAAGTTAGGTCTGTGGTTGAAAGTCGATGCCAGTCGCAGGCAAAGCGATCCACGTAAATCAAATAAAATGTTTGACGAGCATGGTGCGGTTTAGAAGTAAGTCCTGCCGCAAAGATGCGAGAGAATTAGTAGTGAGAGGTTAAGTCCGGGTAGCAAAAGTTCCAGCAGGCGAGTGTGGGGTCAAAGACCAGGTCAGCTAGCTTGAAAGAGCACCAGTGGTGCTATTTAGCAGTCTTTTATAGGCTGCTATATTCATTTGAAATTATAGAATTCCCGACCTATTCCCGGCGTAGATAAATTGAAATACTATAATTTTTAAAAATATTATAACTTGTATTAGTATTAATACAGGTCATTAATAAGTTTATATATTTTATTCCTTGCTTTTCTTTTTTTGAGTACTGTATTAAGAGTACAAATCAAGACTCCCATGGTTATGGTACTAATAGTAATGCATTTAATTTTACTTTTCATTTTAATCTCCCTTAATATATAATTTATTTATGTAAATAAAAAACTGACTTTAAGATTGAGCAAAACATGAATTTATTAATATTATATCCATGCTCTTAAATTAAATTCACTTTAAAATAGTTAAAAGGCTTATAATAAAACAACAATTCAGCAACTTTTAGAGATGATAATTTGCTTTATATATTTATAAATGTTATACTGTATAAAGAACTTAAATGAATCGTAATTAATTTAAACGCGGATATATTTCAATGTGTACTTATGTTTATTATATATGTTAATGTCGAAATTTTATTTAGTGGATATAGTTATTACAAAGAGTTTAAGAAATAAAATTTTGGAGGTACTTATATATGACAGGTACAGTTAAATGGTTTAATGGAGAAAAAGGATATGGATTTATTACAGGAGAAGATGGAAAAGATATTTTTGCACACTTTTCTCAGATAAATTCAAATGGATACAAATCACTTGATGAAGGTCAAAAAGTTTCTTATGATGAAGGTAAGGGACAAAAAGGACCACAAGCAGAAAATATTACTGTTCTTTAATAATTAGGATGAATATTTTATCCCTTAGGTAGAGACATCTACTTAAGGGATTTTTATATGGTATATTATATAATATATCACATAAAATTTTAATATACTGATTTCCATTGTTTACTTGAATATCTATTGTATTTTACATTAAATAGTATTAATATATAAGTATAAACTATATAACATAATAATTGTTTCAAATTATGTTATATCTATGTAAATTATAATTTACATAGAGTAATAAGAGAGGGGCTGGAAATATGAAAATAATTATAAAAGGCAAAAATATTTCGGTAACTGATTCATTGAAGAATGCAGTTAACAAGAAACTATCAAAACTGGATAAGTATTTCAACCCTAATGTAGAGGCACAAGTTACACTAAGCGTACAAAAAAAGAATCAAATTGTAGAAGTTACAATACCTTTTAATGGTGTCATACTTAGAGGCGAAGAATCAAATAATGATATGTATACTTCTATTGATCTAGTTGTAGATAAATTGGAAGGTCAGATAAGAAAACAGAAAACGAAGCTCTTGAAGAGAAAACGTTCTGCGGATTCATTGAAATTTCAATTTATACCAGATCAAAACGATACAGAAGATGAAGAACATAAAATAGTAAGAACTAAAAGATTTGCTGTGAAGCCAATGTCTCCAGAGGAGGCAGTTCTCCAAATGGAATTATTGGGACATAACTTTTTTGTATATCAGGAAGCTAGAAGTGGTGAAGTCAATGTGGTATACAGGAGAAAAGATGGAGACTATGGTCTTATAGAACCTGAATTTTAGAATTAGCTATATAAAGGGGAGCTCTTAAAGCTTCCTTTTTATTTATTATCATAAAGTGATTATATGTAAAGTTAAAGTAAATTTATACCTTTATTTATTGAATAGGTAATGAGTAGATGATATAATTAAAAGGTATATATTCTTTTATATAAAATAACATGTGAGGATGAAAATAATGAAACTTTTACAAAAATTTTTTGGTTCATATAGTAATAGAGAAGTTAAGCGAGTAATTCCTATTGCTGAAAAGATAGATAAGTTAGATGCTGATATGCAGAAATTAACAGATGATCAGCTTAGAGTTAAAACTGATGAATTCAAGGAAAGAATTAAAAATGGAGAAAGCCTGGATTCCATACTTCCAGAAGCTTTTGCCGTAGTTAGGGAAGCCGCGTATAGGACTATAGGGTTAAAGCATTACAAAGAGCAATTAATAGGTGGAATTGTATTGCATCAGGGAAGAATAGCTGAAATGAAAACTGGTGAAGGAAAAACTCTTGTAGCTACTGCACCTGCATATTTGAATTCTCTTACAGGAAAGGGAGTACATATAATAACTGTAAATGATTATCTTGCAAAGAGAGATAGAGATTCTATGGCTCCTGTATATGAATTCCTGGGACTTAAAGTTGGAGTTATACTTCATGACTTAGATCAAACTCAAAGACAGGAAGCATATAAATGTGATATAACTTATGGAACAAATAGTGAATTTGGATTTGACTATTTAAGAGATAACATGGTTGTGTATAAAGAAGAGAGAGTTCAGAGAGGACTGAATTTTGCAATAGTTGATGAAGTGGATTCAATACTTATTGATGAAGCTAGAACTCCGCTTATAATATCAGGTGAAGGAGAAAAATCTACTGAGTTTTATAAAGTGGCAGATCATTTTGCAAAGACTTTAAAAAAGCAGGAAGAGACTCCAGATGAGAAAACTGGTGAAGTAAAACACAAGGGGGACTTTACTGTAGATGAAAAGGCCAATGCAGTATTGCTTACAGAGCAAGGTATATCAAAGGCAGAAAAGTTTTTTAATTTAAAAAATTATGCGGATGCAGAGAATATGGAACTTCAACATCATGTAATTCAAGCATTGAAGGCCAACTATATTATGAAGCGTGATAAAGACTATATGGTTAAAAATGGTGAAGTACTTATAGTAGATGAATTTACAGGTAGAATGATGGAAGGCAGAAGATATAGTGATGGACTTCATCAGGCCATAGAAGCGAAGGAAGGAGTTAAAGTAGAAAGAGAGTCAAAAACTCTTGCTACTATAACATATCAGAATTATTTTAGAATATTCAATAAACTTTCAGGTATGACTGGTACTGCACTAACGGAAGAAGGCGAATTCAGGGAAATATATGGCTTGGATGTAATAGTAATACCAACCCATAAGCCTTTAATAAGGAAAGATCAATCGGATCTAATATACAAGACTGCAAAGGGAAAATTTAAAGCCATTGCGCAAGAAATATATGAAACTTACAAGAAAGGTCAGCCTGTACTTGTAGGTACCGTAAGTATCGAAAAGTCGGAACTTCTTTCAGACATGTTGAAAAGAAAAGGTGTTCCTCACCAAGTGTTGAATGCTAAATTCCATGAAAAAGAAGCTGATATAATTTCACATGCCGGTGAACAAGGAACTGTAACTATTGCTACCAATATGGCAGGACGTGGTACAGATATAAAACTTGGTGCAGGTGTTGTAAAATTAGGTGGATTAAAAATAATAGGTACAGAAAGACATGAATCAAGAAGAATTGACAATCAGCTGAGAGGACGTTCAGGACGTCAGGGAGATCCGGGAGAATCACGATTTTATGTTTCACTGGAAGATGATCTCATGAGAATATTTGGATCAGACAGACTTCAAAGTGTGGTTGGTAGACTGGGACTTGGAGAAGATGAAGCCATAGAAAGTAAAATGGTTACCAATGCCATAGAAAATGCCCAGAAGAAAGTAGAAGGAAACAATTTTGATATAAGAAAGACGCTGCTTCAGTATGATGATGTAATAAACAAACAGAGAGAAATAATATACAAACAGCGAAGTGAAGTTCTTGAAGGCATAGATCTTAAGGACCAGATTCACAATATGTTTGAGGATCTTGTTATTCAAATTGTAAAGTCTCATATATCGGGGGACGATGAAGAATTTGAAAATGAAATCAAGAATTTAATAGATTATATGGAAGAAATCTTTGTTCCAAAGGATACTGTAAAATTTGATGATATAGCAAATATTTCAGATGAAGAGATAATAGATAAATACATTAAGCTCGGAGATGAAATATACAGAGAAAAAGAAGAAGAATTTACTCCAGAACAGATGAGGGAAATTGAAAGGGTTATTCTTTTAAAAGTTGTTGATACAAGATGGATGGATCATATAGACGATATGGAACATTTAAAGAGAGCTATAGGACTTAGAGCTTACAGACAGCAGGAACCAGCTCAGGCATATCAATTTGAAGGCAGTGAGATGTTTGATGAGATGATCTATAATATTAAGATGGATACTATCAAATATCTATTCCATGTAAAAATAGAAAAGGCTCCGGAAAGAGAAAGAGTTGCTAAAAATATAAATACCAATCAAGTTGGAGATGACAAGGTTAGAAGAATGCCAATTAAAAAAGAAAAAACAGTAGGCAGAAATGATCCTTGTCCATGCGGCAGTGGAAAGAAATATAAAAATTGCTGTGGAAGAAATGCTAGTAATTAAAAGGGGTTGTTTATATATGCTAATGGAATTGGAAGAATCTTTATCGAAAATAAAATCAATAAGAACATCATTAATTCAAGTAAAGGAGTCTCTTTGACTTAGATAACTGTAAAAATAAAATAGAAGAGCTTCAAATGAAGATGCAGGAATCAAATTTTTGGGATGATCCTGAGAGAGCACAGGAAATATCTTCTGAGGAAAGACTGTTAAATGAAAAAATCCACATGTACACCAGTTTGAAGGAAAGATTGGATGATGTAGAGGTATTAGCTGAACTTGCTGAAGAGGAAGAAGATAACTCTGCATGCACTGAAATAATGTCTGAAGTAGAAGACATTGAACATATTATTGATAAACTTAAAATAGAGATACTTTTATCAGGAGAATATGATAAAAATAATGCTATATTAAACCTTCATGTAGGAGTAGGTGGTACAGATGCCCAGGATTGGACAGAAATGCTGCTTAGGATGTATACAAAATGGGCCGAAAAATCTGGATATAAAATTGAAACTCTGGATATGCTGTCTGCAGATGATGCTGGTATAAAGAGTGTATCACTTAAAATAACGGGCGAATTTGCATATGGATATTTAAAAGCCGAGAAGGGCATTCATAGATTGGTTAGAATATCCCCATTTAATGCAAATGGAAAAAGACAGACATCTTTTGCTTCTGTAGAAGTACTGCCTGAACTTACCAAAAATCAAGATATAGATATAAAATCAGATGATTTAAAGGTGGATACCTATAGGTCAAGTGGTGCAGGAGGGCAGCATGTAAACAAGACCGAGTCTGCTGTAAGAATAACACATATACCTACAGGAATAGTTGTACAGTGCCAAAATGAAAGAAGTCAGCATCACAACAGGGAAACTGCCATGTTAATGTTAAAGGCAAAGCTTGTAGAACTAAAGGAAAGGGCTCATAAGGAAAAAGTAGAGGATCTTACAGGAGAACTTAAGGATATGGGATGGGGCAGTCAGATAAGGTCCTATGTATTTCATCCCTACAGCCTGGTTAAAGATCACAGAACTGGTGTGGAAAACAGTAATGTAGCTTCAGTAATGGATGGAAATATTGATAATTTTATAATTGCTTATTTGAAACAACAAGCCAATTGACAATAAATCACTGTAGCTTTATTCAATTTTAGTAAAGCTATGGTGATTTTTGTCATATATTTATATTTATATTGAAAGTTAATTAGTTATATATTAACATATAATTGGAATAAAATTTTATTTAGTAAAGGAATGATTATTAGTGAATGACTTAATTGAATTGATACAATCACCGCGGAAATACTTTTCTAGAGATAAAGATATATCCATGAAATTTATGTATCTGTTATTTTTAATTTTTTTGGCTTTAGGTACTTACGTAGGAGTTTTTGTTGTTTCAAACAAAGATATTGATAAGGTAATAGGCATGGTCCATTTTAGTAAATGGTTTATATTTTCGTTTAGTGTTGTAGGAGGAATAATAGGTACTATTATATATGTAAATATAGTATATTTCGTAGTATATATTACATGTAATAAAATTGAGAAGAAGACCTATAATAAGAAAATAGTTAAAAAACTATTATATACAAGCTATGTTGTACCATATATATTGAGTTATATAATTACATCAATTTATAGCCTATTGGGAGGTCAAAGTGGTATATTTACCAATATATTTAGTTTGATTATATCTGCATTAGTTAGTATATTTATATATATGACATTGAAATTAAATATAAAAACCAAAAATGTCCATAAATTTTTACCTGTAATTATATTTATAATAAGTATAATTCCTGTTATTAAATATTTTATAAAATTACATTAGTATATATAGTATTTAGGAGGCACATATGAAAGATAAAAAAAAGTTATTTGTTATAGTTCCTGTTATCGTTATAGTTTGTGTAATAGTGGCTTTAATATTTAACGTACAGCACAATAAGAAAAAGAAAGCTGAAAGTAATCTAGTAAATGAGACATATACTATTCCAGAAAGACAAACTATATTTTTAGATGGACAAGTCCAGTACTCAAATAAAGTGGATTTTGTAGAAAATGATGTTAATGGGACTGTTGACAAAATAGACGTAAGTGACAAACAAAGTGTAAAAGAGGGACAAACACTATTTAATTATAAAAATGAACAGATAATTGAACAGTATGACAATCTTGAACAACAATTGAAGGATTTAGATTCACAATCAAGTATGATTACAAATGATTCAAAAAATGTTCAGATGTCATCAAATAATACACAAAAGTCAAGTATACAGCAGCAAATGGATAGCATAAAGGATAAAAGATATACTGATATTTTGGCACCTTTTGATGGAGTTGTTTCCAGACCGTCAAATACTGATTCAAACAGTGGATCAAATGGTGTTTCAAGTAAGGTTGTCCTGTCACTCATCAATCCCAAAATGCAGGTAGTAGCCAATGTAAGTGAAAAGGATGTTTTAAAACTTAGGAAAAATCAAAAAGTTCAAATAAGTACTTATGGCACAAACAAGCAATTTACAGGCAAGATTGCATCTATTGGAACAGAGCCTGTACAAGGAACACAAGTTGGAGCAGATGCGACATCTACGGCTTTAGCACAGTCATCATCCGGCGTATCCAATTATCCTGTATACATCAATATAGATAATCAAAATGACATATATTCAGGATTTCATGTTGAAGCGACTACTGTTGATGAAAGTGAACTGCCTAAAATTCCAAAGTCTGCAGTATTCGATCATAATGGCAATAAATATGTTTGGCGTATAAAAAACAACAAACTCAAAAGAGCCCCAGTTGATTTAGACGAATATGATTCCTCATATATGCAGGTAAGAAGTGGTTTGAATTTTGGAGACAAGATTATTAAGAAAGCGTCAGCTGGAATGAAAGAAGGGGACACTTTTGGTACAACAGCTACTGGAAATTAAAGGATTATCTAAATGGTATGAACAAGATAAAAATCGATATAATGTATTGAAAAGTCTTGATTTTAATGTAGAAAAAGGATCTTTTGTAGTCATAACAGGAAAATCTGGGAGCGGTAAAACTACATTATTAAATATTTTAGGTTTTTTAGATAAATTTAATGAAGGAAGCTACATATTTAATGGCAAAGACGTTACTAAGATGAATGAGGTAGAAAAGTGTTCATTTAGAAATAGTCATATTGGTTTTATATTTCAGCAGTTTTATTTGATTGAATCTTTGACCATAGCACAAAATGTTGAATTGCCACTTTTATATCATGGAGGATACAGTAAGAGTCAAAGAGTGGAAATGGTAAAACAGAGTCTTAAGGACGTTGAATTAGAAGAAAAGTTGAATAATTATCCCCATGAATTATCAGGAGGGCAACAACAGCGTGTTTCAATCGCCAGAGCACTTGTTACAAAGGCAGAACTTATTCTTGCTGATGAGCCGACAGGTGCTTTGGATTGGAAAACTGGATTGAAAATTGTTGACTTGTTGGTTAAACTAAATAATCAAAATAAAACCATTGTAATGGTAACCCATGATAATGACCTTAAAAGGTATGCTACTCATTGTGTTTATCTTAAAGATGGGGTCTTTTCTGAGGAGGATAATATATGAGTTTTCTGGAGCTTATAAACAGTGCAGTCTTGAGCTTGCGTACACATAAGCTCAGAGTGTTTTTAACTATGATAGGTATAATTATTGGAATAAGTTCTGTAGTTGTAATACTTTCTATTGGAGCGGGATTAAAAGCCCAGGTAAATAAGTCAACCAGTGATGTAGATGCCAATACTATTACTGTTAATTTTGAACCAAAAGATGAAAGAAGTCCATCTGTAGTAAATCCATTCGATTATAAGGACTTTCAAAAATTGAAGAATGTTGATGGTGTAGAGAAAGTTAGTAAAAGCAGTAATGGATTGGAAAACTTGATCGGAGTAAATCAAAATGCAGTATTTTTTGATAAACAGACTTATCTGAACATAGATAAATACAATAATGATAACTTGAACTTGATGTATGGAAAAAATATTACTAAAGAGGATAGTGATTTTAAAAATTATGTTATCATACTTACAGATGAGCATGCAAAGGCTTTATTTGGAAATGATCTGAAAGATTCTATTGGAAAAGGGATTAAAGTAAAAGGTGAGTTTTTCAAGGTTATAGGAATTCAAAATCAGGATTCAAGTGTATTATCAATGACAAAAGATTATGTACCGGGTTTTGCAAGAGATATTTTAGAGGATGATACATCCATTAACTCTATAGATGTAAAACTTATACAGGGATATGATCCTAAAAATGTATTCAAAGAAGTAAAAAAGGAATTGGAAGCTTTACATCCAGATGTAAAGGGAACCTATACACAAGGAGATCCTAATGCTATTTCCAAGACTTTTGAAAAAATAATAAGTTCGGTAACGGGTTTTATAGCAGTAGTTTCCGGAATATCATTATTTGTAGGTGGAATTGGGGTTATGAATATAATGTATGTTTCCGTTACTGAAAGACGTAGAGAAATTGGTATTAGAAGAGCTATAGGTGCCAAGCCAGGTGCAATACTAAGCCAGTTCTTGATTGAGTCCATATTTATTACTGTAATAGGTGGAATAATCGGTATTTTTGCAGGATGTTTAATAGCGTCTATTGCAGGAATATTTTTACCATTTAAACCAGTTATAACTTTAAGTATTTTAGCAGGGTCGTCAGCTACATCTATAATAATTGGAATAATCTTTGGAATAATTCCTGCATATAGAGCTGCAAATTTGGATCCTATCCAGGCAATTTATAAATAAAGTAATAAAAAACACTATGGACTTACATCCAATAGTGTTTTTTATTGGGAGGTATGAAAGATGAGTCTCAAGTGGAAAATTCAAGATACATTTATATCACTTAAACATAGGGACTTCAGATATTTTCTATCAGGACAGCTTCTGTCTACTATGGGAACAATGGTTCAAAATACTGCCCTCAGCTGGTACATATATAAAATAACCGGTTCTCCTTTTCTTTTAGGGCTTATAGGAGTATTTCAATATGTACCAGTACTTTTAATAACGCTTATTAGCGGAGTTATAATAGAGAGACATTGCAAGAAAAAAATTTTATTAATGACACAGTCCTTATATATGATACAGGCTTTTACACTAAGCTTTGTAGTATATATAGGAGACAATAAATATTGGATATTTGCAATACTAGCTGCAGCAAGCGGTATTATAACTAGCTTTGATATGCCTACAAGACAATCTTTTTTTATTGAACTAGTAGGCAAGAAAGATCTTCCAAATGCCATATCATTGAATTCAACTGTATTTAACATGTCACGTATAGTTGGACCAGCATTAGCTGGAATAATAATGAACAAGGTTGGAGTATTTGAATGCTTTTTTATTAATGCAGTAAGTTTTATACCAATTATATATGGTGCATTTAAAATAAGTGTAATTGGAAAGCCTAAACTTACTGGAGAGAATTCTGGTTTTTTTAATGATTTAAAAGATGGAGTAATTTATACATTTAATAATAGAGTACTTATATCTACTATGTTTATGATGGCTATAGTTTGTACTTTTGCATTTAACAGCAATATTATAATACCAGTATTTGCAAAAGAGGTTATGAATGGTGGGGCATCAGAATATAGTATTTTCCTCAGTCTTATAGGACTTGGGTCACTTCTTGGTGCTATGTTCATGGCAAGCAGGGGAAGGAAGTTAAATATAAGCCATTATCTTGTTATAAATTCATTTATTCTAGCAATTTTACAGATACTAACTGTATTTTCACACAACTATTTGGTCATAGCAGCACTTTTTATATCTATAGGATTCTTTAATCTTACTTTTCTAAATAGATCAAATTCTACTCTGCAATTTAATACGGCAGATGAATTTAGAGGTAGGGTAATGAGTATATATGCACTGTTGAATACAGGAAGTACCCCTGTTGGTAATGCATTTGTTGGTTCCATAATGGAAAGATTCGGTGGAAAATTTGGATTCTTTAGTTGTGGTATAATGATATTTTTACTTACCATTATAGGAATTTCAACTATAAAAATTAAAAGAGTGGCTAATGCGTAAGAAGCATTAACCACTAGAATATGGTCTATGATCTTTTTGTAAATCTGACATATAGGATTGAAGTTATCAGCATTCCTATAAATGATATTATGAACAACTCCCTGTGATATAATAAATACACGTTATTGTCAAAAGCATAATTGTCAATCTCTTTTGAAGCTATATTAAAGCATCTGTCTATGGACTTTGTATCAATATAGGCAGATTTGTCCATAGGAGTGTGTATCTTTGACATATCTGCATCTGAAAGGGTTATGGCATCTATACCATAAGCCCTGAAGTACTGATGGTCACTAGAATTTTCAAATACGTAAGTAAAAGGTTGATTTTGAGCAGAGAATACTTGAGCCATTTCTTTTACAAAATTAGAGTTTTTTGTATCCCATTTTCCTGACATTATAGAAAGAGGCACACTTTTGTTGCTGCCTATCATATCAAAATTTATAACTTTACCACCCCTTAAATTGTCTTTATATTGTTTCACAAAACTTTTTGATCCAAGGCATCCGAATTCTTCTGCGTTGAATGAAGCAATTATTATATTCCTATCAGGTTTTCCGATTGAATTTATGTATTTTACCATACCAAGTAAAAAAGAAGTACCTGACGCATTATCGAGGGCACCATCATATACATTCCCAGCCAGATCAGTACCTAAATGATCAAAATGAGCTGATAGCACAAGAGGAGGTAAATTTGGGTTTTTACCTTTTATATATCCTAGTACATTGTATGCAGAAGTTAGTTCGTTCTCATATGGGATAAAGCAGCTTATTTCATATCCAGAATTTATATAATTTTTTATTTCCTGTGCAGTTTTACTGGATATCATTATGTACATACTATGAGGAGAATTTGCTATAAATGAACTCCTGAAATTCAATTTGTTGTTTTCTGGATTGTAAAATAGGAAATAGTCTTTTCCCTTTTGTACTTGAAAAGTATTTCCTTTCCAAATTATAATGTCATCTTTCTTAAAGGACAGGGAATTTTTTCTGAAGTTTAGCATGTCTTCCTTATAATCTGTACCATATTTATAATGCTTTACTATGAAACCATCTTTATCCTTTACTACAAGACTTGGAATGCCATCTGTTTTTTTAGGATAAAGAACACTGAACTTTTCTAGATAATTTCCATTATAAGGTTTTAGGCTTTCACTTTCAAAATAGTTTTTTATAAAATTTACAGTTTCATAGTTTTCAATACTTCCTGTTAATCTTCCCTTAAAGTCATCTGAAGACAGGTAATTTATAGTGCTTTTTACTTCGTTGGAATTTAAAGGTTTTACTGAATAGTAGCCGAAACTTAATGAGCATATTATACAAAATATAATCACAAGTAGAGAAATTACAATTTTTTTCATTGTTTACAACCTCACAATTAATGATTCTTTAAATATATATTAATTTGCCAAAATATATATAACTGTTGTAATATATTTTTAGTTGCTATAAATTAACTAATGATTGTACAGGAGGATAAGAGGATAATATGAATAATATAGTGGATATGCTGGCTGAAGAGCTAGATGTAAATAAAAAATATTTGAACAATGTAATCGAACTGTTGGATTCAGGAAATACAGTTCCTTTTATAGCTAGATATAGAAAAGAATTGACAGGAAGTATGAGCGACGTAACTTTAAGAAAGCTTGAGGAAAGGCTTACATACCTTAGAAATCTTAAATCTAGAAAAGAAGATGTAATAAGGATAATATCTGAACAGGGAAAACTTACAGATGAACTACAAAAATCCATAGAAAAGTCCAATACTTTAACGGAAGTTGAGGATATATACAGGCCTTATAAACCTAAGAAGAGGACTAGGGCCATAATTGCCCAAGAGAAGGGTTTAAAATCACTGTCTCAAGTTATATGGGATGGCAATTTCAATGAAGATATAGAGAAATATGCCAGTGAATTTATAAACGAAGAAAAAGGAGTTGATTCTGTAAAAGATGCATTAGCAGGAGCCATGGATATAATAAGTGAAATTATATCTGATGAAGCCAAATACAGAAAGTGGATAAGAAAATTTGTAAATGACAATGGGTTGATTGAGACAAAAGGGGAAAGCAAGGAGCCAACTCCCTACGAGATGTACTATGATTATAGAGAAGCAATTAAATCTATTCCTGCACATAGAGTACTTGCTATAAACAGAGGAGAAAAGGAAAAAGTTCTTTCTGTAAAAGTGACCTGTGACATGGATAGAATACTTGAGTATTTAAAGGCACAGTGTATCAAGGAAAATTCCATTACTGATGCTTATATAGAAAAAAGTGTGGAAGATTCATTAAAGAGGCTTATATATCCATCTATTGAAAGAGAAATAAGGTCAGAACTTACGGATATGGGTGAAGAAGGAGCTATAAAGATATTTAAGGCAAATTTAAAGGCTCTTTTAATGCAGCCACCTATAAAAGGCAAAAATGTTCTTGGATATGATCCTGGCTTTAGAAACGGATGTAAAATAGCAGTATTGGATGATACAGGTAAATTATTGGATACAGCTATAATATATCCTACGGCACCTCAAAATGATGTTGATGGTTCTATAAAAAAATTAAAAGATTTAGTATATAAGAATGACGTAGATGTAGTATCCCTTGGAAATGGAACTGCAAGTAGGGAGTCTGAAGAAGTAATTTCAAGACTTATAAAGGAAGTAAAAGAAGAAAAGGGAAAAGATCTATACTATGTAATAGTATCTGAAGCTGGGGCCTCTGTATATTCTGCATCAGAAGTTGCTGCCAAGGATTATCCTGATATAAACGTATCAATTAGAGGTGCCATATCAATAGGAAGAAGACTTCAGGACCCACTGGCAGAGCTTGTAAAAATAGATCCTAAGTCAATAGGGGTAGGACAGTATCAGCATGATGTTACTCCAAAAAAGTTGGATGATTCACTAAGTGGGATTGTAGAAGATTGTGTAAACAGCGTTGGAGTTGATTTGAATATAGCAACACCTTCACTTTTGTCCTATATATCAGGAATAAATTCAGCTATAGCATCCAATATTGTAGATTATAGAGATAAAAATGGAAAATTTAAAAACAGGAAAGAACTTCTTAAAGTTAAAAGGTTAGGAGCAAAAGCATTTGAGCAGTGTGCGGGATTTTTAAGGGTTATGGAGAGCAGTGAACCTCTAGATAACACATCCGTTCATCCAGAGTCATATAAAGCTGCTAAAGGACTTCTGGATACCATAGGATATATAAGTGATGACTTGAGAAATTCAAGCATTTCAGATATAGACAACAGAATTGAGAAAATAGGCATGGGCAATCTTTCAGATAAACTTGGTGTAGGAATTCCAACTTTGAAGGATATAATAAAGGAGATAAAAAAGCCAGGAAGAGATCCAAGAGAAGAATTGCCAAAGCCAATACTTAAAACTGGAATAGTGGATATGAATCAGTTAAAACCTGGAATGGTCCTTACAGGGACAGTGAGAAATGTAGCAGATTTTGGCGCTTTTGTGGATATAGGTGTCCATCAGGATGGATTGGTGCATATAAGTCAGCTTTCTGATAAATTTGTAAAACATCCTTTAGATGTAGTAAAAGTTGGAGATATAGTCCATGTAACTGTAATTGAAGTGGATGAGAAGAGAAAGAGAATAGCACTTAGCATGAAAAAACAATAATTGTCTAAAGAGTAAAAAAGGCAGCCTTAAAATAAATTTATTTCAAGGCTGCCTTTGTGTGACTCGCACCAAATCAAAGATTTGGGCTCTGACTTTAGAAGAAACTCCTTCTCCATTTGGTCGAATGAGTAAGTGACTCACACCAAATCAAAGATTTGGGCTCGCTACTTAAGGGAATCATCAAATACTTTTTTTACAATTTCTTTAGTTGGGACACCTTCATGTATCTTTGTATCACCTACAAAATATGTAGGGACATAATAGTAATTATATTTTTTGGCTATTTCAGGCTGCCGTTCTTCATCGATTATTTTAATATCAACATCAGTATATTTAGGATCTTCAGTTCTTAATTCCTTCATCCATGAAAGGGCCTGCTTACAATAGGGACACCAGCTTGTTACAAACATGTGTACAGGTTTCATATTATCACTCATTTCTTCTTTGGTTTTAGATGTACCAATTATATTATCTACATCTTTTAGTATAATTATATATCCATATTATATAACAAATTCAAGATAAATTGCTACTAATTATCACTTAATAAAAATTATTGTGAAAAGGTATTGATTTTTAAATAGTTAGGTATTATAATTAAAACATAATATGAATATAATCTTCAGGGCAGGGTGTAATTCCCTACCGGCGGTATAGCCCGCGAGCCGTAAAATGGTTGATTCGGTGAAATTCCGAGGCCGACAGTAAAGTCTGGATGAAAGAAGATAAAAGTGTGATTTTTCTGGGCCCTGATTTTTTAATAAGTCAGGGCTTTTTTATTATACTTTTTAAAAATTTAGGAGATTATATAATTGGGAGGGTGTAATAATGAGAGACAAGAAAATAAACAGGCTAGTTAAAGTTGCAGTATTAAGTGTTATAGCATTTTTACTTATGTTTTTAGAATTTGCAGTACCTATTTTCCCATCATTTTTGAAAATAGATATAAGTGATCTTCCAGCACTTATAGGAACTTTTGCATTAGGTCCGGTTGCTGGAATTTCCATAGAATTTTTAAAAAATATACTTCATGGAATATTTGCAGGTCAGACAGCATTTGTAGGGGAACTTGCTAACTTTATCGTAGGAACAGTCCTTGTAGTTACAGCAGGATTTATATACAAGGCAAGAAAGACAAAGAAATCAGCTGTTTTAGGACTTATATCCGGAACAATAACAATGTCTATAGCAGCAGGTTTAATCAATTATTTTGTACTTCTTCCACTTTATCAGAGGGCATTCAATTTTCCAATAAGTCAGATGGTAGCTATAGCAGGCAAGATAAATGGTAATATAACTGATGTTTGGACATTAATACTTCTAAGTATTGTACCATTTAATTTGATTAAAGGATGTATGCTTACTGTTATTACACTTTTAATTTATAAAAAGGTATCAGTTATTTTAAAAAAAGAAGATAAAGATGGAAGGCAAGCGGCTTAATTGTGCATAATACAAAATAGATTATGAATATATATCTGGTATTGATATTAATTTATTGGTACCAGATATTTTTATTCATGAAAATTTATTTTATACGATAAATATAATATAGTTTTTAGTATAAAGGGTGATGGATTTGGCGGGAATATGGAATGTAAATAGTGTTTATAATGTAAATAATAAAAAAATATCCACAAAACTTTCTTTTGATATAGGAGAGAAATTTTCAGCTAAAGTAGTAAAAACAGAGGATGGCTCAGGAAACATATTGTTAAAGCGTTCAGATGGCTGGCAGTTTCCTGCATCTGTAGAAAATCCAGAAAAAATATCTGAGAATGAAATGATGAAATTTGAGGTTTCAGGATTTGAAGATGGAAAAATTAAATTAAAAGTTGTAAATGAGGAAACAGGGAATCAAAATCCAGGCAAAGATCCCATAGAACTTTTTATAAAAGAAAAATTCATGAATCTGACTGAAAAAGATTATGGAGTTATTAAAGAAATGCTGAATCATAATATTTCTCTTACTAAAGATAATATTTCCAATATAAAAACACTTTTCGATTTTATGAACAAGATTCAAAGTAATCCAGAAGAAAAAAGTGATTTTATAGAAAAGTATCTTGCAAGTAAGAGCATATCTTTGGAAAGTTCTGAAGGAAAATTTATAACTGAAAATCTTAAAACCTTTTTTGAGCAATTGTCGACACTAAGTGATAAAGATGTATTAACTTTTATTGAAAATAATATAGACTTAAATAGTGAAAATATAAAAAGTTTTAATAATATATTTAAGAATGATTCCAGTATATATAAAGAAATTGAAAATTTATCACAAAAACTAAATACGACAGTTGTTGAAAATAGTATGGATTTGAATAGTGAAGGTACAAATGTTATAAATCAAATAATAAACAATACTAAGGATAAACAAGAGATTATAAGTATGATTACAAAGGATTCAGGTCAGAGAGAACGATTAATAGAAGATTATTTGTCACTTGAAAATATACCTGAGGATAGTGCAAAAGGTAAATTTATAATTTCAAACTTATCTAAATTAGATGATGGAGAATTAGTTACATTTATTAAAAATAATGTAGATTTGAATAGTAGGGGTACAAATGTTATAAATCAAATAATAAGTGATACTAAAGATAAACAGAAAGTCATAAATATTCTTGCAAAAGATCCGATTCAAAGGGAAAATCTGATAAAAGAGTATTTATCGGTTCAAAACATACCAGAGGATAGTGCAAAAGGACAATCCATAATTTCAAATCTGTCAAAACTAAATAATGAAGAATTAGTTACATTTATTAAAAACAATATAGATTTGAATGCTAAATTATACAATGGAAAAGATATTGAAACCATTGTAAATGAATTAAAAAATAATCCACAAGAAAGAGAAAGTTTTATATTAAAATATTTATCAAATAATGACATACCATTAGAAAGTGATAAAGGAAGGCTTGTCATGTCATCCTATAAAAATATTTTGAGTGGTATTGATGGAACAGTAGATGAAAACATTGAAAAATTAAATATAATAAATGATATACTTAATAATATTGAGCTCAAAGATAAATCACAAACAGTAACACAAGGCACAATAAACAATACTGAAAGTATTATAAAAGATCAAATTAATAGTAAAACACAAGAGATCATAAATATTATAAAAAATATGATTTCAGATGGAAAATCGCCTATTGCTAATAAAAATAGTATTATAAATAGTGTGATTAATGATTTTAAGGTGTTTAATACAGTTTCCAATTCGTATTATTATATGGATTTACCTTTGAAAATTCAAAATAATGATTATAATTTCAAGATGATGATAAGAGACGAAAGGAAAAAGGGGAAAAAAATAGATACTACCAATGTGAAAATTGCTACTTCTATTAGTACAGAAAATATGGGAATTGTTGATGCCTATTTAAGTGTAAAAAATAAAAATATGAATGTAAATATAGAGAGCGTAGGTTTATGGAGTAAAATTTTGGCAAAAGGCAATAAAAAAATAGTGGAGAGCTTATCTCAATTAGGATATAATATAAATATAGAATTTAATGAAAAGAAAGAAGATATTAATATATCAACTTGCAGGGAGTTTTTCCAAGATAGTGAGCTTGGTGTAATAAATACAAGGGCTTAAAGAGGTGATTTGTTATTAATAACAAAAAAAAGGCTGCCGCTTTAAAATATGATGTTAATTATGAATCACCAGTTGTTACTGCAGCAGGTATTGGACAAATAGCTGATAACATTTTAAAAAAAGCCAGGAAATCTGATGTGCCTGTTATCTATGATAAAGAGCTTGCCAATTTACTTACAAATATAGATGTAGGTGACAGTATACCTGTAGAATTGTATGATGCTGTTGCAAAAGTAATAGCCTATGTAGTTGACATAGATAATAATTTAAATAAAAAGTGAAATGATATGTGCATATATAAAGATATAATATGTTTTAGAAGGTGATTAAGTTTGGCTTTATTTGCAATATCTGATTTACACCTGGACAGCAGTGGAAATAAACCTATGGGTGTATTTGGAAACAACTGGTTTGAACATGACAAAAAAATATATAATAATTGGATAAATAAAATTAAATCTGATGATACAGTACTTATAGCAGGGGATATTTCATGGTCAATGGACATGAAAAATGGATTTTGGGATTTGGAATGGATTCATAAATTACCTGGAAGAAAGATATTGATAAAGGGAAATCATGATTATTGGTGGACCAGCATAACTAAACTTAATAATTTATATGATGATATGGATTTTATCCAAAACAATTTTTTTGCATATGGAGAATATGCAATATGTGGTACACGAGGATGGATATATCCTGAGTCGGAAAATTTTACACAGCATGATGAAAAAATTTATAATAGAGAAATTTTAAGATTAAGGAATTCTTTGAACTGTGCATCAAATGAAGGATATAAAAAATTTATTGTAATGGTGCATTATCCACCTATAAGTGAAAAATCCATGAAGTCAAGTTTTATAGATGTACTAAAAGAGTATAGTGTGGAAAAGGTTATATATGGACATCTTCATGGGGAGGCTCTTGCAAAAGCCGTAACAGGATCAATAGAAGGCATAGAATACATACTTACATCAGCTGATTATATAGATTTTGATCCTGTAATAATACTCTAAAGAACATAAAATTTATATACGGAACTTGTTAAAGAGGCCCTTTTTTTTATCCTTTTGTTGTTTATTGATAGAATTTTCATTGACTTCGTTGCTTACTAGATTTTTCTGCTGACGCGCTAAATCCTTGATATTCTCAGATGCCATGGTAGAAGTTATAACCTGACTAAACCAAATTAAGGATTTTTCTCCTGCACCAGTACGTCTCATCAATTCACCTATAAGATACATTGCAGTAAATTTATTCATACCATACATAGGAAATGATTCGTTGAAATAGGCAGAATTTAAATTATCCAAAGCCTGTGTTAAAAAATTCATTTCATTTTTTGAATCTTCCTTAAGCCTGTACATCCATGCCAGTTTAAGATAATTCATCGCTTTCTTGCTAGGTTTCGAATTTATAGTATAATAATTTAATAGAGATAGTTTATATCTTTGAATGGCAAGGTCAATATCATATACTTCAGGAAAGTTCTTCTTATGCCACTTTGGTGTCAGCTGTTCTTTTATTGTATCAGCATCATAATCTGAAAGCTTTTCAAAATCGGTTTTTATAGATGCGTATCCACATTCATCGCATACCCATACATCATAGAAATAAGGACTTATTCTTGAATACCTTATAAAAAAATCAGGATCTTTTTTTATTATTCTATATGAATTTTTTTTAATGGCTCTAGCTTTAAATACACTGCCGCATACTGGACAGGTTATTTTTCTATCATATAACATAGAGATTTGTTCTTCTGGATTATATAGGATTGAATTAGACATTTCTTTGGACATTTAAAATTTCACCCTTATCATAAATAATATTATAATTTAATTATATCAAAAAAAATCATATAATTTTGATTTTGTATAGATTTTGTTATAAAATTATTTTAGTTCATATATGTAGGAGAGGGTAGAGTTGGCAATAGGAGAGTGGAAAACATTTTTAATACCATATAAACAGGCAGTTGAAGAATTAAAGGTAAAAATTAAGAGCATAAGACTTGAATACAGAAAGAAGAATGAATATTCGCCTATAGAGTTTGTAACTGGAAGGGTAAAGGAAATATCCAGCATACTTGAAAAGGCTAATAAATTTAATATACCTCTCAATAGAATAGAGTATGAAATGGAGGATATTGCAGGTATAAGGGTAATGTGTCAATTTGTAGATGATGTTCAAAGGGTAGTTGAGATAATCAGGAATAGAAAAGATATGCAGATAATGTATGAAAAGGATTATGTAACAAATGTGAAAAACAGCGGTTATAGAAGTTATCATGTTATAATTAAATATCCTGTGAATATGGCAGAAGGCGAAAAGGATATACTGGCTGAGTTCCAGATAAGAACACTTGCCATGAATTTTTGGGCTACTATAGAACACTCTTTAAATTATAAATATAAACATGAAATACCGGATTATATAAAACATAAACTTAAAAGTGCTGCAGATCTGGCATTTAAACTTGATGAACAAATGCTTGAAATCAAGGACGAAATAAAAGATGCCCAAAAATTATTTGAAGTGAAATCAAGTTTGGTATCAGATATAATGAATAATATACTTACATTGTCTTCTATGGGAAAATTGTCAGATTCCACAAGATTTCAAAAACAGTTAAACAGTGTTATTGAAGAGGGCGAAGTCTATGATTTAGTAAACCTATTGAAGTCTACAGAAAAAACTATTCAAATGTATAGCAGATTAATGTAAGAAGGGAATGGGCAGTTGAATTATGTATTCAACTGTCCAACTGTTATTTTGCAACTATATTTACAAGTCTTCCACGTACTACTATAATTTTTTTAACAGATTTATTGCCAATAGCTGATTTTACATTTTCCTGAGATAAGGATATTTCTTTTATTTCATCCTCTGATAAACCGGTCTGTATATTTATTTTTGATTTTATTTTTCCATTTACCTGTATGGCAATTTCAATTTCATCTTTTACAAGTGCCTTTTCATCAAATTCAGGCCATTTTTCATTGAATATAGAATATTTTTTACCAAGAAGTTCCCACTGTTCTTCTGCAAAATGTGGTGCAAAAGGGGCTAATATCTTGACAAAGTCGATTATAGTATCTTCTAGGAACTTAATATTTTTATTTTTAATTTTTAGGTATTTTGAAAGTTCATTAGTAAATTCCATCATTCTTGCAATAGAAGTATTGAATTGGAATTTATTAGTATCAGTTAATACTGATTTTATAGTAAAATTTCTGACATAGTTCAAGTCCTTTTCAGGAGTATCCATGGAAGTTTTAGTATTATTCTTAGTATCTTCTATAGCTTCTTTGGATTGAGATATATATCTTTCAATTCTATCTACAAATTTACTCATGGATTTAATACCATCATCACTCCATGCGCCGCCTTCTGTGTAGTCAAAACCGAACATAAGGTACATTCTGAATACATCAGCCCCATATTCTTTTATGCAATCATCTGGAGATATGGTATTACCTTTGGATTTACTCATTTTTTGACCATCAGGGCCTAGTATTACACCTTGATGTTTTAAAGATAAGAATGGTTCATCAAAGTTTAAATATCCCATATCCCTAAGGGCTTTGGTAATAAATCTGGCATATAGTAGATGCATGCAGGCATGTTCGCGGCCACCTACGTACATATCAACAGGAAGCATCTTATTTATTTTATCCTCGTCAAAAGGTTTTTCGGAATTCTTATTATCTACATATCTTAGATAATACCATGAAGAACATACAAAAGTGTCAAGTGTGTCAGCTTCTCTTTTCGCAGGACTTCCACAATGAGGACAAGTTGTATTCATAAATTTCTCCGATTTTAAAAGAGGGGATTTTCCATCAGGAGAAAATTCTACATCGTAAGGAAGTTCAACCGGAAGTTGTTCTTCTGGTACAGGAACTACTCCGCATTTTTCACAATAAACTACAGGAATAGGAGTTCCCCAGTACCTCTGTCTTGAAACAAGCCAATCTCTTAACCTATAATTTACCTTTCCTGAACCTAAACCCATTTCCTCTAATTTCTTAGTTACAGCTTTTTTGCCGTCTTTTGTAGATAAACCGTTGAATTCGCCACTGTTTATCATTTTTCCATGTTCTATATAAGGAAGGGTATCACCACCATCTATAACTCTTTCAATAGGTAGTTTATATTTTGTGGCAAAGTCAAAATCTCTTTCATCATGTGCAGGAACAGCCATTACAGCACCTGTTCCATATGTATTTAATACATAATCACCTATCCATATAGGTACTTTTCGACCATTTATAGGATTTATAGCATACGATCCAGAGAATACACCTGTTTTCTCTCTTGTAATGGATTGTCTTTCAATTTCAGTCTGCTTTTTAGCTTGTTCTTTGTAATTTTCTATCTGTTCTCTATATTGTTCTTTAGCTATTTTATCTACTAGTTTATTTTCAGGTGATAGAACTACATATGTAACACCGAACAAGGTATCAACTCTTGTAGTGAATACGCTGAATTCAATGTCTGAGTCAACTACTTTAAAAGTTACGTTAGTACCTGTGGATTTACCTATCCAATGTCTTTGCATAGCCTTTGTAGTTTCCGGCCAGTCTAATTTATCTAAATCCTGAAGTAGTTCCTCTGCGTAATCTGTTATTTTGAAGAACCACTGGGTTAAATCTTTTTTAGTAACTTCAGTACCACATCTTTCGCAACAGCCTTCTTGAACTTGTTCATTTGCCAAAACTGTGTTACAACTAGGGCACCAATTTACAGGAGCATTTTTCCTGTAAGCCAAACCATGTTTATATAATTGCAGGAACAGCCACTGATTCCATTTGTAATAATCAGGATGACATGTAATTACTTCATTTTCCCAATTAAACATTGCACCCATTGATTTGAGCTGTTTTTCCATTGTAGCAATATTTTTTTCAGTGGAATCACTTGGATGTATCCCAGTTTTTATGGCATAATTTTCAGCAGGCAGACCAAATGAATCAAAACCCATAGGCTGAAATACATTGTATCCCTGCATTCTTTTTAATCTGGCCCAGGAATCTACAGGGGCATAATTGAACCAATGACCTGCATGAAGTCTGCTGCCTGATGGATATGAGAACATCTCCATTACATATAATTTATTTTTTATATCATCTTCGTTGAATTTATAGATATGTGTTTCTTCCCACTTTTTTTGCCATTTTTCATCAATTTTAGTACTGTACATAAAAATCTCTCCTTTAACATAAAAAACTTTTCATCTCTAGCTAAGAGACGAAAAGTTTAATTTTCGCGGTACCACTCTAATTAAATCAATAATGATTTCCCTTAAATAATAACGGTTTCCTGCCGTACCTGATTTTTTCAGGTAAACTCGTAAGGTGAGTTCATATTTTAATATCACACTATTTTTCACCTGACAATAGCTCTCTTTAGTGATGTAAATATTACTAATCCTTATTCACAGCTAAATATTAACTTATTTCAAATTTTATAATAAATGACAACCTTTTGTCAAGGATAATTTTAAAAAATAAAAAAGAACCCATATGAGTTCTTTTGGCTGCCCATGCTGGATTCGAACCAACAAATACCTGTTCCAGAGACAGGTGCCTTACCATTTGGCGAATGGGCATTGTATAAATCGTTGACATAAAATATTATACCATGTTAGGCTGATATGTCAATACGAAATATAAATTTTTTTGTATATTAATATAAATTTTTTCTATATAATCGTCTATTTATGAAATTTATAATCAAAGTTAGAAGATAATCATATAAAAGGAACACTATTTGGAGTCCTAATATGATCCAATGCATTGAAAATCTAAAATTAAATACTCCGGGAAAAAATAATTTATAGATTAAAAGCAGCAATACTACGCATATATTCAAAAAAGCTAATTTGAGAATGATCTCAACAATTATCTTTTGTATTTTTTCTATATAGAATTTAACTATACCATATAGTCCGAAAAATAGTATATATGCTATTACGGTCATTTTAATTCCACATAGAAGCAATGAAAGCAGGGAAGTTGCAGCATATACTGCCAATGTATTTCTTACATTTGTAGTAATGATAGAAAGAGGTATTATAAAAGATGCTACTGCCAACAAACAGGTTTTATTTACTGGGATTATTCCACTTATATATACTAATATTACTCCAACAGCTGTAAACAGTCCGCCTTTGGCTATATATTGAGTTCTGTTTGAATTACTGGACATTTTTTACACCCCCGTTTTTAAAATTTAAGATTCAAAGTTTAAACTCAGTTGATTTTCTATTTGTGTCAATAATATTTGTTATTTGATATTTGTACTTTGATATTTAAAATATAAATCAGCATCCTCCAATGTCTCCACCTCCGCAGAGACAGTCAAGGCAGTATAAAGTTGCACATATATTACATATGTCAGAATTACCTCTTCTTGTATCATAATAAGGCTGTCTATATGTATTGTTCATACCCTGAAGGTTATTTAGCGCCTGTCTGTACTTGAAATTGTTTGGGTCTAGATTGCATGCTGTAGTTAAATTGTTGATAGCTTCATTGTACCAGCTCTTCTTCATATTCAGTATACCCATAAGATAGTTCCATTCAGCATCTCTTGTCCTACAGCTTGCAAGTTTTGATTCTGCACTTCTTAGATCCCCGCTATTTATATCAACTTCAATAGATTTATAGAGATCTGAATTTTCACCTGAATAAGTAGTATCACTGCTTTCATAGGAATTGTTTGAATAGCTTGTATTGGAGGAATTTTTCATAAGATAGTCATATGCTGCATTTATATCTCTCATTTTTTCCTCTGCAAGATTTTTCAAGGGATTGTTGCCATATTGGTCCGGGTGATATTTTTTTGCAAGTTGTCTGTATGCCTTTTTAATGTCTTCTTTAGATGCATTTTCATTTACGCCAAGCACCTCATATGGATTTTTCATTTTTATAGGCTCCTCTCTTAAAAACTTTATCCATTTTTTCTAAAAGTCCATATTGTAAAATATTATGGAGTAATTCTTGATTTTTTGATATAGGGAGTTTATTAAAGTAATTCATGCATGTAGATGCACAGCTTCCTAAGATAAAGTCTACTCTATTTTGTATTTCTACATAAAATTCACTATAATTTAGTTCATTTTTATTAAAGCAATAATTTAATACATTGAATTTCCCTTTTTCCATATCTTTTTTTAGATCATCCAGAGCATCTATTACATATATCCATTTTCCAAGATTATAGCCAAGTGCATATAAAGTTTCACTATTGCTATCTGTATAATTACATAGTGTAAAAGCTGTAATGTCAGAAAAAGGATGGCATATCTTATCAAATGAATTATTGTTTCTGGATGTCTCAATTTGTGTCAAATCATTTAAACCTTTTTTTATGTATTCCAAGTTTTTCTTAAAACTATCAGGAAGTTTATTTAGATATATTTTAAGCCAATGTGCCAAAAAGTTGCTCTTTATTGAGCTATCATCATGAACATCATCTAAAAGTTTATAGTAAGTGAAGGCAATATTATAAAAAGCAGCATATTCTAAAGCAGATGTACTTTTTAATATGGTCTTCTTCCTGGTAGGATGAAACAAGCACAACTGTCTTTTATATACAATTTTATCTTTAGACAGACTATCAAGCAATATGGCAAGGAATGTCATATCATAATTTAATGCTATTCTAGGCAGATTCCCAATATTGTTTTTTATTGCTCTGCATAAACCACAGTAGTATGCTTTGAATTTTTCATAGTCTCGTACTTTAAGTTCAGAAATACACGGCGTAACATAACCAAACATAAATGTCTACCTCTCATGCTTTAAAATTTCATATATAGTATCTGAAGTTGTATCATCCATTGTATAGCCAAGAAGATTTACTATTTCAGAAAGTTCATCGTCTGATTTTGTCTCAATCTCTATATAGGGAAAAGGGCAAAACGATGTATCATTTATGTCTATTTCTATGAGACTATTTTTATATTTATAACTTTCCCTGCTCTTTTTTATGGATTGTTGAAGTTTAAGTCCTAGAGATTCGAATATCTTTTTTCCAACTTCTCCATTAGATATCTTAATTTCATTTTCATCCATTACTTTATATTTGTCCTGACTTATAATCTTCTTTGTAGTCATATAGTACTCGGTTGAATTATTGAGTATATTTTCCACTATTCTTATTCTAGCATAACCTCCATGGTTTATTAAACGTTTATCTTCAAAATCATATATATTGTTTATTTGATTCTCCATTTTAACTTTTGATGCATTTGCAGATTTTAATATGCTTTTTATATTTTTAACATCAATTTTAATTATTCTGGTTTCAAATTCCCGCATTATATCAACTACCTTTAAAATTATTGTTATTTTGAATTATATCATATATTTATCATAAAAATAAATTAATCCCGATACTTAGTATTGGGATTAATTTTGTAAAATATAAGTTTTTATTATTTTAGTTAAATGGGGTTTAACTAAATAAGCTAGTTTAGTGAATTAGCTGAGCCTAATACGTTGTCTATTTTACCCTCTACAACTTGTTGTATATAGTCTCTTCCTGCTCCTAAATATTTTCTTGGATCAAATACTTCAGGACTATCTCCAAATGTTTTTCTTACGGCAGCAGTCATAGCTAATCTTAAATCAGTATCCATGTTTATTTTACATACAGCCATGGATGAAGCTTTTCTAAGCATATCAACAGGTATACCCTTTGCATTTGCTATATTTCCACCATATTTGTTACAAGTAGCAACAGCTTCTGGGTCAACAGCTGAAGCTCCATGAAGAACTATTGGGAAATCAGGTAATTTTTCCTGTACCTGTTCTAGTATATCAAATCTTAAGGATGGTTTAAAGTCTGGTGGAAATTTAAATGCTCCGTGGGATGTTCCAATAGCTATTGCCAATGAATCGATTCCTGTTTTTCCTACAAAGTCTACAGCTTGGTCTGGATCAGTATAGATGTGTTCAGCTGCAGATACATCATCTTCAACTCCTGCTAAAACTCCAAGTTCTGCTTCTACTACTACTCCATGAGCATGAGCATAATCTACTACTTCTTTTGTTTTTGCTACATTTTCATCATAATCAAAATGTGATCCGTCAAACATAACTGATGTAAATCCATTTTCTACACATAATTTAACAGTATCCAAATCAGGACCATGATCCAAATGTAGAGCCAGGTCTATTCCAGTTTCCTCAACTGCAGTTTTAACCATTGCCTGTAAGTATTTTGGGCCAGCATATTTTATTGCACCTGATGAACATTGTACTATAACAGCTGAATTTTTAGCCTTTGCACCGTTAACAACTCCCTGAAGTATTTCTAAGTTGTTGATATTGAAAGCACCTATAGAGTATTTTCCTGCATAAGCTTTTTTGAACATTTCTTTTGTAGTGACTAGTGCCATTTTTATTCCACCCTTCGAAAATTTTATTTTAAAAAATATATATTGTATATTCATCCCTCGTGGGGCAACATAAGTCCCACTGGGACTCTAATGTTAATCTACAATTATATTATAATCCATAAGGATATTATTTTCTATAGTTTAATTATAAATTATTTTATGGGCTTTGTGAACAGTATAATTATTTTAAAAAATGTTTTGTAAACTTAATCTTTCCATATCACTTATGCTATTAATTATGTTTCTTATGGAGTTTATGGATACAAGGGCTTCTTCCTTATTTTTGAATCTTATATGTTGACTCAATTCTGAAAGTTCAAGGTTTATATCGTCTATTTCATTGTTGTTTGTAAACAGAGTCATCTTATTTGAATATTTGTTCCAATTAATTTTGAACTGTTTCAAGAAGTCATCGGCCTTATCAAAGGAATTTGAGTCTAGTGATTTTTCTATCTGGTTGCTGGAATAAATAAGTTTAGAGTCTATAATTTTTAAATAATGTACAGAAAACACTATAAACAATACCATTATTATAAATATAGAGATAGAGGTTATAGAACTTTTCAATTTATCATCTCCCATTCTGTAAAATTTTAATTTCGGGTATTTTTTCTTTGGTAAAAAAATTTGCCTTTGGAATCCATCATTGCTATTAGGATTTCCCTAGGAGAATTGATATTATTTTTTTTAAGCATATTTCCAAGCCAATTTTTATTCCTATTTATCTTGTGTAAATTTTCAAAATTTATTTTACCATCTAATATTAGTGTTGTGGGTAATTTATCCTGGGTAGTTTTAATCTGAAGATCTTCTTTGGTAACTGGCTCCATATTTGTCTTTGGTATTATTGAAATCTTTCCACTTGTTTCAAGAACTGCATATTCTACATCTGATATATTGTAATAACCTTGAAGTCTCAATTCTTCCAGTAGGTCATTTAAATTGAATTTTTCCTTTGAAAGGGCCTCAAAGTTCAAATTTCCCTTATTTATAAGTATGCTTGGTTTTCCACTGAAGATTAATCTGACAGTTTCACTTTTTAGTTCTAAAATAGCAAAGAGAACTTGAAGAAATAAAAGTGTGATTATAGGAATTATACCTCTCATTAAAGAAATTCTTGTATCCTGCATTGGTAAAGACGCAAGTTCAGATATCATAATAGCTATTACCAGTTCAAAAGGCTCCATCTCCCCTATTTGTTTTTTGCCCATAAGCCTCATGGAAATTACTACAATTATATATAGTAATATTGCTCTAAAAAGTACGATAAGCACAAAAATCACCTCTGTAATTATGTTTTGCATTAATGCTAAAAATATAAGTAAAATTAGAACAATTATATATAAATATGACGTATAATATTAGTACAGAACAAATTCAAGAAGGTGGTAAAGTGAGCGAATTGAGATCTGAAATAATATGCAGCAGCAAATCCAGCAAGATTATGGTAAATAGATCCTATGAGATAACATTGCAGTTTGTATTAATTAAAGCTGTTTATGATGTGTTTAAAAATTCAAAATTGACTATAGAACATTCCTTAGGTAGGGGTGTATTTGGTGAAATAAGCAAGAATACACCGTTAAATGAATTGGATGTAATGAAGATAAAAAATAGAATGAAGGAAATAATAGATAAGGACATACCTATAAATAAAATAAAAGTTGGCAAGAATGAAGCTATGGGCATTTTCACAAAATATAATATGATTGATAAGGTAAATTTGTTAAATGATTTAGATGTAGCTTATTTATATTTATATGAATTAGATGGCACATATGATTATTTTTATGGAAATACAGCTGAATCCACGGGTAAAGTACAATTATTTGATCTTGTATATTATAATTCAGGATTTTTGCTTATATATCCTGATGGAAACAATAGTGTAGCCATACCAAAGCTTGAGGACTATAAAAAACTTAATAATATATTTCGAGAAACAAAACAATGGCTTAATTTGCTTGGGATATCCAATACAGGTAGTTTGAACGATAAAATTAAGAATAATGATATCTCTTATATAGTTGGAGTATCGGAGGCCCTTCACGAGAAAAAAGTTGCCAGTATTGCGGATATGATACACGAAAATAAGTCAGTAAAGGTTGTATTAATAGCAGGACCAAGTTCCTCTGGAAAGACTACTTTTTCAAAGAGGCTGGCCATTCAGCTTGGAGTAAATGGATATTCTACTTTGCCAATATCTCTAGACGACTATTTTTTGGACAGGCAATATACCCCTAAAGATGAAAATGGCAATTATGATTTTGAATCTATAAATTCATTGGACCTTAAATTGTTTAATAGAGATTTAAGCATTCTTATGGAGGGAAAGGAAGTACAGCTTCCCACTTTTGATTTTAAAACTGGAACAAAGAAGTGGAATGGGAAAAAAGTTTCTCTGCCTGAGAATGGATTGATTGTTATAGAGGGAATCCATGGGTTAAATGAAAAATTAACTTCATCCATACCTAAAGAAAATAAATTTAAGATATATATAAGTGCCCTTACTCAATTAAACTTAGACAATCATACTAGAATATCTACTACGGATGTGAGAATAATAAGAAGGATAGTAAGAGACCACCTGTTCAGGGGATATAGTGCAGAAGATACGTTGAAAATGTGGCCATCAGTAAAAAGAGGAGAAGAAAAGAATATATTTGTGTTTCAAGAAAATGCAGATGTTATGTTTAATTCTACATTAGTATATGAATTATGTGTTTTAAAAAAATATGCTTTAAAGGAACTAAGGAAAATCAAAAAGAGCAGCAGTGTCTACTGTGAAGCTGTTAGGCTGATAAATTTTCTTAAATTTTTTAAAAATTTAGATGGAAAATATGTGCCTGAAAATTCGATACTCAGGGAATTTATAGGTGGAAGCTGCTTTTATAACTAAAAGAGGGGATAATATGAGAGAATACAGTGTTTTTGATATTTTAGGTCCTATAATGATAGGTCCATCCAGTTCTCATACAGCAGGAGCGGCAAGACTTGGAAAAGTTGCACGAACCATAGCTGATGGAAAAATTTCAGCAGTAGAGTTTTATCTTCATGGTTCATTTGCCAAAACCTATAAGGGACATGGAACAGATAAAGCTTTGGTTGCAGGAATACTTGGAATGAATCCATGGGATGAAAACTTGAGAAATTCAATGAGTATAGCAAAGGAAAAGGGTATAGACATTAAATTCATAGAAACTGATCTAGGAAATGTACATCCAAATACAGTGAAATTTGTCATAACTAAAGAGGATGGAAATAAAACAGAGCTAGTTGGTTCTTCAATTGGTGGAGGAAATATAGTTATAAACGAGATAAACGGAAATAAGGTGGAATTTACAGGAAATTACCCTACTATAGTCATAAGGCATTATGATATGCCTGGAATGATAAAAAAAGTATGTGATGTGCTATATAAAAATGATATAAATATAGCTTTTATGAGAGTTTACAGGACCAGTGGAAAAGGCTCCAATGCATTTATGGTTTTGGAAGTAGATAATGTGGTTCCTGAAAATCTAATACAATGTATAAACGAAATTCCACATATAAAAGATGCTATAGCGATAAATCCTGTAAAAGAGGAGGAATAACATGGTTAATTATGGTAGTGAACTTATAGATGTATGTAAAAAAAACCATATTAAGATATGGGAATATGCACTTCAGGAAGAGGCAAGATCATTTGAAATTGACGAATACAAAGTTTTTGAAAGCATGAGAAAAAATTTGAAGGTCATGCAGCAATCTTCTGAATATGGATTAAATAAGAGTTTGAAGTCTGTAAGCGGTCTTATAGGAGGGGATGCATACAGGTTAAATACTTATTTGAAAAAATCAGATACATTAACTGGAGAGTTTATGGTAAAAGCCATGGCAAGGGCAATTTCATCTTCTGAAGTAAACGCAGCTATGGGAAAGATAGTTGCTGCACCTACAGCCGGTTCCTGTGGAATTTTACCTGCAGTTATAATAAGTGCAGGGGAGAAACTCGATAAAAGCGAAGATGATCTGGTTAGGGCTCTTTTTACTTCAAGCTGTATTGGGGTTTTGATAGCTAAAAATGCGACTCTTGCTGGAGCAGAAGGGGGATGTCAGGCTGAATGTGGTTCAGCAGCTGCCATGGCTTCTGCAGCTGTAGTTGAAATGATGGGTGGAACTCCGGAAATGTGCCTTAGTGCAGCAGCTATAGTTATAAAAAATATACTTGGATTGGTTTGTGATCCTGTAGCAGGTCTTGTGGAAATACCATGTGCCAAAAGAAATGTTTCAGGAGCTGTAAGTGCACTTACTACTGCAGATATGGTAATGGCAGGTGTATATAGCAAGATTCCCTTTGATGATGCAGTTTCGGCTTTATATGAGGTAGGCAGGCACATGCCATGTGAACTCAGGGAAACTGCAATGGGAGGACTTGCAGTAACAAAAACAGGATTAAAGTTGAAAGAAGAAGTATTAGGAGATTAAGAAAACTTAATCTCCTTTGTTTTTTAATCTTGATTTTGTTTTACTTTAAAACCTTCTTCCCTCCATTTTGTCTTTGAAATTTTTGTCTTTTCTAAACTGGAGTGTTTATCATTTTCTATTAAACTGTACTGATAGAATGTTTCCTGGCTATCAAGGGGTTTTTTGCCTCTTTTATCTATTCTTGAATAAGTTCCATCATTATTTAATTGTTTTGCCCCTAATGTGTCCTTTAAGTAAATTCTTAAAGTGCGTTTGATCTTTTCTTTAATCTCTATATTTTCAATTGGAAATAGAAGTTCCACTCTTCTGTCAAGGTTTCTATTCATCCAATCTGCACTGGAGAGATATATGAGTTCCTCACCTTCATTGTAGAAATAAAATATTCTACTGTGCTCGAGAAATCTTCCAACTATACTGATTACAGTTATATTGTCACTTATTTGAGGAATTTTTGGCTTGAGGCAGCAAATCCCCCGTACAATCAATTGAATTTTAACTCCTGCAGAGGATGCCTTATACAGGTTTTGAATTATTTCTTTGTCTACAATTGAATTCATCTTGGCGACTATTTTTGCAGGCTTGCCAATTTTTGCATTTTTAGTCTCCTGATCTATTAGGTATAAAAATCTTTCTCTTAAATTTAGTGGAGCTATGCACAATTTTTTCAAATCTTTTGGAATGGATCTTCCACTTAGCATATTGAATATCATGGAAGCATCTTCACCATAGTATGGATTCGAAGATAAAAGACCTATATCCGTATATATTTTTGCTGTTACATCATTATAATTTCCCGTACCCATGTGAACATATCTTTTTATACCATTTTTTTCTCTCCTGACTATAAGGAGAAGTTTGCAGTGGGTTTTAAGGCCTACAAGTCCATAAATTACATGGCATCCAGCTTCTTCAAGTTGTTTTGCCCAGTTTATGTTATTCTCTTCATCAAATCGTGCCTTTAATTCCACCAGAACTGTAACCTGTTTTTTATTTTCAACAGCAGCAATTAAGGCTTTTATTATAGGAGAATTGCCACTTACCCTGTACAATGTCTGTTTTATGGCAAGTACAGAAGGATCTTTGGCAGATTGTCTCACGAGATTTACAATTGGGTCGAATGATTCATAAGGGTGCTGCAGAAGTATATCTTTTTTTGATATAGTGTCGAATATATCTTCATCATCAATATACTTTAAAGGATTATATGGTTTTATAGGTTTGTAACATAAACGCTCATATTCTTTGTTGTTGATTAATTTATTTAGAAAAGACAGATCAAGGGGAGTATTTATTTTATACTCCTGTTCTTTTGTTATTTCAAGTTCCTTTTCAAGAATACTTAAAATATCGCTATCCATTCCATGTTCTACTTCAAGCCTTACTGCTGCACCCCATTTACGCTGTTTTATAGACTCTTCTATGGCTTCCAGCAGATCCTCGGCGCCTTCTTCATCCAAGGTTAAGTCTGCATTTCGTGTAATCCTATAGCAACCTGAAGCCAGTATTTTTGAAGTACCAAATAGTGAAGAAAGATTTAATTTCAGTATATCTTCCAGCATTATTATATTTAGGCCAGAATCCGAAGGTATTTTTATTATTCTATCAAGTACTGAAGGTACTTCCACTGTAGCAAAGGTCTTTTCATCGTTTTCTTCTATTATTAAACCTATATTCAAGCTTTTGTTCAAAATTAATGGAAATGAAGTGCTTCTATCTATTAACATTGGAGTTATTACAGGAAAAATATTTTTATAGTAATAATCATGAATATAGTCAAGTTGTTCTCGATTTAAATCTTTTATAGTCAAAAAATTTATATTTTCCCTTCCAAGAGCTATCTTAAGGGAACGGTTAAAATAGTTGCACTGGCTGTTTACCAATTTGGCAGTACTTTTGCATATTTCGCTCAGTTGCTGTTTTGGAGTCATTCCCGAAGGATCAGTTTTAGTAAATCCTACTTTTATCTGATCTAGAAGAGAACCTACTCTAACCATAAAAAATTCATCTAAATTTGAACTGGTAATAGCTATAAATCTAAGCCTTTCAAAAAGTGGATGATTTGTATTCCTGCATTCTTCAAGAACCCTCTTGTTAAATTCTATCCAGCTTAATTCTCTATTTATAAAATTTTCGTGCCGCTTAAATTTATTCATGTTAGGTCCTCCTTTATATTATGGGTTTGACGCCTAGAACTTCCTCAAAGAAATTGGCTCTTTTGTTAAAATTCCATTCTTCAAGACCTAAATCATCATTTGAAGTAATATTAAAATAAAGCATATTATTTTTTAGAACAAGCTTTATGCTCTGAATTTTTTGTAGATGAGATACATCAAGCGCTTCTGATAATTTTAATATGGCGGATAACATTGAAACAACCATTTTATCCCTATAGCTTAGAATGAAATAATTATAATGGTTATCATCAGGTATAGTACTGGAATGATATCTTGTTATATTTGCAATTATAAGAAGTTCCCTGTCCGAAAATCCCATTATATCTTGAGAACTTATTATATTATAGGATTGATTTTCATGATCTACTATATCTATAAAGCTTCCTATGTCATGCAGTTTGCTTGCAATTTGCAAGTATAGACGTTCTCTAGGGCCTAATTTATGTATTTTGGGAGTCTGATCGAATATGGACATGGATATCTTTTCTACATAGTCTGCATGGACTTTATCTATTTTATATTTATCTGATAAATACAATGTTGAACTTAATATATCATTTAGTGAAAACTGTCTTCTTTGAAAATGAAAAATGTTATCAGCCAGATCCAGAATTACACCCAATCTTAAATTTATATTAGGTGTATATATTACTTTGGATTCCGTCATATTTAGAAAACTATAGAATATTAATATAGTAGGTATTAAAAGATCTATTTTTTTCTTGCTTAGACCATATTTGAATCTAATCTGGTCGCTGCTCATATCTTTGAGTTTATTATATAGGTCATTAAAGTTTTTTCTGGATATGGTATTTCTAGGAATACTATTCTTATTTTCTATTCCAATTAATTTTATTATAGAGGTAAGTTCTCCTCCCAAGGCTATAAAATTTTTAATAGTCATATTACCAATATTTGACTTTGACCAGTAGAGTTTGCTGTCTATATATTGTTCCATCAAATCTATAAAATTGGCATTTGTATGCTGTAGGCCTTCAAGAAGTTCACTTAGCCTCAATGAACCTATTTGAGCATGCTCTGTAAATTTCAGTTTTCCGTTCTTAAAAATTGATGCTTCTACAGCTCCTGTTGTTATATTTGTAACCAAACTTGTTTTCATATCAAAAAGGTCTGTATTTGCTGTATTATATCTAAGAGCTTTCATAATATAAAATCGTTCTTGTGATATATTTATACTTTCAACTTCAATTCCAGTTCTCAAGTGAATTTGTTCCAGTATGTACTGTTTGTTTTCAGCTTCTCTGATTCCACTGGTAGAAACAGCTTTATAATTCTTTATTTTGTATTCTTTCATTAGAAGTGCAAAGCTCTTTAAGATATTACAGGTCTCATGAATGGTTTCTACAGAAATCCGCCCATGTGAAAAAGTATCTTTTCCTATTTTTACAGGTTTTATTATATCATCAAGTATACTTATGTCACTATTGTTGTTTATATCTGCAATCATCATTCTCAAATAGTTTGAACCTACATCTATAGATGCTGCTGTTTGGCTGGAACCATTGTTTATCATATGTATCACCCTATTTATTAGTATTGTAATCCATATTTAAATTATACAGTATTTTTTCAAGTAACAAACTTAAATTAACGATATATTAACATTTAGTTGCTTTTTTTAATAAGTATTAGTAAAATCATTTATAATATAGTAGCTATTAAACTTATTATACAGGGAGTGTTTGTATGAGTAAATTGGGTATAATAGATATTGGGTCAAATTCCATGCGAGTTTTTATTGTGAAACTTTGTGAAGATAAGTACTATGAAGTTGTAGATGAACTTAAATCAACTGTTCGGCTGGGAAAGGATATGACCACGGATAGTTGCTTAAGTGAAACTAGAATAGAAATGGCAATGGAGGCATTATCCAAGTTCAAACGATTATGTGATTCAAATGAAGTTAGTGAAATTATTGCAGTAGCCACAGAAGCGGTTAGAAAAGCCAGCAATCAAAGAGAGTTTTTGGAAAGAGTAAAAAATAGCTTTGGAATTGACATAAGGGTGTTAACTGGGGATGAAGAGGCATACCATGATTATCTTGGAGCAATAAACAGTATAGATGTAAATTCCGCACTCCTTATGGACATAGGGGGAAGTAGTACTGAATTTATAATGGTTAAAGACAGGGAAATACAGAATTCCATAAGTATTCCAATGGGTGCGATTACACTTACAGATAAATTCTTATCTTTTAGTGGAAGCACTGATAAAAGATTAAAGGAAATGAATAAGTTCCTAAATGATACTTTTAAATCTATAGTATGGCTCAAGAATGCAAAAGGTATGCCTATTGTAGGTATAGGGGGAAGTTTTAGAACTATGGCTAAAGTCCATAGAAACAAGTATGATTATCCTATAAATAATCTACATAATTATAGAATGTCTTCAAAACAGATTATAGATATATATGATTTATTAAAATACAGAGAAATATCCCAATACAAAAAAGTTAAGGGCATATCAAAGGAAAGGGCAGATATATTCTTAGGTGCCATGATATCTATTATAGCCATTATAAAATATTGTAAGTCTAAAAAAGTAATAATAAGCCAAAATGGAATACGTCAGGGTGTGCTTTACAGAAAATTGATCAATGATTATCCTATTATCATTAAAGACATATTGAACTTTTCGTTGAATAATATAATAAATAAATTTTCACTAAATAAAATTCATGTAGAACAGGTTTGGAAAATGTGTAATAAATTAAGCAAACCTCTTTTGAATAATACTGATTTTAAGGAAGAGAATTCAAGAATATTAAAAACTGCATGTTATTTACATGACTGTGGAAGATTTGTTGGATTTGACAACAGTGAAAAATATTCATTTTCAATTATGAGGGACCTTAGGATAAATGGATTGACCCATAGGGAGCAGATCATGGCTGCATTTACAGTCTTGAATTTTGAAGAAGATAAAATTAAGAATTCAAGTTATTTTGAAAGCATGATTACATATGAGGATATATTGACAGTGCAAAAGATGTCTGCCGTGCTACATGTAGCCAGAGGATTAGATAGGGCAATGGATAACAATATATTGGACATAACTATTAATGTAGAAGGTGAAGATATAATTTTGAAGCTGGTTTCAGAACAAAAGCCATCTATTGAGATAAATTCAATTGAGAATTATAGGGACACTTTTGAAAAGGCATTTGGCAGAAGATTGATTATAGAATAATAAATAAAAATCTTTCATCATATAATGTATAAATTATGTAATGGGAGATTTTTTATGCTTGATATATATAATTATTTAAGTTTTCAGTCTGCAATTTATGTTGCAGAAAAATACAATGCAGATAAAACAATGGATCATGAAATAAAAATAGCTTCGTTTGCCATGGCAGTATTTGACAAGACCAAACATATACACAATCTTACCGATTCATATAAAAATCTTTTGTGCTGTAGTTCACTTTTACATGATATAGGGTGCTTTATAAGTAAAAATAAACACCATAAACATACACGATATATAATTTTGACAGATTCGGAATTTGATGTAATACCAGATGATTTAAGACACTATTTATCTATAATATCTTCAAGTCATAGAAAAAGTATAGATAAAAGTATTAAGCTCTACAATGAGAATATACAAGATAAATTGAAAATTTTAATATCTATACTCAGAATTTCAGATGCACTTGATCACAAACATAAATTTAATAATGTATTAAATAGCATTTCAGTTACAGATCAGAATTTAATTTTTTATATAAAAAGTAATGATTTTCAAAGAACCCTTGTAAGATTTAATATAAAAAATCAGCTTTTTAACAAAATATTTAAGATACAAGCTCGATTAGAGCCCCAGGTTACTTATCATTAATTTTAATATTATAAGGGTTAAAAAGGGTGATTTAAAATGTCTCATAGAAAAATAATTGAGGGTTACTACTGTGATATAAACAACTTGTCAGATATGCTCGGAAAACTTACCAACTCATACAGATTGTTGATTGGAGGGGCTAGTGAACTGAATACAGTAGCATTGGCACATAAAAAGGATGTAAAAGCTGCTATAGATAGAGTGAATAAGTTGGGAAACACTATTGATGAAATAATAAATGCATTAAATAAATCCAGCGGATGCTATACCAATTATTGTAGAATTCGTTCTGAATTAATCAAGGGGAAAATAAAAATGGAGTACATGGAAAATGAAATTGATGAAGAATTGTATTTAAATGAAATTGATGAAGACTTAGATGAAGATGATGATAAAAAAGATAGGTGAGAATTAATCTGCACCTATTAAAATTTCTTAAATCTTTTATTACAAACCATAAGATAAGACAGTAATATAACTATTAATAAAGCAAACTCAATATGAATGGGACGTCTCATTGTAATTAGACAAAATATTGCTACAAACATACCTGCAAAGGTTATAGGAATACCAAAAAACTTTCCATCGAATTCAGTTACATTAAATCTAGCCAATCTATATGCTCCTGACAATGGCAGCACAAGAACCATTATATAACCCAATATTCCCAAACTTGAAAAATGATATATATTGAATATTAAAATTGAAGGTGCAACACCAAAGGATACCAAGTCCGCAAGTGAATCCAATTCCTTCCCTAGTTCACTGGATACATTTAAATATCTGGCTACTCTGCCATCATATCTATCCGCTAAACAGGCAAGTAAAATAAAAATTCCACCTAATACATAATCCTCTTGAAAAGACATTAAAACCGATATTATACCGCAAGCAAGATTTGCAAGTGTAAACGCATTAGGTACGGAACTTTTAGCTATTTTAGCCAAAATAACCACTCCTTATAAAATAAAAATCTTTAAAATTTAAAAATAAACATAATTCCAACATCTTACGCCTTAATGATATAGATTCATTATAAACTAATTTTTGAATAAGAGTAATACAATTTGGTAAAAAACTTATTAATTTTTTGTTAACCTTTATAAGTAATCTATAGAATTATTTGTAATTAAAAGACTTATAATATAATATGAGAAGGGTTTATTTGCTATAATATATTATGAAATTAAACTTAAAATTTATTATAGGAGTTAGTTTATGGAAAATAAAATTAAAAAAAATCAAATCATAAAATACACATTCTTGGCCATACTATCAGTTGTTGTAATATACATATTATTTAAATATGGTAAAAGCTTACGTCATTTAAGATTACATAAACTTAGAAACTATATACAGAGTTACGGCAAGTTTTCTGTATTTATATTTATAATTATATATTCTTTTAAACCTGTTCTATTTATAATACCTTCTTCCCTCATGTCTATTTTAGCAGGAAGCATATATGGACCTTATGTGGCTGCCATATTGAGCATGATAGGCTGTTTTGGATCTGCCACTGTAGCCTTTTTTCTTGCCAGATTTTTTGGAAGAACCTTTGTGGATAAAGTTTTGCGTGGTAAAGCTTTAAAACTGGACAATAATATAGAAAAATATGGTTTTAAGATAATGACTATGATGAGGTTAAGTTTTGTATTCCCGTTTGATCCTTTAAGTTATGCAAGTGGTCTTAGCAAAATGAAATACAGGGATTTTATTCTTGGGACTCTCATAGGAATATTTCCTGAAATGATTACATATTCATTTATGGGAAAAAATATAGAACATCCATTTTCCATAAAATTCATTCTCCCAATACTATTGCTGGTAATTGTAGTAATAATTGCAATAGCATTAAGAAAGAGGATAAAAAACATCTAATAATTTACAGGTAAGAAAATTGAAATAACACATATAATAAGCCTGTAAACTAATTTGGAGAGGTGATTGTAAATGAAGATAAGGGATATAATGACCAAATCTGTAGTAAGTTTAAATGTAAATGATACTATAGAAAGAGCGGCTGAACTTATGAAAGAGTACAATATAGGTTCTGTTCCTGTATGTGAGGAAAACAAAGTAGTAGGTATAATAACAGATAGAGATATAGCTATAAGATCCTCAGCAGAAGGTCAGAATTCAAAAACTAAGGTCGTAAGAGATATAATGTCTTCAAATCCTGTAACTGGATCTCCAGATATGGATATTCATGATGTATCTAGAATAATGAGTGAGAGACAGATAAGAAGACTTCCTATTGTTGAAAACGGAAATTTAGTTGGAGTAATTGCACTTGGAGACCTGGCAGTAGAGCCCAAATGCGATCATGAGGCACAGGGTGCACTTAGCAGTATTTCAGAAACAAGTGGGTCTGTATTCTAAAAATTTAAAGTTTAGTATATTAAACTGAACTTGTATTTTGCGAGAGTTGTTTCAATACAGAAATATTTTGTATATTGAAACAACTCTTTTTTGGTATAAAAACAAGATGATTTTGATAATCTTGTGAATTTATTACATAAAATGATATAATATAATAGTTAATTTTGAACTAACAACAATTAAACTTTATTTGGAAGTAGGGGAAGTTTTATGAATAAAGTAAAATTTATTTATAATCCGTATTCGGGTGAAAGCAATATAATATCCAATATAGATAACGTTATTATGATTCATCAAAAATATGGTTATGAAGTAATGCCTTTTAGAATAGGTTCAGATTATAGTATTGAAGAAACACTTAAGGAAATTGATGAGACTTATAAATATGTGCTCATAGCAGGTGGAGATGGAACAGTAGACAATGTAGTAAATCATATGAAAAAATTAAATATAAATATACCTATAGCGATATTACCTGTAGGAACTGCTAATGACTTTGCAAAATTCATAGGTATGCCTCACAAAATAAAATCCGCCTGTGAGCAGATACTGAATAGTAGTCCTAAGTCTGTGGATATTGGAAAAATAAATGACAAGTATTTTATAAATGTAGCTAGTGCAGGACTTTTTACAGACGTATCTCAAAAGATAGATATAAATTTGAAAAATACTATAGGTAAACTTGCCTATTATGTCAAAGGATTGGAACAACTTCCCAGCTTGAGGAATATAAAGGTCAAGGTTAAATCGGAAGATGCAGTATTTGATGGTAATATGTATCTATTTATGGTATTTAACGGACAGACTGCAGGCAATCTTAAATTTGCATATAAGGCGGAAATAGATGATGGTATGCTGGATGTTATCATAGTAAAAGCAGTAGTGATAAAGGATATAATAACCATCTTTATAAAAATGATAAGAGGAGACCATCTTGAAAATACTCCTGGGCTCGTATATTTTAAGGCTAATAAATTGGAAATTGAATGTGATGAGGGTATAGTGACTGATATAGATGGAGAAAGAGGCCCGGATTTTCCATTATCCATAGAGTGTGTAAAACACGGAATACAGGTTCTTGGAATAAATAATCCACAAATAATAAAATAATAGTAATATAAATTTGGCAGTTATAGTAAATATAAATATAGCAATATGAAGCGAGGTTGAATTATGCTATTTAATATTTATATTTTTATACTGCCTATTATACTTGTACTTTTATTTTATTCAATTTATATAATTAAGTTTTCACCTAAAAAAATAAGAATACTGGGAAGTATTGCAATTGCATTGATGCTAGCCAGATATATATGTGTTTTTAAAATGCTTGTATCTTACAGTATTTTGAATTTATACATGTTAAAAATTACTTATTTTTTAAATTTTATTGGTATACCTATAATTGTATTCATTATAGGCTATGTGTTTTTAAGAAGGAACAATATAAATTTTAATTATGTGTTTTTATTTTCTGCTGCTGTAATCATAGCCTATATTTTTGGAATGATTAATCTTTCATGCGTAACTAGGGATATTAGTGGTTTTGGCTATAATATGGTATTTGAAAACAATATGATTGTATATTGGATATACATAATATTTAATACAGCTTTATTATTTCTCAGTATTGTTTTTTCTGGAAAACCCCATGTAAATAAAATAGGATTATATATGCTTGCATTTTCTGCATTCATAACTATATTGGAATATTTAGCAACTATCATAAATATAAGTTTTTTTCCGGAAAATATATTTGGTGACCTTTGCTTTATTATAACCTGTATTTATGGTATTACTAAATTAAAAAACAATTAATTGAATTTTTTATGGCGTTTATTTTTATTAAAGTTTTTCTTTGGCATAAATTCAGGTATAAGGCAATTGCGACCTTTTCCTATGAGATCCCGGCGGTCTGCTTCTATGAGCGCTTTCTTAACTAATCTATAATTTTTAGGTATTGAGAACTGCAGGAGTGCTCTCTGCATATTTTTTTCTTCCTGTGTTTTAGGTACATATACTTTTTTATTTGTAAGAGGATTTATACCTGTGTAATACATAGTTGTTGACAGACTTCCAGGAGTAGGATAGAAGTCCTGTACCTGTTCTGGAATATATCCCATATTTTTTATATATAGCGCCAGTTCTATAGCCGCATTTAAATCACTACCTGGATGACTTGACATGAGGTATGGAACTAGATATTGTTTTTTATCCAGTTTTTTATTTATAGCATTATACTTATTTACAAATTTGTTGTATACAGACATTTTTGGTTTCCCCATTTGTTGCAGTACCTTATCGCTTATGTGCTCCGGCGCCACTTTTAGCTGGCCGCTTATATGATATTCACATAATTCCTCGAAGAAGGCTTCATTGTGCTTATCTTCAATAAGATAGTCATATCTTATTCCGGAACGTATAAATACTTTCTTAATACCAGGAAGTTTTCTTGTCTTTTTTAAAAGATTCAAATATTCACTGTGATCTATTATAAGATTTTTACAGGGTGAAGGAAATAAACACTGCCTGTTCCTGCATACCCCAGCATTTTCCTGTACTTTACAGGCTCTGTGCCTGAAATTGGCAGTAGGCCCTCCTATATCATGTATGTAACCTTTAAAGTTATCTAAAGTAGTTAAAAGCTTTGCTTCATCAATTATGGAGTCCTGACTTCTATTTTGTATAATTCTACCCTGGTGAAAAGTCAGGGCACAAAAGGAACAGCCTCCATAGCAGCCTCTATGACTTGTTATTGAAAATTGAACCTCGTTTATTGCAGGAATACCACCCATCTTTTCATAGATTGGATGATAGGTTCTTGTGTAGGGAAGATTGTATACCATATCCATTTCTTTTTGAGTCAGGGGAATCTGAGGAGGATTTTGGACTATATATTTATCTCCATGTTTCTGAATAATAGTTTTTCCTCTTATAGGATCCTGTTCATAGTATTCCAGCTTATAGCTTTCTCCATAAGACAGTTTGTCTTTAAGTATATCTTCGAAAGAAGGGACTTCCACAAAATTATCAAGTCCATCTGTACTGCCTGAGGAATATACTGTACCTTTTACATCCGTCATATTTTCAATTTTCATTCCATATTTAAGTAAATTGGCCATTTGAACTATAGTTTTTTCACCCATGCCGTATATTAGAAGGTCAGCTTTTGCATCTAGAAGTATACTTCTTCTTATTTTATTGCTCCAGTAGTCATAGTGGGCAAATCTTCTTAAACTGGCCTCGATGCCACCTATTATTATGGGAACATCTTTATACGCCTCTTTTGCACGGTTGCAATATACTATTAAAGCTCTATCCGGTCTATATCCAGATTTCCCTCCAGGAGAATACAGGTCATTATGTCGCTTCTTCTTGGCTGCAGTATAGTGGTTTACCATTGAATCAATATTTCCTGAGTTTATTAAAAAACCTAATTTGGGTTTTCCAAGTCTTTTAAAATCCGATGTGTTCTTCCAGTTGGGTTGAGCTATTATGCCCACAGTAAAGCCTTGATCCTCAAGCACTCTGGATATTATGGCGCTTCCAAAAGATGGGTGATCTATATAGGCATCCCCTGTTATAAGTACAAAGTCCAACTGATCTATATTTTGATTCTTCATATCCTGCTTGTTTATTGGTAAAAATGTATCATTTAATTTCATAAAAATCTCCTTTTGATAGATTTTTGTATATTATTTGTAAACTTAATACAGTATAGCATAATCAAATAAAAATGTATAAACTTATGATATACTGAATACAGGCTATTGAGAGGAGAAATAAAGTTGAATTTGAAGATTATAAAATATGATAAAACATATAGTATAAAATATAATTCCCAAAAGACCATATTGGAAAATTTGATAGATAATAATATAAAGATATCTGCACCCTGCAATGGACATGGAACCTGTGGAAAATGCAAAATTCACCTTATAGATGGTAAAGTAAATACAAAAGTTAAAAATAATAATAATGATTATCTAGCATGCCAGACATATGCCGAGGATGATTGTACAATATCATTATCAAAAGTTGAAAGTCAGAGCTTTTCCGTATTGAAGGATTTTAAGGTGAATCAAGTCGACATAGATCCGGAAATTAAAAAGGTTTCACTTAAAATTGATAGAAACAGTCTGGGCAATAAAAGCCTAACTGAAAGTGTAAATATAAAATTAAATACCAATTATAAATTTACTTTAAAGGCACTTAGAAAATTATCCACATTAATAAATGAAAGTTCAGTAAAGCAGGCAGACTGTAGTTTCTATAAAGATAGTCAAATTCATATGGTGTGCAGTGAGGATCAGGTTATTGATATATTTAATAACAAGGAGGACTCAAATACCTATGGAATTGCGGTAGATATTGGTACTACAACTATAGTTATGAGTCTTGTAGATATTGCTTCAGGCAGGGAGATAAATTATACATCTTTACTGAATTCACAAAGACAATTTGGGGCAGATGTAGTGTCCAGGATACAATACAGCATGGAAAACAGTCTGGAGGAAATAAGCAGATGTGTAAAAGATGACATAATAGAAGGTGTAGAAAAATTGATTGATGAGTCCAATATAAAGAGACAATCAATATATGAGTTGAGCATTTCTGCAAATAATGTAATGCAGCATTTGCTAATGGGACTGTTTTGTGATTCTATAGCATTATATCCTTTTAATACTGTAACAAACGATATTGTGGAGATGGAATTTAATGAGCTCTTTAAAAGTAGAATGTTAAATTGCAAAGTATCAGTTTTGCCATCAATTTCTGCATATGTTGGAGCTGATATAGTAAGTGGGCTTACTGCATGTGATTTTGGCAAAACTGAGGATATATGCATGCTTGTAGACATAGGTACAAATGGAGAAATGGCTCTTGGAAACAAGGAAAGAATACTATGTACTTCTACAGCAGCGGGACCTGCTTTTGAAGGAGCAAACATAGAAAATGGAGTGGGAAGTATAGGGGGTGCTATTTCTTCAGTAAAAATAGATAAAAACAATATATATTATGATACTATAGGCAATAAACCTGCATTAGGTATATGTGGATCTGGAATTGTCGATATAACTGCAGAGTTATTTAAAAATAAAATTATAGACAAAACTGGAAAATTTGATGACAACAAATTGAAAAATAGTTTTATAAATATAACTGGGGACAAAGAAGATGAAGTTGATATAGTATTTACACAGAAGGATATAAGAGAAATTCAGATGGCCAAATCAGCTATAAGATCTGGAATTGAAATTTTAATAAAAAAGTTTAATTGTTCTTATGATGAAATAAAAAAAGTATACATAGCAGGAGGTTTTGGAAGCAAAATTAATCTTAAAAATGCTGCAGCTATAGGACTTGTGCCTGAGAATATACTCAGCAAGGTTGAACTTGTAGGTAATAGCTCATTATCAGGAGCTGTACAGTATATGCTCAATAAGAACACAAAAAGAGATATGCAGCATATAATAGATATTGCAGAGAACATTGATATATCAATGGATGATGAATTTAATAGACAATTTATAGATAATATGTCATTTTAAATGTAGGTATAAAATTATATTTTGGGTTGTATTTTTATACGTAGTTGTAATATAATTAGTAATATAATAAATTATAAAATTAGAATATTAGGTGAGGCTCCTATATAAATATAAGCTGCTGCCCTTAACCATCGCAAGATGCCACTGGGGTTTAACAGGTACTACCGTATCAAGGTTTTACTTAACGCAGCTGGATTTTTGTGTCCAAAGTTATATAGTGCTAAAACTATTACAGTTTTAAGAAGCCTGATAGAGCTTCTTTTTATTATATTATACCAAAATATTTTTCTTAGGTGGTGTATATTAAATGGATATTGGCCCTTATGGAGGTCGGTGTAGTTACAAAAAAAATCGAATATTTGATATACAGAAAAGTATCAATGGTTAATTATTTATAGATATTTCTCTGTATATGTAAAGGAGGAATATTTATGAAAAAATTATCTAGTTTTTTCTTAAGCAAAATTCTTCATAAAAAAATTTATAATGAATCAAATGAATTAGTTGGAAGGTTAAAAGATATTTATGTGGCAACTGATTTAGGAATGCCTAGAGCTATAGCATATCAGATAAGAAGTAGCTTGGGAATATACAATTGTGAATTCAAGAATATAAATTTTTATGGAGATGGAGATCAAGTCATAATTAAAGTTGAAGGTATGAGAGACATCATGCTTCAAAAATATTCATATTTGCTTTCAAAACATCTCTTAGATAAACAAATAGTTGATATAAATGGAAAAAAACTTGTACGGGTAAATGATCTCAGAATTACAGAAATGGCAGGAGAATATAGAGTAGTTGCTGTTGACACAGGAATTTTGGCGCTTGGAAGAAGATTTGGAATAGAAAATTTTGTAAAAAACTGTTGCAGAAAATTTCATAAAAAATTGGAAGATAGTCTTATAGTTTGGGATAATGTTCAGTCTCTTGAAATGATAGATAAAAATCTCCAGCTTTCAGTACCATATGAAAAACTTTCCAAACTACATCCTGCAGATTTAGCAGATATACTTGAAGATATGGATATAAATTATAGAAAAAAGGTATTTGAAAGCTTAAATGATGATCTGGCAGCAGATACTTTAGAGGAAATAGAACCTAATTTGCAATTTGATATATTGAAGAATTTAAGTCAGGTTAAAAGAAACGAAGTACTTAATAATATGCCAAATGATGAGATTGCAGACATATTGGAAGAAACAGACAGGGATATGGCATATGAAATACTTTCCGATATGAAGAAGAAAGACGCTGATGAAGTGAGGTCGCTTATGGATTATGAGGATGAAACTGTAGGAAGTATAATGAATAAAGACTTTATATCTTTTAATATAAATTTGACTGTTCAAGAAGCTGTAAATATATTAAAAGATATAAAGCCAGATGAAGAGGTATGCCATTATATATATGTAACTGATTTTGATAGTCAGATCCAAGGTGTAGTATCTTTAAAGGATCTGCTATTAGCTGATCTTAATAGCAAATTAAAAGATATAATGTTCTGTGAAGTAGAACAAGTAAATCATAAAAAAAATATAAATGAGGCAATAGATTTATGCATAAAGTATAATCTATTATCAATTCCAGTAGTAGATGACGATAAAAAATTATGTGGGATAGTTATAATGAATGATATTGTAGAGGATGTACTTGCTCCAAACTGGAAAAAAAAATTAAAAAAGGCCATATAAGACACGCATATAAAATGTAAAAATTGAATTTTACCTATTGAAAATTAATATCAACTTCAAAACTTTTTGAAGTTGATATTTTTACGTATTTTTTTAATTTATCTGCACAATATAAGCATAGAAGCCAAATTTTATTACACTTTTTACATTTGTGAGGTGCAGTTTTTATGACAAAAAAAATATTTAAATTTAGAAAGGCAATAATACTTGTCCTAGTAATTCTCGTAACCTACATAGGAAATTCTATTTTTATAGCTCCTTATAATAATGCAGTGCAGGCTATAGCTTATTACTATGGTTCCAAAGGAAATGCGGTAGGAACTATACAGAAAAAATTAAAGAGTTGGGGATATTACAATGGAAGTATTGACAATGTATATGGATATCAAACATTTACTGCTGTAAAATATTTTCAATCAAAAAATGGACTTAAAGTAGATGGAGTAGCAGGGGATGCTACACTAAAAGCTCTTGGAATAAATACAGCAAGCAGCAATTCATCTTCTCAATTATCTGGTAGCAGTCAGGATGAATTGCTGCTTGCTAGAATTATAAATGGTGAGGCAAGAGGTGAGCCCTATGAAGGACAGGTAGCAGTTGGTTCCGTAATATTGAATAGAACCAGAGATCCAAGATTCCCATCCAGCATAGCAGGAGTAGTATATCAACCAGGAGCATTTACAGCCATTGTGGATGGTCAGATACATGCGAATTTAGAACAAAATTCTATAAATGCGGCAAGAGATGCTTTAAACGGCTGGGATCCTTCTGGAGGAGCTGTTTACTATTTCAATCCTGCCACAGCTACCAGTAACTGGATTTGGTCTAGACCCCTTATAAAAGTAATAGGAAAACACAGATTCTGTAGATAAGCAGACATCCCAAATATTTTTAAAAGTTTATTTTAAATTTATTGACAAAATTATAGGTAGTTGTATAATATATAATATAGAATTAAAACAATAGATGAAAGTGATTAAATACTTTGAAAAAGGAAAGTAACTTAGATGTGAATTTTAAGAGAGGAAATTTTATGCTGAAAGATTTCTAAATTTAGTTTAAGTGAAGTGCCCTTTTGAGTTATGCACCGAATTAACAGTAGGCTGCATCGGATTCATCCGTTACTGTGATTAAGCATGATACTGTGCTTGAATAAAGATGGGACTTTCATGTCTAATTGGAGTGGAACCGCGGAGTCTAAGCTTCGTCTCTATAGTTAACTATAGAGATGAAGCTTTTTTAATATTAACTTAAATATTATTTTGGGAGGACTAAAAATGATTTTTGAAAATGCTATAGACTTGATTGGCAACACACCTTTATTGAAATTGAATAATTTAAAGGTAGAAGGATCTGCAGATGTATATTTGAAATTGGAGAAGTTTAATCCAGGTGGAAGTATAAAAGACAGAGCTGCACTTGGAATGATTGAAAAGGCAGAAAAAAATAATCTGATAAAAAAAGGTGATACAATAGTTGAACCTACAAGTGGAAATACAGGTATAGCTTTGGCAATGATAGGAAAATTAAAAGGCTATAATGTAATAATAGTAATGCCTGAGACTATGAGTATTGAAAGAAGAAATACTATAAAAGCTTATGGTGCCGAATTAGTTTTAACAGATGGAACTAAGGGAATGAAAGGTGCTATAGAAAAAGCTTATGAAATAGCAAAGGATAAGCCTGGATATTATATACCACAACAGTTTATAAATATTGCTAATCCACAGAAACACTATGAGACTACTGCAGAAGAAATATTAAAGGATTTAAATAAAGTAGATGTATTTGTTGCAGGTGTAGGTACTGGCGGTACATTGGCAGGAGTGGGAGAAAACCTTAAAAAACATGACAAGAGTACTAAGGTAGTTGCAGTGGAGCCAGCAAGCTCACCAGTGCTTTCAGGAGGACAGACTGGACCTCATAAAATACAGGGAATTGGAGCAGGATTTATACCTGATATATACAAGCCTGAAATAGTGGACCAGATAATAACTGTAAGTGATGAAAATGCTTTTGAGTATGCAAGACTTGTAGCCAAAGAAGAAGGCATATTGGTAGGAATATCTTCAGGAGCCAATGTATATGCAGCGCTTGAACTAGCTAAAAAACTTGGTAGTGGAAAGACTGTAGTTACAGTAGCACCAGATGGAGGAGAAAAATATTTATCCATGGGATTGTATAAATAATACTTTCTAGTTAATCAAGTAGACTTATTGCACATAAACATTTGAGTTATCTAAAACCTAAGATTATATAAAAGTGCACTTGGGTTTTAGGTAATTTAATCATTGGGAAACGGGTTTATTATTATGAAAGGAAGATTAAAATGAGGAATTTATTTAAACTTTTAAACTATGATATAAAAAATGCCATGAAAAATGATCCTGCGGCGAGAAATTCACTAGAAGTATTTTTATTGTATCCTTTTATACATGCACTTATAAGTTATAGAATATCACATTTTTTTTATAAGAAGAAAATGTTTTTCTGTGCAAGATTTGTGTCTCAATTTTCAAGATTATTCACTGGAATAGAGATTCATCCTGGTGCCAAAATAGGTAAGGGACTTTTTATAGATCATGGAATGGGTGTAGTAATAGGAGAAACAGCTGAAGTTGGAGATAATGTAACACTATATCATGGCGTTACACTAGGAGGTACAGGAAAGCACACAGGTAAAAGACATCCTACTGTAGGAAATAATGTATTCATAGGAAGTGGAGCTAAAATACTTGGACCTGTAGTAATAGGAGATAGAGTAAAAGTAGGTGCCAATGCAGTTATACTGGAAGACGTACCATCAGATTGTACAGCAGTTGGAATACCAGCGAGAACAATATACAAAAAAAGATGTGAAGTTATAGAAATAAAGGACTATGCAGGCAAAAGGAAAAAGATATATAATGAGATGATAATATAATCTTCTTTCAGTAGGTGTGTATATGAATTATAGAAATGAGTTAATAGAGTTTTGTAGAAAAATTGGAATAGATACTGTTGGATTTACAGAATGCAGAAAATTTTGTGAATTATACAATTCTCTTAAATTTAGAAGATTGAATTCACTTAGCAATGAATTTGAAGAAAAAGATGAAAATAAGAGGATTAATCCTTTTGTATATATGAAAGAGGGAAAGACAATAATATCAGTTGCCTTTCCCTATTTGTTTAATAGAAGTACAAAAGATAAAATAGGTTTTTCTCTTTATACTAGAGGGCAGGATTATCATAAGGTAGTATTTAAGTATCTAAATAAAATATGCCGCTTTATAGAGAGTATGGGAGGCAGTGCAGTGCCGCTTGTGGATAGCAATATGCTTCCAGAAAGATATATTGCCAAACTTTGTGGAATAGGATTTCTAGGAAAGAATAACATGCTTATTACACAAAGATATGGGTCATATGTATTTCTTGGAGAGATAATAACGGATCTGGCTCTTGGCAACAGTGAAATATTACAATCTCAATGCAGGGGTTGCAATATTTGTTTAAAAGCTTGTCCTACTGGGGCCATAAGAGGAGAAAAAAACTCCAACAAGTGCATGTCCTATATTACACAAAAAAAACATATTAAAGATGAGTGGATTCTTAAATTTCGAGGAAACCTATTTGGATGTGATATTTGTCAGAATATATGTCCATATAATAGGAAAATCTTATTTTCCAATATACAGGAATTTAGACCATTTGAATTTATGGAAGATGTAGATCTATCTGAAATTTTAAATATGGATAATAAAATATTCAGGCAGAAATACGCTATAACTTCTTGTGGATGGAGAGGGAAAAATATAATTATAAGGAATGCATTAATAAATTCCTTCATTTTAGGTAAGAATATTACAATTAAAAATATAAGATCACCTTATGTTCAGGATTATTACAATAGACTTTTTAAGCTTTTCAAACTATAATTTATATTAATGGGTACATTTAAAACTTTATTGTTTATATATTTATAGACAGTTTTATTAAAGAAAGGTGGTTTTAGTATATTATGATATCTCCACTTGTGGTAAAATTAGTAGGATGCTTTCCTAAAAGTATTACAGGATATATTTCTGATAAGGTCCTAAATGGTTATGTAAAAAAATATGCTGATATGGATATAATAGGCAAGGAACACTTAAATGGTGTTAAAAGGCCTATACTATTTATCAGCAATCATCTTAGTAATTCAGATGCCTTGGTTCTTGGCAACGTATTCAAAGAAGAAAATCTTACTTTTGTAGCTGGAAAAAAATTAAACAATAATTCTCTTACTAAATTGGGAATGAGCATGACGAAGACAATATGTATAAATCCAAATACTGCGGATAAGAATGCTATATCCAATATAGTTAAAGCTCTTAAATCAGGTGACAGTGTGCTTATATTTCCAGAGGGCACCAGAAGTAGAACAGCTTCTATGAATAAGGCAAAAAAGGGAGTAGTGCTTATACAGAAACTAACTAAAGCATCAGTAATTCCAGTAGGAATCTGCGGTACGGAAAATCTTCTTCCAATAAGTGATAAAGATATGGCTGATGAAAGTTTTCAATATGCCAAAGTTAAAGTAAATATAGGAAAGAAATTAGAAATACCAAAGAAACATAAAGATGAAAAAAAACATGAATATGAAGATAGAGTAAGTGATTTTTTTATGTGCGAAATAGCAAAACTTTTGCCTGAAAGATATAGAGGGGTATACAGTTTTGATGAAGGTGATAAAATTGAAAAATAAAAATGTAGATGTAATATTAAGGGTACTTGGAGAGACTTATCCTGATGCTAAATGTGCACTTTCTTTTGGCTCTCCCTATGAACTTCTTGTTTCCACAATACTTTCAGCTCAATGTACGGATGTGAGGGTAAATAAGGTTACTGATGAATTGTATAGAGAATATAATACTCCTGAAAAAATGGTTACACTTACGGAACCGGAATTGGGAGAAAAAATAAGAAGTTGTGGTTTTTATAGAAATAAAAGTAAAAATATCCTGGCTACCAGTAGGGTTCTTATTGAAAAGTTTGGTGGACATGTGCCAAATACTATGGAAGAGCTTATAAAGCTTCCAGGTGTAGGGAGAAAGACCGCGGACGTAGTATTGTCCAATGCCTTTGGTATACCTGCTATTGCAGTAGATACACATGTATTTAGAGTTTCAAACAGGCTTGGGATAGGTAAGGGAACTACTCCCCTAAAAGTCGAAGAAGAACTTATGAAAAATATACCTAGGGATATGTGGAGTATAAGCCATCATTATTTAATATGGCATGGAAGAAAAATATGCAAGTCAAGGAAACCGGATTGTGAACGCTGTCCGGTGGCTCCTTATTGTGATTATTTCAATCATCCTGCAGAGAAGCATTAAAATTTTAATTAGGCAAATATATATAAGCATGGATTTCGTTTTTATAAAAATCCATGCTCATTATCATTATATTAGTTTTCTTCTGAGATAGTCTATGGCTGATACGGCAGCCCTATTCCTAACTTTGTTTCTCTCACCAGAAAGTTGCAGCTTTTTAACAAAGACATCTCCCTTTATATACAATCCAACATATACCAGACCTACTGGTTTTTCTTCAGACCCTCCATCTGGACCTGCAATACCTGTGGTTGACAAGCCAATGTCAGTTCCAGAAGTTTTTGCTATGCCCTCAGCCATTTCTCTTGCAGTTTCTTCACTTACAGCTCCGAATTTATCCAGGGTTTCTTTTTTTACATTAAGTCTGTGCATTTTTGCCTCATTACTATAGGTAACAGCACCATCTAAAAATACTGAAGATATACCGGGATAATTTATGAATTTTGCGGCTATCAGTCCTCCAGTACAGGATTCAGCAGTAGATATAGTTAAATTTCGTTCAACCAGAATTTTAGCAACTACTTCTTCCATGGAAGTTTCTCCATAACCATATATATTATCTCCAAATATATTTTTTACCTTATCCTCCAGGGGTTTTATAAGCTTCAAGGCATCTTTTTCAGTATTTGCCCTAGCTGTAATTCTAAGTGTAACGTCATTTTCTTTGGCATAAGGAGCTATTGTCGGATTAGAACTTTTATCTATTAATTCCTTTATTCTCTGGGCCATTTCTCCTTCACCAATTCCATATAGTCTAAGAATTTTGGATTTTATAGTTTCACTGCTGTATTTTTTTAAAAAAGGACCAGCTGAATTTAGAAACATAGGTTTTAATTCTCTTGGGGGACCTGGAAGAACTATAAGTATTTTCCCGTTTTCATTTATAATGCAGCCAGGGGCGGTTCCATGATCATTCTCCATTATTGTGCAGCCCTCAGGGAAATAGGCCTGTTTCATATTATTGCCTTTAAGGTATGATCTCCCCATTTTATCAAAATAATTTTTTAATTTGTCTACTGTATTTTGGTCCAGAATCATTTTCTTTTTAAAAAATTGTGCACCTATCTCTTTCGTAAGATCATCAGGAGTCGGTCCAAGCCCTCCAGAAGTTACAACTATATCTACTCTTTTGAAAGAGCTTGTTAATTCTTCTAAAAGACGTTTTGGATTATCACCTACCACTGATTGATGATATACATCTATGCCAATACTTGCTAGTTCTCTTGAAATAAATTGTGCATTTGTATTCACTATATCACCTAATAGAATTTCTGTTCCTACACATAATATCTCTGCTTTCATAAGATGTTTCCTCCAATGTTAATTATTTTGTAACTATTATTTTGTTGAATTATATTATATAATTTTATAATAGCATAAATATATATAGATGGTTAATTAGTATATTAAAATTAATGCTTGTATAGTATAATGTTATATAGTTATTGTAAAAAGAGGTGTTGAGATGGATGAAATGAATAATCCTAGAAGGTCTAGAAAATCTAGAAACAAGGCACGCACGAATAGGCTGATGATTATAATCATTGCCTGTGTAATTGCTTTTTTAGGTGTTGCTGCAGGATTCATGGTATATCATTATAATGAAGTTAAATATTGGGACAAATTGATATATCCTGGTGTAACGGTTGAGAGTCTGGATTTATCAGGTAAAACGAAAGCTGAGGCAAAGAATATGATAAACAAGGCTTATGTAGAAAAATTGAAAAATAAAAAAATAATTATATCTGCTTCAGACAGCACTTATACGTTAAATTATTCAAATATTAATGGGAAATTTAATGTGGATGATATAGTTAACCAGGCATATTCTTACGGAAAGAATTCAAATATACTTAAAAAGTATAGTATGATCAAGAGTTCAAACAAGGTAATTTATAAACTGAAATTTACTTATGATGAAAAGCCTGTTAAGGAACTTGTAAAAAAGATAGCAGGTGATGTGGATAGGGATCCTGAAAATGCTGCTATAAGTATGGGTGGAATTGGATTTAACATAACTCCTGAAGTAAATGGACTTAAACTTGACCAGAAAGATTTAGAAAAGCAGTTATTATCTAAAATAGATGGAGATGTAACTGGTGACTTGAAAATAAATGCTAAAATAGATACTGTTGCTGCATCTATTAAAAGTTCGGATTTACAGAAAGTGAATACGTTGATTTCTAATTTTAGTACAAACTATGGATCGGTGTCATCCTCACAAAGGGCAAATAATATAGAACTTGCTACAAAGAGTATAAATGGTACGGTTATTATGCCGGGAGAAGAATTTAGTTTTAATGGAGTTGTAGGGGAGAGAACAGCAGCTAAAGGCTATAAAGCAGCCCCAGTTATAATTGGAGATAAACTGGAAGATGGATTAGGCGGTGGCATATGTCAGGTTTCCACTACACTTTATAATGCAGTAAATGCAGCTGGATTGACCTCTACTGAAAGAGTACATCATACAATGCCTGTACATTATGTTGCAAAAGGTATGGATGCTACTGTAGATTATGGAAATATAGATTATAAATTCAGAAATGACTTTAAATATCCGGTATATGTGCAAGGATATACCTCAGGCGGAAGTGTTGTTTTTAATATATATTCTAATTCAGCAGAGAAAAAATAGTAAAAGTCCTCTCTAAAATATTATTGAGAGGACTTTTTATATGCAATTTTTTAGCTTATGCTTATCAAAAATGCACCGATTAATATGAGCATGACTCCAAGTATTTTTTTAAAAGTTATTTTTTCTTTAAGCAGATAAAATGATATAATCATTGTCCATATATATGTAAGAGATGTCATCGGCAGTACTACAGTATATGGTAAAAATTTCAAAACATATATATTTAACAATGCACCCATAAGATATAGAAAAGAACCTATATAAAACCATTTACTTAAAATTACCTTGAATATACTGGATGACTGGGAAGTGGACTTTTTCAGGGAAAATCCTGCGAAGGCTCCTATAATAGTCATGCAGACCAAAACTAAATAATTAATTGTCTCCACCTCCTATTAAAACAACTCCAGACATAATAAACAATATTCCAAGCAATTTTATAAAATCTACAGTTTCCTTAATAACAATGATACCTAGAAATATAGCAAAAATATAGCTTAGGCTTAACATGGGATGTAGAACGGAAAAGCTGCCATGTTTGAAGGCTACAATCATCAATAGTGCACCTAGTCCATAACAGATGAAGCCTATAAATACGAGATATTTGGAATTCTGATATGATAATTTCCAGAACATCTGTCCAAAGGAGGTTAACAGGGATGCTATAAAAATCAATAAAATTCCGTAAATATTTTTCTTATATGAGTCAAAAAAGGAGCTCATTTTGTACCTTCTTTCTTGAAAATAGTTATTTGCTATTACTATATTAAAGCATTTTTGAAGTTTTTATGTCAAGAAAGTTTTCATGTCAAAAATTCATTGAAAGTCAGGATGAAATCATATGTAAGGGCAGTTGTTTTCTTTTTTACCTTGTGATATACTATGTAAGTAACTTATGGTCTTTTGTACGAAGGATTTATAAAAGTCATATAATTTGCGGATATGGCGGAATTGGCAGACGCGCTAGGTTCAGGTCCTAGTGAGGGTAACTTCATGCAGGTTCAAGTCCTGTTATCCGCACCAAATCAGGTAATATAATTATTTAAATATATAGTTAAGTAATATTTATACACCAGGGTTCAAATAATCTTTTGAGACCTAGTGTATTTTTATTTTACAATACAACTTATAAATTTATCCAAAAATGCATTTGCCATGAAGGTGTTATTGCCTTGGATTGACCTTTACACAAAATCGTGATATACTGTTACAAATTGAAAATGCCCGTGAGGGAGTAGTTAGCGCAATGTGCGTGACAAGTCAACATACTGACCGATAGCGGTCTGGCTTGTCTTAAAAAACGAGACTCATGTATAACTTTTACAGCTATGCATGGTCCTTATTTTTATGAAAGCCCAAATATAAGCTCGTATGAGTAATACTTGGGCTTTTCCTTTTTGAAATTTGACTTTGTAGAGGAGAATGTAAAATGAATGTATTGGAATTATTTATTATTTCTATTGGACTTTCCATGGATGCTTTTGCCGTAGCTATTTGCTCCGGATTGGCCATGACTAAGCTAACTATAAAAAAAGCCTCGACTGTAGGCTTGTATTTTGGCATTTTTCAAGGTGTGATGCCCCTTATCGGATATATATTTGCCAAACAGTTTGCCAATAAAATAATGGCCTTTGATCACTGGATAGCATTTGTTTTGCTCTGTTTTATCGGAGGCAAAATGATTGTTGAAAGCTTTAAAAAAGAAGGATGTACTGACAGGACATGCCCTACTGAAACATGTGTGGATAGGGAATGTCCTGGTGGAGAGCGTCCAAGTAAAAAGGAAGCATCTTTAAAACCTGTTGAAATGCTGCCTCTTGCTATTGCTACAAGTATTGATGCACTGGCAGTGGGAATATCATTTGCTTTCCTTCGTGTAAATATTGTTTCGGCAACTTTATTTATCGGGATTATAACTCTCATTTTATCTATGCTGGGTGTAAAAATCGGCAATATATTTGGTGCGAGATTTAAATCCAGGGCTGAGCTTTCCGGAGGAATTATACTGATGTTGATGGGTTTGAAAATATTGCTGGAACATATGGGAATTATCAGCCTATAAAGTTGTCTGGTTTTCTGTTGATGCTCCAATATATAAATCTTTGAAAGTTAGTATAATTGGAAAAGATTTGTAAATAACATTGACAGTTTATAAATCAAATGTTATATATAATAAGTAGCATTAAAATTAATTACAAATATTTAATATGAATTTAATATCATTTTAATAGTTTTATATTAACATAATATCTATGATGCTTAATATATTAACGTGTCTTTTATAAAAACTTTTCAAATAATATTTTAATCACACTTATTTAACTTTAATCTTATTATATAGTATTCTATAAAAATCACATTTACAATTAAATAATAAAAAGGAGTGTTCGAATGAAAGAATTTAATATATGTATAGACATAGACGGAACAATTACTGACCCTTACTACTGGATTCCAAGTGCAAATGAATATTTTCATAAAAATATTAAGCCTGAAGAAGTTACTGAATATCCTATAGATAAAACTATGGGAATATCAGAGGAGGAATATATAAAGTTTTACAATGAAAACAAGTTTGAAATTCATGATAAAGAAGAGATAAGAAAAGATGCCGGAGATATTATATGCAAGTTATATAATACCAGCAATATATACTTTGTAACTGCTAGATATAAGGAGCTTGAGATTTTAACTTATAATTATTTAAACAGACACAATATACCTTATGATGGTGTATATCTTTTAGGATCTCCCCATAAAGTTGACATAGCAGAGAAACTCAATTGTGATGTATTTATAGAAGATAGTCCACAAAATGCTCTGCAACTGTCACAAAGTGGATTCAAGGTAATTTTGCTTGATACAAACTATAATAGACAAGTATCAGATGAAAATATAACTAGAGTTTTCAATTGGAATGGAGTATATGGAATAATAGAAAAGATGCTGTTGCAGAGCAAAGCTGTGTAACAGCATCTTTTCTATTATCTCAATCTTTACAGTATAGTGACAGAACAATTATAATATAGTAATATATTAATAAGACTTTATACTGAATAGTATAAATAGTATGTTTTGAATTGTTTTATATACTGAAGGAGGAAAACTTTTGAGTTTAAATATAGTACTGTTTCAACCGGAAATACCGCAAAATACTGGAAATATTGCACGAACTTGTGTGCTTACAGGTTCCAAATTGCATTTGATAAAACCTTTAGGTTTCAGCCTTGATGAAAAGCATTTAAGGAGAGCAGGACTGGATTACTGGCCATATCTTGATTTGACACTATATGATTCTTATGAAGAACTGAGAGAAAAATATAAAGATGGAACTTTTTATTTTTCTACCACTCATGGAGGACACTATTATGATAAAGCTAAATACAAGGATGGAGATTTCATAGTATTTGGCAGGGAAACCTGTGGATTGCCTGATTATATAAGGGAACAGAACAGTGATACATGTATAAGAGTTCCAATGATAAATACTACTACACGTTCATTGAACTTATCAAATACAGTAGCTATAGTGGCGTATGAAGCGTTAAGGCAGATGAACTTTCCTGTTATGAAATAGAGGAGGGTGATTTTTGTTATGGAAAAGATAAAATTGATTACGGACAGTACGTCGGATCTACCTGATTATATAATAGAAAAATATAATATAGAAGTGCTGCCTCTTTTCGTAATTATTGACAAGAAGACCTATAGAGATGGAATAGATATAAAACTTCCTGAACTTCTTGAAAAAATGGAGAATACCAGTGAGTTCCCGGCCACAGCTCAAGTTAATCCTGAAATGTTTATGAAATGCTACAAAAGATATCTGGATGAGGGATATAAGATAATTTCCATTCATATATCCTCTAAAATGAGCGGCACTTATCAATCTGCATGTGTTGCCAAAAATATGCTGGAAACTGATGATATAGTAATAATAGACAGCCTGAATGTTACTTCGGGTCTGGGTGTTATGGTTATAAAGGCAGCTCAACTTATAGAGAAGAATCTTGGCCTAGCGGAGATAGAAAAGGAAATAAAGAGGATTCAACCTCATGTAAAGACTAAATTGGAATTCAGCAGTCTTAAAAACTTGGTCAGGGGAGGAAGGCTTTCCAAAACTGCAGGTACTATAGCCAATATACTTGGAATTAGGATTATAATCAATGTAAAAGATGGCCAGATGGCAGTCTCAGATAAAGTGAGGGGAAGCAAAAAAGCCCTTAAAAGTATGCTTGATTATATAGATAAAAAGGGAGTAAAACAAGGAGAACCAGCCATACTATTACATGTAGGGAATACGGAAGTACTTGACCCATTGAGGCAGGAGCTTATCAATAGAAAAATAGAGTTTATAGAAAGTGAAGTAGGGTGTGTAGTTGGGGTACACTCAGGTGCTGGTGCATGTGGATTATTTTTTATAGAAAAATTCTAATAATATGATATTTATATAATAAGGAGGATGAAATATGGATGACGTTTACGATACTATAATAATTGGAGGAGGCCCTGCAGGGCTGTCCTCAGGACTTTACTCCGCAAGAGCAAAATTAAATACAGTTGTAATAGAAAGAGAAAGTTATGGCGGACAGGTGGTTACTACTGTAGATATAGATAATTATCCAGGATCTGTAGAAAATGCTACCGGAGATACTTTAAGCAGAAGAATGAAAAGCCAGGCTGAAATGTTTGGAACTAAATTTATTTCAGATGAAATAGTTGATGTTGACTTTTCCCCTGAAATAAAATCTATAAAAGGTAAAAACAAGACTTATAAAACCAAGACAGTTATAATAGCCACAGGAGCGAACCCAAGGCCAGGCGGATTTAAAAATGAAGATAAGCTAAGGGCAAAAGGAATTTCCTATTGTGCAACTTGTGATGCAGACTTTTTCACTGACTTTGATGTAGCAGTTGTAGGAGGAGGAGATTCAGCAATAACTGAAGCCATATATTTGTCTAAATTTGCAAAACATATCACAGTTATTCACAGACGAGATGCACTTAGGGCGGCTAAATCACTTCAGGAAAAGGCATTTAAAAACCCTAAAATAAGTTTTATGTGGAATTCCCAGGTAGAAGAGGCGTTAGGAGAAGAAGTACTTGAAGGACTCAGAATAAAGGACAAAAACACTGGAGAGACAAGTGAACTCAAAATAGATGGATGCTTTGTATTTGTAGGATACAACCCTGTAACAGAGTTATTTAAAGGCAAGGTAGATTTGGATCAAAGAGATTATATAATTACAGATGGAAATATGAAAACCAATATACCTGGAGTTTTTGCTGCCGGGGATGTTAGACAAAAGACTTTAAGACAGATAGTAACAGCGGCTTCAGATGGTGCAATTGCAGCTGTAGAAGCTGAAGCATATATAGAAAACCAAAAGTTATAATATTTATGTTAAATACATAAAATAGAGTCTGATTTATATAATTTGGGCTCTATTTTTAAATAACTTAATGATATAATATAGTTAGACAATTAACAATTAACAATTCACAGTGTGCAATTGTGAATTGTTAATTGTGAACTGCTAATTGAATAAAGGGGGTATAAATGTGAACTTGAATTTTGGACTCAATCTAACACAAGAACAAAAGTTGGTAATGACACAGCAGATGCAGCTTTCTGTAAGGCTTCTCCAAATGTCAAGTTTTGAACTTAAAGAATATATAGAAAAGGAAGTACAGGAAAATCCTATTCTAGATGCAAAAGATATTGAATTAAACAACAATAATAAAGAAGAAACTAAACTTGATTATAAGGAGTTTATAAAAAATATAGAGTTTGATAATTATAGTCATCATAGTTATGAAAGAAATGAAGATAAAGAAATTTCCCCTTTTAATTTTATATCTGAGAAAAAGTCATTGAAAGAGTATTTAACAGAACAAATAAGATATTTGGGTGAAAAGGATTACGTAAAAGCCGTATGTAATTATATTATAGAGAATATAGATAGAAGAGGGTATTTGATTCTGTCCAATGAGGAACTTGGAAAAGAACTTAAAATTTCAAAAGACCTTTCAGATTATTGTATAAAAATTGTACAATCTTTAGATCCAAGCGGAATAGGTGCCAGAAATTTAAATGAATGTCTTAAAGTACAATTAAATAGAAAAAAATTATCGGATGAAAATATAATACAGATTATAGATAACTACTTGGAACTTATTGCTGAAAATAGATATGATACTATAGCAAAAAAATTGAATATAGATGTAAAATGTGCCCAAAAATATGGAGATATAATCAAAGGATTGGATCCTAAGCCATCACGTGGTTTTTATACAGGCGAAGAGGTAAAATATATAATGCCTGATGCATATATAAGAAAAATTGATGGAGAATATTTTATTTTGATGAATGATGATCTTGTACCTAGATTGACCATAAATTCCATGTATAAGGATATAATAAAGGGTGAAGATTCAAAAGAAAATGATAAAAATGCACTGGACTATGTAAAGGACAAACTAAACAGAGCTGTATTTTTAATAAAGAGTATCCAACATAGAAAAAGTACTATATATAGAGTACTGGAAAAGATACTTGAAATTCAAAGAGATTATTTTGATTATGGAGACAGTTATTTAAAACCTATGACTTTAAAAGAAATATCAGAAAGTTTAGACATGCATGAATCTACTATAAGCAGAGCAATAAGAGAGAAATATATATACACAAGCAGAGGAACGGTAAAAATAAAGAATTTATTTACTACTGGAATTTCTTCATCTTTAAATGGTGAAAATATTTCTGCATCGATTATTAAAATGGAAATTAAAAGTATAGTAGACGGGGAGGACAAGAAAAAACCATTATCTGACCAGTCAATGTGCAATTTAATTAATGAAAAGGGTATGAATATTTCAAGAAGAACTGTAGCAAAATATAGAGAGGAACTTGGAATAAAGTCGTCAAAAGGGAGAAAAAGGTACTGATGATATGCCTTTAATAACAAGTTTTTAATATTTTTTTTAAAATACTATTTAAAAAAGCTTGTATATGTTTTATAATAGTAGTGGGACAGTTAGTAAAGTACTGGGACACTAACAGGCCAGGAGGTATGGATGTGGAAGAAGTACTTAAATTACAAAAAAGAATAGTACCCGAACTAGTTGATTTACTGGAAAAAAGGTACAATATTTTAAGAACTATTTACTATAACCAACCTATTGGCAGAAGAGTACTTGCAAATGATTTGGGAATTGGTGAGAGAATAGTTAGAACAGAAATAAATTTTTTAAAAACTCAAGGCTTTATTGAAATAAATACTCCTGGAATGACTATAACAAAAGATGGAGAGGACATTATAGATAAGTTGAAAGATTCCATACATGAGCTAAGGGGCCTGTCTGAAATCGAAGATTTTATAAAGGAAAGATTCAAACTTGAAAAAGCTATAATTGTGCCTGGAAATTGTGATCTAGATAAAACCATAATGAGTGAAATAGGAAGGGCAGCCGCAATTTATTTGAAGAGTATCTTAAAAAATGACAGTACTATTGCCATTACCGGAGGCTCTACAATGAAACAGGTAGTTGATAATATGCCAAGGGTAACTAATATAAAAAATGTTCTTGTAGTACCGGCAAGAGGTGGTATGGGTGCCAATGTAGAGACCCAGGCAAATACCTTGTCGGCAAGACTTGCTAAAAAGTTGGATGGCAATTATAAATTACTTCATATCCCGGATAGTTTAAGTGATAACGCTGTTAGTACTATTATAAAGGAAAAGTCCATACAGGATATATTGCAGTTTATTTACAATGCAGATATACTGATATATGGTATAGGCAGGGCCAACAAGATGGCTAAAAGAAGAGGCCTGAGTGATGAAAAAATACACCAGATAGAAGCCGACGGAGGTCTTGGAGAGGCCTTTGGATACTATTTTGATAAAAAGGGAAATATAGTTTATGCAACCCCAAGCATAGGAATAAAAAACAGTGAAATAGACAAAATAAGTACAGTAATAGCAGTTGCAGGGGGAGGCAGTAAGGCAGAAGCCATACTTTCCACAGAAATAAGTACACATGGTGGTGTATTGATTACAGACGAAGGTGCTGCAAAAAAAATCGTAGAACTTATAAATGGTCAATAAATTTTTTATTTATTATAAATATTTAATTATTTAGGAGGAGTTTAAATGACAAAGGTAGCTATTAATGGTTTTGGAAGAATAGGAAGATTGGCATTAAGAAGAATTCTTGAAGTACCAGACTTAGAGGTCGTTGCAATCAATGATTTAACTGATACAAAGATGTTAGCTCATTTATTCAAATATGATTCATCACAGGGAAGATTCAATGGTGAAATAGAAGTTAAAGAAGGAGCTTTCGTAGTTAACGGAAAAGAAGTTAAAGTTTTTGCTGAAGCAGATCCTGAAAAATTACCATGGGGAAAACTTGGAATAGACGTTGTTCTTGAATGCACAGGTTTCTTCACTAAGAAGGAAAAAGCTGAAGCTCATATAAGAGCCGGCGCTAAGAAAGTTGTTATATCAGCTCCTGCTGGAAATGACTTGAAGACAATAGTTTTCAATGTAAACAATGATTCTTTAGATGGAACTGAAACAGTTATATCAGGTGCATCATGTACAACTAACTGCTTAGCTCCAATGGCTAAAGTATTAAATGACAAGTTCGGAATAGAAAAAGGATTCATGACTACAATCCATGCATACACTAATGACCAGAATACATTAGACGGACCACACAGAAAAGGTGATTTAAGAAGAGCTAGAGCTGCTGCTGTCAGCATAATACCTAACTCAACTGGTGCTGCTAAAGCTATCAGCCAGGTTATTCCAGACTTAACAGGAAAATTAGACGGAAATGCTCAGAGGGTTCCAGTTCCAACTGGTTCAATAACTGAATTAGTTTCAGTTCTTAAGAAGAATGTTACAGTTGAAGAAGTTAATGCAGCTATGAAGGAAGCAGCTAATGAATCATTCGGATATACTGAAGATCCAATAGTTTCTGCAGATGTTGTAGGAATCAACTATGGTTCATTATTTGATGCAACTTTAACTAAAATAGTAGATGTTAACGGATCACAATTAGTTAAGACTGCTTCATGGTATGATAATGAAATGTCATACACTTCACAATTAGTTAGAACTTTAGCTTACTTTGCAAAAATTGCTAAATAGTTAAAATTTACAGCTGATTATTTAATATGTATATATTAAACTGGTAGCATAGTAAAGGTCTGGTTTTGTAGTTGAGGCTATGAGGCCGGGCCTTTAATAATTAATACCAAAATAAATAAAAAATTTAAGAAGAGAGGTATATTATTATGGCTTTTAATAAAAAGACAATTGAAGATATAGATGTCAAGGGAAAAAAGGTTTTAGTTAGATGCGATTTCAATGTTCCACTTCAGGACGGAAAGATAACAGATGAAAACAGGTTGGTTGGAGCACTTCCTACAATAAAATATTTATTGGAGAAAGGTGCAAAGGTTATATTGTGTTCACACCTTGGAAAGCCAAAGGGAGAACCAAAGCCAGAGCTTTCTTTGGCACCAGTTGCAAAGAGACTTTCAGAAATGCTTGGAAAAGAAGTAGTGTTTGCAGCAGATGACAATGTAGTAGGAGAAAATGCAAAAGCTGCAGTTGCAAAGTTAAAGGACGGAGAAGCAGTATTACTTCAAAATACAAGATATAGAATAGAAGAAACAAAGAATAAAGAAAACTTTTCAAAAGAGCTTGCATCCCTTGCAGATGTATTTGTAAATGATGCATTTGGTACAGCTCACAGGGCACACTGCTCAACTGTTGGAGTTACTCAGTTCATAGATACAGCTGTATGTGGATACCTGATCCAGAAAGAACTTAAATTCCTTGGAAATGCAGTAGAAGATCCAACAAGACCTTTCATAGCTATTCTTGGAGGGGCAAAAGTTTCAGACAAGATAAATGTTATAAACAATTTACTTGAAAAAGTAGATACACTTATAATCGGAGGCGGAATGTCCTATACCTTTGAAAAAGCACAAGGATTTACTATAGGAACTTCATTAGTTGAAGGAGATAAAATAGACTATGCAAAAGAAATGATACAAAAGGCAAAGGACAAGGGAGTAAAATTACTTCTGCCTATAGATAATGTTGTAGGAGACAAATTTGATGCATCAGCAAAACCTGTTATAACAGAAGATGAAAACATAAAAGATGGATATATGGGACTTGATATTGGACCTAAAACTTCTAAATTATATGCAGATGCTATAAAGAATGCAAAGACTGTTGTATGGAACGGACCTATGGGAGTATTTGAATTCGAAAACTTTGCCAAAGGAACTATTGCAGTAGCTAAGGCTATGGCAGAATCAGGTGCCACTACAATAATAGGCGGCGGAGACAGTGCAGCTGCAGTTAACCAATTGGGATTTGGTGATAAGATGACTCACATATCTACAGGTGGTGGAGCTTCACTTGAATTCCTAGAAGGAAAAGAACTTCCAGGAATAGCAGCACTTAATGATAAATAACAAAGAACAAAGAACAAATAATGAGGATTTTCGGATACAGCCGAAAATCTTCCGAATTTGATATTTGTTCTCTGAACTTTGAACTTTAAAAAAAGAGAGGGAGATATAAATGAGAAAAGCAATAATTGCAGGAAACTGGAAAATGAATAAAACTGTTGATGAGGCAGCAAAATTAATTGAAGAATTAAAACCATTGGTAAAGGATGCCAAGGCAGATGTAGTTGTATGTCCACCTTATGTATGCCTTGACACGGTTCTTAAAGCTGCAAAGGGAACCAACATAAAAGTTGGAGCTCAAAACATGCATTTTGAAGAAAGTGGTGCATATACAGGAGAAATTGCACCAGCTATGCTGGAATCAATGGGTGTAGAATATGTAATACTTGGACACAGTGAAAGAAGACAGTATTTCAACGAAACAGATGCTGCTATAAATAAAAAGGTAAAGAAAGCTTTTGAACACAATTTAATTCCTATAATCTGCTGTGGAGAGACTTTAGAAGAAAGAGAAGCAGATGTAACTGAAGAAGTACTTGGAAAACAGATTAAATTGGATTTGGCAGGACTTGAAAAATCACAAGTAGAAAAATTAGTTGTAGCTTATGAACCAATATGGGCTATAGGAACAGGAAAAACTGCTACAGATGAACAGGCAAATGCTACAATAGCTTATATAAGAAGCGTAATTGGAAAACTTTATGGAAAAGATACTGCTGAAAAGACTAGAATTCAGTATGGTGGATCAGTTAAGCCTGCTACAATAAAAGCTCAGATGGCTCAACCAGATATAGATGGTGGATTAATTGGAGGAGCAAGTCTTAAAGCAGAAGACTTCTCAAAGATAGTAAATTACTAATTTGTAATAAAATTTGGAGGTAAATATGAATAAAAAACCAGTAATGCTTATGATACTTGATGGTTTCGGTATTTCCGATAAAGTAGAAGGAAATGCAGTTAAAGCAGCAAGCAAACCAAATTTTGATAAATACTACAAAAATTATCCTCACACTGAATTAGGTGCAAGTGGATTAAGTGTAGGATTACCTGATGGACAGATGGGAAATTCAGAAGTTGGGCATTTAAATATAGGTGCAGGAAGAATAGTATATCAGGCTCTTACAAAGATAACAAAATCAATACAAGATGGAGACTTTTTTGAAAATGAAGCACTTAACAAGGCTGCGGACAATGCATTGAAAAATGATTCAGCTTTTCATTTGCTTGGGCTTTTATCACCTGGAGGAGTTCATTCTCATTCAGAGCATTTAAAGGGACTTATTAAGTTTGCCAAAAAAAAGGGATTAAAGAAAGTATATGTTCATGCTTTTACAGATGGCAGGGATGTACCACCATCATCTGCTAAAGAATTCATAAAAGATATGGAAGATTACATGAAAGAAATTGGATTAGGTGAGATAGCATCGGTTTCAGGAAGATACTATGCTATGGATAGAGACAAAAGATGGGAAAGGGTGGAACTTGCCTATAATGCCATAGTACTTGGAAAAGGTAAGAATGCCAATAGTGCCCAGGAAGCTGTAGATAATTCCTATAAAGATGGAAAGACAGATGAGTTTATAATTCCAACAGTAATTGAAAAAAACAATGCACCAATTGCAACTGTTAAAAATAAAGACTCTATAGTTTTCTTCAATTTTAGACCAGACAGGGCAAGACAACTTACAAGAGCTATAATAGACAGAGAATTTGATGGATTCAAGAGAGAAAACCTGGATATCGAATTTGTCACCATGACAGAATATGACGATACAATTAAAAATGTAGACGTAGCTTTCAAAAATGAACACTACAAGAATACATTAGGAGAATATGTAAGCAATTTAGGAAAAAATCAGCTTAGAATAGCTGAAACTGAAAAATATGCTCATGTCACATTCTTTTTCAATGGCGGAGTGGAAGAACCAAACAAGAATGAAGACAGAGCTTTAATACCATCACCAAAGGTTGCAACTTATGACCTTCAGCCAGAAATGAGTGCTTACAAAGTTACCGATGAACTTTTGAAGAGAATAGATCAGGATAAATATGACATGATCATATTGAATTTTGCAAATCCAGACATGGTAGGCCATACAGGAATTCTTGAAGCTGCAAAAAAAGCAATTGAAGCTGTAGATGTATGTCTCGGCAAAATTGTGGGTAAAATACTAGAGAAAGATGGAACTGTGTTTATAACTGCCGATCATGGTAATTCAGAGCAGGAAATAGACTACTCTACAGGAAATCCTATGACAGCACATACTACAAATCCCGTTCCTTTTGTATATGTGGCAAATAATGCTTCAGAGATGAGAGACGGTGGAGTACTTGCAGATATAGCTCCAACTATGCTTGAAGCCATGGGACTTGAAAAACCAAAGGAAATGACTGGCAGGAGCCTTATCAAAAAATAGTGTATTTTAGTTATAGCTTCCAATATTAATTGTATGATTTGTCATTTAAATGATATAATTAGTTTGAAACAAAAAGTATAAATTAGAAAGGAGTTGAAAGAACCGTTATTTTATTTAGCGGTGGCATTTATGAAAAATTATGTAGAAATTGTAGATGTAAGTGCAAGACAAATTCTTGATTCAAGAGCAAATCCTACAGTAGAGGTGGAAGTTACCTTGGAAGATGGAACTGTTGGAAGAGCTGGAGTACCATCAGGAGCATCAACAGGAGCTTTTGAAGCTGTTGAACTCAGAGATGAAGACAAAGACGTGTATCAAGGAAAAGGTGTTACTAAAGCCGTTGACAACGTAAATAACATCATAGCAGAAGAATTAATAGGAATGAATATATTCGACCAGATATTAATTGACAAAACTATGATAGAGCTAGATGGTACGGACAACAAGGCAAAATTGGGTGCCAATGCAACTCTTGGAGTATCACTTGCTTGCGCAAGAGCAGCAGCTCAATATCTTGGACTCAGCATATATCAATATATAGGCGGAGTTAATGGCAAGGTTCTTCCAGTTCCTATGATGAACATATTAAATGGAGGAAAGCATGCTGACAACAATGTAGATTTACAGGAATTTATGATAATGCCGGCTGGAGCTCCTAGTTTTAGTGAAGCTATAAGAATGAGTACTGAAGTTTATCATACATTAAAGTCACTTTTAAAATCAAAAGGTTATGATACGGGTGTTGGTGATGAGGGAGGATTTGCTCCAAACTTAAAGTCCAACGAAGAAGCTATACAGATAATTGTAGAAGCTATAGAAAAAGCAGGATACAAACCTGGAAAAGATATATATATAGCACTTGATCCAGCTTCATCTGAATTCTATGAAGATGGAAAATACAATCTAAAGGGAGAAGGAAAAGTTTTAACTCCTGAACAGATGGTAGATTTTTATGTGGATTTGGCAAACAAATATCCTATAATTTCTCTTGAGGATGGAATGGCCGAAGAAGATTGGGATGGATGGAAAGTCCTGACTGAAAAACTTGGAAGCAAGATTCAGCTTGTAGGTGACGATCTCTTCGTAACAAATACTACAAGGCTTAAAAAGGGAATTGATCTTGGAGTAGCAAATTCCATACTTATAAAATTAAATCAGATAGGAACCCTTACTGAAACATTAAATGCTATAGAAATGGCAGAAAGAGCCGGATATACTGCAGTAGTTTCCCATAGGTCAGGAGAAACTGAAGATACTACTATAGCTGATTTGGTTGTAGGTGTAAATGCAGGTCAGATAAAAACTGGTGCGCCGGCAAGAACAGAAAGAGTTGCTAAGTACAATCAACTTTTGAGAATAGAGGAAGAACTTGGTGAAGCTGCTGAGTTCAGAGGATTGAATGCATTCTATAATTTAAAAAAATAGGCAATTTATTTTGGAATCTGGTAGTAAGTATTATGTACCAGATTCTTTTTTGTTGAAAAACATAAAAATTTTTGGAAGGGTACTTCCTTTTTCATAATAAAGTGGTATAATTAGTATATTATAAGTAATAATATATTAAAAATTATAATTTTATATATTTATGTCATAATATATAATAATGTGTCTGATATTGGGAAAGGTAAATTTTACTATGCTTAGAATAACTTTATTGGATTTATTGTTAAGGGCTACACCAGAGTCATTTTTATTTGTTGTTTCCAGTTATATATTTTCTCATAAAAAATTTGCTGTAAATTCAATAATCAAGAGCAGTATTATTATGGCTCTTAGCATATACCTTATAAGATTGCTTCCAATACAGTTTGGAGTTCATATAATTTTAAATATGACGGTTTATTTGATATTGTTAATTAATATAAATAAAATTGGGTGTAAAAGAAGTATAGAGTATGCAATGGTACTAATGGCCATGCTTTCTACAAGTGAATTACTGAATATAGCTGTTGTAAATATATTATGTGAAGATAGTTTTAATATTATAATTAAAAATGATTTTCATAAAAATCTATATTTTGCGCCATCACTCATACTTTTTATAGTTGGTATTTCTTTATATTACAATTTATTTTGCAAACACAAAAGAGGAGGTAATTTTGATGTCATTGGTAGAACAGGCATCAAATAAGATAGCTGTAAAAATAGCTTCAATTTTAAATGTGAACGATGATGAAAAGGATATAATATGTTATGGAGCATTTTGTACCTTACAGACAATATTAAGCTTTTTTTGGATTGTTTTATTTGGAATCATATTTCATGTACTTCCTCAATCTCTTTTGGTAGTATGCACAATAGCTGCTCTTAGAAAGTATTCAGGGGGGCAGCATGCAACTGCACCATCAAGATGTATGATAATTACTACATTTATTTCAACATCTTTTGGACTTGTCATAAAAAATATATTTGTAAATTTTAATATTGCACTCATAGTATCCATAGGAGTTTTATGTTTCATAATTTCATTTTGTCTTGTATTTAAGTTTGCCCCAGCAGATACTGGATCCAAGCCTATTTCAGATAAAAATATGATATATAGACTAAAGAAAAATTCTATTTTAATTGTATGTGGGCTAGTTATAATTGATACCTTACTTATGACATTCTATTTTAAATATTATAATACTATGTTGTTGAATTTAGCAGTATGTATATATATGGGAGTTATATGGCAGTCATTTACCCTTACACCTATTGGATATAAAACTTTATATGGAGTAGATCTGCTAATGAAAAATATGTATAGTAGACAAATTAATACATAAAAACTTATTTGCTGTCTGATTATTTATTTTTATGCAGAACAATAGTACAATGATAATATATTCTAATAATAGGGGAGATAGACACATGCTTAAAATATCTTTATTAGATTTATTATTGAGAACATTTCCAGAATCATTTTTGTTTGTATTTGCTGTATATTTGTTCTGTCATAAAAAATTTGATAGAAATCGTATAATTGCCAGTACTGTTATTTTTTCTTTCGCAGTATATTCTATAAGATTGCTTCCAATACAGTTTGGAATTCACACTATTTTAAATATACTTGTGTATGTGACACTATGTATAAAAATAAATAAGATTCCATTTGCTAAAAGTATTGCATATTCTCTGATTTTAATGGCTATGCTTTCAGCAAGTGAACAATTAAATACTGTAGTATTAAATCATATATTTGGACAAAATGTAAGTACAATATTAAATGATGATTTGTTTAAGAACATATATTTTATGCCATCTATGATTTTATTCTTTATAGGTATAATAATTTGTTATAAAGTACTTTACAGGAAAAGAGAAAATAATTTATTTTAATATTTTAATATAAAATTTTGGAGATGATATACTATGAAAATTTCAATTAAAAAAACTGTAGCCAAGTTAAGCAAAAAAATATTTATTCATGCAGCATTTTCCACACATAATTCAGCATGTGTTCTCTCAGCATATCAACCTAAAGAGCCTGAGTGCATGAGACATAAGAAATAACATCATGGAGTGAAGTATAGGAAGTATTCCTATACTTCTTATAAATTTTAAGATACGGATGTGTAATTATATGAGATATTTGGAGGATATGAAACGAAAGAAGATATACAATATTATATCCATTGTAAAATTGGTTTCCCTATTGTTCTGTTATATTATAGTTTATAACAGAATTTCTACAAAGAACATATATTTGAATATGAATAATGCATTTCCCAATGTATTTACAGTTCAGGTGTTGATTTGTTCCATAATTTTAATATATATTGCATGGTCTTTTTTTTCTGTAAAAATACTTAATTTCAGAAATACTAGAACCATAGAGATAGTTGAAAACTTTATTTTTATAGCATTGTATTCTGTATTGGATATAATGTGCAGATCCAGTGTATCTGAATATAAATTCATGTTTTTGTTTATAATTATTACAGCCACTCTTCAGCTTGGAATAAAACATGGAATGATTACAGCCTTGGTGTCAGCAGTATCAGTACTGGTCATAGACTTGATATATGTTCCAGTTTCAAGTTCTGGGGTTAACTTCCAATTCCAAAATGATCTGATTGTAGCTGCAGTATATGTGCTTACAGCCTGGCCATTAGGCCACTATGTGGAGATCGAAGATGAGAGTATAAGGAAAAAAATATTGAACTTGAAAATTTAAATAGCAAAATAAATATTCAGGATATTAAGCGAAAAAGAATAGAAGATATGATATTGAAAAACAAGGCCTGTTATAATCTGTTGATAGAAAATTCAAGAGATTCAATTATTGTGCATAGATTTGGGAAAATTATATTTTTAAATGAAAGTGCAGCTAAAATTATAGGGATATCTCAATATAATAGTATTAAGGATATAAGTATGGATGATATAATACCAAAGGATAATAGAGAATTGGTAAACGGAATATATAATAATATATATATTAAAAAGAAGACTAATTATACCTTTGATCAGGAAATAGTGGACATTAATGGTAATATGCTATTAATAAGAAATACCTCAACATATTTTACATATGAAGGCAAGCCTACTGTACTTACCAGAATACATGATATTAGTTCGGAAAAACAAATTCAAAAGCTTGAAAAAGATGTTCAAAAAAGTATTAAGTTATTAAATGAAAGCAGGGAGTTAAACAAGCTCATTACAGAATTCCTGTCAAATGTTTCCCATGAACTAAAAACACCCCTTAATGTTATTTTCTCAGCTGTTCAGGTATTGGATATGAATGATGATTTAACTTCAAAAAACTATGTAGTAAAGGAAAAGAAATATTTGCAAATAGTTAAGCAAAATTGTTACAGACTTATGAGGCTTATAGAAAATCTACTTGATGTTACAAAACTCAACTCTGGATTTTTAAAACTTAGTCTACATAATAGCAACATTGTAAGCTTTGTAGAGAATATAACACAATCCATAGTTCCTTATTTGGATGAAAAGGGTATACAATTGATTTTTGATACTGATACTGAGGAAAAGATAGTAGCTATAGATACAGACAAAATGGAAAGAATAGTATTGAATCTTCTTTCCAATTCAATAAAATTTACTGATAAAGGCGGTAAGATATTTGTAAATATAGTAGATGAAAATGATCATGTCCTCATTAAATTTAAAGATACAGGCATAGGTATTCCTCAAGATAAGATAAAACTGATATTTGAAAGATTCGGCCAGGTTAATAAAAGCCTTAGAAGGCCATGTGAAGGAAGCGGCATAGGCCTCTATCTTGTAAAATCATTTGTAGAATTGCATGGAGGAACTATAGATGTGAAAAGCAAACTGGGGGTCGGAAGTGAATTTATAGTAAATTTACCTGCAAAAAATGTATCTGAAAATCATGATGAAATAGCTATTGATAGTGATAGCAGTTTAAACAAGATAAATATGGAATTTTCAGATATATACTTTTAAAAATTGAAATTAGGCTTTATATGTGATAAAATGTATGTTATGTCAATAGCGTTGTTAGTTGATAATTAGGAGGGCGATTTCGTGCATACTTTTGTTTTGGTAGTGCAAGTTATAATAGCAGTACTTTTAATAGCTGTAGTATTGGTACAGCCTGGAAAGACCAATGGGTTAAGCGGATTTATATCAGGTGGGGCTGGCGAGAGTTTTTATTCCAAAAATAAATCAAGAACTTCAGAAGCCATGCTTTCAAGATTGACTGTGATTTTAGCTATAATTTTTGCAGTGTTGTGTATAATTCAGTATTTAATAAAGTAGGTATACCGTGAATACAGCAGAGTTTAGATTCTGAGGTATTCATTTTTTTATATAATTGTTTTCTTCGGGTTTGGAATTACTTTTAAAAAATTATATACGAGGGTTAAGTTCAGAAGTATAATGTAAATAGTGGATATGTTTATAAAAATATTGAATATTTTTAGTGAAATTGTACCAACATAATAAAAGGTGGTGAATATATGAATATAACAGAAGCAATTTTAAATTTTATGAGAGAAAAGGCATATAAGCCTACAGATATAAAGGAATTGGAAAAAATTTTCGGTATAAAAAAAGATGAAAAAAAGGAATTCAAGAAGATACTTAGAAATATGGAAAAGGACGGACGGGTAGTTAAGACAAGGACCAATAAATACGGTGTACCTGAGAGAATGGGACTTGTAGTAGGAAAGTTTCAAGGGCATCAAAAAGGTTATGGATTCGTAATTCCTGAAGAGGGAACCGATATATTTATACCTATTTCCGGTGTGAATGGTGCCATGAACAAAGACAAGGTAATGGTAAGAGTTTTAAAAGAAGAAAACAGCGGAAAAAAATGTGAAGGAGAAATAATAAGGATACTTGAAAGGGCTAACAAGACTATTATAGGTATTTATGAGGACAGCAGAAATTTTGGATTTGTAGTGCCAGAAGAAAAGAGAATATATCAGGATATATTTATACCCAAGAATTGCAAAAAAGGGGCAAAAACCGGGGAAGTAGTTATTGTGGAGATAGTTCAGTGGCCTGATGGGAGAAGAAATCCAGAAGGGAAGGTAATAAACGTACTTGGAAAGAAGACTGAAAAGGGAATAGACATATTGACCATAATCAAAAAGAATGGTCTTCCTGAAGAGTTCCCTGCAAAAGTTGAAAGCTATGCAGATAATATACCAAATGAAATTCCAGAGGAGGAATATGAAAGAAGAGAGGATTTAAGGGATCTTACAATAGTCACAATAGATGGTGAAGATGCAAAGGACTTGGATGATGCCATATCTATTGAAAAGCTTCCAAATGGTAATTTTTATTTAGGAGTTCACATAGCAGATGTTTCCAACTATGTAACAGATAGAAGCCCATTGGATAAAGAAGCACTTAAGAGGGGAACTTCTGTATATTTAATAGATAGGGTCATACCTATGCTCCCTAAAAAATTGTCAAATGGAATATGCAGTTTGAACCCTAAAGTTGACAGACTTACTTTAAGCTGTTTTATGGAAATAGATGATACAGGCAAGGTAGTAGACCATAAAATTGTGGAGAGCATAATAAGAACAAGTGAAAGAATGACATATACAGATGTTACCAAGATATTAAAAGGTGAAGACGACAAGGTGATAAGCAGATATAGTTATCTGACAGGTACATTCCAGCTTATGGGAAAACTTGCCGACATATTGTATAAGAAGAGAATACTTAGGGGAGCTGTAGACTTTGATTTTCAAGAATGCAGTATAATACTTGACGATCTGGGAAAACCTGTAGAAATAAAGCCTTATGAAAGAGGAATTTCAAATCGCATAATAGAGGAATTTATGCTTGTATGTAATGAAACTATAGCTGAGCATATGTTCTGGAGCAATATGCCTTTCGTATATAGAATACATGAAGACCCTGATGAAGAAAAGTTGATGTACTTTAATGAGTTTGTACACAACTTGGGGTACACTATAAAGTGGGGACAGGAAGTTCATCCAAAGGCACTTCAGGAAATTATAGAAAAGGTAAAGGGCAAAAAGGAAGAGACAGTAGTCAGTACACTTCTTTTAAGATCCATGAAACAGGCAAGATATTCTTCTAAATGTATAGGACATTTTGGCCTGGCGGCAAGGTATTACTGCCATTTTACATCTCCAATAAGAAGGTATCCGGATTTAATCATTCACAGGATAATAAAGGAATTAATAAATGGTAAACTGGATGAAAAAGAAGTAAAGAGATTGAATGTAAAAGTTGAATATGCTTCAAAGCAATCTTCAGAAATGGAGAGGGTGGCACAGGATGCTGAACGAGAAGTGGATGACTTGAAGAAGGCTGAATACATGAGTAAGAGAATAGGAGAAGAATACAATGGTATAGTATCCTCTGTTACCAATTTTGGAATGTTTGTGGAGCTTGAAAATACAATTGAAGGATTGATTCATCTAAGTACTATGACTGACGATTATTATATATATGATGACAGGCATTTGTCACTTGTAGGGGAGAAGACCAGGAATATCTATAAATTGGGGGATGAAGTTAGGGTAAGGGTGCTCAAAGTTGATATGGCAGCTCATGAAATTTATTTTGAGATGATTAAAGATGAAAAAAATATCAAAGAGCAAATTTAAACTTTAATATTTGAACTTTGTAAAGGGGTGATATGGTTGACTAAAAAGAAGACAGGGAGAAGTACCCTGGCTGAAAATAGAAAGGCAAGGCATGATTATTTTATTGAGGAATCAATGGAAGCTGGAATTGAACTCGTAGGAACGGAAGTAAAGTCCATAAGAGAAGGAAAGGCAAACCTGAAGGATAGTTATGCAGATATAATGAATGGTGAGATATATGTAAAAAATATGCATATAAGCCCTTACGAAAAGGGAAATATTTTTAACAAGGATCCTTTGAGGACGAGAAAGTTACTACTTCATAAATCTGAAATATCGAAGCTTCTTGGATATACAGCCCAAAAAGGGTATACCCTGGTTCCAATGTCTCTCTATCTTAAGCATGGACGCGTAAAAGTAAATTTGGCGGTTGCCAAAGGTAAAAGAGACTATGACAAGAGAAATTCTCTTATGGAAAAGGCAGCCAAGAGGGATATAGACAGGCAAATGAAAGAAAGATATAGATAACTGAAGAGATAAATATATATTAATCATATAATATCTAACCTTAATATAATCTTATACCAAGGTTGGATATTTTTATATAGATTTATTTGGAGTTATGTTTTGAAGATCTGAACATGATTATCGAGGTATATACTATGACTACTATAAGTACCCACTTGAGTATAAAAACAGGCAATGTTTTAACTATGTATGCAGCTATTATGACACCAATACTTCCAAATATCATAGTTGGAATCGGAACTCTTATATCATAAGATTTTTCTTTTACAAATTTTATTGAAGCGGCAATTTCTAAAAATGCACATGATCCCATCATAACGGGAAATGTTACTCTTGGGCTCATGCCAAGGGCAAATACCAATGCCATGCAGGGAGCATAAATTCCTATGCCAACAGTCATAAGAGCTCCAAATATGAAATTTCCTATTAAACCTATAACCAGACGTATTCCAGTTAATTCAGTAGCATTTCCTCCAGAGGGCATTAAATTTATCTGTCCTGAAAACATTATAAATGCCACTATTAGGAGGGCTGAACCCATTCCTATCTGAATTTTCCTTTCATTTAATTTTGATATAAATGAAGCTCCTAAAATAGCGCCAATTGTAGCTGATATAATCATGGACACTAAAGTAAATACGTTTACTTTAACTATAGTTATAAATATAAGGGATTCAACTACTACAGGTATGGAACAAGCTACATTTAGTGTACCTGGTATGAGTCTGTCTTCAGTAAGTTTGAGGTTTTTTAAAAGTGTAGTTAAAATTGCAAAACTCCCTATTCCAAGAGTATCAAAAAAATTTGCTATAAAACCTGTTATTCCAAATATAAAAAATTTTTTATTGTCTACTTCTTTATCCTTTAATCTTTGTACATAGTCTTTGAAAAATACAAGTAAAAAGTATAGTGCAAAGATAACGAGTATAATTAATAAAATTTTGACCATTGCTCACATTCCCTCCGATGTAATAAAACCAAATAGATATATTCGACAATAATTTTAAAAATCCTTCATAAATAGAAAACTCCAACCTGATTTTAAAGCTGGAATTTTTTACTTATCTTATTGTTTTAGGCCTATAATATGCATTTATGTCATTGGGATTAAATTTATCAGAGTATATGAAATCTACACCTAGATTTAATGCCCTTTTAAGTTCTTCAGGATTGTCAATTGTCCAGCAGAATACTTTTAGCCCATCTTTATGGGCTTTATGTATAAGATTCTTGTTTAGATAGTCAATATTACAATCTAGTTCAGTAGATTTAAATGATTTTATATATCTATAGCCATAAAGTTCTTTATTTGGGTTTACCATAGGCATCAAGATAAGTCCTTTGTCTCTTTTACGAAGATACTCTAAATCCTTATAGTTAAATGAATGAATTAATAATTTATGGCTGTAGTTATGCTTTTTTATAATTCTTAACATTGTATTTAAATCTCTAGTTTTGTTGCTAAGAAATTTTATATCAAATACCGGTATAAGATTGTATTTTTTACATTCTAAAAGAGCATCTTCAAATCTAGGCAATTTCAAGTTTGGGTAATTGGATATATTCGGGCCTTTATTGATCACAAGCTTGTCTATTTCCTTGGAAGTTTTTGACGATATTGGGCCATAACTATTAGTGGTCCTATCAAGTGTACCATCGTGGAGCAAATATAAAACTCCATCAGATGATGAACACACATCCAGTTCTACACCCCAGTATCCGATTTTTGACGCTTCATCAATTGCAGGAATAGAATTTTCAGGGGCAGCACCACTTGCAGCACGGTGAGCTATTATAACTGGTTTGTTAAAATTTAGATTTATAGAAGTATAAATTGGTTTTGCTGATGTATATTTTAAATTAATGGTTTTGGGATTTTTACTTATGGTAGATACTTTTATTGTTGTATTATATAAACTTTTTAAAGTATTTTTATTATTATTATTGCACCTTAAAATTGGATTAGCTATTGATGAAATCATCAGATTAATAAATAATAGTATTATAATTTTATAAATAATATCACCCTCCCTATTACATAAAATAGTTGATGTAATTAATTTTGCATATAAGCCTATTATATATTAGAAATTGCATGTTTTATTTACAAAAATATTACTTATACGACTAATTTGTTTACAAAACTGTGACATTAACTAAAAATTCTATGCTTACAGGAAAAAATAGGAGTATATTAAACTGATTACTTTTAGTAACCATTGTTATATACATCACATTCAAGGTTATTTTTGAAATATAATGATATAATTTATTTAATATAGTATCTCTTGTAAATTTCGATATTCAATAGTTATGATAAAGAAAGGAATGCCAAAGATGAAAATTACAATACGTAAGTATATTGATAAAGACATACCATGCATTACAAGGATCTGGAATAATATAGTTGAAGAAGCAAAAGCATTTCCTCAAATAGAAAAAATGAGTGAAAAGGAGGCAGAAATATTTTTTGCATCTCAGTCATTTACAGCAGTTGCTGTTTGTGATAATCAAATTTTGGGATTGTATATTTTACACCCCAATAATATTGGACGCTGTAGTCATATTGCAAATGCTTCATATGCTGTTTGTGCAAATTATAGGGGGGAGCATATTGGAGAAAAGTTGGTGCGCCATTCTATGGACAAGGCAAGGGAATTGAATTTTTCCATTCTTCAGTTTAATGCTGTTGTAAGTACAAATCAAAGTGCGATTCATCTGTATGAAAAGATAGGATTTAATCGTATTGGTATTATTCCTGCTGGTTACTTGCTTGGTGATGGAAGTTATACGGATATAATTTTATATTATATTCCATTAATATAATTTTATTTTGGTAGGCTGTTAAATAGTTATTTTCATAAGCAGGCATATGCTAATTGTTCTTTAACAATATTCATAAAATGGTATAAATTGTTTACAAATACTTAACCAATATGACATTAAGCCGTAACAAAAACTATATAGAATAATAAGTGTCCTAAGGAAATACCTTAGAGAAAACGGAAATAATGCTTTTACATAAATGAATAAAAGTAATGGTAATTACCAGACTGGTGCCTGTGGTTGCAGGGCACACCAAACTTAAGTGCAACCGCCATTAGATACCAATAATTGTTGTTCTCCCAACAATATATTACAAAATGAGCATTCGTCATTTAGGGTGCTCATTTTTATGTATTGTTTATATATCTAATTGCCTTGCTATTGTTGCCTGGGAAACGAAACTATTATATAATACGATTAAGTGTCAACAGATTGGAGGACAAGCAATGAACAAAGAAGAACGGGCAATGAAGGGTTTATGGGACATATTTAAAAAAAGAATATGGCTTGATAGCTTTAAGATGAAAGATAGGCTTAAGGGTTATAATCCTTCTGAAATACATTGTATTGCTTATATAGGAGAAGATGAAGATTCCAACGTGACAAAGCTGGCGGAGTCTTTTGGCATGACCAGAGGTGCCATAAGCAAACTAACTAAGAAACTCGTAAAAAAAGGGCTTATAGAAAGTTATCAGAAGCCGAATAATAATAAAGAAGTCTATTTTGAACTCACTGAGCAAGGAAAAACAATTTACGATATCCATGAGGAAATGCACAGAGAGTTTAAGGATAGAGATCAACCCTTTTTTGAACAAGTAACAGAGGAACAGCTTGATATTATACTCGGCTTCGCGAAAAAGTATAATATGCATTTGGACACGGAAATAAAGAAACTGGGTGTAGATATGAAATCTGATAACCTATAGTTTTACGGACTCTCCTTGAAACATATTAAGAAACAACAAATTTCCGGCAGCTCTCCCTTATTGAGGATGGGCTGCATTTTTGTGCGTCTTTAAATTCACAGACTTTATTGTTTCCTCTTCAATATTGATATTGACAAGGAAACAATGAGATGATAAAATAATTATGTTGACAAGGAAACAAAAATGCCGTTATAAGAGGAGATCGTACAATGAACATACAATCCGCATAACAAACGGAAAACAAAACTGATATGCAAGGAGGAAAAAGCATGAATATCATCGGAATTATCGCAAGTCAGCGTAAAGAAGGCAATACTGCTTTTATTGTAAATAAAATACTCGAAGGTGCAAAGGAACAGGGTGCCCAGACGAGTACTTTCAGTTTCAGCGATCTTGATATCAAACCATGCTGTGGATGTTGGGCTTGCCACAACGGCGATCAGGGGTGTGTTATCAACGACGATATGCAGAAAATTTATGATGCACTTGAGTATGCAGATGCCATTGTTTTAGGCTCACCGATTTACATGGGTCAGATGAGTGCCCAAGGCAAGATATTTACCGATAGGTTGTTTGCACGGTTTTCCCCGCGATTCTCTCCGTTTTTCAAAGAAAATGCTGTGAAACAAAAGCTGATTCTTTCATTTAATCAAGGTAATCCTGATGCTGGCCTGTTCAAATCTTATATTGATTATACGAAACACATGTTTGAGGTACTGGAATTTGATGCTGAAGAGGTACCTGTTGTTACAGGTTTGCGAAATGGGCCGGTGCATGAAAGAGAAGATCTGTGCACGAGCCTGAAGAATTTTGGATCAGTGTTGGTTTTGGAAGGATGCCAGAAATAATATGGAGTATAAAACAATAATGTAGAAAGAAAATATAAACGGTAAACAGCTTACGTTTACCTTAGTCACGCTCCTGTTTGGATATTTTACGAACATATTAAATATTATGGAAAAAGAAAATTTTTCGGGTCAGTTTAAGTTGAGAATGCCTAAATCACTTCATAAAGAACTAATGGAAAAATCTAAAGAAGAAGGTATAAGTAATGAATCAATATTGTTTATATTTGTTAAGTAAAGGTACTGGGATTAAAAGTAAAAGATAAATAGTGAAAATTGTGAGACAGAAATGAGACAGATTTGGGACAAAAATAGGACAAAAGTGAGACAAAGCTGGGACAAAATTCATGTAAAAGTATTACATACTATATATAGTCAATTGTGGCTAAGACATAAGTTCTCCTTTTTTAATATAACCCATCAAGCCTCTTAACAATGCGAAACTGTTGGGGCAAATAAACCTATACCTCCATGGTTAAATGGAGCTCCAATGCGGGAAACCGCAAAATTTAATACTATATCTTGTGCAGGACATCTGGTTATCTGGGTGTCTTTTAACATTATTCATGAAATAGTGGAATATGTTTACATAGTATTAATAAATATGACATTAAACCGTAACAAATACTATATATAATTATAAGTGTCCTAAGGAAATGGCCTTAGAGAAAATGAAAATAATAGTCCCCCTATTATATAAGTAAAAATGATAACAAAAATAAGTACTGGTCAAAGCTGGTGCTTATTTTTGTTTTTGAAAGAAGGTGGAGAGGTGTGAAAGTCAAGTAGATCCTCAAGGATAAAGTTGAACAACAAAATAAAAATAAATCCAGGACTCTTTTTTGATACTTAAAAACAGGAGGTTAGAAATGAGTGAATGCTATGATGCAAAGCTAGATGAAGAAAGACACAGACATATAAAAGAAAAATTAGAGGAATATGATAATACTTTTGATGAACATGACAGCAGACTTAAAATGCTTGAAGTAAAAGGGGAGAGAGTAGATGAAAAACTGGAAGATTTATGTGATAGGCTTAAAAGTTTAATAAGTACTTTTAAGTGGGGTATGGGAATTTGGGAGCTTCATTTTTGGGGCTCTTTATTTATTTGCTTGAATTGCATCTGAAGTGAAAAGAATGTCAGTTTTTAAGGCACATAAATAATATAAAAACGAGGAGGTATTTATATGATTAAAGGTGTTGATATAAGTAATCTTAACGGAAAGGTTAATATCAATCTGCTTAAAAATGAGGATCATCAGTTTGTTATATCAAAGGCAACCGAAGGGGCAACCTTTATAGATAGATTTTACAATAATAATATTGCTAATACAAAGGCTTTAGGACTTATTGCTGGAGGATATCATTTCGCTAACTTCCAGGATAGGGCCAAAGCCATTCGTGAAGCTAACTTTTTCAAGTCAATTGCTGCAGGAGCAAAGCCTGACTTTGTAGTCCTGGACTTTGAGCAAAAATGCAGTAGAGATATGACAGATGCATGTCTAGCTTTCTTGGATATTATATCAGATATAGCACCAGCACTTATCTATTGTAATCCAAGCTATATAAAGGAACATCTAAACAGTAAAATAACCAAATATCCATTGTGGGTGGCTCATTATGGAGTTAAATCACCAAGCTTTACTTTATGGGATAAATATTCAATATGGCAGTTCATAGACAAGGGACAGATATCAGGTGTAATTGGATATATAGATCTCAATTATATGACAGAGGATTTTTATAATTCTCTAAAGGGAGGAAAGAAAAAAGTGAAAAATATAGTAGTTTACAATTATGGACCCGATCAGAATAGTGCTGAAATACTTGCTGACTATCTTAACTGTCCTACAATTTCCAATGGTAGAAAGTTTGATTTCAGCCAGGTGGAGAATGTATATGCAGTTGGTGGAAATGAAAAACAGTATACAAGCTATCTTACTAAACTGATATCAGGTTCAGATAGATATGCAACTATGCAATTAGTTCTTAATTTTATTAAAAATGGGGGTAAATAGACAAGCTTTTGTTTACAACATGTATTGTAAAGTCAATGCAAAACTTTAATGAAAATGTAAAGTGAAAATTATATGAATAATAAATTTTCATTTTATCTACTGGAAAGTAGTGTGAGAATTTTGCTTTACAGGGCTAGTAAAATAGCTAATCTATGAAATTATCAAAATAATGGAGGTAATAAATATGATTAATGTAAATGATATTGTAGCAGTAGGTGGAGTTTTAGTAGGGGTAATTGGTGGTATCTATGGATTGGTACCTTATTTAAAGAAAAAGAATATTAACACTGAAAAGGTACTTGATACTACAGGAGATGTATTAAAAGCAACAGAGCCACTCATCCAGGTAGCAAAGACAATCCCAAGTCTAAAACCTGCAGCAACACTTGTAGATTGGATTGAACAAAAAGCAGTGGCAGGAGTTAAAGCAGCAGAGCAGCTGGCTCATGCTGGAAGCCTTCAGACGAATGAAGAAAAATTTAAATCTGCACAGGAAACAGTTTATGCAGCGTTAAAAGAAATCAATATAACTCCTACTGAAAATCAGAAGAAATTGATAGATGATTTTATCCAGGAAGCAGTAAATGACCTTGGACATGCTCCTGTAAGTGAAGCTGAAAAGAATGCACAGATTGCTAAGATAAATCAGGATTTGGCTGCAGTACAGGCTGAGAATACTCAGTTAAAGCAGACTATTGCTAGTATTCAAAGTACTGCCGGGAGTGCAGCAGCTCAATAGAAATTTTAAGCCTAGAGTGGGAAAATGCTCTAGGCTTTATTATTTGTTATGAGATAATTTTGATCTCTTTGTGTATTTTTTCCCATTTGAGTGAGAACCTATTTTTTTGCCATGTTCGATACCTATCTCGGCGCCTGCTTCACAATACATTTTTCTTTTTTCAGTGTTAGACTTAGGTCTGTCTTTCATTCTGTTTTTATTATTATCCATTATAAATTTCCTCCCATAAAATTAATAAGTTACAAATATACATAAAGTAAAAAACTTTGCAAATGGAATGTTTTATGGTTCTAAATACTTTCCCTTATAGTATTTACTTAAGTTAAGTATTTTACTCAATTATATAATTATCATAGTACTCTTTACGGTACTGAAAAATACTATCAGGCGCAATTTTCAAAAGAGGATCATATGAGGTTGTGTGAAGTTCTTAAAAATGTGAAAGGCAGATTTATTCTTTCATATAATGACTGTGAATTCGTAAGAGAATTATACAAGGATTTCAATATAGATGAGGTTGAGAGAAATCACAATCTAGTGGGAAAGTACAAAGATAAAGAGTATAAGTATAGTGAGTTAATTATTAGAAATTATTGATACTAATTACAAACTCTGTTGAAGTTAATTTGGCAGAGTTTATTTTTATTGAATGTTGTGAGCAATAAATAAAAAATATAAAGGAAGTAAGCTTTTTATTTATATACAGAGATATTATAAGATAATTAAAGATAAACGGAGTGTTTTTAAAGTTGCAAAAAGACAATGTAATTGTTCAAGTATAAATTGAGGTTGGATATAATGACTTATCGCTACATAACTAAGTTAGAAAAGTTATGCATATCTGGAAAATAGGAGGCGGATATTATACCAATAGAAGATGATTACAGTAAGAAGCTAGATATAGATAACCTTGTACCACTAACTGACATGAACCATAAGTATATACATGAATTATATAAGAAAGATAAAGTAAGAACACAAGAACGATTAAGATTCATATTAAATGAATGGAACAAACAGTTTGCAAGTTAACATATGTAATCATGCAATATTCATACACGTAATGGTAAATAAAGTAAAACAAGGCAAGAGAAAAGATTATAATAAATTCCTATATATAAATCATAAACCTCGAAACTACTGATGCTAGGGGGATATAAGAAAGTTTGGGCTCATCACGTAGCACCACATGGGGGCCTGTTCGTGCACACAAACTCCCTAAATGAATTTTAAAAGTTCATATACTGCACTATGAAAGGAGGAAAAACATTGATATGGCTAGACCTAGGCAACCTATAGACCTGATTGCAGCTAAAGGAAAGAAACACTTAACCAAAGCTGAAATTGAAGAAAGAAAAAATGCAGAAGTGAAAGCCCCAGATGATAATATAAGGGCACCATCTTATTTGGATGGCGATTTAAAAGAGGAATTTGATAGAATAGCTAAGGAATTAATTAGGGTTAAGATAATGTCTAATCTTGATCAAGATGCCTTGGCTAGATTTATTATTGCAAGAAAAATGTATGTAAAAGTCACACAAGAGATGCTTACAGAAACAGATTATTTATTTAATAAGGATATTGTAGGCATACAAGATAAATATTTCAAACAGTGCAGGGCTGCGGCGTCTGATTTAGGATTAACTATATCCAGCAGATGCAAACTTGTAATACCCAAAAACGAAGAGGAAGACAAGCCTAAGAGTAAATGGGATGCGTATAAATGAGGTGATAAATAGTGCTAGATAGAGTAGCAATTTAAAACCTAGAAAGCTAACTACTCTCTAGGTTTTTCAAATCATCATATATTTATTTATACTGAAAAAAGCCAATACATCTACAAGACAATAATAGTATTTCTGTAAAATAAAATTTTATTCATTGTAACAACTCGAATATAAATCTATATAATATAAAGAGGCAAGAAAAAAGTAGAAACATTATATAATTAACTTCATATAATAAAGTAAAGCATATTTTCCTCCTAATAGCTAAAGCCTCGATTGATTTCGGGGCTTTTCTTACATAAAAAAATAACTGACAACTAAGTCAGTTAAAAGAAAAGGACGGCTTTTAATTTTAAGTAATGATAGAACACAACTGTGTTCTCTATAATCATATCATATTCTATAAATTTATTCTAGGTATTGAAATAAATTACATAATTATATATAATTGAATCATAGTTCTTCTTTTGTCATAAAGTTTTTTAGTAAAAACCCTAGTCAAATCTAGGGCTTTTACTGTTGAAATTATTTAATAAAGCGTATATAATAAAATAACACTATAATATTTTTCTTATAGTTCCCTTAAAATAGGTCTTGGTTAATGCCAAGGCTTATTTCTATATGTTTTGTAATTATATGAAAGCTATGTTAAAATATACATGGTATATCTCCTATATACCATAAGTTTTTCACAGCATAGAGAGTCCTATTTAGGGCTCTCTTATTTAATGTAATAAAAGCCAAACTGAAAGCTAGTTAGAGGATGAACATATTACAATATATGCTCACATTGCAAATTTATTACTTGAGTATTATATAACGAAAACTTAACATTGGCTTTATTGTAATTATCAATAGATAGTATATAATAAAATTAAACAGCACCTTGTTTTCTTTGTTTTAATTGTCGACATTTTTTCAATAAAAGCCCTGGATTAAACCAAGGCTTTTATTCATTATCTATACTATTTTTAATTAATTTCCTGTATTCATTCAAGACCCTATCCAATTCTTGACTTACCTTAACTACATCCTTATCCATTAAATTTCCCTTGCTATTTATTAATCTGTATAATTCACTTCTTAATTTCTCTATTTCTAGTAAGACTTCTTCTATGCCTTTCATATGCCACCTCATACAGCTAGTGTATAGAAATTACATTATACTGTAAGTAGTAGTATAACTATATTTTATTTGTATTGTAAAAATAAGCAGGAATTTAAATATATTTGTAGAATACTTAATCTTAACGAAGACATATTTGAATTATAATAATTAAATGTATTTAACATATACTTATATAGGAGAATATTATATGATATGGAAGACACTATAAAAGCAGTTTTAGGCTCTTTTTCTCCAACAGGACTTCGCATTTTGAGGTAACTTTTATAATAGCTTTTATGGCTATCTGTGCACTCTTAATAACGTCGGCTTATAAATATACTAAGTCGGTTGCAAAGGAAACAAAAATTTTTGACTTATCCAAACAGAATCACGAATTGCATAATGATTTATCTAAAGCAGAAGCAATAAATAATAATATACTGAATTCTTTAAACACATTGACAAATTTTTTGTATAGTTCTCAATCAGTTATATTTGATTCTATAGAAAATGAAAATGTAATTGAATAGGGGAACAATTTAAGATAATAAATAATTTAATTTCAAATGATATTGTAGGAAGTAATCAAAAACGAGTGAGCTTATGGGCTTTACGTATAGAAAAAGATAAGAAACCTGTTCTCCAATCATTCTATAGAAGTGCAAATTATACCAGTTATAAAACTGATACAAAATATTTGCCTATTGATGATTCTATTGCAGGCAGAGCTTTCAGAAAAGAAAAAGAAGAATTTGTTTATGATTTAGAAAATGACCCTGATTGGAATGGCTTTTCTGGGAAACAAACGTACAGTGCTATATTGGCAATACCAATTAAAAATTTTGGTGTTTTAACTGTTGATTTTTCTAACAAACCATCCGAACATGAGATTAAGGTGATTGAAGTTTATTGCTATAACATGGCATTATTAAATGCAACTGCCTATCAATCTTATAAATATTGTGATAGAATTAATAATAATGAGGAGGAAGATTAACATGGAAAAGGTATATAAAAATACCGAGCTCAATCTTGCAGATGTGTACAAAAGTTTCGACAAGCTAAACAGTAAATCTTCTAAAAACAAATGGACTAAAAGCATTACAATTATTGACAAGAATATTGACAAGGACAGTAAATTACAAAAATACAGAAATAGAGCTTTTAAGCTTGTGGCACGTTAAATTGATTATGCAAAGGAGACAGAACATTTCGATTTAAAAGTGCGTATAGGATCCAAGGTTAACTTTAATATAAAGAGAGTTCTAATTAAGTTTAGAACTCTCTTTATATTAATATTCCTTATCTCTCAATTCCCTCTCTCTTATCCACTTACCTAATAATATATTTACTAAATTAGATAGACTTTGTTTGTCTTCATCTTTTATTAACTCTACTTGTACTTTCTTTTTTAATTCTGGTTCTATATATAATGTAGTCTTTTCATTCATAGTATATACCTATCAAGGCTTCTATTCATCATCTCTTATATTATAATGGTCTTTTATTATTTTACGTATCATTCCACTAACAGACCTATCTTCATATTCCGCTTCTTTAACAAGCATTGCATAAACTTTTTTAGGAATTATAGATGCAATCATAATATTTTCTTTTTTAATCATATACCTCTTAAAAATAATATGCAAGGTAAGAATATTGGAATTATTAGCTTGTCTAAAATTACAAAAATAAACATTCTTTCTTTAATTCTTTTATTACATTTACCATTTACAAAAGTGAGATTAAGTAAAACAATAAAGATTTGTAGAGCCTTGAATTTACAGGTATCTGAGATAATTTAATGACATCCATTTTGACATCCAAAGCATAAAACTTTTATATATTAGTTACCATACAGTAATGATATTATGCAATATCAAAAATGACTATTTATCAAATGATGATAAATAGTCATTTATTAAAATACTCTGTTACCAATTGGTGGAGGCGAGGGGAGTCGAACCCCTGTCCGAAAGCAGAAACGCCTGAGCATCTCCGAGTGCAGTCCTTATTTTAACATTCCCTCCTTCAGACGCCTAAGGACAGGCTTCTGAATTCAGTAGCTTCATAAATTCCGTTTCCAAGTCAAAGCTTTCCTGGACTCGGGACCCCGCTATCGGCGCCAGGCTCCGGAACGCGGGAAATCCGGACTGACGGCTAGCAGATTACGCTGCTAAAGCTAATTCTTCGTTATTATTTGCGTTTATATTTAAACCCCATAGTTTTTTAACGCGGGTCCACAGGTTCCCTCGACTCGCTTCTCAAACCCAACTTGCCCCCGTCGAAACCAAAATGCGCCCCCATAATGTAAAACGCAAATTGCTCTTTAAGCAAGAACTGCAACAATTAAATACTTGATGCAGTTTTTAATTATAACACTTAAAATGATACAAGTCAAAAAAACTTTTGCCTTATTGTTATTTAATATTTCCTATCACAGCATATTTTATACTGCATAACTTATTAGTATACTAATTTGTCCGGGGGAAAAATATGAATATTGTACTTACAAATCTCCACTTTATATATCTTATATTCATAGTTGTAATAATTGTTGCAATGATAATGAAAAGGGATATATCCTTGATATGTATAGTCGGAATTTTTATTCTTGGGATAGTCGGAACTGCATCTGTTTCAAAATCCCTCATTGGAGTATTCAACAGTCTTGTATATGCAACCAAAGAGCTTATGCCAACCATATTTATAATTTCTATAATAACTGCCATGAGCAATGTATTGGTTACTTCCGGGATAAATAAAGAGATGGTTAAACCTTTTGGCAAGATAATCAAATCACCAGCATCTGCCTATTGGGTAATAGGTATTGTGATGATGGCACTTTCCTGGCTTTTCTGGCCGTCTCCTGCAGTAGCTTTAATAGGGGCACTGTTTCTTCCTATAGCTAAAAAAGTTGGACTGCCTGCAATAGGGGCTGCAGTTGCAATGAACTTGTTTGGGCATGGTATAGCACTGTCCAGTGATTTTATAATACAAGCAGCTCCAAAGCTTACAGCAGATGCAGCTGGTATACCTGTATCCAAAGTAATATCTGCCAGTGTACCCCTTACTATTGTAATGGGTGCAGTTACTACTATAACTGCATTTTACATGCTTAGAAAGGATATGAAAAGGGGAAAAATCAATACGGATTTTGATTTGGAAGATGAAGCGAATGAAGAGTCACAAATGGTTATCCCACAAACTTTTAGAAAAACACTGGCAGCTATAATAATTGCTGTTTTCATATTAGATATATTCCTCATGTATACCTATAAATTTCAAGGAGGGGATGCTACAGCACTTATAGGTGGAACTGCAGTATTTATCCTCAGTATAATTTCAATTATATATTATAAAAAGGCATCTCTTGAAAAAATAACTGACAACATTGTGGCGGGGCTTCAATTTGGATTTAAAATATTTGGTGTTGTAATTCCAATAGCCGCATTTTTTTACCTTGGGGATTCAGCCTTTGGTGAAATTTTTGGAAATATACTTCCAAAACATTCCCAGGGAATAGTAAATGACCTCGGAGTTGCACTTTCTAGTATAGTACCTCTGAATCCATTTGTAGCTTCTGGAACCTTGACTGCAGTAGGTGCTATAACAGGTCTCGATGGATCTGGATTTTCAGGTATATCCCTTGTCGGTTCCATAGCCCACATGTTTTCCATTTCACTTGGTGGAGGAATAGATGTACTTACAGCGCTTGGACAGATAGCGGCTATATATGTAGGTGGAGGGACTATAATACCATGGGCGGTTATACCTGTAGCTGCAATATGCAAAGTAGATGCCTTTGAACTCACCAAGAGAAATTTGATACCTGTTGTAATAGGTCTGGTTGTTACAACTATATTTGCAGTATTTTTAATGTGATAAGTCTATGTAAAACCCCAGCAGTACATCTGCTGGAGAGTTTATTTTTTACCTGATTTTTTCTTTAATTTCTTTAAAGCTCTTTCTACGGTTTGATTGTCAGGAGAAATCTCCATGACTTTTTCATAATGCTCTATGGCTTTTAGATAGTCATGGTTGTTTTGATACAGAATAGCTATATTTAGATTGTACAGTTCATTGTCAGGATCTATTTCCAGTGCTTTTGTTATATAGGATATTCCCTTGTCATATTCTTTCAATTTATTATATAAAAGTCCAATATTATTATAAGCTTCATGGTAATCACGGGATATTTTTATGCACATTTGAAAATATTCCAATGATTTATCATAGTCGTTTAGATTGTCAAAATACAAAATCCCCAAATTATTATAGGCAAGCAAATACTCTGGATCTAACTCAATAGCATGTTTGTAGTCTGAGAGTGTATTTTGATATTTTTTCATGCATTTATATGAAAATCCCCTTGAAGTGTATACTTCTGGGTTGTCCGGATCTAATTCCAGTGATTTATTATAGTAGTCTATTGATGTTCTAAAATCTTTTAACGTGCCATAGATAGCACCTAAATTATTATAGGCACTTATATATTTGGGGTCAACTTCCAGTATCTTTTCAAAATCCTGTTTTGCTCTCTCCAAATCCCCAAGCTTTTTATATAATACCCCTCTGTCATTATAACAGTCTATATACTCTGGTTCTATATCCAATGCTTTTCCATAGTACTCGAAAGCTAATTCATAGTTATTTTCATCGTAATACAAACATGCCAGATGATAGCAGTATTTTGCATTGCCAGGGTCCATTTCTATAGCTTTACAGTACATTTTGATTGCAGCATCTGTATTGTCAAGCATTAATGATGACATTCCCTTGTAATAGTATATTTTACTGTGTTCAATGTTTATTTTAAGAGCACTGTCGCATGTATTGATTGTATCTTCATATTTTTTTAAGTCGAAAAGTATTTTTGATTTTTTTATATATAAATCAGGGTAGTAGGGAAATGCTTTTAGACCAATATCACAATTATCCAGTGCTTGATCATAGAGTCCAAGTTCAACAAGTGCAGAAATTCTATGAATATACACATGGGGAATATTGGAATTTAGTTCTATGGATTTCCCGTAGGATTCAACAGCATCTTCGAATTTTTCAAGTTTGCATAGAAGATTACCTTTATTGTCATATAATACAGGTGAGGTGTTGTTGATGATTTCAGCTCTGTTATATAGATTTAAAGCTTCTTTATATTTGTTCATTTTTTCAAATAACAAAGCTTTCGAATAATAGGCTTCCCAGTTTTCAGGATTTAACTTTATGGATTCATTTATATACATTTCAGCTTTTTTGAATGAGTTTAAGATTTTTAATGTATTACCAAGCAGCAGATAGATTTTGGAGTCTGCTTTTGGATCTTTCATAATGTCTTTTAGGAGTTCATGGCATTTTTCAAATTCATCAGCGTAAAAATAGCATTGAGCCAGTTTATAGTGACAATCTGGTTTATTTTTATATTCATCAATCAAATAATCATTGGAGGAAATGAACATTGCTTTTATATCCGAGTTATATGGATATTTTTCCAATAAATCATGGAATAGTTCCCTGGACTGCCCAAATTTCCCCATGCAAAAACAGCAATATGCAAGTCCATATGCAGCACTAGTACTGTTGGGGAGAATTTTAACAGCCTTGCTGTAGTCTTTATAGGATTCATGAAGCTTTCCAAGTCTTAAAAGTGCAATGCCGCGATTTAAATGGGCATCAAAATCATCTTCATGTGATTCTATAACTTTAGAGAATATTTTGATAGCTTTAGACAGATTGTTTGTTGTTAAATAGTATCTTCCATCTAAAATTTTCAAATCTGGATGACAGGGATACATTTTAGCAGCACTGTCTATTGATTTTCTGGCATCATATATATTATTTGCATTAAGGTGACGAACAGCATTATAGTAGTTTGCTATATATTTATCATAATTTATATTCAATCCATTTTTAAATAGATTATATCTAAAGGTTGTTGGCCTCTTTATACTATCCAATACAAAATTTATAAAATCAGGATGGAAAATATTATACAGTTGTTCAGCTTTATCACTCCATAAAAAATGATCATCAAGTATTTTCCATATTTTATGGGGAAGATAATAGTTGACCATTAAAAAATTGAGAAGTTCATAACTTATTTCTTCAGATGTATCGATTTGAAAGCATATGTCTTCATTTAATAAGTCATACCATTTATTTTCATCTATCCTCTGAAAAAAGTCATTGTATATAATATTTACTTTTGATATCCATTGTTTTATTGGAGAATTTTGCATTATGTCAATGTCATTATTTGAAGAAATGTCCTGATTGTCTGGATCGTATTTCAGTGCAGCTTCATAGGCTTCCCTTAAAGCTTGAAATCCTTCAGGATCATCTTCAGGATGATGTAAATTCAATTGTGATGCATAAGCTTCTTTTATAGCGGATTTATCTTCTGTAGGCTCTATCCCTAATATATCCCAAAAACTCATAATTACCTCCTTATATCATAATAAAATTATTAAAATTCCTTCATCTGTTCAATTTGAGCAAATATCATTTTTAATTTCTTTGCAGCTTCTTCTATTTCATGATCATCCTGTCTATTTAAAATATCTTCAAAAACTTGTAAATTATAATCCAGCAATTCTCTAATTTTACCTGTGGATTCCTCGTATAATCTTTCCCCTTTGGCCATAATAAGTTTATTTTCTTCCTTTTCTCTAGGATGAATTTTAATACTGCTAAGTTCTTGAAATCTTTTTTCAATTTCATCTTTTGACATGTAACCTGGATTTTTTTCTATTATGGCTCTTTTCTTCAATCCATTTGAAAGTACAGTTACTTCAACTTCCAAAATGCCATTTATGTCATAAGTATATCTTACGTCAATGGCCTGCTCTCCTGCAGGTGAAGGGGGCACATCAATATTTATCTCACCAAGTAGTATATTGTTTTTAGAAAGTCTGCTTTCACCTTGAAGTATTTCAATATTTATTTTCTCCTGGTTGTCCTGTATAGTGTAAAGACGTTCACTTTTACTTACTGGAATTACTGTATTTCTTTCAATTATAGGACAAAAATGTCCTGGTTCGTAGTATCCATCAGGCTTTCTTATTGATATATCAGTACCTAAAGTATAAGGACACACATCTGTAAGTACTATTTCCTTCAAATGCCTGTTCCTCTCTTTCATTGCAGCCTGTATTCCTGCTCCAAGAGCTACAGCTTCATCTGGATTTATATTTACACTTGGTATACGCCCAAATAATTTACTTACGAAAGTTCGTATAATGGGAAGTTTTGTAGCACCTCCAACTAAAACTATAGAGTCAATTTCACTTGCTTTTATTTTAGCATCGCTTAGGGCTCTTTCTATAGGCCTCCTTAGTTTTGAAATTAAACTTTGGCAGTCTCTTTCGTAGTCATCTATTTTTAAAGTGTAATCAAGTAATTTGTCTTTTATCTTACATTTTATTGAAACCTCTTTGGCTGTGGAAAATTTAATTTTAGCCATTTCCGACTGTTCCTTTATATATGCTGCAGTTTTGTATTCAATATCCTCCAGTTTTAAATTATTGTGTTCCAGGAAGAGTGACATAATGATATTGGTAAAATCTTCTCCCCCAAGATAGTTGTCACCAGCTACAGCCCTTACTTCCATTATATTTTTGTAAAGTTCCAGTATTGATACATCAAAAGTACCTCCACCTAGATCAAAAACTAAAAATTTGCTATTGGATTCTCTCTCGTACAATCCGTAAGCTATGGCTGCTGCAGTGGGCTCGTTTATGAGTCTTTCTATCTTTAATCCTGCAAGCTCTCCAGCTCTTTTTGTAGCTTTTCTCTGGGTATCGTTAAAATATGCAGGGACACTTATAATGGCTTCTTCCACAGATTGTCCAAGATATGATTCGGCATCTTGTTTCAGCGATCTGATTATAAGTGAAGAAAGTTCTTCAGGCAGGAATTCCTTATTTCCCAATTTAAATAATTTCTTTGAACCCATATTTCTCTTGAATACACTTGCCGTCATGTCCGGATGTGTTATAAGGCGTTCTTTTGCAATTTTGCCTATGAATATTTGTCCTGAATCATCTACACTTACTACCGATGGAGTCAGATTTTCGCCGAAAACATTTGGTATTATTACGGATTTTTCATTGTTCCAGTATGAAACAAGGCTGTTTGTAGTTCCTAAATCTATTCCTAAGATTGGCATTTCAATTCCTCCTCTAAAAAGTCACAAGCTGAATTTAAATTTTGTGAAATTAATTTGTCGTTTGGGTATTTTGAAAGTATTTTAGTATATATATCTTTTGCCTCTTGATAATTTCCCATGTACAGACAGCAATCCCCAAGCTGGTATTGAACTCTTGTGTTTTCAGGATCAATACTCAGGCATTTTCTATAATCTTCATATGCCATGCTAAGTTTTCCTGATTTTATATAAGTATCAGCTCTATTCAAATGGGCATAAAAATCATTATCGTCTTTATTTATAACATGGGAGAAATTTTCGATAGCTTTATCAATCCTATTGATTTCAACATGGTAACTGCCTTCAAGGATAATTAGGTCAGGATGTCCGTCAAAGATTTGCTTTGCCTGAAGGATTGACTTTTGGGCAGTATGGAGATTTTTGTTTTGCAGTGAAAAATAAGCTTTGTAATATAAATTTATGAAATCATCATATGAACCATTTATTTTTGATTTGAACAGATCGTATCTTAACCTATATTGGTTGTTTATATTTGATATTACAAATTGTATGAAATCCTTTGGATAGGATTTTGAAAGTTCCCTACTTCCACTTTTCCACTGAAAATGTTGATCCAGTAAAGTCCATATCTGATAGGGAAGATTGTAATTGGACATGAGAAAATGCATTAGTTTATCACCCATAATATCCATATACCAATTGTATTTGTTTGAAGCATTGTGTATAAGAGCATCCCATTTTTCAGGATCAATTCTTAAAGAGAAATTATTATACAGTTCTCTAAGATCATCGTGGAATTTTGCATCATTATCTTTATTATTATAGGAATTATTTTTTAATTTTTTGAAAAAATTAATCATGATGACTTTACATCTCCTGTATATATTTTGTATAACTTAAATTTTACAGTAAAATTTCTAAATTTTCTACATGTAATTGAGAAAGTTAAATGAAGAATGTTTTATACATTTGGATTGGCAGCAAGAATAATTTTTTTGGGCTGTATTCATTAATAGTTATAACAGGAATATAATATAGTTTTCATGCTGTAGAGGTCGGGATGCTTGCAAACAAAGCCATAGGAATAAGTTGTCTCTTCCCAATATAATATATGGAAAATGTGGCACAAGGCGGGGAAGCTGCAGGAGTTCCAAAAGTTGCTATAAAAATAGGCGTGTCAATGATTAATTATATTATAGGAATGACCATTTTATAAGTGTACTTTTTAATGCAAAACATGCTATATGACTTACAGCCGATAATGGAGTTGAAGTACTTATCCATGTTGAAATAGATACAGTCAAACTTGGAGGTAAATATTTTAAAGCCTATGCTGATACTGGGGTCAAAGTTGAAAAAGGAGAGGTTCTGGTAGAATTTGATATTGAAAAGATAAAAGAAGCAGGATATGATATAACTACATGTGTACTTGTTACCAATGCAGATTAATATTCAGATGTTGCATCCAAAGATGACACTGAAATAAGCATAGGTGATGGTTTTATAAGTGTGATAAAATAAATAAAAAAAGGAGAGACAGTTTATGAAAAAAGTACTATGCATAGGAGAGCTTCTTATCGATTTTATATGTACGGATATAGGAGTATCTCTTTCTTCAGGAGATAATTTCTTGAAAAAGGCAGGTGGAGCCCCTGCAAATGTTACATCAGCTATATCAAGATTAGGTGGAAAGGCTAGCTTTGGGGGAAGCGTTGGACAAGACCCGTTTGGAGATTTCCTTGAAAACAGTCTTGTAAAAGAAGGAGTAGATACTACTTTCTTGAAGAGAGAAGGCAAGCCAACTACTATGTCATTTGTTTCAGTTCAAGAAGATGGAGAAAGAGATTTTGTATTTGCAAGAGGTGCAGACGAAATTTATGAACCAGATGAAAAAGAAGCTAAGGAAATGGAAAGTTTTGATATATTCCATTTTGGGTCAGCTACAGCTCTTTTAGGTGGTTCACTTAGAGATACATATGACAAGTTTTTTGCTTATGCAGAAAAAAGTCAAAAATTAATATGCTTTGATCCAAATTATAGAGATAATCTATGGGCTGGAAGAGATCAGGAATTTATAGAGCTGTCTAAAAAGTACATAGCAAAATCTGACATAGTAAAGGTAAGTGATGCAGAAGCATGTCTTATAACAGGTATATCCGATGTAAAAGATGCAGCACTTGCACTTTCAAAACTTGGAGAAACTGTGCTTCTTGTAACTCTTGGAAAAGAAGGGACTTTGATTATTGCAGGGGATCATGTTGAAACTGTAGGTTCCGTGAAGATAAAATCAGTTGATTCTACAGGTGCAGGAGATGCCTTTGTAGGAGCTCTTCTATATAAAATGGCATATTCTGATTCCAAAGATATTTTAAAAGACAATAATGCATTTTCCAATATTGTAAAATTTGCAAATGCAGTAGGTGCATTAACTTGTACAGAAATGGGTGCAACAGAAGCATTGCCTACATTGGACAAGGTTAATAAATTTTTACAGTAATTGGGAGAGACTTTAACCTGCTCTTTTACTGAACATATGGTATGACAAGGATGGTTGTTATTCTGGAAGTTATATTGAAGTCAATAAAAAATTGCATATTACATATACCTGAAATATGAAAGACAAAGATGGAGACAGAGAGGCTTATTAGTGTGTGCTGTATTTAAAGTATGGAAGAAAGTCTTTCAAACTATAAAAAAATCCCCTTGTAAAAAATCAAAGGATAAAGATATATCAGCAACCTGCAGCTGAACTTAAAAATTTGAATAATTTTAATTCTGATTTATATGAGATGAAAATACGTTTTAGTGTAAAGCACACTGAAAAATTGTCATTGCATTTGAGATGCAATCAAGATAAATTTGCAAATGTTCAATTTCAAGTGACGTATTGGCTGTAGATAGAAAGACTATACATTTGGGAATAAAAGAAGTGTAGGGTTGCCTCACAGTGACAATTTAGAGTTGCATGTTTTTTCTGACAGGTCATCTTTTGAGATATTTGTAAATGATGGTGAAGAAATTTTTTCATTGAGAGCATATATGGATGATAGATACCTGGACACCAAAGTTGAGGCACATGGAAAAGTCTCAGTAGTCAATGCCGTATATTATAGAATATAGTAAATTTTATATAATAAAAACTCTATGCAGACCTTCATCTCATAGAGTTTTTATTGTTTATTTAAATTTATTTTTGACAATATCTATTACTTGCGAAAGATCTCTTGCCTGTGCAAAGAGTTTATCCTTCACATCATCGGGAATCTGTATTAAATCCGGAATCCATATAGGTTTTATATGTGCACGAATAGCAGCTATTATACCATTTGTAGAATCTTCCATGACGATGGCATTGTCAGTATTTATATTAAAAAATTCACAGGGCTTTAAAAAAATTTCAGGATTTGGTTTGCTTTCTTTAAGTTCCTCTCCACTTATTATATAGTCAATATCATCATATACACCTGCGTGGCACACATTGTATTCAACAATACTTCTTTTGCTTGAAGATGCAACAGCTATTTTGATTTTGTTTTCTTTAAAAAAATCCATAAGCTCAATAAGCCCTGGTTTTATAGGTACTCCATACTTATGTATCGTATCTTTGAATTTCTTTTCTTTATAGGATAATACTTTTTCAAGAGGGAAGTCTTTCCCAAAAGTGTCAATAAGTATTTTATTCCTTCTTTTGCTGCTGGCACCTGTAGTTTTTGCAAATACAGAATCATCAAATTTGTAATTATACAAGTTACCTGCTTCCATATAGGCATTGTGCATAATTTTCTCAGTATCAAACATTAATCCGTCCATATCAAATATGGCAAGTTTTAAGTCTGTCATAATATTATTCAGTCCTTTCTTGAAGTATAGTTGTTTATTAAGATTTTGCACATATTTTATCTATATAATACAATATGTTGTCATTACAAGTGTAGTGATAAATCAGGCGCATTTCAACCATACTAAAACAAGTACGTATTTTAAAGAAGGGAAGGATTAAATGGAGATTGGAAATAATATTAAAAAGATTAATTTTTGGTTTTTAACATTGAGTATAATTATAATACTTTGTATATGTATAAACAACCCTGTAGGTGCCTCCATAAAGGTAAGACCTTTGGACTTTAATTTAGTTGATCAATATGGAAAAATCCATAATCTTAGCAGTTACAAGGGAAAGACTGTATTTTTGAATTTTTGGGCAACATGGTGTCCTCCTTGCAGAGTAGAAATATGTGATATAGATAAAATATACAGACAATATGGAAATAATAAAAATAATGTCATAATTCTAGGAGTAGCTGCACCGGACATTGAAAATGAAATTTCCAAACAGGGTATTACAGATTTTCTAAATAAAAATGGATATGATTTTCCCGTTCTATTTGATATTGGAGGAAATGTTATGGATGAATACAATATAGGTGCATTTCCAACTACTTTTTTAATCAACAAGGAAGGTGATTTAAGTAGGATTATTGAAGGCTCCATAAATAAAGATGAGATGAATTATCTAATAAACAATATAAAATAAAAAATCACGGGGATATTCTTATTTGTAATTTTATCCCTGTGATTTTCTATTTGAATAAAGTTTAATTATTTTTTCTCAAGTACTGCATCTCCACCTGTTCTATTAAAGGTGTCAATAAATTCATCAACTATATTGTTCATAGTTTCCTCCATATTTATGGATCTTATAAAATCCCAGCCCAGCCATTTGAATTTAAAGCCTTCGGGTATGTTATTATTTACATTGGGGTTTAATGAAGGATATAGATTGTCTGCACACTTGGTGCCAAATTCGGTGCCAAGAAGGCTATCTGTTAAAACACTTACTTCATCAAGTTTGGATTTTTTTGTGAGAATAAAGGATGGACTGATCATTGCACCATCTTCTGGACATACTATCTTCAAATTTGGCTTATCAGGACAAGCATTTGCAAAAAACCATGGGATTATATAGATAGCCGCACCATCTCTGCTTGAAACCGCAGCTGATTTTGCCATTTGAGCTGGATGCCAGGTGTTTTTGGAGTTTTCTGCAAGGGCTTTCACTCCTTCATCTCCAAAGTCTTTATAATAGTAGAGAAGTTGATCTTCATGTATATCACCATCGCAGCCACCTATTATTATTTTACCTTTATATATGGGATCCAGTAAATCGGCCCAGGTTTTTGGTACAGGAAGTTTTCCCAATTTATTCTTGTCTATGAGCATTACCTCAGAAGATACAGAGTATATTGAGTATATACCTTCGGGATCAATCAGCCCAAGCCCATCAAAATCTTTATTTATATTTTTATCTTGGGGTGATTTGAAATATCCTCTATATGCGAAGTTGTCTAATATGCTGCTTTTAAAAGTATTTCTATAGCCTAATGCTGTAAATACATCTGGTAAATCATCAAAATTTGAGGATTTCAATAATTCCTCAATGTGTTCTTTGCTGTGGCAGCCTGTAGGGGTATAACATTTTAAGATTTTATCCGTAGCTTGTTTATATTTTTGAAGAGTGTTTTCTAGATTCTCCCTAAAAATTTTTTTCATGGGGCAGCTGGTTAAGCCTATAAGGTTAAGACCATTGAGATTGCTATCATCAGTTATAAGCATACTGTCTAGAGCTTCATTCATAAATTGACCTCCTTGAAAATTATTCTAAATTTTCTTATATAAGCTAGTAATTCTATTATAAAAATTAATAACATAAAATTCAATACTTTTAGCATTAATATTTTATTAAATTGTTAATTATTAATGCTATTAATTAAAAAATAACAATAAATTGTTTTTATTAAAAGAAACCAACAATAATCCACATAAGTATGAAACTAATAATTATAGTCACATCACAAATAGTACCTATAAACTTTTTATCGTAATTGAATTCAACTGCATAGGGAATATCTGCCATTCCAATGGGCATTATAAGTCCTATGAGAAGAGTATAGCGATAAAGCTCGTTGAAAGGAAGAATATTAAATAGTATAATTCCAACAGCTAGTCCAATAGAATATCTTATAAGTAGAATTTTAAATATATTTTTTCTATATACTTTGTCTATAGTGAAATTCAGGCATATGCCAAGTAAAAGAAGGGATAAGGGTGCATTTGCTTTGGAAAGTATTGCTGTAATATTTATTATCACTCCAGGATAATGATGACCTGACAGATTTAATATGAGTGTTATTATGTAAGTCATAAGAGGAATAGATGTGAGCAGTTTTCTTATGGTTATTTTTATATCGAGATTTTTTTCATCTGATGAAAAATAGCTTGCAATCAAGTAGCATACTACAAATATAGGGATAGTGTTTCCCATGTCAAACATACCAAAGTATTTTACGCCATTTTTTCCCCATATTCCCTCTACAAGTGGATATGCAAAAAGGCCTATATTAAAGCCTGGAATAAGCATGGATAGAGTCCCTCGAATTTTTCTGCTTTCATTTCTAAAAATAAGTATTCCCAGAAAGCCCATGAATATTCCAAAAATACAGCTTGTCAATGTTATAAATATAAGAGATGCATCCAGTTTCATGGTATTAAAGTTGTATATTATAAGTGAAGGAAGAGTTATATTGAATATAATTCGAGATACTCCATCTCCATCATCTTGCTTTATTATATTTAATCGTTTGAATATATATCCCAGCCCTATAATCAGCAGTGATAAAAAGAATTGACTGTTTACGTTTTCCATATAGTGCACATCCAATCTGTTTGATTTATATATTATTATAATTGGATGTATTATATATATCAATAGAAATGGCAGAAAATCTATGTAAATAAATTTTCTGCCATTTCCTCACTTAAATCAACTATTTAAGGTTCAAAGCAGTATCTGCTGCCTGTATATCTTTCTGGAATTGCTGTTGTGGATTCTGAGCATTGTAGAATCCCTTTTTTGTCATATATTCTGTAAGCTTTTCGTGAAGACATATAGCGTCATTCAAGTGCGTTTTCAAAATACTTCTAACTTCTGGTGAAGCTGTTTCTGAAATAGCTGAAGCATAGTTTTTCATACTTGCCTTGGCAGATGACAAAAATTCAGCTGCTATCATTTGTTCGTTCATTATTACACCCCTTTTCTATATTGTTAAGCTGCTACATCGTACTTCCGGACATAGCCATTTTAGACATATCTGCTTTGCAAAGTAATGTCTTTAATTCTGTAATTTGAGTTCTAGTTTTAGTTATGTCATCTTGTATAATCTGTTTTAACTCAGGGTCGGTAACTTGAGAGATTGAATTTACTGCCTTAGTCATGCAAAGATTTTTAGCAGAAAGTAATTCATGAATTTCCAATGCTTCACGTGGAGTAATTGTCTGTTGTGTCATAAAATATCGCCTCCTTATTTGTACAATTATATTGTTACCAAAACAATGATAAATATTATATTAAATTTAAGAAATAAATTCACCTTTATGAATATTTTACCTGAATATAAATTCGTTATATGTAAAAGATATTTTTATGAAGATAAGATTTGTAATTTATGGCTTATTAGGATGGTGCACTGAAATAGTGTGGACTGGATTTGGATCATTATTAAATGGAAACTTAAAGCTTACTGCATTTACTTATATATGGATGTTTCCCATATATGGCATGGCTGTTTTATTAGAGCCTGTACATAATAAGATTAGACATTGGCCGATTGTCCTTAGAGGAGGTGTTTATACAGTTATTTTCTTTCTAATAGAATATATTACCGGCAATATAATAAAGAAGTTCATTGGAGTTTGTCCGTGGGATTATGGAAACTGCCGTTATTCTATAGATGGAATTATAAGATTAGATTACATTCCAGTATGGTTTGCAGCAGGGCTTTTGTTTGAAATAGTTCATGATGAAATTGTGAGGTTGAGGATAATAGAAAAGTAAAATTTAGCAGGCTTTCAAAAATAAATTGTTTTTGAAAGCCTTTTGTATAATTAAAAACTTTATTACAAAATTGTGCTATAATGATTCACAAGAAAAAATTAGGAGGGTTCTTATGAAGATCGTTGTGTTAGATGGATATACATTAAATCCAGGAGACTTGACATGGGATGGATTCAAGTCATTTGGGGATATAAAAGTTTATGACAGGACTCCTGAAGATTGTCCGGATCTTATTAAAGAAAGAGCAGGGGATGCTGAAATAATTTTAATAAATAAATTTCCCATATCAAAACATACACTTGCCAGTATGCCAAATCTAAAGTATATTGGAGTGTTTGCTACAGGGTATAATGTAGTGGATATTGAAGAAACCCGGAAGAGGAATATAGTAGTAACAAATATTCCTACATATGGTACTGCTGCAGTAGCCCAAATGACAATCGCCCTATTGCTTGAGATATGCAATCATGTATGGATTCACAGTGAAGATGTAAGAAAGGGTGGTTGGACAAATAATAAGGACTTCTGCTACTGGAAATATCCACTTACAGAACTTAAGGGGAAAACTTTTGGAATTATAGGATATGGAAGAATAGGTCAGGCAACCTCAAAAATAGCTCAGGCACTGGATATGAATGTACTTGCATACAGCAGGCATAGAGACAGGACTCTTGAAAATAATACCGTGAAATATGCGGAATTGGATGATCTGTTGAAAAAATCAGATGTTGTAAGCCTTCATTGTCCATTGTTTGACAGTACAAGGGGAATGATAAATAAAGCTGCGATATCCAAGATGAAGGATGGTGTCATAATAATAAATACTTCCAGAGGTCCTTTAATAGTAGAGGAGGATTTAGCTGAGGCACTTAATAGTGGAAAAGTACATGCAGCAGCAGTTGATGTGGTTTCAAAAGAACCTATAGAGGCTAACAATCCACTTCTCAAAGCGAAAAATTGTATAATTACGCCCCACATTGCATGGGCTGCAAAGGAATCAAGACAGAGACTGATGGATATAGCAGTGGACAATTTAAAGAAATTTTTAAATGGAACTCCAGTAAATGCAGTTTAAAACACACATAATTGAAATATTGATTTTAGTACCAATAATAATTATACTTGTAAATTCATTGTTTATTAATCCAGCTATAGGGAAGTATGACAATGGAGATTTTGGAAAATTGTCATTGTATTATGGGGGTCTTTCAAATCTATCCAATAATTATAATAAAATGTATGACAGGTTTGTACATATGCACTATCTTATATCTACACCTACTATATTTTTGATATTTTACAAGGATTGGGTTTCTGAAAGTATACTTTTGAAAATAGCTGTAGTTATTTCAATGATTACCCATGGCTTTATGAGTAGAATATTTGATATAAGATATTTGGCATTATCCTTCCTTCCTATGACACTATGATTGGAATTCCATTTTTGTGGATTGTTCACGTCATATCAAAACTTGTATATTATATAATAAAAATGAGAGATTCTAGAGGTTTAAACTAGAATCTCATTTTTATTAAAAGTGATTGTTTTTTATAGAATGTTTCTTTGCATTACGATTAAAGTTTTGCCCTTCACGGGTTAGTGGTGTCTGACCTTTTGCCTTTTGTTCCCTTACTTCTTTCTTGTCTATTTGGCTGTCTTTTGCCATATGAATCACTCCTCTATTGGATCAGCTTTTTTATTGCCTGTTTTTGCCTTGCCCTGGATTTCTCCAACAGGTGAACCATTATTTTTGGGAAACTTTGTCTTTTTATTGCTCTCAGTACCGTGTGGATCACTTGGATCCGGTCTTCTCATACCAGCTTTAGCCATAATATAACCTCCATTTTTAATCTTTTACTACAAAATTATATTAACCATGTAGACATTCTTTTATGCTTGAATAAAATGTATAATATATATAGAAATAATTTACATTTATTTAAATATATTTGTTATATGAAATAAAAAAGGAGACATGTTAATGATGGAAAGAAAGAGTGGCATATTAATGCATATTACGTCTTTGTCGTCGCCTTATGGGATTGGAACCTTTGGAAAAGAAGCCTATGATTTCGTAGATTTTTTGGTGTCTTCTTCACAGAAATACTGGCAGGTGCTTCCAATGGGACCTACAGGAGCAGGAGATTCTCCTTATCAGTCTCTCTCATCTTTTGCAGGAAATCCATATTTTATAGATTTGGATTTTTTAAATAAAGAAGGTATTCTGAAAAAATCTTCATATGATAACCTGGACTTTGGAAGTGATCCTGAAAAGATAGATTATGGGAAAATTTTTATAAACAAGATGAAAGTTTTAAGAACAGCTTATGAAAATACAGGGGATAAATATAATGAAGATATGAAAGTGTTTAAAGAAAATAATAAAATATGGCTGGAAGATTATGCAATGTACATGGCACTGAAATCGGAGTTTGCTCTAAAACCCTGGAAAGAGTGGGATAGAAGTATCAAGCTCAGGGAAAAATCCGCTGTTGAGTATTATAGAGTTAAATTAAATGATGAGATAAATTACTGGATATTTATTCAATATGTATTTCTAAAACAGTGGACAGCCCTAAAGAATTATGCAAATGAAAGGGGAATAAAAATTATCGGGGATATACCAATGTATGCTGCGGAGGACAGTGCAGATACTTGGGCAAATAGTGAGGTTTTTATGCTTGATGGAAATAAAAATCCTCTTTTGGTTTCAGGGTGCCCTCCAGATGCATTTTCAAGTACCGGGCAGTTGTGGGGAAATCCAGTATATAATTGGGGTTATCTAGAAAATACAGGATATAAGTGGTGGATAGATAGGATGAGAAAAAATGTAGAACTTTATGATGTAGTTAGAATAGACCACTTCAGGGGATTTGAATCATTTTGGGAGGTACCCTGTGGAAATGATACTGCTGTAGATGGAAAATGGGTGCAGGGTCCAGGAATGAAATTTTTTCATAAATTAAAAAGTAAGCTTGGAAATGTAGATATAATAGCTGAAGACCTGGGATATTTAACAGAAGACGTAAAAAAATTTAGAGCTGAATCCGGGTATCCTGGTATGAAGGTCCTTGAGTTTGCTTTTAATTTTAACGAGGACAGTGATTACCTGCCTCATAATCACATAAAAAATTGTGTAGTCTATATAGGTACTCATGACAATGAACCTATTATGGGATGGCTTCAAAATGTAAAAAAAGATGATGCTGATTTCGCAAAAAAATATTTGAGGTTAAGTCATGAAGAAGGGTATAACTGGGGGTTTATAAGAGGGGTTATGGCATCCGTTGCAAAACTTGCCATTGTCCAAATGCAGGATTATATTGGACTTGGAAACGAGAGTAGGATGAATACTCCGGCTACTATAGGTGGAAATTGGTGCTGGAGAATTAAAAAGGATTGTCTTACAGGGAAACTTGCACATAAAATCAGGGATATTGTAAAATTGTACAGAAGATAAACCAAGGGGACAGTTAACAACTTTTTTATGTAAAAGTTGTTAACTGTTCCCCAATAATTCCCCAATAATTTATTTAAGCTGGGAAAGTTTTTCAAAATCCGGCCTTGTGGCAGAGGGCAGGAGATGGGCGGAACGGGATGAACCTGCAATTCTGGTTCTATTTAGAGTAGTTATTATTTCATCACTATTTTTTATTCCTACTCCATGACCATAATACATATCGTCACCGAGGTAGATTACATTTTCCCCCTGCCATTCAGGAGTTAGGGGATTGACATCTGGGTTTTGAAAATACCTGCAGTCACCGGGTATGTTGTCAGCTGCATTTTCAACAGTAGTAAGCCCAAGGTTTTTATCTACATTGTGCCAGTTCATCAAATATATTTTCGGAAAGGTGTTGTTGAAGATTTTTGATCCTAAAGAATCAAGACATGCTTTATAGTATACAATAACCATAGCTGTAGCACATTCTGTAGCGTACTCATCTCCATTTGTAAATATGTCATCGATGGCAGACGAAGGCTTTGCACCCTCTTTTAGAAGAAAACCGCCTTGTCTTGTTCTCTTCCAGTAATCTGTATTGCATCTTGATTTACGAAATATACTAAATCCAAAATCACTTCTATATAGTGATATAGAAGCATTTACAATATTTTTTCTTAAATTCAGCTCAAATTTAAGCTCCTTTTCAGAATTATAATTGTAGATATGACTGCTTGAAGAAAGTATGTCCAATATATATTTTTCAAGACTATTATTTTTATAATTATGGGATAATTTATTTAAATCCATTCTATCACCGGCAATAGTAATCATTGTACACCTCCTATTCTGGCAATCTTTATTTGCTCATTTAAAGAATATCGGTGCCATATGTTCCAGAGGTATATATTTTTATGATGTATTCTCAATGAGAAGTTTGAGAGAAGAACTTTTGTATCATGATCCAATTTTTTGAAATCATTGAGTAGGCTGTTCTCTTTTTCAGATGGAGATCGAAGAGCTTTTCCTGTATCACAGCATATCCTCTTACATAGATATTTTCCTTCAAGAACTATTTTATAAGGTGTAGGATTTGTGGTTTGCTGAAAACTTTCTCCGGTATACTTGAGAAAAGGACTGTTTTCCTTCATCCAGTTTAAAAAGTTTGTATATTTCTTTTCTTTGCTGATACCATTGTTTACTGCAGGTATGAAATTCAATAGCCTGCACGCCATTTTAACATCTTCCGCAGCTGTTGACAGTAATTTTTCTCCTATTATAAGAAGACTTTGTGGATCTGCTGCTTGAAAAAATGCCCATACAAGATCATGAATCAGTGTACCCTTTTTATATCTTTCAAAGATCAAGTCTGCCATAATTGGAAGCAGTGCCTTATCCTTGTAAAGTTTTGTAAGTATTCCACATGTAATGTCCAGGACACGGTCATATTCATCATTTAAACCGTCGCTTTTATAACCGGATTTCAGTATCCAGTTTAGTGTAGAATGAATTATTTGAATATAATCAAAAGAAAGGTGTTCCTGTTCCAGATTGTGTTTATTATCTGATAGAATTTCTTTTATAATAAGTAATGCAGTTTTATTTTTTATAGTAAGTTTATTCACCAGGCTGAATTTTTTGATTTCATCTCTTAATATAAATAGAGTTGAAAAATTCAGTTTTTCATCATTTATAAATTTTAAAGCAGTTTTTACATCTTTATTGCACAGTTCAGTAAAAAAATTTTTTAAATCTTCTATTCCTTTGTCGCTTCTTATGTTATCCAAAAAGTTTGAACAGTTGAAATCTGAATTATCCATGGATATTTAATAGCTCCTTTAATATCTCTATCCATACATGTTTATTTTTATAAATATAATTTATACTATGAATTAACAAGTTTTTAATTATATAATTAAATATAGGAGACAGGCTTTCTGAAATATTAAAAATTCAAGAAAAGAAGGCGTGCAATAATGATTGGTAGAAATTTAAGAAAGTATTGCAGTATAGGTGATATTAAACTTGTATACTATGAAAAAGGTACTGGTGATACTGTATTACTAATTCATGGAAACAGTATGAACAGTATAATGATGAAAAAAATGTTCAATTACCTTTCTAAATTTTATCATGTTGTGGCTGTAGACAGTAGAGGTCATGGTGGGAGTGAAAGTGGGAAAAGAGCCTATTCAATTGAGTTGTTTGCAGAGGACATGGTTGAATTTTGCAGAAATAAATCTTTGAACAATATTATTGTTATAGGTTACAGTGATGGTGCCAATGTGGCATTGAGAATTGCATCAAGTTATCCTGATTTGGCTAGAAAGATGGTGCTTATTTCAGGTAACTATAATGCACAGGGTTTAAAATGGTTGATTAGAATACCAGCATTGTTTATAAAATTGATTATGGAGATAATCAAGAAGATTTTTCCAAATACAAGATTTACCTTATGGAAGATAAATTTATTGCTGAGCAACTATGGAATAACGGAAAAAGATCTTGAAAAAATAAATACGGATATACTTATACTGGCTGCCAAATATGATTTTATTTACAGAAAACATCAGATAGAAATGAGCAGGTATTTGAAAAATGCACACATGTATGTTATAAGAGGTACAAATCACATAAATATTATTGTTTCAAGGCGTACTTTTAATATTATAAAAACTTTTATAGAACGAGAAGATCTTATTAAAAATAATAATGTAATAGAGCAATCTCAGAAAGACAGGGTGAGAAATTATGTAATGCAATATGGACAAAATACTATATCCTATCTTGTATTGGACAATGACAAGCAATATTATTTTGGACACAAGGTAGAAGGGATTGCCGCTTTTACCGTTGTAGCCCATGTAGTGGTATGTTGTGGTGATGTAATATGTCAGACAAGTAATGTAAAATGCTTCCTTCTGGAATTTATATCATTTTGTGAACAGAATAGATACAGCCTTGTATTGATAGATGTATCAGAAAAATTTTTGAAGATATATGAGAGTATGGGATTTGAATATGTGAAATGTGGAGAAGATGCAATGTTTGAGTTTTCAAATTGGAATTTGAAAGGTGGAAAAATAGCAAAAGTAAGGGCTGCCATAAATCATGCAAATAAACTTGGGATAGATGTAGGAGAATATGAACCGTTGAAGTGCAGGGATGAGAATATAGAAAGTGAGATAGATGGAATTACACAATTGTGGAAGAAGGGAAAACACGGAGGTTTGCTGTCTTTTATACTTGGAGGAGCGGAACTTGAGACTCCTTGTGACAGAAGGTATTTTTTTGCCAGGGATACAAGTGGAAAAATGCTTGGATTTGTTGTATTCATACCTTTTGAAGGAGGAAGTGGATATCTTGCAGATGTAACCAGAAGGATACCTGGAGCACCTCAGGGAGTAATAGAAAAGATAATTTACAAGGCTTTTATGAAGATGAAATCGGAAGGGGTGAAATGGGGAAGTATGGGGTTTGCACCTCTTGTTAATGCAGGAAGCAATGGAAGATCATTTATTATAGGAAAAATACTTAATTTTATCTATGAAAACTTAAATGGGATATATAGCTTTAAAAGCCTTTATCATTCCAAGAAAAAATATGCACCTACACAATGGGAATCAAGATATATAGTATATCATTCCAGAATATTTACTCCAAAAATTGGATATGCTATTGTAAAGGCAATAAACCCTCAGGGAATTTTGAGTCTTGTGAGGCGTAAAAAATTATAATAAAAATAAATTTTATATTCTTATTTACATGTATGAAAGAATATTCTATACTATTTATGATTTAGAAATTTCGAGGGGAGGATTACTTTGAGATAAAGTATATCTTGAGGTAAAATTTAAAATGTCATCAGGATATGTTAAGGAACCTGTATATCAGAAAATAGCAATAGATATAGCAAACAGAATAATAAGCGGAGATTTTTCCATAGGAGACAAACTTCACGGCAGATCATCTCTATCAAGTCATTATAATGTTTCACCGGAGACTATCAGAAGGGCTATTATTCTTTTAAATGATATGGATATAGTACAGTCCATAAAAGGTAGTGGAATTATCATTAAATCCGTAGACAACTGTTTGAAATTCATAAATAAGTTTAAAAATATAAGTTCTATAAATTCCATGAAAAAAGAGATTTTGGACTTGCAAAATCAAAGACATATATTGGACAAGAGAATTGAAGGCAAAATCAATGAGGTTATAGATTATTCAAATAGATTTATTAAGAGCAATCCATTTATTCCACTTGAATTTGAGATATACAAGGGGCTTCCTATTATAGGCAAAACGGTATCCGAGAGCAGATTCTGGCAGAGTACAAATGCCACTATAATAGGTATAAGAAGAAATGGGGAGCTAATACTTTCTCCGGGGCCTTATGCTGTATTTGAGGAAAATGATGTATTTATAGCTATAGGACTAGAGGAAAGTTACAGTAAAATCAAAAGATTTATCTATGGGGACAGAGTTGGTGTTTCTGATAAAATACAAGTTAACCCAATAAATCAATAATTTTATAAAATCTATAATCAATATCTAATTTAACAGAAGAGCTGGCAGTTTTGATTGAAACTGGTGGTTCATTTACATTTATAGTTGAAAAATTTGCATAGGATATTACAGTATTATCAGGCATTTTATCTTCAACTTTATATTTGTTATATAATAAATTTTATTACAATATATGTTATTTTCCATATGATAAAGATGGTTACAAATTGTTGTTATCAAAAAAGGAAAGCAGCTTTTCGGCTGCTTTCAAATTAAAATATAAAGTTAGGGGAATATATTGTTTTGGGGAAATATGGTTTTTACATCAAATAATAATTGTTATTGATTAATTATTATTATATCATATAAATATAATTAATCAATATCTTTTTAGTATATTTTATAAAATATTTTAAGATATTTGAAATCTCTTTTTTATTATTTCAGATAATATGTGTGCTGTTCCCTGGACACCAAATAAACTGCTGTCAATCATAATATGCTTGTTTTTAATATCTTCCATGGAATATCCGGCATAGTTTTTATAATAAGTATTCCTTGCCCTGTCTACTTCTGTAATCATCTTACGTGCTTCTTCAGGCCGCATCTTTAATGTTTTTACACAGTTTTCAAAACGTGCTTCTTTTGAAGCATAGATAAATATATTCAGGCAATTTTTGTGGTCTCTCAAAAGGAAGTCAGCACACCTTCCTACTATAATACAGGACTCCTTATCTGCCAGATTCAGTATGATCTGACTTTCTGCCTTAAATATTTTATTTTGTTTATCTTTAGACGAATCTCCTAATGGAAAAAGCATATTGAAAAAGTTTGATTTGAAACCTGTTTCTTCCTGGTTGCTGATAGTTGATACAGGAAGATTTAATTTTTTTGATGTCTGTTCTACAATATCCCTGTCGTAATACTCTACACCAAGTATTTCAGATACTTCTCTGGCTATAGGTCTACCTAAACTCCCAAATTGTCTGTTAATGGTTACACAATATTTTTTCATACAGATCACCCCACTATTCTTGAAAGAAAACTTTTTGTTCTTTGATTCTTTGGATTTGTAAAAATTTCCTGTGGCTTGCCTTCTTCTACAATATATCCGTCACTCATGAATATAACTCTGTCAGAAACATCCCTTGCAAATTCCATCTCATGAGTTACAACTATCATAGTCATGCCCTCATCAGCCAGTTCACGCATAACTTCAAGAACATCTCCAACCAGTTCTGGATCAAGGGCCGATGTAGGTTCATCAAAGAGCAGGGCTTTAGGTTCCATTGCCAATGCTCTTGCTATTGCCACACGCTGTTGTTGGCCACCTGAAAGAGTAGAGGGCTTTACATTGGCTTTGTCTGCCAGGCCAACTTTTTCAAGTAGTTCAAGTGCTTTTTTTTCAGATTGTTGTTTTGATTTTTTCTTTGTTAAAACTGGTGCAAGTGTGATATTTTTAAGGACACTTTTCATTGGAAATAAATTAAATCTCTGAAATACCATGCCAACTTCTTCACGGTATTTTCGAAGATCATTCTTTTTATCACATATATTTTTTCCGTTGTAATGGATAGTACCACCAGATTGAACTTCTAATTGGTTGATGCAGCGGAGAAACGTACTTTTACCTGATCCTGAAGGACCAATAATACATATGACTTCACCTTCGGCAACTTCCAGGTTAATATCTTTAAGTACTTCTAAATCACCAAAATTTTTAGATAAATTTTTTATTTCTATTAAGTTTTTCATGCCTTAACCCTTCTTTCAACCTGTTTTTGGATAATAATGAGTACTGAAATTATTACCAGATAGAATACTGCACCTGCAGTATAAGCTTGTATTGTATTAAAAGTTACTGCAGCATAGTTTTGAATTTGTTTTGTTATTTCATTTACCACTATTACAGAAAGTATTGCTGTGTCTTTAACCGTGATAATGAATTGATTGAATAAAGCCGGAAGCATGGATCGGAAAGCAGGTGGTACAATTACGTGCCATAGAGTTTGAAATGGTGTAAGACCTAGTGACAATCCTGCTTCTTTTTGGCCTGGATCGATTCCTTCCAGGGAACCACGTACTATTTCTGCAATAAACGCACCTGAATTCAGGGAGATTACTATAATACCGGCAAGGTTGCTTTTTAGATCGTATCCGATAATTTTAGGTACAACAAAGTATACATATAAAGCTTGAACAATTATAGGGGTTCCTCGAATAATCCACAAATATATATTAATGATAAACTTGGCTGCTTTATTTCTGCAGCCAAGTACAAAACCAGAAAAACCTCCAAGTAAAAACCCAAATAAAATTCCAAGTAGGGAAATTTCAAGTGTTATTTTCAATCCTTTTAAAAGCATTGGCATGAGTACATTTAAAAAACTCAAATCCATAATATCAACCCTTCCTTTAAGTATAAAAGTTTTCTTCTGGCAATCATATTGAGTTGCCAGAAGAAATTTCCAGTATGAATAATATATTTTATTTACACCATTTTTGATTTAGTTTTTCTATTGTTCCATCATCTTTTAATTTTTTTATTGCTGCATTGAATATACTTACCAATTCAGGATTCTTTTTTGAAGCATCAAAGGAAACTGCAATTGCATATGGTGATTGATCCTGTGCAAACTGGTCACCTACCATTTTAAGTTTTGAATCTTTTTTATTGGATATATAATAGGCACTACCGGGTGCATCGTAAACCATGGCGTCTGCCTTGCCATCCTCAAGTGCTTCAAGAGCTGTTGTGCTGGCATCATGTACTTGAAGTCGGTCTGAAGATACACCGGCATTAACTAGATATAGATTACTGGCATCTCCTTTTTGAACTGCAATTTTATAGTTGCCTTTTATAAGGCTGTCAATTCCTGTTATCCCTTTTGGGCTTGAATTTTTGTTTACAATTACTGTAAGGCCTGCTTGATAGTAGGTACTAGAAAAATTCATTACTTTCTTTCTAGTATCTGTTGCACAAATAGCTGCTATACCAATATCCAGTTTTCCCTGTGACAATGAAGTAGTCAATGGGCTGTAGTCCATGGCCTGAACGCCGCCATCAATTTTAAAACCAAGTAATTTTTGCAGTTCTTTTAAGAAATCCATGTCAAAACCTACTAAGGTTTTTCCGTCTTTATCATAGTAAGTAAAAGGAGCATAAGTACCGGAAGTTCCAATTTTAAAAGAATAGTCTTTTAAGGCTCCTTGAAGTTCTCCTGTATAAGCCTTTGTAGAAGTCTTTTTGTTGTTTGAATTGTTGCCACAGCCTGCCAGTGATCCTAATAGAACTACTATAAGCAATGTTGTTAATAATTTTTTCATAAGTATTCCCCCTTTAAATATTGTAATTTTTAAAAAATTCTCTAAATTATAACATCAAACATTTTTAATAGATGTTTAATTTTACAGCGGATATTAGTTAATCTTTTTATACACAGTATCATTTGTTTAGAATTTTGTCAATAATACATTCAATTGTTTGATTATTTAGCAATAAATCAGTGAAAGCTTTAAATTAATAATAACCAAGTAATGCTGTAATGTTGTTGTTATGCGGATTTTATTATGATTTTAAAATTATATTTTCAACTACATCCTCTGTGTATTGAATAAATTTTTTTGAAGCAGGAGAAATATGATTTAGTGCTTTTATTCCAATACCAAGATTTCGATGACGATAAGGTTCAAGGGGTAGAGTAGTAATTTGATTTGACCACTCTTGAATAATCAAGCTTGGAAGTATGCTTATGCCAAGGTGATTTGCAACCATTGAAATAATAGCATGATCATCTGTTGATGAAAAACGTATATATGGGTTTACATCCTCTTTTGTTAATGCAAGACGTACGTCATAATCAATTCCAACTTCAGAGATGATAAAAGGCTGATTTTGAAAATTTGAAATTTCATAAGTTCCACTTTCAGGAATTGGAAAATCCTTTGGTAATATTGCCATCAATGGATCATCATGGAGTGGTATCCAGTCAAATTTTTGAGAAGGTCTGTGACTGCACAAACCAAAGTCTACGGTGCTGTCTTCAATCCATGATTCTATTTCATCAATACCACCTTCCTTCATGTGTATATCAATATACGGGAAATCATTTTGAAATTCATATATGATTTTTGGAAGCCAGTTTATAGAAATACTTGCATATGTTCCAATAGTAATAGAACCAGTATTCAATCCGTTCAACTCATTGATTGTCTGTTCCAGACGGGAATTTTCAAGTAGCAGTTGTCTTATAAGAGGCACAATTCTCTTGCCGTTGTCTGTAAGCAATACTCCACGTCTTGTTCTTACAAACAGTGGAAATCCCATTTCCTTTTCCAGTCCCTTTATTATGTGACTGACCCCAGATTGTGTATATCCGAGTTTGTCACCACTTGTTGTGAAGTTACCAGTTTCTGCTATATCAGCGAGAAGTTCATACTTTTTTAAATCCATTTTATATTTGCTCCTTTCAATATACCAATTAGATTTATTAGACATGAAAAAAAATAATGTCTAACCATTAAAATTGTAATTTTACTATTTGCATAATATGAATTATTATAGTGTAAACAGATAAAAAAAACAAATTAGCAATTAAAATCATGTTCAGTAAACAATCTGACAATAGAAAGGAGACATAGTATGCAAAGTTACAGGTTTTTGATGAAGCAGCATATTGGAGCACCCTCAGATCCTCTGGTTAAACAAGGTGACCTGGTGAAGCGAGGACAGCTTATAGCCAGAAAGGCACCAGGGGTAATGGGCATAAACATTCATTCCAGTGTGAATGGTAAAGTTACCTGTGTAACTGATTTATATATTCAAGTTGAACAGCAGGAAGAAATCAATACTGAAGAATATGTAAGGCTTCAGGGAAATACTCCACTGGAACTTGTAGAGGAATCTGGAATTGTTGGATTGGGTGGTGCAGGATTCCCGACTTATATTAAGCTTTCAAAACCCCTTGCGAAAGATGGAACAGTAATAGTAAATGCAGCAGAATGTGAGCCTATTCTAAGCCACAATATTTTTATGATAGAGAAGAAGGCAGAAAAGGTTATTCGAGGTATTCAGATTGTTATGGATATAGTTCATTCACAAAAGGCTGTAATCGGAATAAAAGAAAAGAATAAAAAAGCCATAGAAGCACTTAAAAAATATATTGATAGTGATAGAATCCAGATTTGTTTGCTGCCTGACATGTATCCAATGGGAGAGGAAAGGGCAATTATAAGACAAGCTAAGGGAATGCTTTTGGATATTGATAAGCTTCCTTCTTCAGCCAATTCTGTTGTAATAAATGTAGAGACAGTTTATAAAATTTATGAGGCTGTGGATGAAAGGAAACCATTTATTGACAAGGATGTTACAGTAGCAGGAAAATTAAAAGGCGATTTGATACAGGTTTTTGAAGATGTACCGATTGGGACAAAAGTTGGCTCTCTTATAGAAAAAGCAGGTGGATGCTATATGGATTATGGTGAAATCATTATGGGTGGACCATTTACAGGTAAAAGAACATCTGTGGAGATGCCAATTGTAAAAACTACTGGCGGAATAATTGTTACAGAAACTTTCTTAAAGGGACCTGATAAAATAGGGCTTCTAGTATGTGCATGTGGGGCAGATGAAAAGAGATTGATACAGATGTCAGAAGATATGGGATCACAGGTTGCAGGAATAGAATATTGCAAACAGGCACGAAAAGTAAAAAACGGATACAAATGTGAAAATCCTGGAATATGCCCGGGACAGGTTCAAAAAGTAATGGCTCTTAAAAAGGCGGGAGCCAAAGCACTATTAATAAGTAATTGCAGCGATTGTACAAATACTGTAATGTCTTGTGCCCCAAAGCTTAAACTACCAGTATACCATTGTACTGATGGTGCAATGAGAGCAGTCAATCACAAATTAATACGAAAACTGAAGATTTCTTGAACATGGCAAGTTAAAATTGGACAATAAATATTAAGAAAATATAGAATATTAAGAAATGGGAGGAAACAAATATGTCAATTACAAAGGAAACAATAAAAAAACATTTGAAGGATCCAGCAATTTTCTGCTGCCAGAGAAAGAAGGGACTCGTAATCAGTGAACATGATCTTGAGGATCCTACATTATTCGATGATATGGTGGAAGCAGGTCTTATGACATTAAGTGACGATGGTCTTACAATTGAGCAGGTATTGGGAAGAGCATTAACAGTAGATGCTGATGCACTTACACCAATTACAAAGGATATGCTGGATGGTGTTAATGCAATATCAGAGGTTCCGGAACAATCTGAAAAAGGAACTGAAAAAGAAAAAGTTGAGTTGCATCAAATAGAAAATAATAAAATGATGCACATTGAAATATCAAAATTGGAAGGCCTTAAGTTGGATATACCAGCAGGTATGTTTATAAATCAATCTGTAGAAGCGGAAAATATACCACAACCAAATAAAGTAGAAGATAAAGTTATAAGGACTTTGATTAAAAAGTATTATAAAGTTAATGAAGTAAAAATTGGATTGGAAACATCATTTCAAGATGGAGTATTGACCATAGATAAAAATATTATAGACAAGGCAATTAAAGCAGATCCTCTGGTAAAGGAATTAAAGATGGATGTTATTACACCGGATAACAGACATGTTTATACAGAAACTATCATGGATGTATGCCCAATATCTACAAAAGTTAAGGGAAAGCTTGGAGAAGGAATTTCGCATACCCTGGAGGGAGTTGTATTTATGCTCACAGGTGTTGATGAAGATGGTGTACAAGTTCATGAATTTGGTTCCTCGGAAGGATACTTAGATGAAAAGATGAAATTTGGAAGACCTGGTTGTGCAGATGAGAATGACATAATTATTCGTGTACATGCAGTTATTCAGAAGGGTACGGGAATGGAAAGAAGAGGACCTTTTGCAGCACATTCCGCAGAGGATGTAGTTATTCAGGAAGTTAGAAATGCAATAAAGAAGACATCCGAACCAGTAGAAGAAGAGAAAATATGCAAGGATGTAAAAAAATATGGAAGGCCAAGAGTTGTTTTGATTAAAGAAATTATGGGGCAGGGTGCAATGCACGATAATGTTCTTTGTCCAACAGAACCTGCAGGAATACACGGCGGACAGAAGAATGTAGATCTTGGTAATGTACCGGTTATGATGACACCAAATCAAGTACGTGATGGTGCAATTCATGCTTTAACATGTATTGGACCGGCAACTAAAGAGATGACAAGACATTATTTCCGTGAACCATTAGTTGAAGGATTGGCAGAAGATGAAGAAGTGGATTTGATTGGTGTTATATTTGTAGGAAGTCCTCAGGTCAATGATGAAAAGACTTATGTTTCAGAACGTCTGGGAGCACTTGTAGAAACATTGGAAGTAGAAGGTGCAATAGTTACTACTGAAGGTTTTGGAAACAATCATATTGATTTCACATCTCATATTGAGCAAATTGGCATGAGGGGAATTCCAGTTGTAGGTGTATCATTTTGTGCTTATCAAGGACAACTTGTTGTAGGAAATAAATATATGGATGCAATGATTGAGATAAATAAAGATAAAGATGGATTTGAAAATGAAATTGCAGGCTGCAGTTCTATTACAAAGGAAGATGCAGATAGGGCGATTCTCATGTTGAAGACAAAAATGGCCGGAATTCCTATTGAACCAGCTGAAAGAAAGTGGAATCCTGAAGTAATAGAAAAAAATCAAAAAATTGCTGACGAGGTGCTTGGAAATGATTGAGTTAAATCCAATATTGACCAAGGGAAAAATTGTTGAAGTAAATGATACTGCAGTAAAAGTAGATGTTCAGGGAAGGCTTGGCGTTATCTGTGTACCCCTTAGATGGGTATTTACAGACAAAAAGCTTGAAGCCGGCCAGATGGTACAATTTTACTTCAGTTATATGCAGACTATTTAATGTAGATAAAAATAAATAATTATATCGAGGAGGAAAATAAAATGAAACTAACAACAGCATCAGGATTAAAATCGGAGATATTTGTTCCAATTACGCCAAAACCAGTTTGGACTGAACTGAAAAAACCTTTAAGCGAATGTAAAGTAGCATTTATAACAGCTGGGGGTATTCATAAAAAAGATCAGGTTCCTTTTAATACAGCAGGTGATTATACTTATCGTCCAATTCCATCAGATACTCCAACTTCACAGTTAATGGTTACACATGGTGGATTCGATAATTCAGATATCAATAAAGATGTAAATGCAATGTTTCCACTAGACAGGCTTCGTGAACTTGTTGAAGAAGGATTTATAGGAAGTCTTGCAGATGAAATGTATGGTTTCATGGGAGGCGGTGGAAATGTTGACAAATTTAAAAATGAAACTGGACCTGAAATTGCTTCAAAGCTTAAAGCACAGGGAGTGGACATTGTACTCTGCACCGGAGGCTGTGGTACATGCCATCGTTCAGCAACTATAGTTACAAGAGCTTGTGAAGAAGCGGGAATGTCCTGTATAGTAATTGCAGCATTGCCTCCAATTGCACAGCAGCAGGGAGCTCCACGTATTGCAGCTGCTCATGTACCTATTGGTTCAAATGCAGGTGAACCAAATAACATAGAGATGCAGATGGGTATTTTAAAGGATTCACTTCAGTGTGTAGCAGAATTTGATCACTTTGGACAGTTGAAGCTATTGCCATATGAATATAGACACAATGTTTGATTTATAGGAGGCAGTCATGAAGTATTCACCAAAATTACGAAAAGCTGAAAAAACATTTCTTGCAGTGGACTCCCATACTATGGGAGAACCTACAAGAATCATATTGCAGGGATTTCCGGAACTACAGGGTAAAACCATGATGGATCGTAAAAAATTTCTAAAGGAAAATTATGACCACTACAGGACAGCTCTTATGCTTGAACCAAGAGGTCACAGAGATATGTTCGGAGCAGTTATTACAGAACCCATCAGTGAAGAAGCTGATCTAGGTGTAATATTCATGGACAGCGGCGGTTATTTGAATATGTGTGGACATGGAAGTATTGGAACAGCCACCGTAGCAGTAGAAACAGGATTGGTTGAAGTCAAAGAACCTTATACAGATGTAGTGCTGGAAGCACCGGCAGGTATAATTAGAACCAAAGTAAAAGTTGAACATGGAAGGGCAGTAGAAGTGAGTATTTTAAATGTTCCAGCATTTTTATACAAAGAAGATATGGAACTGGAAGTTGATGGCTATGGCAGAGTTCAATTTGATATTTCATTTGGAGGAAGTTTTTTTGCACTTGTTGATACTGAAAAAATGGGCATTACAATTGAACAGGATAATTTATCCGTATTAAAAGATATAGCTATGAAACTTATAAAAAAGATCAATGAATCAATAGAAATCATACATCCATATTTAGATATAAAATCTGTGGATTTGGTCGAGTTTTATGGAAAATCAGATGATCCAAAAGCGGATTTGAAAAATGTTGTTGTCTTTGGTGAATCACAAGTGGATCGTTCACCTTGTGGTACAGGTACTAGTGCAAAACTGGCCTATCTATATGAAAAAGGCAAAATAGGTATTGGAGAAGAATTTTCCTATGAAAGTATTACAGGTTCTATATTCAGGGGAATTGCAACAAAGGAGATTAAAATTGATGGCAGAAAGTCAATTATTCCCCAGATTACAGGAAGTGCATATATTACAGGCCTTAATAGGCTTATATTAAATGACTATGATCCTCATGAATATGGATTTATTATGGGAAAAAACTATAATAGGGAAAAATCAAGTTTTATTTAAAAACTATGGTAATAAATTAGAATTTATTTTACTAAAGAAGAGAAAGGACACTAATAATATGAAGTTTAATTATCATTTGCCGGTAAATCTTATTTTTGGGGCTGGAAAGATAGAGGTGTTAGGTGAAGAAACAGCAAAATATGGGCAAAAAGCTTTTATTGTTACAGGAAGAAACAGCACCAAGAAAACAGGGCTGCTTGATAAGGCATTGAATCTTCTGGAAAAATCGGGAATCGAATATGTGGTTTTTGACAAGGTAGCCCAGAATCCTTTAACTACTACAGTAGAGGAGGGGGCAGCTCTAGCAGTTCAGACTGGATGTGATGTTGTAATTGGGATTGGCGGCGGAAGTATAATGGATGCAAGTAAATCTATCGCATTTATGGTAAAAAACAAAGGAGATATCTCAGACTATATTTTTGGAAGAATTTATGGTGAAACTGCACTGCCGATTATTCTAGTTCCTACAACAGCAGGTACTGGCAGTGAGGGAAACAATTTTTCAGTTTTAACTAATCCTAAAAATGGGGATAAGAAATCTCTAAGAACCAATGCTATTTATGCAAAGGCATCAATTATTGACCCTGAGCTTATGATGACAATGCCAAAGTCAATTATTGCTTCAGTAGGATTTGATGCTCTAACTCACAATATAGAGGCATATATTTCAAAGGCAAGCCAGCCTATTACTGAAATTCAGGCTCTTTATGGAATAAATCTCCTGTCGGAAAATCTAATAAAGGTTTATAACGACCCAAAAGACCTGGAAGCCTGGGAAAAGGTGACACTTGCTTCTACACTAGGTGGTATGGTTATTGGAATTTCAGGGGTGGCAGCTTCTCATGGATTGGAACATCCTGTTAGTGGACTAAAGAATGTAGTACACGGTAAAGGCCTGGCAGCATTAATGCCTACTATAATTGAAAGATCTTTTAAGTCCTCTCCTGAAAAGTTTGCCAACATTTCCAAAATATTGGGTGGAAAAGATGAAAATGACTGCTCGAAAGTTCTTGGAAAATTGCTTGAAGACTTAAATTTGAATATAACCCTTGGGGAAATGGGAATTACCCACGAAGATGTAGACTGGATGGCTGAAAACTGCATGAAGGTTTCAATGGCATCTTTAAAGAATAATCCAAAGCAGTTTAATTGTGAAGAGATTAAAGAGATTTACCATGATTGTATATAAAATTTATGTAAATAAAGGAGATTTTGAATATGAAGTTAAAAGATAAAGGACTAACTGCACAAGATGTAAAATCCTTAGTTAAAAAATATATGATTGAAACATATGAACGTTATGATTTTGTATGTGAACGTGCAAAGGGTATGTATCTTTATGATGACAAGGGAGAAGGATACTTGGATTTTTATGGTGGTATTGCTGTAAATAGTGCAGGAAACTGCAACGACAAGGTTATTGCCGCTGTAAAAGAACAAATTGATGATGTAATGCATACATTTAACTATCCTTATACTATTCCACAGGCACTTTTAGCAGAAAAAGTATGTAAAACTATTGGAATGGATAAAATATTCTACCAAAATACAGGTACTGAGGCAAATGAAGCTATGATCAAAATGGCCAGAAAATATGGTGTAGAAAAATATGGACCTAACAAATACAATATTGTAACAGCCAAACAGGGATTTCATGGAAGAACGTACGGTTCATTGACTGCTACAGGGCAACCTGACAATGCATGCCAAATTGGCCTCAAACCTATGCTTCCGGGATTTTCCTACGCCGATTTTAATGATCTGGAGTCTTTCAAATCTTTAGTGACTGAAAATACAATTGCTATTATGCTTGAACCAATTCAAGGCGAAGGAGGAGTTGTCCCAGCTACCCAGGAGTTTATGAAAGGAATTAGAAAACTTTGTGATGACAAAGGTATGCTGCTTTTAATAGATGAAGTGCAAACAGGATGGTGCAGAACCGGAAAGGTTATGGCATATATGCATTATGGCATAAAACCTGATATTGTTTCCATGGCAAAAGCTATGGGTGGAGGAATGCCTATCGGAGCAATTTGTGCAACTGAAGAGGTATCAAAAGCTTTCACTATGGGATCCCATGGAACTACCTTCGGAGGAAACCCTTTATGTTGTGCCGGTTCACTTGCTGAAATAAATGAACTTCTGGACAATAATCTAGCTGGTAATGCAGAAGAAGTAGGCAATTATTTCATGAAAAAATTAAAGACAATTCCTCATGTAAAAGATGTACGTGGTAAAGGCCTTATGATAGGAATCGAATTTGATTCACCACTAGGCAAGGATATAAAACATGGTTGCTTTGATAGAAAGCTCCTTGTTACATTGATAGGGACTTCTGTAATTCGTGTGCTGCCACCGCTTATTGCAAATAGGGAAGATTGCGACAAGGCATATGAAATCTTGAAATCAGCAGCGGAAGAAGCATATAAATAAGTTTTGAAAAGCTATTGACTTTTAATACCAAAATGGGAGTAATGATATATAGCCCTATTTTGGTATTATTTTATATCATTATATAGTATATATGGAAATCGGATTACGATCTACCAGTCTTTTATATTTGTATTTAGGATAGCCAACCATAAGGGCCCCGGTTATAATTTTACCTTCAGGTATGTTAAACAGATTCAACAGCGGAGCATAATCTGCAAATACACACATTTCAAACAGCCCGGCCCAGCATGAACCAAGTCCAAGTGCAGTAGCAAACAGTTCTACATATGAAAGCTAAGAAATTGTTCAGCATCACTCCTCAATTTAAATTATTCAAAAATCCGTTTATGGTATATAATATATACCGTAGTGTGATTGCCTGCAAGTACGCACTTATTAGTAATGTAGTAACTGTATGTATACTTATAATTATTGAGTTGGGGGAGTGAAGAATGATAAAATTCAGGGGAGTAGAATACAATTGTTCCATGGAACTAACTTTGGACATTATAGGTGGAAAGTGGAAATCATTGATTATATGGCATTTGGCTGAAAAAACCATGAGATTTAATGAACTCAAAAGATCCATGCCTCATATTACCCAGAAGATGCTTACACAGCAGTTAAGGTCTTTGGAAAAGGATGGACTGATAAACAGAGTGGTTTACAATCAGGTTCCACCCAAGGTAGAATATTCTCTAACCAGTTATGGAAAAGATTTATTGCCCATTTTATCAGTTTTGTGCAGTTGGGGAGTCAAATATGCTGGTGAGGTAGAGTGTATAAAAAATAGTTGATAGGAAATTACAAAAGGAGAGGAATTTATGGTACAGGTAGATATTGAAAAATGTATTGGATGTGGACAGTGTGTTAAGGAATGTTTTCCAGGTTGTATAAAACTTGATAATGGAAAGGCTGAAGTTGATAATAAATTCTGCTTTAAATGTGGGCATTGTATTGCAGTCTGTCCAAAGAAAGCAGTTTCCATGGATGAATACAGTATGGAAGATGTTAAAGAGTATGATAGGGAAAAATTTTCTGTAGATGCAGATAATCTGTTGAATTTTATAAAATTTAGAAGGACTATAAGGCAGTTTAAAGACAAAAAAGTTGAGCAGGAGAAGATTGATAAGCTTATAGAGGCAGGACGATTTACTGAAACTGGCAGCAATGCCCAGGATGTTTCCTATACAGTTGTAAAGGAAAATCTAAGCCAATTGAAAAATCTGACTTATAAGAGCATGAGGGATATAACTGATGAGGTATTAAACAGTAGAACTCTTGAAGCCAAACTATTTAGAAGATACGCGAAGATGTGGATTCAAATGTGTGATGACTATAAAGAAAATCCTAAAAATGACAGAATATTTTTCAATGCCCCATTAGTAATAGTTGTTACGGCTTCATCTGAAGTAAATGCAGCACTAGCTTCCTCAAATATGGAACTTATGGCAAATGCAATGGGACTTGGAGTACTGTTTAGTGGATTTTTTGTAAGGGCGGCCAAAGACAACAAGGACATAAAGGAATTTCTTCAGGTTAAAAGAAGAAAAGAAATTGTAACCTGTATGGTGATTGGATATCCTGATGTTAAATATGTAAGGACGGTACCAAGAAAAAAAGCAGATGTAACATGGAAATAGGAATATGATACAGTGGCTATGGTAATTACAACATTACATGGCCACTTTTTATAGAGGTGAAGTACCATATACAAAATTAGGATACTAGATATTTGCTGTATCCTGTATCCATTCATAAACATTCTTGCAGTAATCCTGTATATCATTGATTAGTTTACTGGTATGATATCCATCTGCAGCTGCATGATTGACCATTATTGAAAATGGTATAAATACTTTTTTATCCTGTTTAAAATACTTTCCAAAAGTAATAACGGGAAACAGCATTCTGGATTCATTCAGGGAAATATTGCTGCATCCAGTAAAACTGAGCCATGGCAAAGCTGAAACAGGGAAGAAGTTTTCAGGCTGGTTTGGCTTTGCTTTAATTCCCTTTACGTCTTTATAAGTTTCTAAATCCTTTACACAATCAGCGTAAAATATTGAAAAATCTTCATTATAATATGTCCATATATCTGAAAATGTCTTGTCATCCTCATGAAATAGGGTATACACTGGATTTGTATACTTCCAGTAGCCAAGTTTGCCCTCACTGTCATAACTCATGCGAAATTCCACATTGTCATTGATTGCCTTTGAAACCACATAAATGAAGCTTGGATAAAATCTTAAATTTTTCTTCTTGATTTCAAATAAGAGATTGGTTATTTCTATATTGGAAGTTATATTGTACTTACATTTTATATTGTTTATATAATAGTTGAAATGTTCTCTTCGCGGCCATGTATTCATATCTATTTTTTTAAAATCCATATAATCCACCATCCATATAAATTATAAAACTATAATTATATTATATCATTTCCTGATTAGTTGATATCATAATTAAGAAAATTTGCAATGCAAGAATAATGTAATTTAAGGAAGAGTCATAGGAATTATCGATGAAAGTGTATAGAAAAAGACATATAAAAAGTGGCAGAGTTTTTAGAACTCCACCGCTTTTTTAATAATTACTATATGTTTAAATCATTGACATGGATTTCTTTGTTCTTGCTATTTCAGTATTGTCCTGTTTTCTGTCTGACAGTCCAGCTACAGGATTAGGCTTGGATTCCGCACGATAATCCTCACCTTTTTTGCTCTGATGCTGTTGTACTACTACATGACTTGCCACTTTGGAAATATCATGGTTTACCTTGTTCTGATAAAAGAAAAAATTGTGATCTGAAGGCAGATCATTAACATTCTTAAAATCCTCTTTGTCTGCAGTAAGATCAATTTGACTTGCAAGAGTATCCCTTACATAGTCTCTCGTGTCGTGGAATCTGAGTAATTCAGGAAAGGCACCTGGAACGACCTGTTCCCACTGTTTGTTTTCATATTTGTTCAGAAGCTCTGCAGCTTTATGCAGATGGGATATTTCTTGATTAAGATGGAGGTCCCAAATGGATTTTACATTTTGATCCACTTCATCTTCGTAGAATGAGTAATATAGATAGCACTCCATGTATTCGTGCAGCAGCAGGCTTTCCAGCCATGTACAGTTTGGATCGATAAGTGATCCGTAATGGCTTACGTGCTGCTCTTCTATCATTCCAATTTCCTGGTAAAGCTGACGGCCTATATCGTTATAGTATGTATTACCAAGATTCATGTAGAAGTTCATGGTTTGCTGCTCACCTGCAGTAATAATCATGGTACTTAATTTTGTACGTATATCTGCTGTCTTGAAGTCAACAAAGCGTTTTGCCTCTTCTTCCGGACAACGGTGTTCTGCTATAGTTGGGCGTCCTGGAGTAATGTCTACATATTTTTTCACAAGATTTTCTGCAGGAATGTTTTCATCAAGATCCAGTAGATTTGAGTAGCGGTACAGATGATCAAAATCCTCCAGAAGTGCAAAATCAAGTGCCTGTTTTACATAGGAATCGGGTTCTTTTTGTGCAAGCCAGGCAGTTAAATCTACAGCAACGTGTTCATATCCTATAGTTGTTTCAAGCTGTGTCTCGTCAATAGGCTTCAACCAGTTGATGTGTTTTTGCTGCTGCTGTTCCACACGGCGCATCATTGCCAGTTCTCTGCGAAGATCGTTGTTGCTGCAGTGGCGGTTGAATTGATGGGAGAAGAGAGCTGCTTCCACTTCGATTCCATTCATCAATATGATACGGACCTTTGTGTATGGATCAACAGTCTGTTTTGAATATGGTTTTGGGTACATGGTTTGCCAGTCCATTATAGTATCTTCAAGTGGCATTGGCTTTTGGTCAAATGGATTAAACATTTTATCACTCCTTAAATTATCTAATATACCAGATATTATGTTCTTTAATCCATATAAATATGTATATAATATATATTATGGAGGTGTATATATTAATGAAGGAAAAAATGTTGACTTTGAAGCTTTTGAAGGACAAGTACGGAGTTTGCAGACTTGACAATACTTTACCAATTCCTGAATGGGCAGAAAAAGGGGAGTTCTTTTCTGCAACTAGAACATCAGACGAGCTGTCAATTGTATGCTGTGAAAAAAATATCCCTGAGGATATAAAATGTGAGAAGAACTGGAGAATTTTAAAGATTGAAGGACCATTGGATTTTTCTCTAATTGGAATTCTAGCTTCCATAAGTTCAATATTGGCTGAGAGAAAAATAAGTATATTTGCTGTTTCCACCTATGACACAGATTATATTCTCATTAGGGATTCAGATGTAAATGATGCTGTAGAAGCACTATCTGCCAAAAAATATAATATTGTATAATTGTGAAAAAGTCACTTTTTAATCGTGGCTTTTTTTGATACATTTCCCCAGAAGTCCACAGATTGAATTTCATATTTGGAATTGTCAGGACTGTTTTTATGATTGAATTGTCCTAAAGATTGATTTTTGTTTCCACCATATTTTCTCTGTACTGATGGAGAATATATTTTCCTGCCATTACAGAATAATTTATAGGCTGCTGTATTTTGAGATGTTTCCCATTGAATAACAGTTTGATTATTTGACTTGATGAGTTTGCTCCATTTAGGTGCATGAGGGCTTTTATTGTGAATTTTATGCTGATATAAATATGTCTTATAGGCTCTGTGAAATCCATTGTTTATATTATTTGGACTATAATAATGACTGTAGGCAAAGGTTATAATATTATCAACAAATGGATTTTCCAATCTCATCTGTTTTATAAATCTCTTTATGGGGGCACTTGACCAATCATTATGGTTGAAGGTTTCAACATTTGCCCAGAATAAAAGCCCACTTTTGGATTTTGCGGCTTTGCCAAGGGCATTAAACCAGCCTGCTACCTCTTTTATAGTAAGTCCGCCTCCACCCACCGAATCCTGTGGACAAAAAATATCTCCTCTTTTAAAATTGGTCAAGCTAAAAAAGTACCTCCAGTTGTATGCATAGGCCTGGGAAGTAGAGTATTTGGAGTTCATAAAGGGAGACATCATAAATGGCAGTCTCATATTATTATCCTCCATATAGTCTAAATTTATATTCACAGCTGTGGACAATATTTTAAAGTCATTCTTGCTTTTAAAGTTGAGATTATCTACCTCATATACCCAGTACCACCCATAAAATGAATCCTTGTATTTTTCATGGTATTTTTCATATAATTCTTTTATTATGGAATTTGATTTCTTTATTTGCCCATATAGGAAAGAGGGATACCTTGGTCCCAGCTTCCACCACATAGTGTTGTAGTCAATTCCAAGGAATACTTTAAAACCTGATTCCTGGCAGTTCCTCAGGCACATATCCACTACATCATTTTTAAATGAACCATCATATATTCTTTTAATCTTTTGCTCCTGAACTATAAAACTGTTCATTACAATATATCTCATTTTAACTTCTTTTAAATAATAAAGTTCCTTTTGCCATGCTGCATCATTCCAGTTAATTACCATATCTGGTTGTATGAATGTTCCCGATGCATGTGGAAAAGTTGATTTTTTTATTTTATAAAGAATTTTATTAGCCATATGAATTTCTCAGCCTTTCAATTATTTATATCTCCTATAAAATAAGTATGATTTTTTCTAGTTTAATAGAACAAATACTTTAAATTTGCACTTTATTTAAATTTAGCAATGTGATATAATTAATTCAATAAATGTATCTTAGGTGATGAAGTTCACCTTTAACCATCTCTTCCGGGATTGATGACTTCTACTATACAATATAGTAGAAGTCATTTTCATATTATTGGATAAAATTTAAAGGAGATATAGGATATGAAAAAATATGTTTATATATGTGCAGGAGGATTTATAGGTACAATTTTAAGGTATTTTATTGAAAGTTTAAAATTCCACAATTACACAGGAGTAATTCCTATAAATACACTTTTTATAAATTTAACAGGCAGTTTTTTACTTGCATTTATTACTACTATTCTGATTGACATGGCAGAGAGCTCTTCTAATATTCAACTTATGATATGTACAGGCTTAATAGGGGCATATACTACATTTTCCACAATATGCAAAGAAATATGGTCAATATTTTCAAAAGGATATTATTTGCAGGCAATATCATATACACTTATGTCATTGATATTTGGACTTATTCTTTCGGCACTAGGAGTTCTTTGTGCAAGGAAGGTTATTAAGTACATATCATGCAGAAAGGAATTGATAAAATGAATTTTCTAATTGTAGGCATCGGCGGCATGTTTGGCAGTTTAACTAGATATTCTTTAGGACAATATATACAGAAACATCTTGGAAAATACTTTCCAATAGGTACAATTATTATAAATTTAACAGGTGCTTTGGTCCTGGGAATATTGAATGCAGCCAATTTGAATGCTAAATTTTATATTCTGCTCTGCGATGGGTTTTTAGGAGCCTATACTACATTTTCAACTTTTATGTTTGATGGAGTAAAGCTTTTTCATACAGATAAAAAGATAAATGCAATAAGTTATATATTAATTACAATTGTATTTGGAATTTTAGCATATATGACAGGACATAAAATAACAAGTTTGTTTACTTAGAATATGTAAAATCTAATGGGGGAGAGAGCTATGCCAAAATTATCTATTATGAGTATATTTTTTGCATTGATGGCTGATGCAATGTGGGGATTTGTATACATAGTACCAAATTTATTATCAGACTATACTGCTATTGAAATAACAGTTGGAAGATACCTTGTATATGGGATTTTTTCCATGGCTATTTTACTTTTAAAAACTCAGCACAGGAAAAATTTGATAGACATAAATATGTGGAAAAAGGCTATTGTATTTGCGTTTTGCGGGAATATAGGCTACTATTTTTTTCTGGCATTGTCCATCAAGTTAACGGGTTCTGTAATTTCCACACTTATAATAGGTTTGCTGCCAATTACAACTTCATTATATGGAAATCTTACAAACAAGGATATCTCATTTAAAAAATTGATTATTCCTATTCTTGTTATCATAGGTGGTAGTTTGCTAATGAACTTTGCATCATTAGGGAATAGCAGCAAATTTAACATATATGGAATTATATCCTGTGCGTTTGCACTATTTATCTGGACATGGTATGCAGTTGCAAATGCTAATTTTCTAAGGCAAACTTCACGGATCAACCCTCAAGTATGGTCTACAATTACAGGTGCAGCTACTTTGTTTCTTGTTCCAGTTTTTATAGTAATAATAAAAATTATAATGCCTCATTCTTTTTCGGTGAATAGACTAATAGATTTTAACAACAGCACTTTTGAATTTTGGTGTATTTCTATAATCCTTGGAATTGCAGTATCATGGCTTGGGGCAGTTTTTTGGAACAAGGCATCTGTTGGGTTACCTGTTTCCCTGGTGGGGCAGATGGTTGTAGGTGAAACTGTTTTTGGACTTGTTTATTATTTTATATTTGAATCAAAATTACCGGATTTTATTGAACTGATAAGTATTATAATTATTATATCAGGTGTTTTGTATTATATGAGGGTTATAAATAATCTAAAGAAAGAGAAATGTGAAGTTGAGAATGTGAAATAAAGGGGATGAATTTGGTGGAAAAAATTCATGGAATAAAGGCAATTTTATTTGATTCAGGCAAAGTACTCAATGAACCGGTTACTGGAAGCTGGCTTATAACACCTAATTTTTTCAAGTATGTAGATAAATGTAAATTTGATTCAATATCTTATGAAAAAAAGAAAGAGGCAATAGGGCAAGCGGGTAAACATATGAAAAAACACAATCTCATTATAAATGAGCAGGAGGAGTATGAAAATTTCTTTACCTATTACAGTATATTTTCAAAGCATTTACCGGAATTGAAATTGAAAGATAGTGATGTACAAAATATTGCAAAGGATTTGGTATACAATTATAAAAAATATGTTTTTTTCAAAGATGCTTTAGAATTAATACCTGAATTAAGTAAAAAATATAAACTGGCAGTTGTATCAGATGCCTGGCCGTCTCTTGAAAATGTATTTGTAACAGCTGGATTGAGAGAATATTTTTCATCCTTTATAATATCTTCAATACAGGGTGTAACCAAACCCGATGAATTAATGTACAAAACAGCTCTTAATGAATTGAAGGTCTGTTCGAAAGAGTGCATATTTATAGATGACATTGTGGAAAACTGTGATGGTGCCATAAGACTTGGAATTAAATCCTTTTTAATGTCCAGGGATGACAAGGAATACAGTCATAACAAAATCCTGTATAAAAATTATAATATAGTCAGGAATCTGTATGATATACGTGGATTTATTGAATAAAGATATTGATTTTTCATTAGATGAAAACTATTTCACAATGCACCGTTGATAAATTAGCAAAAATATGGTATAATTATTAAAGATAACTTAAAAAGGAGAGAAAAATTATGCCAGAAATTATTAAACAGAATAGGGATAATGTATTTACAGCAATTTCATGCATATTGGCCTTTTCCTTGGTTATGCTCGGTGGACTATTTCATATGGTTTTGGGAAGTTCAATTGTTGTAATATCTGGTGCAGTTATTTTATTTGGTTCAATAAGCCTTATAAAATCTAACAAGATTGAACTGGAATTGGGAAACATAGCATCTACTATAATTGGAGTAATATACTTATGCATATATATTTCTGATTAATTATAATATTAAACGTACTTAATAAAGTATTGGTGATCGCCAGTACTATTTTTTTATGCAAAATATGAGTTGAAAAGCCGGGACGATTTTTAGCATTGCTATTGATTATTCATTTTGATAACATTATGATAATAACTACAATTCAGGAGGAAAAATGATAGATTTATTTAAAGCATTTTCAAAAATAGATGGCATTTCTTATGATGGTGGATTTATTGCCAAGGTAAAATATCAACAGTTTAAGCCGAAAGTATGTAAAGAAATTTATAAAAATGAGGTTGTAAAAAACAATAGAAGGCTCTGTATAATAAATTGCAGTGGATATATAGAAGATGAAATTGCAGAGACATTGACAGTGTATTTAATGATGAATGTAAAAGTTAAAGCTGACGTAGAAAAGGACAATATTCAAGATGACTGGATGTTATGGCGTAATTTCTCAAAAGAAGAAATTAAGGAATTTAGCTATGTAACGGGAGATACAAATTCCATTCATCTTACCGAGAACCCTGTTGTACAGGGATTATTCATTTTGAAAGAACTTTGTGAGTCAACTAAAGCTAAAAAAATAGAAGTGAAATACATTCATCCGGTTTATGGAGACAACCCAGTTTATTTAAAACATGATGGAAATATCATCACGGGATTTAGTAACAGATCGTTATGTTTTGAAGCAAACCTGTTTTAATTATAAAAATAGCAGAACCTATTTAATCAGGTCCTGCTATTTTTATGCACGCCTTTCTTCTTTAATCTTAGGTACAAGAGTAAATAATGAAATTACAAATGCAATAATTACAATTCCACCTGCAATTAAAAAAGTATGTTGTATTCCAGATACAATGTTTGCTGGACTTGTTGTAGTTATGGATTTGGTTTTTGTGAAAAAGTAAAACAATGCTCCGATCAAAGCCGCTCCAGTAGTTTGTCCTATAGTACGTGATAAATTTAAAAGTCCCGATGCAAGACCTCTCTGCTCCGGTTTTGCCGATGATATTATAGATGCGTTGTTTGGTGTCTGGAAAAAAGCCAGGCTTCCATTGAATACAAGTATTGTAGCGGCAAATTTTAGTATACTCGTATCACCACTTAAAGTAGACATGAAAAAGGACCCAATGGCAAAAATAATTATTCCAATAATCATTACGGCATAATTTCCAAGGTGTTTGGCAGCTTTGGTGGAGACAGGTGTAAAGATAGTACATCCTATAGGACCTATAGTCATAAGCAGTCCCGATGTGGATGTAGAAAATAGTTTTCCACGCTGAAGATAAAAGGGAAGTATGAGTACTGCTCCGGTTATTACAGTATACATGATTACACTTATAGCCAGACTGCCACTAAATACCTTGTCCCTGAACATACTGAGCCTTATAAGAGGATAACTTATCCTGTGCTCCAGTGATAAAAATGCTATAATGAATATAATTGTTAGTGCTATGCACAAAATCACAATTTTACTAAGTCCCTTGTCTTCTGCAAAAGTTACACTTAGTACATAGCAGCTGAGGGCGGCACATAGGAGTATAAGCCCAGGCACATCAAACTTTTCAACCTTTTCCGATATTGGAATTTTAGGAAATCTAAGTACAAGTATAAGGGCTATGATCCCTATTGGAACGTTGAAAAAGAAAATTGATCTCCATCCAGAAACACCTATTAAGGCTCCCCCAACTGACGGTCCCAGTGCAAATCCTATAGGGAGCATTGCAGTAAGAATTCCCATACTCTGTACAATTTTTTCTTTTGAAACCAAATCTCCTAAAATTGCAAAGGAGAGAGCCATGAGTACAGCACCGCCTACCCCCTGAAGTGCACGGAACAGTATAAGAGTGTATATTGATGTGGATATTCCGCAAAGCAGTGAAGCTGCAGTAAATACTATGATTCCAAATATGAAAATAGATTTTTTGCCAAATACATCTCCAATACGGCCTATTCCAACTATAAGCGAGGTAACTGCAAGAAGGTAACTTAAGGCTATCCATTGGACACTGGCAAAGCTTGCATTAAGCGACCTGGCTACAGTTGGCAGGGCAATGTTGACTATATTTGTATCAATTGCAGCCATGAGAGTTGTAAGTGCAAGAACTACAACAACCAAACAGTAATTTGGCCTGGCAACTTTTTCGATAGACTTTTCTGTCATACATATCATCCTTCCGAAAATCTGTTTGTAAACAGTATATTGATATTATATACCCTTATAAACATCATTAAAACAAAATAATTTATAAAAATTTGTAGTTTCGTAACTTATGTTACATACTTTATAAAATAATAATGTTACTATATATTCAACAAAGGAAATTAAAAAAACTTTAAAACAAAAATAACTACATAAATATAAATTCAGGAGGAATGTAATTATGGAAAATAAAATGTTTTGTTATCAATGTCAGGAAACAGCAGGATGCAAAGGATGTACCCAGGCAGGTGTGTGTGGCAAAAAACCAGAAGTAGCAGCTATGCAGGATTTGCTTGTATATGTAACTAAAGGCCTTTCAGCAGTTACAACACGCCTTCGTGAAGAAGGAAAGAGAATAAGCAAACAGGTTAATTACATGGTAACATATAATTTGTTTACAACAATAACCAATGCAAATTTTGATGAAGAGGCTATTGTTTCACGTATTACAAAAACTATAGATAAAAAAAGAGAATTGCTTGCTCAACTTGACAATAAGGACAACCTTCCTGATGCAGCAACATGGGAATCTTCAAATAAGGATGAATTTGTCAAAAAGGCAGCTGTTGTTGGTGTCCTCTCCACAAAGGATGAAGATATAAGAAGCCTTCGTGAGTTGGTTACTTATGGATTAAAAGGACTTTCTGCATACAGCAAACATGCAAATGCCCTTCTTCAGGATGATGAAGAAGTTGATGCATTCATACAGAGTGCATTGTCAAAAACACTGGATGACAGTTTAAGTATAGATGATCTTGTAGCATTGACACTTGAAACTGGAAAATATGGTGTAAATGGCATGGCACTTTTGGACAAGGCTAATACTTCTGCTTATGGAAATCCTGAAATTACAAAAGTAGATATAGGAGTTAGAAATAACCCAGGTATATTGATTTCAGGACATGACCTTAGAGACTTGGAAATGCTTTTAAAACAGACAGAAGGAACTGGTGTGGATGTATACACTCACTCTGAAATGCTTCCAGCACACTACTATCCAGCATTCAAGAAATACTCCAATTTTGCAGGAAACTACGGAAATGCATGGTGGAAACAAAAAGAGGAATTTGAAAGCTTCAATGGACCTATTCTTATGACAACAAACTGTATAGTACCACCTAAGGCAAGCTATAAGGATAGACTTTATACTACTGGTGCTGCAGGATTCCCAGGGTGTAAACACATTGCTGGTGAAATAGGAGAAGAAAAAGATTTCTCGGCAATTATTGAACATGCTAAAAAATGTGCTCCTCCTAAAGAAATAGAAAAAGGAGAAATCGTAGGTGGATTTGCACACAATCAAGTTCTTGCACTTGCAGACAAAGTTGTAGCAGCAGTTAAATCAGGAGCCATCAAGAAATTCGTTGTTATGGCAGGATGTGATGGAAGGGCTAAGTCCAGAAACTACTACACTGATTTTGCAAAAGCACTTCCAAAAGATGCAATTATTCTTACTGCAGGTTGTGCAAAATACAAGTATAACAAACTTAACTTAGGTGACATTGGGGGAATACCTCGTGTGCTTGATGCGGGACAGTGTAATGATTCTTATTCTTTAGCTGTAATTGCATTGAAATTAAAGGAAGTTTTCGGATTGGACGATATCAATGATCTTCCTATTGCCTACAATATTGCATGGTATGAACAGAAGGCTGTTATAGTTCTATTGGCTTTACTTTACCTTGGCGTAAAGAATATTCACCTTGGACCTACTCTTCCTGCATTCCTTTCGCCAAATGTAGCTAAGGTATTGGTTGAGAATTTCGGAATTGCAGGTATAGGATCTGTAGAGGATGATATAGAACTTTTCTTTGGAAAATAGAATAAATAAGAAATTCAATCATAGGGAATACTTTATATTGTTCCCTGTGATTTTTTTACAAAAAAGAGGTGGTAGTTCATGTATACTGTGGAACTTATGGTAAAAGAGCATGATAATATATTGAAATTTATTCATGTTGTAGAAAATGCATGCTGTGGTATTCTGGAAGGAAAAGAAGTGGATTTTGATGATTTTGAAAACATGATTCTATTCGCCAGAAACTATGCAGACAAACACCATCATGGTAAAGAAGAGCAAATATTGTTTGCAGAGATGCTGAAGCATTTAGGCAAAATCGGAGTAAACCTGGTTCAACATGGAATGCTGGTGGAACATGATTTGGGACGTCTTCACATTCTGGATCTGGAAAACTCTTTGAAACTTTATAAAAAAGAACCTGAAACAATACATAAACTTGGTATTTTGGAAGGTGCAGCGGGATATGCCAATTTACTTAAAAGGCATATAGACAAGGAAAACAATGCAGTATATCCATATGCGGAAAAAAATTTACCACATGATGTATTGGAGTCAGTAGATAAGCAAATCAAGGATTTTGAAAGAGATGAAGGAGATAATCAAGTTCAAAAAAAATATATTGAAATGTTGGAACAACTCACTAAAAAATACTGCTGAATAAAAATTGAGAAAGGGGTTTTTTATATGGGAAAGAAAATAACAGACAAAGTTACATGGGTAGGAAAGGTTGATTGGGGATTGAAAAGATTCCATGGAGATGAATACTCAACCCATAAGGGATCATCATATAATTCCTATTTGATACGGGATAAAAAGACTGTCTTGATTGATACTGTATGGCAGCCCTATGACAAGGAGTTTGTATCTAGGCTGAAGGAGGAAATCGATTTAAAGGAAATTGACTACATTATAGCAAATCACAATGAAATCGACCACAGTGGAGCACTTCCAGAACTCATGCGTGAAATACCTGGAACACCAATTTACTGTACAAAAAATGGTGCAAAAATCATAAAGGGTCATTATCACGAGGATTGGAACTTTGTGGAGGTAAAGACCGGGGATACTCTTGACATTGGACAAAACAAGCTGATTTTTGTAGAAGCCCCTATGCTGCACTGGCCAGATACAATGTTTACTTATTTGACTGGAGAAAATATTCTTTTCAGCAATGATGGTTTTGGCCAACATTTTGCAACCGAGTTATTGTACAATGACAAGGTGGATCAGGGTGAACTGTATGAACAGGCAATTAAGTACTATGCAAATATATTGAATCCTTTCAGTACCTTTGTGAAAAAGAAAATCAATGAGATATTGAAACTTAATCTCCCTCTTTCAATGATATGCCCCAGCCATGGAGTGATTTGGAGAGAAAATCCTGCACAAATTGTAGAGCAATATTTAAAATGGGCTGATAGTTATCAGGAAGATCAAATAACATTTATCTATGATACTATGTGGAATTCAACACGAAAGATGGCAGAAGCAATTGCTGAAGGTATACATGAGGTATCACCTTCCACTGTGATAAAGCTTATGAATTCAGCAAAATATGACAAAAATGACATAATAACGGAAGTATTTCGTTCGAAGGCAATTTTGGTTGGTTCACCGACTATCAACAATGGATATCTTTTCTCAATTGGCGGTATTGTTGAAATGATAAAAGGATTAAAGTTCAAGGGTAAAAGTGCTGCAGCCTTTGGAAGCTATGGCTGGAGCGGCGAAGTTGTCAAACAGCTTACTAAAGCTCTTGAAGAAAGTGGTTTTAAAATTGTTGATAACGGCCATCGTTCTCTATGGATCCCTGATGAAAAAGAACTGGATGTGTGCAGAGAATACGGCAGGCAATTTGTAAAGTCTCTTTAGAAAATTATTTGGAATACTACAAGGTTTACTCAATATAATAAACTTAAAGAAGCCTGATTAACATTTTTGTTCATCAGGCTTCTTTATCTATATATAAATTAAAATAAAGGCAGGCATTGTCATTAGACACAAAATATATTAGTGTTTAAATGGATCTTTGTGAAAATAATTTTTTAGACAGATACAATTTATAGTCCTAGAGTGTTTAAATCAATCTACCAAATCTACAATAATAAAACAATACTCCCCATATTCAGAGAGTATTTTTATGTCTAAAAAATATTGGCACGATATTTGCTGTATAAAAAGGTGTAAATTAAAAAGCAATTACAACTATAGGAAGGAGTATGAAAGGTGAGGAAAATATTAATTGCAACCCATGGAACTTTGGCTAGAGGTGCCAAAAATACCATTGAACTTCTAGTAGGTAAAATAGCAGATATCACCTGTATTAGTGCATATGTTGATAAGGAAGGCGAAGATATCACAAAAAGTATTGAAAAATTCTTTAAAAGTATTAAGTCAGAAGACGAGGTAGTTGTTTTTACAGATATTATTGGTGGAAGTGTAAACCAAAAAATTGTGTCATATGCATCACAGTCAAATGCATTGGTTGTCTCCGGCTTTAATCTCCCGGTTATACTGACAGTTATATTGGAAAATGGAGTAATATCCAAAGAAAGGTTAAATGAGATTATTGCAGAGAGCAGAGAACAATTGAAATTGGTTGAAATAGATGTAAACGAAAATAACAATGATGAAGATTTCTTAGAATAAATAAATTTATTGGAGGTATAAATAATGATAGTAGCATTAAGAGTAGATGATAGATTAATACATGGGCAGGTTGCTCTAACTTGGTCAAAGGATTTGAAAATCAAAGGAATTATTATAGCAAATGATGAAACTGCAAAAGATGAAATGCAGAAAATGACATTAAAAATGGCAGTGCCAAATAGTATCAAGGTATTGATAAAACCTGTTGATGAAGCCATTAAGGTAGCTAATAATCCTAAAGCACAAAATATGAGAATTTTACTTTTGACCAGAAATATTAAGGATGCTTTGAAGGTTCGTGAAAATACGGAAAATATAGAATATGTGAATATAGGTAATGTTGGAAGATTTGATGGAATTGATGCATCTGAAAAAACAATGGTAAGTCCAACCGTTATGCTTACAAAGGATGAAATCGATTCTTTGAAAAAACTAGTCGAAATTGATTCAGGTACTAGTTTGCAGGTTGTACCTTCTGATGAGAAAAAACCCATGAAAGATATTATTAAAAAGATGAACTTATAAGATTTTGCGGGAGGAGGAATAAACATGTTAGTACAGGCTATTTTAGTGGCGATTTCTGTTTTCATATGTGTAGGGGGCGCTGAATTAGCAGGACTTACCATGCTTAACAGGCCTATTGTTATAGGTTCTGTAGTGGGTTTACTGCTTGGAGATCTGAATACAGGGATTTTAATAGGAGCATCACTTGAAGCTGTATTTATGGGAGTAGTCAATATTGGAGGTGCACAAGCTGCCGAGCCAGGTATTGCTACTGCCGTGGGGGTAGCATTTGCAATTATGGTGGGAGGTGGAGCGAAAGTTGCATTGACACTGGCTATACCTATTGGAATTTTAGGGCTTCAAATTAAAAATCTTTTATATATTTTCCTGGTAGGTTTTTTCGCACCTGTTTTTGATAAACTTGCAGCAAGAGGAGAAGAACATAAGATTGTAACTTTACATTTTGGACTTTAGGCTGTTAATTGGTTTTTATATTCACTGGTTGCTTTCTTTGGAATCCTGTTGGGATCTAATGCAGTACAAGCATTATATATCTTTTGACCCATCTATTAGGAAATTGAGTCCGCTTAAAATACTTTATAATGATAAGTTACCTAAAGTTGAGTATGATGATATTTCAAACATAAGACAAAAATTCATCGAATTTTTCCAGTATATTTCTAAAACTTCTTTTTATAATGTTGAATCAGCCAAATTAGAAATTTCTGTTGTATTTAAAAATTTGATAAATTCTACTAAAAATTACTTTGAAGTAGTACTTTTAGAACAGAATTTGTTCGTTAGAGAAAGCTTTAGAGAAAATTACAAAAAAATTATTAAGCGTTATGGGATTGATTGTTCGAAAGAATCGCTGAAATTAATATACTGCTTGATTTTAATATTTCAGGATGATATGTTGGTTAAATTTGATTTTGATAAAATTATAGAATTTTTGGATTCTATATGGCCGAGAACTCACTATATAGCTGTAAAGCTCAGTGAAGAATTAGGTACAATTGCATCTGGAGTAAATAAATCTTTAGAGATCATAAATACTATTTTCTTTCAAGAATATGTTGTGGAGACCATTGAACTTCAAGGATTGATTGTAGCACATGGAAATGCAACTGCAAGCAGTATCCAGTCCGTAGCCAATCAAAATTGCGGTACATTTGTATTTGAATCCATCGATATGCCTATGGAAATATCTTCAGATGAAACAATACAAAAGGTCAATAAATATCTTGAAAAAGTAAATACAAGCAAAGGTCTTATATTATTGGTAGATATGGGATCTTTAAATCAGATGTATTCTTCTATTAAAAATCACTTGTCTGGGGATTTGCTGATTATGAACAATGTTACAACTGCAATTGCCATGGATATAGGAATAAAAATTCTTCAAAATATGTCGTTTAAAGATATTGCAGAACGCTCAAACAATGCTTATAAAATTGGTATACAGTATTTTGAAGGCATAGCACGAGGGAACAATATAATTATATCCTGTATGTCGGGAGTTGGGATTTCCAGCAAGATAAAAGAAATTATTGAACAGTTTGTCAATTACGAGACTATGGATATTATTATAATGGATTATAAAAATTTAAAAAGTTTGATTGAGCAGAACAACAAGGACAATTTCAAATATACAAAACTTATAATTACTACTTCAAATTTACCACAGCTTACATCCATACCGTGGGTTAATGCTTATGATATTTTAGACGGTAAAGGCGAACGATATCTATGGGAAGGTCTGAAATCTGAAATGGATAAACAAAAGTTCGAATCCATGAAAAGGGAGTTCGTCAAGTTTTTCTCCATAGAAGGAATTGCCAGTAGGCTTACATTTCTAAATCCAAATGTAGTAATTAATGAAGTAGAGGATGTTATTTATAGATATGAGCAGTATTATAATACAAATTTAATTGGCCATATAAAGTTAAATTTGTATATGCACATAGCTTTTATGATTGAAAGGTTAATGACTTCCGATAATTATGAACCGGAAGAAAAAGTGAATTATACAGATAGTGAAAGAGAATTTTATGAAATTTCCAAAGATGTTTTTAGAAAGATAGAAAAAAAATATCATATTAAGATAAATCAATACGAGTTGTCCTTATTATATGATTTATTTAAAAATGTTATATTGTAATAGATAAAAGACTTTTATATTGGGTATGAAAGCGTATATATAGTAGTAGGAAGATTTCTTAGATTAAGTGAACTGTATTTTTCACTTAATCTAAGAAATTTTTTAGTATTCAATTTAATTAGATTATGTTAATGGCTATGATAAATCAATTAAAAAAACTTATTTTTATAATTAGTATTGTAATTTATCAAGACATATGTTATCATACTGTTAACAAAAGCAGATAAAGTCCTAAATATTTACCATTTTATCTTAAAACGAATTGTATACAAATACGAATACAAATTCTAAGCATAACAGTAAAGTAGACTTAAAAAATATACTATCTAGAAATGTACATAGTATTCTTGAAAAAAGAAATAAATTTTATAAAGGGGTTATAAATATGAAAAAGATAAAAACGCTATTAATAACATTTTTTATGATTACAGTTTCCATTATTATGTTATCTGGATGTGGAAAAACAGGCACTGCTAGTACCAATACACTTGAAAGTGTAAAAAAAGCAGGCGTGTTAAAAATAGGACTTGAGGATTCATTTCCACCGATGGAATTCAGGGACAGCAAAAATCAAATTAAGGGTTTTGATGTAGATATGGCAGCAGA
>NZ_APMH01000001.1 GCF_000359585.1 Clostridium tyrobutyricum DSM 2637 = ATCC 25755 = JCM 11008 | reverse complement strand
TGAATGTTATAACCACATTATACAAGGGGGAATATTAGTGAACAAGCCAAAAGTATTTATTGGAAAATCAATTCCGGAAGAAGTAAAGAATTATTTGGAACAATATTGTGAGTGTAAATATTGGAATTCCAATAATGCAATATCAAGACAGCAGCTATTTAAAGAATTAAAAGATGTTGAAGGCTTTTTAGAATCAGGAGAAGAAATTGATGATGAGTTACTTTTACATGCGCCAAATTTAAAAATAGTATCAAACAGTTCTGTAGGATATAATAATTTTCATTTGCAATCAATGAAATCCAAAGGTGTAATAGGTACAAATACACCTTTTGTACTTGATGATACTGTAGCCGATCTAGTATTTTCTCTCGTAATTTCAACAGCTAGAAGAATTCCTGAAATGGACTCATATGTAAAGCATGGCAAGTGGAAGTCATCCGATAATGAAAATTTGTATGGAGTAGATGTACATCATGCCACTTTAGGAATTATAGGTATGGGAAGAATAGGACAAAAGGTAGCTAAAAGGGCAAGGTTAGGATTTAGTATGGATGTGTTATATCATAATAGAAGTAGAAAATTTGATACAGAGAGTAAACTTGGTGTAAAGTATGTTAGTTTGGATACACTTCTAATACAATCTGACTATATAGTTTTGATGATACCACTTACTCAAGAAACAATGCATTTAATTGATTATAAAGAATTTGATCTTATGAAGGATACTGCTATATTTATTAATGCATCAAGAGGCAAAACCGTAAATGAAAAAGCTCTTATAGATGCACTTGAGAATAAGAAGATATTAGGAGCTGGGCTTGATGTATATGCCCAAGAACCTGTAAATAAGAACAATCCTCTTCTTAAAATGTCAAATGTAGTTACTCTTCCACATATAGGGTCTGCCACTGAAAAAACTAGATTTAGCATGGATATGACAGCAGCTGAAAACTTAGTTTCAGGTCTAATTGGTAAAATTCCAAAGTATATAGTTCCTGAGCTTAAATAGAGCAATAAATTATAAGTATTCACTTAATAGTAATTGAGTTGTTATTTTGGCCAGTATGCTTTCTGCGCCAGTGTTTAAATTTATACGGGATTTCATTATACCGTCATAGCTTCCATGAGTTGATTTATCTATAAGAGACTTTTTAGAAGAATTATTTCCGGTAAACCATTCATAACATGATTTTAGTCTATTTAAGTATATGGATTTCCTCGTTATTTTATATGCTTCCAAATACATAAAAGCAGAACTGCAGGATTCTACTGGCTGCTCATCGAATTCTGCTGGCGAAATATCACCTTTTTCAAACCATCCATTACAACCTATTGGTTTAAAATAACCACTTTTGAAATATATATTATCTAAAAAACTTAAAGTATCAATAGCGATGTTTAGATATTCCTGATTTTTAGTTAGAGCATAACTTTTTAGTAGACTGAATGGAAGAATTGAATTACTATAAGTTAATTTATCCTCAAACCATTTCCAGTCAGCATTACTGTTGATTTTGAAATTATTGACTAATTGATCGGATATTTTCACTATTGTATCCTTAATTTTATCTTTATCATTCATAAAATTAAAAATCAAACATAGTCCTATTAGGGAGTAGGACTTTCCCCTTATAAAATTCAAATTATATATATTTGGAATAGCCTTTTTTATCATATCTAGAACAGCATATTTCACAGTATCTGATAGACTATTTGAATTAAGCGTATAACCAAGGCACCAAAGGCATCTTCCAAAGCAATCTTCAGATCCGTTTTCTTCTATGAAGTTTCTATTGTAGTCCATGAAGTTTTTAAAACCTCCATTTTTATTTTGAGCATATAGAAGAAATGAAAGGTATCTATATATAAGTTTCAGATATTTTGGAGTGCTATATTTTTCATATAGCATAACTGATGTCATAAGAGCCCTAGCATTATCATCTGTAGTATATCCGGAATTTGGATCGGGTATGGTAAAACTGCTGTGTTGTATCATTCCTGTATCATCTGTAATTATGAATAATGCTTCTGCATCTTTTTCGGTAAACATTAAATTACACCACCTGCTTTTTGCACTTATTGTCTTTTATTATATTTGAGAATAGATTTTCATATCTGCTTGCTACGTTAGGCCATCTCATATTTAAGCCTAGTCTAGACATGTTTTTTTCCATGGTTTTTCTTTCTGTTGGATTGTCTAATAGAAATTCTACGGCTTCATATAGTGAATTAGAATCCCTAAATTTAGCAAGTATACCTCTATTGTTATTTAGCATTTCCTGTGCATATCTGTATGGTGTAGATACTATAACTTTTCCATATCCTGCTGCATAGGCAAGAGTTCCACTTACGGATTGTTCTTTGCTGAGATACGGTGTCATGTATATATCGGATAAATTCAGATAGTTTACTATTTCTGCCTTGGACAGATATTTATTTATAAATTTTACATTATCCTGTATTTTTAAATTCTGAACCATTTTTTGAAGCTTTTCTCTATATTCTTCCCCATACTCATTTTTTATACAAGGATGAGTTTTACCTAGTATCAAGTAGAGTATTTCAGGATGTTTTTCTGAAACTTTGCTTATGGCTTCTATGGCATATTCTATTCCCTTGCCGGGACTTAATAATCCAAAAGTACTGATAATGCATCTGTTTTTATAACCAAGAGTATCTTTTAGGTTATCTTTGTCCTTAACAGATATGTTTGGAACTCCATGGTGCATAATTTGTATTTTACTTTTAGGTATGTTATATACTTTTTTTAATACTTCAGAAGAGTTTTTTGCCATAGTTATAATTCTCTTACTTCTTTTCCCTATAGAATTCAGTATATATTTTTGCTTTTCAGAAGGTTCCGACAATACAGTATGAAGGGTAGTTATAAAAGGAATTTTCAAGTTGTTTATAAAGTCAAGCAAATATTCTCCTGTATCTCCGCCATATATGCCATATTCATGTTCTATAACAACTAAGTCTACATCTGAGCTATTTAATCTACATGCCAATTTTTTGTAGTCATCTTTTGTAAATTGATTTAAAACTCCGCAAACATCATCTCCATAGTTATAATGTGTGTCATTTATAGCTATAATTTTATATGCATTTAAGGGATATAATTTCTTTAAATTTTTCACCAGATCCTCTGTAAATGTGGCTATTCCACATTGTCTAGGTGGATAAGTGCTTAGGAAAACTATGTTTTTATCCATATGATTCACTCCTTATGTTTATTAAATTTTATGGTCTTAAATAGCTAATAGATTATTTTTATATTCATTTGAAACACAAGCTTTATTTTCAATACTGCAATAAGATTTTACTCTGTAGTTGGATGTAATTACAGTATTTTTTAAATTAACATTTTCATCTATTTTTATATTGTTCCACAGTATGCTTTTCTCTATAGTGCAATTGGAAGATATATTTGAGTTATTTCCAATAACAGTGTAGGGTCCTATCTTACAATTTTCATTTATAGTTATATTATTGCCTAAAAATACCGGACCTATTATTTTCGTACTAGGATCTATTTTTATATTGCTGCCCTTTATGATTAAATCATTTATTTTAAAATTTTTGTTTCTTTCTGCAATGTTTTTATAGCACTTCAGCAGTATATCGGAGTGTGCTGTTATATATTTTTTTATTGTTCCAATATCTATCCAATAATCAGAATATTGATAGGCTGCCATCTTGTAGTTCTTTTTTAATAGAAGGGGATAAGTATTTTTTTCTATTGAAACTACTTTATTTTCAGGTATCTCGTGGAAAACTTCCGGTTCAAAAATATATATACCTGCATTTATCCATTTTGAATTGGTTTCACCAGGTTTAGGTTTTTCTTTAAATGCAGTTATATAATTATCTTTGTCAAATTCTATTACCCCATATTGTGATGGATCTTTAACTTTGGTCATGGCTATGGATACCTTGGCATGCTTATCTTTGTGATATTTTATAAATTTATCATAGGGTATATCACATACAATGTCTGAATTTAAAATTATAAAACTGTCATTGAAAAACTTTTCTGAATTTTTTATTGCTCCACCTGTTCCAAGAGGAATGTCTTCTAAAATGTAATTGACTTTTATTCCTAGATTGTGTCCGTCTCCGATTGTATTTTGTATATAGTTTGATTTATAGCAAGTACTTATCACTATTTCATCTATACCGGATTCTTTTAATTTAAGTATGGTTCTTTCAAGAAGAGGTTTACCCATAATAGGAACCATTGGTTTTGGAATATTGTCTGTCAAAGGTCTTAATCGAGTACCTCTGCCGCCTGCTAAAAGTAATGCTTTCATATTGCTTCCCCCTATAAAATTAATATTTGGAATTTAATCCATTTTTCACATTAACAAGCTTGATTAAAATATATTTTATTTTTAATAGTAAAAGTTTTTTAGACATTTTTTAGCTTGATATTACAAATACCATAATATCAGTTAAGAAGTGTTTTTTAGAGTAATTTTTATAAGAGTAATAGAGTACTTTAGTAAAAATATTTTGAAATTAGCACTCGATGTGGTTAACTGCTAATAAATATATTTTAATCCTTGATTTTTCACATGTCAACTTTTTGTTAAATTTTTGAATAAAAATATTAAAATGGATTAGTCAAGAAATTAACGTATTAATAGCAAAATGTATAAAATTGATATATAATATACCTGTAATAAATTGATGTATTTTAAATAAATACAGTGATAGGGGGACAAATCATGAAAAAGAAAATTGGTATTATTTTAACAACGGCAGTTTTAGTATTTTCCATGCTTTTTGCAGCTGGATGCTCAAATAGTACGACTTCTCAGCAAACTCAAAAATTCAAAATCAAGGTGGCGGCTTTAAAGGGACCTACAGGTATTGGAATGGTAAAACTTATGGAAGATAATAAATCTGATTATGATATTTCCATATATAATTCACCAGATCAAATAGTATCTAAAATTGTCAGTGGTGAGGTAGATATTGCTGCAGTTCCATCAAATTTGGCCGCAGTTTTGTATAATAAAACAAATGGAAAAGTTAAACTTGCAGGAATAAATACCCTTGGAATGCTCTACATAGTTGAAAATGGAAATTCAATAAAAAATATAAAAGATTTAAAAGGCAAAACCATATATTCAAGTGGAAAGGGAGCTGTACCTGAATTTGCATTAAATTATATACTTAAGGCAAATGGAATAGATCCTGATAAAGATGTAAAAATAGAGTACAAGACAGATCACAGCGAGGTGGCTTCTGCTATAGCAGCTAAAAAAATTGATATAGCAGTTCTTCCAGAACCTTTTGTTACAACTACTCAAATGAAAGATAAAAATTTGCATATATCATTGGATCTTACTAAAGAATGGAATAAGGTATCAGGAGGGAAAAGCAATCTTATAATGGGAACTATTGTATTTAAAAAGGATTTTGTAGATAAACAAGGAAAGGATGCAGATGAGTTTTTAAAAAGGTACAGTCAATCTGTACAATTTGTAAATAAAGATCCTAAAAAGGCTGGAGAACTTATACAGAAAAATGGTATTCTTCCTAATGCGAAAGTGGCAGAAAAAGCTATACCAAGATGCAATATAGTATTTATAAGTACTAAAGACGGTAGGAAATCTCTAGAAAATTTTTATAGTATTTTGAAATCAAACAATCCAAAATCCATTGGAGGAAAAATGCCGGATGAAAATTTCTACTATAGTGGAGCCAAGAATAATTAGAAAACCGATTATACTATTATTTTGGATAATAATTTGGGAAGTTTGTTCTAAAGTAGTAAACAGCCCTATATTATTACCTTCACCATTTGAAGTTATTAAAGCTTTTATATCTCTAGCAGCAGAAGTTTATTTTTGGAAGAGTATCTTTCAAAGTTTATTTAGGGTCATATTGGGAATTTCCATATCTGTATTTGGGGGTATTGTGCTGGGTATATTTGCAGGACTTAATAAATTTGTCGAAGATCTTTTAGAACCTGTAATTGTAACTGTAAAAGCTACTCCGGTAATATCAATAATAATAATAGCCCTTGTCTGGTTTACTTCCTCAAAGGTAGTTGTATTTACGGCAATATTAATATGTTTCCCGATAGTTTATACAAATGTACTTGAAGGAATCCGGTCAATAGATGGAAAACTTATAGAAATGGCAAATATATATAAAGTTAAAAAGAGGCATATACTAATTGATATATATTTGCCAGGTATAAAAAATTATATTGTTTCGGGAATAGTAATGTGCCTTGGTATAGGATGGAAGGTTTCAGTAGCTTCAGAAGTGTTGAGTACTCCTAAATATTCTATAGGTTTGAACCTTTTAAATTCAAAAACAATGCTTGAAACTTCTGAATTATTTGCATGGACGGTTACAGTAATATTGATGAGTTTTATATTCGAAAAGGTATTTAGATTTTGTTTAAGAGAATTCAGATCTGAAAATGTATAATTGAAATTGAAGGAGAATATTTAGTGGAATATAGTGGGAATATTATAATAAAAAATTTATTTAAATCCTATAATCAAAATAATGTATTTCATGGTTTTAATATAGAATTTCAAAATCATAAGATCAATATAGTACTTGGTACTTCAGGATGTGGTAAAACTACACTTTTAAATATAATAGCAGGTACTGATAAAGCTTATAAAGGTCAGGTTCTTGTAAACAGAAACAGCATATCCTATATGTTTCAGGAAGACAGGCTTTTGCCTAACAAGACAGTATTGGAAAATATTATTTTTGTACTTAAGTCCAATATGAAAAAAGAACAATCTGAAAATATAGCCAATGAATATGCAAAAATAATGGAACTTGAGAGATTCAAATATAAATTTCCACATGAGTTAAGTGGTGGAATGAAGAGAAGGGTTGCCCTTGGAAGGACCATTGCATATAATAGCAATTTAATATTGATGGATGAGCCTTTTAAGGGATTGGATGATAGATTGAAAGATAGAATTATGGATGAAATATTAAAAGTACATAAAAATAGAAACAATACTATGATAATAGTAACTCATGATAAACGTGAAGCAGATAAGCTTGGAGATATAATCTATTTTTTAGATTAATGTTAATGTATCAGTTTATTGTTATCAATCTAATTGGAATATAGCCTTCTTTTATAAGAATATTTTTAAATCTTGTATCCTTTCTTGCTGTTGGCATTGGATAAAATGGAACTGTAGTTTGAATGTTCTGCTCATATACATTTAATTCATTACTATTTTTAGGATTAGTATCAATGTACATCATAATGTGGCCTTCTCCTTTTCCATTGTCAACAAGTAAGGCATCTCCAGGTTTTAATTCATTCCATGAAATTTGAATCACATTTTTCCCATCAATTTTATTATGAGATTTTACTGCATGGAGAAGTGAAAGTGTAGTTTGCCTGATTATACCCCAGCATATGCTTACAAAACCAGAACAGTCATTTCCGTATATAATTTTGGAATTATTTATTTTGTGTAAAAAATCATTGATGGAACTTGTTTGATAATAATCCATACTGTATGGTATTCCATAATAAGTGCTGCCTTTTTTAAATATGTAATGTCCATATTTGTCAAACAGATTGTATTTTGGTGTCCATTTGACTTGAGTCATTTCTTTAGCTCTGTTAAGTACTTCGGTGCGGTTAATACTGTAATTAGATGGATTGGTATTATTTTTGCTGTATGTTATAGATGTATCGTTCAATTTAAACGTAGGTATACTCATCTTTAAGTTTGAATTCTTTATTTTAATATTGGATGGCATTGTAAATATGAATATTAGTATTATAATAATCAATATGCAGAAAAGATTTATAGACATTTTAACGTATTTTAATATACTCATAATTTAGAATCTCCTATTCTTAAGTATATATTATAATTATTAATATTTCATGGCTAATATTCCAAAATAATATGTATACCACAATTAATATTTGTTGACAAAAAATAAGTATAAGAATATAATTACAACCGTAATAAATTATTAATTGAATATTTTATTTGTTAGGTGAGGCTCCTATATGAGATATATGCTGCTGCCCAAAAATATCGAGAGATGCCAATGGGTTAACAGGTATTGCCGAATTAAGGTTCTACTTAATGCAGCTGAGTTATAACTCAACGCCATATAGTGCCAAAACTCCACGAAGAATTCTGTATTTAGTCTTAATATCTTTGCGTTTTTTGGAGCCTTTTTATAGGGCTCTTTTTATTTTAAAAAATAATTATAAAAAATGCATGATGTTCTATAGTGTTAAATGGGAGGTGTAATAATGCATATTAAAAAGACTATAGTCAATAGAAAATTTGGAATTGTAGATATAATCATACTGTTAGCAATAGCTTCAATACTATATCTGATTATTTCATCAGGAAGTTTATCTGAAAGAAGTGGAGATACACTTGCAATTTCAACCAATATAAGTGATCTACCAGGTTATGTTCTGAAATCAGTAGGCAGGATGACTGCAGCATATATTTTGTCCTTTATATTTACCATTATATATGGTTACACAGCAGCTCATAATAAAAATGCAGAGAAAGTAATGATACCACTTTTAGATATACTTCAGTCTTTACCCGTATTGTCATTTTTGCCTGCTGTAGTTTTAGGATTGATAAAATTATTTCCACATAGTAATTTTGGGCTTGAATTATCTTGTATAATACTTATATTCACGGGACAAGCATGGAATATGACTTTTAGTTTTTATCACTCAATAAAATCAATTCCAAAAGATTTTAACTACGCTGCTAGAATATTCGGATTAAACAAGTGGCAGAATTTCAAAAAGTTGCAGATGCCCGTTTCTGTTATAGGTTTGGTGTTTAATAGTATTATGTCATGGGCTGGAGGATGGTTTTTCCTTATGGTATGTGAGATGTTTACACTGAGGGGAAAAGATTTTAGATTGCCAGGTATAGGATCATTTTTACAGATTGCAGCTAATGAGCAAAATTATAGGGCCCTTATGTGGGGTATAGCTGCACTCGTATTTGTTATTGTACTTATGTATGTATTGATATGGAGACCTATAACTGTATGGTCGGATAAATTTAAAATGGAACTTACACAATCAGGAGAAGAGCAGCACTCATTTGTACTTACTTTTTTCAGAAGATCTGTTATAGTAGAATTTTTTATAGATAAAATATTAAAAGTAGTATTTGAAAAAGTTAATACTGCAATAGACCAGTTCTTTATCAAATATTATAGAAAGCCAAAGAGTAGGAATAAGGTGGGAAATGGAATAGGAAAGTGGATATTTAGAATAATAATTTGTGCAATAATAGTTTATTGTACAGCAAATGCAGTATTGCTTTTAAAAAATCTTTCAATGTATGAATTACTTGAAGTTGTTCCAGCAGCAGTATATACATTTTTAAGAGTAATTTCAGCTCAGATTATAGCTCTTATGTGGACAGTACCATTGGGAGTAGTTATAGGCATGAACAAGAAAGCTGCCAATATACTTCAACCTGTTATACAAGTGGTGGCTTCCATTCCTGCAACTGCACTTTTTCCTGTTATATTGATATTCTTTGTAAATAAATTGGGCGGGCTTAATATAGCTTCAATAGTGTTAATGCTTATGGGAACACAATGGTATATATTATTTAATGTAATTGCAGGAGCATCGGCAATACCTGAAGATTTGAAAGAGGCCTCCACAATATATGGTATTAGAGGATGGAAGAAATGGAAAACTCTAATAATACCTTCTATCTTTCCATATCTTGTAACTGGAATGGTCACAGCTGCAGGTGGATGCTGGAATGCAAGCATTGTATCTGAATATGTAAATTTCGGCGGTAAGGTTCTTACAACAAAGGGATTGGGATCATTAATATCGACGGCTACAGAAAGAGGAAACTATCCAATGCTTCTTCTTGGAACTATTGTTATGTGTACATTTGTAGTTTGCATTAACAATATTGTATGGAAGAGATTATATGCTCTATCAGATGATAAATTCAAAATAGAATTGTAGGAGGGATACTATGATGAACAATAAAAAAGAGTTTATAAAAATTTCAGGTGTAACAAAATGTTTTGGAAATTTTGAAAAGCCCATATTGAAAGATATAAACTTGACTATAAATGAAGGGGAATTTTTAGCCATATTAGGTCCCTCAGGATCTGGAAAGTCTACACTATTGAGAATAATGACAGGACTTATGAAACCAGATGAAGGGCACGTTACTTTTTACAAAAAGGAGATTAATGGTGTTAATCCTGATACTGCCATTGTATTTCAAACATTTGCATTATATCCATGGCTTACAGTCCAGCAAAATGTTGAAATAGGACTGGAGGCAAATGGATTCCCAAAACAGTATAGAAATAGAAAAGCTGAAGAATTGATAGATTTAATAGGGCTTGATGGATTTGAAGAAGCTTATCCAAAGGAACTTTCAGGTGGAATGAAACAAAGGGTTGGTCTTGCCAGGGCCCTTTCTGTAGAGCCAAAATTATTGTGTCTTGATGAACCATTTTCCGCACTGGACTTTTTGACTGCTGAAAATTTAAGAACTGAAATCGTAGAGCTTTGGCAGGAAAAGAGAATGCCTATAAAAAGTATAGTTATGATCACGCATGGTATAGAAGAGGCTGTGCTTATGGCGGATAAGATAATAATGCTTAGCAAAAATCCAGCTGCTATAGTAGAAGAAGTTGACATAGATTTACCACATCCTAGAAATAGAAAATCACATGAATTTGAAAAAATAGTAGATGAAGTCTATAAATTACTTACCAATGGTAAAACTAAAAAATTAGATGAAGAAATTGAAAATATGGATTTGAACAAGAGTAAAAACATAAAATTTGTACAAATACCAATTGCACAAATCGGAGTTATGTTAGGACTTTTAGAACTTATAGATGATAATGGAGGTAAAATGGACATATATCAGCTCGGAAGGGATTTAATGCTGGAAACTGACGATATATTTCCAAATATAGAGGGGCTATCCATACTGGAATTATCTGAAGTAAAAGAAGGAGATATATTTATAACTGGATTGGGAAAAAAGTTTGTAGATATGGATAAGGAAGATAAGAAAGTTTTATTTAAAAATCAAATAGAAAAAATATCCACATTTCGTCTAATTACAAACGTATTGAACAATAAGAAGAATCATACTATGAAAGAAGAGTTTTTTAAGGAATTATTTAAAAAATATTTTCCACAAGGTGAAATTGAAGATATTATGGATACTATAATAGATTGGGGAAGATATGCAGAAATTTTTAATTATGACGGAGATTCAGAGGAATTTTATCTTGAAGAAGGGAAAATAATATAGATGAAACTTTTTTTATAAATAAACATAATATAAAAAGAGAATATTTGATTATATAATAAACATTATTGTATAATATTGATTTTTATAATTCCATGTGATATTATGAGTTAAATAAAAATATTGCATGATTATATAAAGTTTTAGTAGGAGATGATATCATGAGTAAAGTTGATATATTTACAAGCAGTACTTGTCAATACTGTCATGCAGCCAAGGAATTTTTTAAAGAGAACAATGTGGATTATGTAGAGCATAATATAACTACAGATGCAGAAGCAAGGAAAGATTTGATGAAAAAAGGTTATAGAGGCGTTCCGGTTATAGTAATAGACGGTGAGTATATTTTAGGATTTGATCAGAATAAAGTATCAGATATTTTGGGAATATAGTTTGTATTTTAAAATCAGACATAATAAAACAGTCTAGATTGTTTTATTATGTCTGATTTATTTTTTGAGATATCATGGATTGGATACTTTTTATAAGATTTTCTTTTATTTCTGTAGAGTGTTTCATGTCAGAAATTTCAATATCAAGTTTCCTTGTTTTTTGATCTATGGATTTTAGTCTTTTATTTAAGGTATTTATTTTAGAAGTTTTATTTTCCAGTATGTCTTTGTAGATAGAATCAATAGTTTTTTTATCATTGAAGAATTTCCTTAAATAATTTATACTTGAAAACAGGGAGCTTTTTATATTGTATATACTTTTTATCATTAATGTATAAAATTTACTCATAATATCACCTGTATATATTTTATATGAATTGTTAGAGTATTTCAACTTTAAGGGGAATTTTAAATATGGATGAAACTCAAAATATATTTTTAAAAATGATAAAAAATTATGATAGAAAGATAAAAAACAGGATAAAGTATTTAGACAACAAGATAAATACTTTACAATCTCAAATAAAAGAACGAGAAAAAAAATACTGCAATACATTTGAAATAAAACAAAAACTTGAACGGCATAACTCTGAAATTAATAAAAAGTATAACTATCTTTTAAATATATTAAAATCGCGAGGTATAATATTTGAAATTTCAGTAGTAAGTACAAATATTAATGAATGGGATAATTTATATATAAAAATTTTAAAAAATATATATTATTTTGCAGATAAAAATAATGAAATAATATATGAAATTGATAGTAGATATTTTAGTGTTGTAGAACACATTATAAAAAATTATAAATACAGTATATTAGTTATAAGAAAAGATGCTTATTTGATAACATTACAACTTAGAATACTTGATTCAATACATAATTAATGAGTGTTATAATAATAAATATAAAATTAGTTCAGGAGGTGTATGAATTTAGTGTCTGATAGTGCATTGAAAATTTTGCAAAAATATTATGGATACAGGAGTTTTAGAAGTTCACAGGAAGATATAATAAATAATATATTAAATAAAAATGATACTTTGGCAATAATGCCTACAGGAGGAGGAAAATCTATATGCTACCAGGTTCCTGCTCTATTATTTGACGGTATTACTCTGGTAATTTCACCTTTGATTTCTTTGATGAAGGATCAAGTTGACAGCATAAAAAATTTAGGAATAGGTGCGGACTATATAAATAGTTCTTTAAATCAGCATGAAATACTGTCAATAATATCAAGGTTAAAGGAAAATTCAATAAAAATACTTTATATTGCTCCTGAAAGATTGGAATCCATAGAATTTTGTAATATTATAAAAAATATTTCTATATCCCAGGTAGCTGTTGATGAAGCTCATTGCGTGTCTCAGTGGGGACATGATTTTAGAAGCAGTTATAGATATATATGGAAATTTATAAACATACTTGATACAAGGCCTGTAGTTACAGCTTTTACAGCTACTGCAACAGAAGAAGTAAGAAAAGATATAATAGATCAGATAAAATTAAAATCACCAAAAGTATTTATATCAGGATTTGACAGGGAAAATTTAAAGATAAACTGTCTTAAAATAGGTGATAGGTTTTCTTATTTGCTTAATTACATAAATGAAAATATCCAGCAGGAAGGTATAATATATGCATCAACTAGAAGAGAAGTAGATAATATATATGATAAGCTTTATAGGAATAATATTTCTGTTACTAGATATCATGCTGGTTTGTCTGATAATGAACGAAAAAAGAACCAGGAGGATTTTGTATATGACAGGGTGAATGTCATAGTAGCTACAAATGCCTTTGGTATGGGTATAGATAAATCCAATGTAAGGTATGTAATTCATTATAATATGCCGCGAAATATAGAGAGTTATTATCAGGAAATAGGCAGAGCAGGTCGTGATGGAGAAGCAAGTGAATGTATACTTATGTTTTCACCACAGGATATAATTACACAGAAGTATTTAATTGAAAACAGTATACAATCGGAAAATAGAAAATTAAATGAATATAAAAAATTACAGCAAATGGTGGATTTTGTACACTATAATGGTTGTCTTAGAAAATATATTTTAAATTATTTTGGAGAAGAAGTAAAATATGAGGAATGTGGAAATTGCAGTAATTGCATAACTGAAGGTGAGTATGTCGATAAGACAATAGATGCACAGAAAGTACTGTCCTGTGTATATAGAATGAAGAAGGATTTCGGAGTTAACATGATAGTGGATGTTTTGAGAGGTTCCACACAAAAAAAGGTTATGTATAACAGGTTTAATCTACTTTCCACATATGGAATAATGAAAGAGTACTCTAAGCAAGATCTTTCGAATTTTATAAATACACTTATAGCACATGGATATATATCATTAAAAGAAGGGGAATATCCTACAGTAATTTTAAATGAAGAATCAGTAAAGATATTGAAGGGAATAGATAAAGTTATACTAAAAGAGAGATTTAAAGCTAAAAAGATAAGTGTGAACAATAAGTTGTTTGAAGCTCTTAGAGTGCTTAGAATGAATATGGCAAGAGAAGAAAGTGTACCACCATATCTGATTTTTTCAGATAGTACTCTAAAAGAACTTAGCAGCAGGTATCCATGTACAGAAGAACAGATGCTGGACATATCAGGAGTAGGAGAACTTAAATTAAAAAAATATGGTTCTGGATTTTTGGATGAAATCAGAAATTATGTTAAAGAAAACAATATAGATGTAAAATGGAATTTTAAAAAAGAGAATAGGGATAACAGTTCACATGAAAATAATATAAATAGAAAATTAAAAACTTATGAAATAACCATGAATATGGTTAAAGAGAATATGGGAATAGGAGAAATTGCTAAAAAGAGGCAACTTACAATATCAACTATATTGAATCATCTTACCAAATATTTGGAGGAAGATAATAAAGAAAACTTTAATATAAACTTTAATGATGTATTTACTGAGAAAGAAGAAAATCAGATAATATCAATAATAAAAAAAGTTGGATGTGAAAGACTTCATCCAATTAAGGAGTTACTCCCAGAAGATATAGGTTATGATAAAATAAAAGCTGTGATTATTAAGAATTATGCACTTTAAATTTAAAAAGGAGGTTATTGAATATGAGTGAAATTGCCAGAAGATTGAATCAATGCAGAAAACCATCAGGTGAGACTGGAAAGATGGTGGCAGATGACATGAATGAAAGACATTTTGCAGTAACAGGATGGGGATTGGATAAAATTAACATTGATGAAAATCTTAGAATTATAGATACAGGATGCGGTGGTGGAAGGACTGTAAATAGATTGGCATCTATGTCCCCAAAAGGAAAAGTAATAGGAATTGATTATTCTAAGGATTGCGTGAAGTGGTCAAAAGAATTTAATAAACAATTGATTGAAGAGGGAAGAGTAGAAATTTATAATGCAAGTGTAGAAAAGCTGCCTTTTAAAGATAGTGAATTTGATATGGCCACAGCTGTTGAAACTATATACTTCTGGCCAAATATAGTAGAAAGTTTCAAAGAAATAAAAAGAATTTTAAAACCTACTGGAAAATTCATAGTGATAAATGAAATGTACATGGATGAAAAACATAGAGAAGAATATAGTCAATACGAAGATAAAATGAATGTATATACACCAGATGAATTAAAACAAATTTTCTTGGATGCAGGTTATTCCCATATAGATCTTGGAGTAGAGGAAGATAAAAATTGGATGTACTGTATAGGCAAAGCTTAGATTCTATTAAATAGGAGGTGTAATTGTGAAATTTGTTACTTATTTAAAAGATGGTTTGGAAAATATAGGTATACTAAAAGAGAATGATGTAGTAAATCTTCAATATATATTTAAAAGTATTGGAGAAGGAAATCCACCTAAAACAATGGTAGAACTTATAGAAAGTTCATCTAATGATATGATTCATAAAATAGGAGAGCTGTTAAAAAATGAAAAAGTACCTACTATATTATTGGATGAAATAAAATTAATTGCACCAATTCCATATCCAAGAAGAAATGTTTTTTGTCTCGGAAAGAATTATGTAGATCATGTAAAAGAAGTAAAGATAACTAGAATAACTGGAAATGACATACCTGAGAATCCAATATATTTTACAAAAGCGGCAAGTCCGGCTATAGGACAGAATGATAGTATAAAATTTTCTACAAAAGTTACTAAACAGGTTGATTATGAAGCAGAACTTGCAGTAATAATAGGAAAGGATGGAAAGAATATAAGAAAAGAAGATGTAGAAGATTATATATTTGGGTATACAATAATAAATGATGTGTCTGCTAGAGATTTACAAGGCAGACACAGTCAATGGTTTAAAGGAAAAAGCCTTGATAGTTTCTGTCCTATGGGACCTGCTATACTTCATAAGAGCAAGGCTACTTTTCCTGTAGAGCTTGATATAAAATGCACAGTAAATGGTGAATTGAGACAAAATTCCAATACTAAGAATCTTATTTTTGATATACCATATATAATAAGCGATCTATCAAATGGACTTACTTTAAAAGCAGGAGACATAATATCTACAGGTACACCAAGTGGAGTAGGTATGGGATTTGATCCTATAAAAGTTCTTAAAGATGGAGATATTGTGGAATGTTCTATTGAAGATATAGGAACTCTTAAAAATATAGTTGTAGAGTTTTAAAACATTATTAGAGTAGAAGGTGAATTGATTGCCAAGAGTTTATTTTAAACCAGTAAAATCCCATTCAGGAGTTGAAGTAGTTAATGGAGCCTCACGAGAAGTGTTGACTAAATTGATAGAAGAAGAAAATATATCTTTGGAAAAATTTATACCACTTAAAGTTCATATGGGAGAAAAGGGCAATAGAACCTATATTAAACCTGAAAATTTTAATAGTATAATAGATTACATGGAAGAGAAAAAAATAAATAGTTCTTTCATAGAGACAAATGTACTTTACAGAGGTCAGAGAATGACAAGAGAAGCTCATGTTAAGACTGGAAAAGAGCATGGTTTTACACGAATACCAATTGTAATAGCAGATGGAGAAAATGGAGAAGATTTTAAAAATGTAATTATAAATAAAAAACATTTTAAAAAATGCAAGATAGCAAAAAAAATTGCAGACGTAAATCAGCTTATAGTTTTAAGTCACTTTAAAGGACATATTCTTGCAGGATTTGGTGGAGCCGTAAAACAGTTGGCCATGGGGTGTGCCGCAAGGGGAGGTAAATTGGATCAGCATGCTAATTCAAAACCTATAATTATACCATTTATGTGTAGAACTTGCGGTGTTTGCAGGACCCATTGTCCAGTAGATGCCATAACAATAAAAAAATGGGCTAAAATTGATAAAGACATATGTATAGGATGTTCTTCCTGCCAGGCAGTTTGTCCACATAATGCAATTACCAGCAATTGGTTTCAAACTTTTTCCATGTCATTTAATGAAAGATTGGCTGAATATGCATTGGCTGCTGCAAAAGATAAAAATAATATTTATGTGTCTTTTGCACTTGATATTACAGCTGGATGCGATTGTGAAGGACATCCTATGATTCCCATAAACGGAGACATAGGCATATTTGCATCTACAGACCCCATAGCTATTGACAAAGCTTGTTTAGATAAATTGAGACCGGACGTAAAATTACTTTTTTGGAGAGGAATAAGAACTCTTACATACGGCGAAAAGATAGGACTTGGAAGTAAAAATTATGATTTGGTTAATTTGTAGTAAAAATAGTACGAATAAATATACAGTCATTGTTTCATAATACATAATGTATAATATTGCTTGAGAGACAAGGAGTCAATAAAATCCTATCTCTTTTTTATTGTATATATTTTATAAAATATACTAATTAATATACGTAAATATTATTTGTAAAATACTATAAAACAGAGCTATATACTCCTATAAATTATAGTATAATCAATACTAGGAGCATATAAAAAATTATAAAAACATATTGAATTTTTATTAATATAAATGTATAATTATAATACGATGATGCTGAGAAAATAAAATATGAAGTATGATGTTGGAGGAAAATATTATGATAGACTTAAAAGGAAAAAGTTTTTTAACTTTAAAAGATTTTACAATGGAAGAGATAGAATATCTTTTAGACTTATCTAAGAGATTAAAAATAGAGAAACGAAATGGCAATCAGAAAAAAAGACTTGAAAATAAAAACATTGCACTAATATTTGAAAAAGAATCACTGAGAACAAGATGCTCTTTTGAAGTAAGTGCTCATGACATGGGAGCAAATGTAACTTACATAAATTCTTCAGAAAGTCATATAGGAAGTGGGGAATCATTAAAGGATTCAGCTAGAGTATTGGGAAGAATGTTCGATGGTATAGAGTATAGGGGATTTTCACAGAGAAATGTTGAAATATTAGCTGAATATTCTAAACTGCCTGTTTGGAACGGACTCACAGATGAGGATCACCCAACACAGGTTCTGGCTGATTTTCTCACTGCCAAAGAATATGTAAACAAACCATTTAATGAAATGAATTTCGTATATATAGGTGATGGAAGAAATAATGTGGCAAATGCACTTATGATAGGTGCATCAAAAGTAGGTATGAATTTTAAGATAATTACTCCTAAATCACTTTTCCCTGACAATAATTTAGTTGAACAGTGTAAAAAGTATACTGAAATATCTGGCGGAAGCATAACTGTTAGTGATAATATAAGTGAAAATGTTAATGGAGCAGATATTGTATACACTGATGTGTGGCTTTCGATGGGAGAAAAAGAAGAACTATGGAAGGATAGAATAGATATACTTATTCCATATCAGGTAAATAAACAATTAATAGATCTTTGTAATAACAATGAAGTTAAGTTTATGCACTGTCTACCTTCCTTCCACAATTTAGATACTAGTATAGCTAGAAAAATACATGATAAACTTGGACTTGAAGCCCTTGAGGTGACAGATGAGGTATTTGAAAGTGAAAATTCTATAGTATTTGATGAAGCAGAAAACAGACTTCATACTATAAAGGCAGTTATGGTAGCAACTTTAGGTAATCAGGATATTTAGAAAGAAGGTATATTATGAATTCTATTTTGTATTTGGAAGATGGAACCGTATTTATGGGCAGTTCTATAGGAAAACAGGGTATTGCTGTTGGAGAGCTTGTTTTTAATACTTCAATGACAGGTTATCAGGAAATACTTACTGATCCATCTTATGCAGGTCAGATTATAAATATGTGTTATCCCCATATAGGAAATTATGGAATTGACTATTCTGTAAGCCAATCAGAAAAAATTCAGGCAAAGGGAATAATAGTCAAGAATAGATATAACAATACATCTCATTATTTAAGTGAAGATAGCTTTGAAAACTTCCTCTTGAAAAATGAAATTGTTGGCATAAGTGGGGTTGATACTAGAAGTATAACTAAAAAAATAAGATCTCATGGAACTATGAAATGTGTAATATGCAGTGAAAATGAATCTATTTACCAAATAAAAAATATACTCAAATCCTACGAATACAAGAATCTTGTTGACAAGGTAAGTATAAAAACAATAAAGCATATTGCAGGAAATGGCCCAAGAGTTGCAGTTCTTGATTTTGGAGCAAAGAAAAACATAATAAATAATTTAATTGATAGAAAAAAATGCGATATAACTGTTTTTCCTTATAATACTTCTTATGACAAGATAATGAGTATAAGTCCTGAGGGAATATTAATTGCAAATGGACCCGGAGATCCTAAAGAATTAGAAAATATTATTCCAACTATTAAGAAGATAATAGAAAGCGGAGTTCCGACTTTTGGAATATGTCTTGGACATCAATTAATGTGTCTTGCACTAGGTGGAGACACATACAAAATGAAATTCGGACATAGAGGTGGAAATCATGGAGTTTATGATAAAGATATTCAAAAAGGTTTTATAACCTCCCAAAATCATGGCTATGCAGTTAGAGAAAGTAGCTTGGACAAGAATGAAATTGTGGTGACCCATGTAAATTTAAATGACAATACTGTAGAAGGAATAAGACATAAAACCTTGCCAATATTTTCAGTCCAATTCCATCCTGAAGGTTCACCGGGACCAACTGAATCATCTTATCTATTTGATAAATTTTTAAAATCTATGACTTTAGTAAAGTAAACAAGGAGAAGTGATAAAATGCCATTAAGAAAGAGCTTGAAAAAGGTTTTGATTATAGGATCAGGACCTATAATAATAGGTCAAGCTGCGGAATTTGACTATTCGGGGACACAGGCTTGTGAAGCCATTAGAAGTGAAGGAATAGAGACTATACTTATAAATAGTAATCCGGCAACTATAATGACTGATAAAAATATTGCAGATAAAACGTATATAGAACCATTGACAGTTGAATCTGTAGAGAAGATACTTGAAAGGGAAAGACCAGACGGCATTTTAGCAGGGTTCGGAGGACAGACAGCGTTGAATCTGGCCATGGATTTAGACAAGCTTGGCGTGCTTGATAAATATAACGTAGAATTATTGGGTATAAAAGTTGAATCAATAAAAAATGCTGAGGATAGAGAGAGTTTTAAGAATTTAATGGAAGCTATAGATGAGCCTATAGCTGTAGGAACAATTGCCACGAATTTAGAACAATGCAAGAAATTTTTAAACAAAGTAAACCTTCCTATAATTATAAGACCAGCTTATACTTTAGGTGGAACTGGTGGGGGTATTGCACACAACTATGAAGAATATATGGAAATATGTGAAAATGGACTTGATGCAAGTCCTATAACACAGATTTTACTTGAAGAAAGTCTTTCTGGGTGGAAAGAACTTGAATATGAAATAATGAGAGATAAAAAGGACAATTGCATGATAGTTTGTAATATGGAAAATATCGATCCTGTTGGAATACACACAGGTGACAGCATAGTAGTTGCACCCTCTCAAACACTTACAGACAGAGAATATCAGATGCTTAGAAGGTCAGCCATAAAAATTATAAGTGATCTTAAAATAGAGGGCGGATGTAATATACAATTTGCATTGGATCCTAATAGTAATAATTACAGAGTTATAGAAGTAAATCCAAGAGTTAGTAGATCAAGTGCACTTGCATCCAAGGCTGCAGGATATCCTATAGCTAAAATTGCTGCCAAAATAGCAATTGGTTATTCATTGGATGAACTTAAAAACTATGTAACTGGAAATTCAAGCGCATTATTTGAACCGGCTCTTGATTATTGCGTAGTTAAAATACCAAAATGGCCTTTTGATAAATTTAAAAAGGCAGATAGAAAGTTAAAGACTCAGATGAAAGCTACTGGAGAAGTTATGTCGATAGATAGAAACTTTGAAAGCGCTCTTTTAAAGGCAGTTATAAGTTTGGAAGGCAAAATAATAGGTCTTAAATTGGATAAATTCAATGATATGAGTATAAATGAAATATTAGATAAAATAAAGCTGCAGGATGATGAGAGACTATTTGCCATTGCTGAGGCTTTTAGAAAAGGTATGAGTATAGATGAAATTCATGGAATCACCAAGATAGATAGATGGTTTCTATTTGGTATAAGTAATATAGTAGATATGGAAAATAAACTTATAGAAAATGTTCCAAATGTAGATACTATACATCAGGCTGAAATTATGGGATTTACAGATGAATACATATGTAAGTTGATTGGTATGAAACTGGAAGATCTGAAAAAAATGCGTGAAATAAATGGTATAAAATCTGTATATAAAATGGTGGATACATGCAGTGGTGAGTTTGAGGCGAAGACATCATACTATTATTCATGTTATGATCTTGAAAGTGATAATGTAGTTTCCAACAATGAAAAAATACTGGTAATAGGTTCTGGCCCTATTAGAATTGGACAGGGAATAGAATTTGATTATTGTTGTGTAAATGGTGTGTGGGCCATAAAAGATGCAGGAAAAGAAGCTATTATAATAAACAACAATCCTGAAACTGTAAGTACGGATTTTGATACTTCTGACAAATTGTATTTTGATCCACTTTATATAGACGATGTAATGAATGTAATAAATGAAGAGGAAGTTGATGGAGTTATAGTTCAGTTTGGAGGACAGACAGCTCTTAATCTGGCAAAAAAACTAGATGATAGAGGTATAAATCTTTTAGGTACCTCTTTCCAATCAATAGATTTGGCAGAAGATAGGGAAAAGTTTAGAGTACTTCTTGAAAAATTAAATATAAATTCACCTATAGGAGGTTCTGTAACAAGTCTTGAAGAAGCAGACGAACTTGTGGGGAAGATTGGATATCCTGTTATTGTAAGACCTTCTTATGTAATAGGTGGAAGAGCCATGAAAGTTGTGTACAATGACCGTGAACTTTCTAAATATCTTAAAGAGGCGGTAAATTTATCTAAAGATTACCCTGTACTTGTAGATAAATATATAACAGGAAAAGAAATTGAAGTTGATGCAATATCAGACGGAAAAGATCTTATAATTCCTGGTATAATGGAACATGTGGAAAAAGCTGGAGTTCACTCTGGGGATAGTATAGCTATTTATCCTACATTTGATCTTCGTGAAAATGTACTTGGGAAAATAGAAGAATATACTTCTAAAATTGCAAAAGCATTGAATGTAAAGGGTCTTTTAAATGTTCAATATGCTTTTGACGGTGAAAAAGTATATGTAATTGAAGTAAATCCCAGAGCTTCTAGGACAGTTCCTATTTTAAGCAAGGTTACAGATATACCTATGATAAAGATTGCAGTAGATATTATGCTTGGAGGCAATATAAAGGATTTTGGATACAAGCAGGATATGTATAAATACAATAAAATGATTGCAGTTAAAATGCCGGTATTTTCGAATAAAAAATTGCCGGGAGTTGATATTGCATTAGGACCTGAAATGAAATCCACAGGAGAAGTTCTTGGAGTGGATTTTGATAAAGACAAGGCTGTATATAAAGCATTCAGGGCATCGGGAATTGAAATATATAAAAGTGGAAGTGTATATATTTCAGTAAATGATGTAGATAAAAAAGAGGCAGTTTATGTTGCAACAAAATATCAAAATTTAGGATTTAGCATTTTTGCCTCTGAAGGTACCTATAAATTTTTGAGCAACAATGGAATAAAATGTACAGCATTGAGCATAAGTGATGCAATACATGCACTTAAACAAAAGAAACTTGACATAGTAATAAATACTGCTACCGTAGGATATGAGAGTGGTACACCTGGATTTGAATTAAGACACACTGCTCTTGCACATGATGTAATTATATTTACATGTTTGAATACTGCGGATATTTATACATCATCTGTTAAAATAGTACAAAACAATGAAAATATAGATTATAGATCAATGGAAGAGTATATTAAATAAGCTTTTAGATTAAATATAATGACACTCACTGTGTTTATTTAATGTGAGTGTCATTTTTGTTTTTGCCCAGCAGATATTTAATTGCAAAATATCTATAGCTTGTATTATAATTTGAAATTATATTTTTACATATGTAAGAGAATAAATCAGATTTACCTCTCAGCAATTTAAAAATGGCCCTCTTTGATAATTTTCTATTGAAGACTATCTTATTTAGAAAATTTCCATCTTCAATTTTTTTATGTATTATCTTTATTTTTTGATTGTATACAATATCAGTGTCCATATAGTTGTTATGCTTTGTACACATAATGGAGTCTTTTGCCAGTTGAGCAGATTTAAGTGCAAAATAAATTCCCTCACCAGTTATTGGATCTACAAGTCCTGCAGCATCACCTAAAAGTAATATGTTATTTTTAGCAGGAGTTTTTACATATTTTCCATATGGGATAAAAGCCCCTTTTTTACTTGAAAGACTATAGGGAACATTATCAGAAATAAATTCATCAAATTGCTCTACAATATTTTGATTTTTAGCTAGAGGTTCGCCAATGCCTACAGTACAAGAATTTCCCTTTGGAAAAATCCAGGTATACCCCGAATTATTTAAATTAAAAAATAAATTTATTTTGTTTTTTAATCTGGTATTTTGGAAAGTAGATTCAATACAAAATCCATTGGGTCTGTATTTACTGTTTATTAATTTTCTTGTCCTGCTGTTTGCTCCATCGGCGCCAACCAATATTTTGAAATTTATTTTTTCGTTATTGTTGGTTTCAATAAACCGTGTATTCATATCAATTTTATGAATATAAGATTTTTCCATCAGAGTGCCACCTGATTTTTTATATTTATCTATCAAGTATTTGTCAAAGTCCATTCTTTCTACTAAATAAAAAGTTGATTTTGTGTCAGTATCTATGATTTTTGATGAATCCATATAGACTGCCACGTCAGATGTTTTTTGGTTGAAATTTCGAAAAGGTTCATTATAAATATCTTCAATAATCTCAACAGTTTTTTCTGTTAACAATCCTCCACATAATTTAAAACGAGGGAAACTCTTTTTTTCTATAATACAAACTGAAACTCCAGAAGTAAGTAACATATATCCTAAAGATGAACCGGAAGGCCCTCCACCAATAATTACCACATCAAAATTTTTCATAAAATTACCTCCAGTGTTTCGAATATAATATAATTTAGTTTTATCATAAAAAATGTTTTTGGTAAAGTATTTTGAATTATTCCTTGACAAAATAACTTTAAAAAAGTATAATAAATTCAAAATTAAAGAAGAAAATACTATGACTGAGATAAGTATATTATGAATTTTTCAAGAGAGAGATCTTGTGTGCTGGAAGAGATCTTATGATGAAATAATAGAAAATTGCGCTTAGGAGTTCTTAAATTGAAATTATTAGTAGGTTTATGCGGGTACGACCGTTAAAACGTTGATATATGAGTTATTGCATAGTGCATTTTTTATGCAATAAACAGAGTGGAACCGTGGAAGAGTACTTCTGCCTCTGTAAAGAGGTGTAAGCACTTTTTTTATATTATCCACATGTTTTTTAACTTACTTATCAAGAGAGGTGGAGGGACTGGCCCTATGAAGCCCGACAACCGGCATTTTCATTTGATGTATCGGTGTTAATTCCTACGGAATGATATTTCTGAAAGATAAGAAAATAATTATAGGTAAAATTGTTTTTTAAACAATAATCCGTTTTCTTATCAGCTAGGAAAGCGGTTTTATTTTTCTATCATTTTTGATTTGTTACTGCATAACTGTACTTTAATAAACTATTAGGGGGAGGAAATCTTTAGATATGGAGTCAACTAATATAGTCTGGCATAAGATGAATATAGATAGAAATAGAAGAGAAAAATTATTAAATCAGAAAGGAGCTCTTATCTGGTTTACAGGGCTTTCGGGTTCGGGAAAATCTACTGTAGCTTCATGTTTAGAATCTAAACTTTATGAAATAGGCAAGCTTACATATCTTTTAGACGGTGACAATGTAAGATATGGACTTAATTCAAATCTTGGATTTACAAAAGAAGACAGAAGTGAAAATATAAGAAGGATAGGTGAGGTCTGCAAATTATTTGTAGATGCAGGACTTATAACCATTGCTAGTTTTGTATCCCCATTTAAAGAAGACAGAAACAGAATTAGGGATTTAATGGGAAAAGATTTTATAGAAGTTTATGTGGATTGTCCAATTGAGGTTTGTGAAAAGAGAGATCCGAAGGGAATATATAAAAAGGCCAGAAAAGGTGAAATAAAAAACTTTACGGGAATTGATTCTCCTTATGAAAAACCTGATAAACCTGAAATAATTGTATCAACACATTTAAACAGTGTAGAAGAATGTGCTGATGAAATAATTAAGTATTTGTCAGAAGAGGGGAAGTGATCAAATGAAATTAAAACCTCATGTATTATCAGCAGATATTTTAGTAATTGGTGGAGGTACAGCTGGATGCTTTGCAGCACTAAGGGCGGCAAAACATGGTGATATAAAAATAATAATTGCTGAAAAGGCAAATATAAAGAGAAGTGGATGCCTTGCCGCAGGAATAAATGCATTAAATGCTTATATAAATGAAGGTGAAACGCCTGAATCATTTTTAGACTATGTAAAGAGAGAATTTAATGGAGTTATAAGAGAAGATTTAGTATATACGGTAGCTAAAAAATTGAACAGTGTAACTGAGGAAATAGAGAAAATGGGACTTCCAATTTTAAAAGACACAAATGGAAAATACGTCAAAAGGGGAAAGCGCAGCATAAAGATAAATGGTGAAAATATAAAGCCTATAATTGCGTCGGCTGTTGAGAAAAGGGAGAACATAGAAGTATTAAATGGAGTAAATATTATAGATTATATACATAAGGATAATAGGATTATAGGAGCTTATGGATTTTCAACATATGAAAATAAGTTTTTGGTGATATACGCAAAAGCTGTTATATGTACGACTGGTGGAGCGGCAGGAATATACAAGCCTAATAATTCTGGATTTTCAAGGCATAAAATGTGGTATTCCCCTTTTAATACTGGAGCAGGGTATGCCATGGGTATAAGGGCAGGGGCTGAAATGACTACTTTTGAGATGAGATTTATTGCTCTAAGGTGTAAAGACACAATAGCTCCTACAGGTACTATAGCACAGGGAGTTGGAGCTGTTCAGATAAATGGGAGTGGAGAAGAATATGTCACTAAGTATGGAAAACCAACTACTATAAATAGGCTTTACGCTACAGTTTCTGAAAATAAAAATGGAAAAGGACCATGTTTTTTAAAGACCAGACATATTACCAAAATGGTAGAAAGTGATTTGGTTAAAGCCTATTTGAATATGGCTCCAAGTCAAGCTCTTAAATGGATAGACAATGAAAGAATGCCGTCAATAGAGAATGTGGAAATTGAAGGTACTGAGCCATATATAGTAGGTGGACATACTGCTAGTGGATACTGGGTAGATACTGAGAGGGCCACAACTTTAAAAGGTCTGTATTCAGCTGGAGATGTAAATGGAGGAAGTCCTAAAAAATATGCTACAGGGTGTTTTGCAGAAGGTGAAATAGCTGCAGATTCAGCATTGGAATATATAAAAGATGTAGCAACCGATTATCTAGATCAAGAGAATATAAAAATTAAATTGAATGAAGTTAATAGATTCTTTGAAAATAAGGAGAGCCTTTACAGTACAGAACAGCTAGAAGAGTCTATGCAAAAAACCATGGATGAATACGCTGGAGGGATATCTCAAAATTACAGTTACAGTATAAAAAAATTAAAAATGGCTGAAAAGAGGATAGATGAATTACTTGAGATAAGTAATTATTTAAGCGCCAGGGATTGTCATGAACTTTTATTTATATATGAATTAATTGACAGATTGTATGTGTGCAAAGTTCTTATAGCACATTTAAATGCAAGACATGAAACACGATGGAAGTGTTACGAAGATAATGCTGATTTTCCTGAAAGAGATGATGAAAACTGGTTTAAGTATGTAAATTCAGTTTACAAATATGGAAAAGTAAATATTATATTTAGGGATATAGTAAGGAAGGATGTTGTATATGAGCATAAGAATTGACGTTGACAAGTGCATTGGATGTTTTAAATGTATTAAAGTCTGTCCAGGAAGTTTAATATACAGCAATAAAAGTAGGCAAGCTTATATAAAATATGAAAAAGATTGTTGGGGATGTACTGCATGTGTTAAAGAATGTGAATTTGGGGCAATTCACTATTATCTTGGTGCTGATATAGGTGGAAATGGAGCTTATTTATATACTAGTCAGAATTCAGATGAATTGAAATGGAATATAGTAGATAAAAATGGTACAAAAGTTGTGGTTAATACTAATAGAAAAGAATCAAATAAATATTAATGGGGGATTAAATGAAGATAAAAAATATTACAGCTGGTTTATTGACTATGTTAATTTTAATTGTATTTTCAGGTTGTAGTAATGAAAAGTCAGAATCTAAAACAGTAAATATAGGATTCTTCCCTAATATAACTCACTCCCAGGCTTTGATTGGGAAACAAAATAAAAGTTTTGAAAAGTCTTTTGGTAAAGATGTTAAAGTTAATTGGCATCAATTTAATGCCGGATCTTCTGAGATAGAAGCATTTCTATCAGGGTCAATAGATATAGGATATATAGGACCGAGTCCTGCTATAAATGGATATACGGCATCTAGTGGAGATGTACAAATTATTTCAGGAGCTGCAGATGCTGGATCCATATTGGTCTCGAGGAAAGATGTAAATATAAAAAGTCTGAAACAGCTTGCCAATAAAAGAATAGCGGTACCTGAGTTTGGAAATACACAGGATCTTTCACTTAGAAATATACTTAAAAAATATGGATTGAAAGACAAGACAAAAGGTGGAAATGTAGAAATAGTGCAGTCTGACAATTCAGCTATTAAATCTTTAATGGTTACAGAGCAGATAGATGCAGCACTTGTACCTGAACCTTGGGGGTCAATATTGGAAAAAGAAGTTGGAGCTAAAGTTGTCCTTGATTATAATGAAGTTTGGAAAGAGGGAAATTATCCTGTAACAGTTGTACTTGTTAGAAAAGAATTTCTAGAAGATCATCCTGAATTGGTGGAAAAATTTTTAAAAACCCATGTACAACTCACCCAGTATATACAGAATAATACTGCTGATGCAGAAGATTTGGTAAATAAGCAGATTTATAGTTTAACCCAAAAATCTTTCCCAAAAAGTGTAATGGATTCTTCTTTTAGTAGAATAAGAATTACTAACGATCCAGAAAAAGATATTGTAAATCAAATGGTAGATCTTTCGATTTATGCTGGATTTTTACAGAAAAAACCAGATACAAAGAATCTTGTTAATCTTAAACCCTTAAATAAAGTACTAAAAGAAGAGGGCTTGAAGCAAATTGAATAATATATTCATGTTTATGTAAAAGGAGGGATATAGTTGTCATTAACTATAGAGGGTGTAAGTAAAAGATTTACTACAAAGACGAAGAAAAGTTTAATATTGGATAATATAAATATATCTTTTAAAGATGGAGAATTCATATGCCTTTTAGGGCCTTCCGGATGTGGAAAGTCAACACTTTTGAATATAATAGCAGGGCTTGAACAACCTACTTCCGGCAAAGTTTTTCTAGATAGCAATGAGATAAAAAATGTAGGTGTGGATAGAGCTATGATGTTTCAAGATTCGGCACTTTTTCCATGGCTTAAAGTGATAGACAATGTGGAGTTTGGAATGAAAATAGCAGGCGTACCAAAAGAAGAGAGAAGAGATAAAGCCATGAAATATCTTAGAATGGTGCATTTGACGAAATTTAAAAATTCATATATTCATGAATTGTCAGGTGGTATGAGACAGAGAGTTGCTCTTGCAAGAGCATTGACTTTGGATTCAAAGGTTCTCTTGATGGATGAACCATTTTCAGCACTTGACAGCCAGACTAAAAGTATACTTCAATTGCAACTTCAAAAAGTATGGATGCAGACGAAAAAAACCATAGTGTTTGTAACCCATAACGTTGAAGAAGCCGTACTTTTAGCTGACAGGGTCGTTGTTATGGCTGCAAATCCCGGTAAGATAAAGAGAGAATTTAGTATAAAACTGGCAAGACCAAGAACAATTGAAAATATAGATCTATCTTATGTAGTAGCGGAAGTAATGAAAGATCTTAAAGAGGAGGTGGAAAAAGTTGCAAGATCGGAATATGACAGTGATTGGAGTATTGAAGAGAGTGGCCTTTTACATAATCCTGATAATAATATGGGAAATGGTATATAAATTAAATGTGGACATATTTAAGATATGGAAGCCATATACATTTCCTTCGCCAATAGCTGTAGCCAAAACTCTTATTACACTCATTAGTAATAATACACTTGGTATAGCAATTGTTGTTAGCTTGAGAAGATTGGTAATAGGTTATTTTATATCATTGGTTATAGGAGTAGCTATAGGCTTGCTTATAGTTAGATATAAATATATTGATGAAAACTTTAGTTCATTGATACTTGGAATGCAGACACTTCCTAGTTTATGCTGGCTTCCATTTGCAATATTATGGTGTGGATTAAATGAAAAAGCCATACTTTTTGTTATTACTATTGGTTCTACATTTGCTATAGCAATAGCTACCGAATCAGGTATAAAAAATGTGAATCCACTTTATATGAAAGCTGCCAGAACTATGGGAGCTAAAGGATGGAAATTATATTTAAATGTTGTAATTCCAGCAGCAATGCCTGCAGTTATAACAGGAATGAAACAGGGATGGTCTTTTGCATGGCGAGCACTTATGTCAGGTGAAATGTTGTCTGCTACACAAGGATTAGGCCAGGTTCTTATGGTTGGAAGGAATATAGCAGATATAAGTCAGGTTATGGCGGTTATGATTGTAATATTAATTTTGGGATTGCTATTTGATAAATTTATATTTGAAAAATTAGAGAAAAATGTAAGATATAAATGTGGATTAGATAGAAGATCTTAAAGTTTATATATATTTTAGATGATTTTTAGTATACAAGGAGGAATATATAAATGGATCATTTAGACAGATTAGAAGCTGAAAGTATTTATATTTTTAGGGAGGCATATAAAAAACTTGGAAAACTTGGAATGCTGTGGTCAATAGGAAAAGATTCTACAGTAATGCTCTGGTTGGCACAAAAAGCATTTTTTGGAAATTGCCCATTTCCACTTATACATGTTGATACAACCTTTAAAATGCCAAAGATGATAGAATTCAGGGATAATGTAGCTAAGAAGTATAATTTAAATCTTATAGTTCATACAAACACTAAGGCATTAAAAGAGGGAATGGGACCTGAGAAAGGAAGACTTGTTTGTTGTAAAGCTCTTAAAACTGATGGTTTACAACAGGTAGTCGACCAGTATAAGTTTGAAGGACTCATAGTAGGTATAAGAAGAGATGAAGAGGGATCACGTTCTAAAGAGAGGGTATTTAGTGAAAGAAATGCTGAATCCAAATGGGATTATACAGATCAGCCTCCAGAGTTATGGGATCAATTCAAAACTGATTTCAAGAAAGGAAATCATATAAGGGTACATCCAATTATAAGCTGGACTGAACTTGATATTTGGGAATATATAAAGAGAGAAAATATTCCGGTAGTAGATTTGTATTTTGCGAAAAATGGAAAGAGATATAGAAGTCTTGGATGTGGTCCATGTACTAATCCTATAGATTCAAATGCATCTACAGTAGATGAAATAATTGAGGAACTTAAAAATACAAATGAAACTGAAAGATCTGGAAGAGCTCAGGATAAAGCTGATGCTCATGCTCTTGAAAAATTGAGAAAAGAAGGATATATGTAGACAATTTACAATGTACAATTGGCGGTTCACAATTTATAGATAGAAAGGATTTAGATCAAATGGCGAAAGATAGAGAGAATTTGAATATAGTAGTTGTTGGACATGTAGACCATGGTAAATCTACTTTAATAGGAAGATTACTTTACGATACAAAATCAATACCTGAAGGTGAAATAGAAAAAGTAAAGAGGATATCAGAAGAAAATGGTAAAAAATTTGAATATGCATATCTTCTGGATGCCTTTGAAGAGGAACAAAAACAAGGTATAACTATAGATATAACCATGCTTCAATTCTTTACTAAAAAAAGAGATTATGTAATTATAGATGCACCAGGTCATAAAGAGTTTTTAAAGAACATGATATCTGGAGCAGCTAGTGCAGAAGCGGCAATTTTGGTTATAGATGCTAAAGAAGGAGTTCAGGAGCAGTCAAAAAGACATGGTTACATATTGTCACTTCTTGGAATAAAGAAAGTATTTGTAGCTATAAATAAAATGGATTTGGTAGATTATTCAGAGAAAAGATTCAATCAAGTGCAGAAAGAATTCAATAAATTTCTAAACAATATAAATATATATCCAGAAAGATATATACCTATTTCAGCTGCCAATGGTGATAATGTAGCTAATAAATCAGAAAATATGCCATGGTATAATGGGGAAAATATTTTACAAAGCATGGATAGTGTGGAGAAAGACAAAGGTATTGAAGAAAAGGAACTAAGGTTTCCAATTCAAGATGTATACAAGTTTGACAGCAGAAGGATCATAGCTGGAAGAATTGAATCAGGAACTCTCAAAAAGGGAGATGAAATTGTAATTTATCCCTCAGGCAAAACTACAAAAGTAAAATCCATTGAAGCATGGCAGGATAAAGACAAAAGAGATGTAGTAACTCCAGGAATGTCTGTGGGAATTACTGTAGAAGATGAGTTCTACAATAAAAGAGGAGAATTTATATGCCACAGGAATGCTCCTATAACTGTGGGAAATATATTTAATGCCAATGTATTTTGGCTTGGAGACAATAATCTTATAAAGGATAAAACATATAAATTGAAAATTGAAACCCAGGAAGCTGAATTCAATATAATATCAATAAACAAGATAATAGATGCAGCTACACTTGACAATAGTGATGATCGCAATTATATAAAGAAAAATGATGTAGCAGAAGTAACTATAAAGACTAAAGAACCAATTTGTTTTGATAAATTCAGTGAACTTCAATCCACTGGAAGATTTGTAATAGTAGATGGTTATGATATTAGCGGTGGTGGAATTATTTCTGCAGTAGAGGATTCACTTAAAAGAAAAATAGGTGAAGTAAAAAGTAAAAATATATCTATAAGAAAAAGATTAGTATCAAGAAAAGACAGAGAAGACAGTTTAGGACAGAAAGGAAGAGTTATATGGCTTACTGGATTGCCTGGATGTGGAAAAAATGAGATAGCGGTAAAACTGGAAAAAAGACTTATGGATCTTGGAAAAAAGGTGTATTACCTTGATTCATCCCATTTAAGATTTGGTCTAAGTGCAGATCTTGCATTTACCCCTGAAGATGCCCATGAACAGACCAGGAGAATTGCGGAAGTTGCCAACTTATTTGCAGATAGTGGTATTATAACAATAGTTACATCTGTCAGCAGATTTAAAGAAGACAGGGAATATGCAGAAAATATAATCGGAAAAGAAAATTATATTGAAATATTGATAGATGCTGAAGAAGGCGTATGTAGGAAGAGAAATCCTTCAGTATTTAGTGAAGATAGTGATTCGATATTTGAATACGAAAGATCTGAATATCCAGTTATCACATTGTATGTAGATAATGCAGAATTTAATTCTGATGTAAAAGTCAAGGACATAATAAATATATTGGGATATTAATTGAATTTTACTTTTTATAGATAGCTATAATTCTATTATAGCTATCTATTTTTCTGTACTGTTTTCTCTTGAATTTTCATACATGAATTTTAGTATGATCTTATCTAATTTTTGGCTTACCCGCAAAATAGTATTATAATCTGCATTTGATGAAATTAGTAAATGCAAAAGGTCTCTTAATTTATCCAAATTGGTATCATCCATTTAAAACACTCCATATGAATCATTTCGCAGAATAGTTTTGTATCTATTAATTTTACATGATAAATATGCTATTTGCAAATAAATAAAAATTGCTAACAGCTTATTTATGAAATCGACTGTTATGTATAAAGTTATATTAATAGTTAAAGTCAGGAGTGAACACGAATTGATAGATAAATTGGACGATATTCACAATAAGGAAATAGGAAATAGACTTCGCAGGGAAAGAGAAAAATTAGAACTTACAAGAGAAAAGTTTGCTGAAATTGTCAATTTATCAGTACTTTACATAGGACAGTTGGAGAGAGGAGAAAGGCAGATGAGTCTTCCTACATTAGTAAAGATAGCTGATTCTCTTCACGTAACTACCGATTATTTAATATATGGTAAAGGTATTAATAGTCAAGATTATATAAAAGAAAATTCGTCAAAGTATATAGAATTGTCAGAAATTGATGATAAGATAAGCAGATTAAATTTTTTATTAAGTAAATGTTCTAAAAAGGAATTGGATTTAATAGAAAGAATGGTAAAGCTTATTATACCTTATATAAAGTAAAAAAAGTATGGAGAGGGGAATATTTTCTCCACTTTTTATATATATAGGCTAAGTTTTAAAATAAATGTACGATTTATATAATATATAGATATATAAATTAACCTTGGGGAGGTAATAATTTGAGTATAAAAAGAAAAGTACCACTTTTAATTGGAATGCTTATTTTAATTACTATGATAGTTTCTTCTATTGTAGTATACCATCAAACATCTACTAAACTTTATGATGTAAGTAGAGCTGAAATGAAATCCTTAACATCAAGCTATATCATAACTTTAAATCATATGATAGACAAAGAAAAAGTTAAGATGGATGGCATGTCAAATAAAAAATCTGTAATAGATCTTTTACAATTGCGCAGTGGATCTTATGGGTCGCCAGAATATAAAAATGCAGTGAAACAATCTAGTGCTGAATTAAGCAATTATGTAAAACAGCAGGGAAACCTGGAACATGCATTTATTGTAGATAAGTCAGGTACTATAATAGCTGATAGTGATTCTAATTTAATAAATAAGAATATATCAGATAGAGCCTATAATACGAAAGCATTAAAAGGACAAGATACTATTAGTGAAACAATGACATCAAAATCCACGGCTCAGCAAATAATAATATTTGCAAGTCCAATAAAGATGCAAGGTAAAATATACGGATATACAGCATCTGCAGTTTTTGCTAAGAGTTTTTCAGAATCATTTAAGAATATAACAATATCCAACACAAAGGGAAGTTATGCTTGTCTTGTGGATGAAAGCGGCAATATAGTATTTTATCCTGATGTCAGCAAAATAGGTAAACCTTTGCAGAATGACTCGCTTAAAAGCTTGTCTAAACAAATTCAAAATCGTAAAACTATAGATTCAAATTATATAAGCTATAAATATCAAGGTAAGCAAAAATTAAGTTATTTAAATTTAGTACCAAATGTAAATTGGATATTTATGGTTACTGCTGATAAAAGTGCAATACTTTCAGGAGCTAGAAAAGTTACTATAATGATTATAATTATAATGATTATAGTTGCAGTAATCGCTATTTTTGCAGGTATACTTTTATCCAAGAAAATAATTGATCCTATACAGGATATAACTGATATTGTAAACAGTACCGCAAAATTAAATTTAAACAATTTAAATAAGAACAATCAATACGATTATTTGGAAAAATCCAAAGATGAAATAGGAATTATATATAAAGCGATAGTTTCAATGCGATCTACACTGAGAAATTCAGTGGGGCAGTTACTAAGTATATCTGATAAGGTAAATAAAAATGCAATTTTTTTAGAAAATCTTACAGAGGAATTAAAAACGTATATAAGTGATACTTCTAGTGAGGCTGAAAATATATCAGCAGGTATAGAGGAAAATTCAGCTGCGGCTCAGGAAATATCATCATCTTCCTCAGAAATGTCAAGTGCAGTTAATGATATGGCAAATAAGACAGAAAAAGGCTCTGGTGTTTCAGAGGATATTGCTGAAAGAGCAGAGGAATTTAAAAAGTCATCAAATCAGTCTCAAGACAATGCTAATAATATATATAGAAGTGTAAAAGCTCAGTTGGAAACTGCAATTGAAGACAGTAAGGCTGTAAGTAAAATAAATGAACTCACTGAATCAATAATAGATATAACTAAACAGACAGATCTTTTGGCATTAAATGCATCTATAGAAGCTGCAAGAGCAGGAGAAGCAGGAAAAGGATTTACTGTAGTTGCAGATGAAGTTAAAAAATTGGCACAGGAGTCAGGTAAAACTGCAAACAATATAAAAAATATAGTTAATTTGGTAGAAAGTGCAGTAGGCAAATTAGTTCACAGCTCAAATAACGCTCTTGATTTTTTAGAAACTGCAATTTCAAAGGATTATGTAAAAATGGCAGAAATAGCAGATCAATATAATAAAGATTCATTAACTATAAATAATTTCATGATGGATTTTAGTGCGGTCTCTGAAGAATTAAATGCATCTATTGAAGGAATAGCAAAATCTACAACAGAAATGGCACAGACTATAACTGAAAGTGCAGGAGGAATGCAGAATATATCTCAAAAAACCAATAGTATATCTGAAAAAATTGACAATATTAATTCCAGTGCTATTGATAATAAAAAAAGTGTTGATTCCCTACATGAAGTTATAAATAAATTTCATTTATAATTTTATTTAAAGTATAAGTATTATAAGGATGGTAAAAAATAATTATAAATCATATAAGGTGGTGAAACCATGAAAAAAATAATACTTATACTTTTAGTAATTTTTATATTAACTAATTCAGTTAAGGCAGAGGAGTCTAAAGACTATACTGTCAAGATGAAACAGGATCTATTGTGTATTATGATGGCATACCCTGAATATGTTAAAAATGTAATAAAAGATGATAATGGATATGTATACATCATAATGAAGTCTGGAAGAAAGATATTGTATGATGACAAAAGAGAAAAAAGCTTTGATGAAAAATTATTCAATACAGATATTCAGGATATGATGGAACAATTCTATCCACTTGGCAGTATTGACAAGGTTATGGACAAAGATTCCGATCCGGGAAGATTTAGAGTTTATCCTCTTTTGGAAGAAGTATATGGGGGTTCTAGAAATGAAATAGAAAAAAATCTTGTTATAACAAATTTGGTATATAGAAATCTGCAATTCAATAAAAATAACAAGGCATCAGATTGTCTTGAAAATGCTATTAAGGAATTAGTATCTATATCTAAAAATAGTGGAAATATTGCCACTGCATTATTTCCATATAGTGGTACTTATAATTATAGAAATATTTCTGGTACCAATTTAAAAAGTCCTCATTCATTTGCTATAGCCATAGATTTGGCAAGGGATAGGAGAGATTATTGGAAGTGGACTACTGAAAAAGAAGGAACTAGTAGAATCAAATCATATCCTAAAGAGATTGTAGATGTTTTTGAAAAAAATAATTTTGTATGGGGAGGAAAATGGAGCCATTTTGATATATTACATTTTGAATACAGGCCTGAAATAGTTCTAAAATCAAAATATTATGGAAGTAGGAAAAACAGCTTGAATAAATGGTATGATGGAGCTCCATATGATAATAACATAGTTAAAGGATATATTAACAGAATTAATAATGGATTAAACTAAATTTCAAACTTTGGATACAATTAACTGAATGTATTTGTTTTTAACTGGTAACAATATTTATAGCAATTAAATTTATAATTATTAAGGCAGGGATTGCTATGAAATGTTATCAGGGAAAAATAAATTTAAATTTTATAAATATAATTATTATTGTAATTTTGTTTATGAACATATCTGTATTTAAAGTTAAAGCTGAAGAAACATATAATAAAGATGAAATCCAAAGTTCGATTCAAAAGATATTTAGTGATAGAAACAAGGCAATACTAGATGGAAATATCAAACTGGTAGAAAATATATACGATAAAAACACAAAATATGGGACTTGGGCTTATGAATATGAGGAAAAGAAGATGAAGTATATTAAAAATTGGGCTGGAAAGCAGAGTATAAAGTTTATAGATATAACACCTAAAGTTGTTGTCAAGAAAATTCGAGAAAAAGGCGATAATAAATTATCTGTGAATTTAATCTGTTCCACACAATATAGATATTCATATGTAGATACTCCTAAGGATATAACTGTATTTAGAATAGGAACTTCCCATATATTAAATATTGTAAAAAGAAATGATAAGTGGATTATTACAAAGGAATGGTATAAGGATCCTTTCGCAGATTCACTTAAAATAAACAATTTGAAGGTAGATTCCATAAAAAAATTTATACTTTCCCATACTGCTAAAGATATTTCAAATATTAGCGATAGAAGAAAAAGAGCAATTGAGTATGCAGACAGATATTGTGGCTTGGCTTCTGAAGAAAAATTTGGATACACATATAATAAAAAATATAGAAATTATAATTCACAAGGAGGAGATTGTGCAAATTTTGCATCCCAAATACTTTTTGAAGGTGGAAGGTTTAGAAAAAACCATACATGGAGCTATGATAAAAAGGGAGCTACGCGATCATGGCTAAATGCAGACGGTTTTAAAGATTACATGATATACAGCGGAAGAGCTTCAGTAGTAGCTCACGGAAGTTATGAAAAAGTTTATAAGGATTCTTATGAACTTTTACCAGGAGATTTCGTAGCTTACGAAAAGAAAGGCGACATAATGCATATATCTACAGTAACAGGTCTGGATTCAAAGGGATATGCTTTGGTGACATGCCATAATACAGATAGGGATAAGGTTCCCTGGGATTTGGGATGGAATGATAAAAATATAAAGTTTTGGATTATAAGAGTTCACTATTAATAAATATTAATACAGATAAAAATTCAGACTTAAAATCCAAGTCTGAATTTTTATGCTTTAAATGCCTTCTCCATTATCTGACACAGTATCATCTGAAGATTTATCTTTGGATTTTTTAGAACAAACCATATCTTTTATGTAATCCATTATTTGAGGAACTGAATCAACTATTTTATCGTAGGTACTATTTTGATCCAGAGATAAAAGTCTTATGGAATCTCCTTTAGTAACTAAAAATGCTACTGGTTTAACGGTTACTCCAGCTCCGGAACCACCACCAAATGGATAATCCGGCTTTGATTCATCTTTTTTGCTTGTGTCAAATTCACTTCCCCCAGAAGCAAAACCAAAAGATACTTTTGAGATTGGAACTATTAGGGATCCATCTTTGGATTCTACTGCATTTCCAACTATGGTATTTACATCTATCATATCTTTGAGATTCTCCATAGTGCTCTTTAATAAATTTTCTATAGGATGACTATCCATATGAATACCTCCTCTATTTGATTATATCTTGTTAACAGAAGTTCTTAATTTTTTAAGGCTTTTATTATCAATATATAATGATAAGATTATATATATAATTTTTACAAAACTTACGTAAATTATACTATTAATTTCTAATTTGAAATAAGATTTGTTAAAACAGGGTTTTATATTTATTTTTTGTTTTTTTAATATGAATAATCTAGATAATATTATCAATAGTGAATGGGTCAAAGAATTTATTAATCCATATAATATGGCAGTATATGCAGCATCATCAAGTCCATAGACTATGTCTATATCAATATTAATTTTGGGTTTATATTTAATTTTTAAAAGACGTTTGAAAACCATTCTAGATTTTTTTATAGTTGTTGCCAGTTGCTTGATAGAATTAGCTGAATTTATATTAAATTCTTTTTTATTTGATGTAATCTTATTCAATATATTTATATTAAAAAAATATAAATTCAATTTTTTATTATTATAAAAAATATGTAATTTTACAGGAAAAGGTATAAAAATAATGATCAAAAACAGTATAACTATAAACAAAATAAACAACCTATACCACCTTAATTCTAATATATTAATAAATATAACCTAAATATAGAAATATATACTTATATGGAATTAGTTTTAGGATTAATTTAAATATTTTAGTAAAAAATATATTTAGATAATTTTGAATAAAATATTTAAAGTCAGGAGGCAAAAATATGGGTGGAAAATTAAAAAAAGCTTTGGTATTTATCATGGTTTTATTTATAGGAATTAATATATTCAGCGATAATGTGTTTGCTGCTATAGATAAATATCCTTATATAGATGCTAGATGTGCAGTAGCTATAGATAGCAAATCCAAAGTAGTTCTATATGAGAAGAATGCTTATGAATTAGTGCCTATGGCAAGTACCACAAAAATTATGACATCCCTTGTAGCTATAAAATATGGAAATTTAGATAAAAAAGTGGAAATTTCAGTAAGATCAGCAGGTATAAGAGGATCTACAGTAGGTTACAAAAAAGGTGAAAAAATAAAATTGAGAGAGCTTTTGTATGGACTTATGCTTAGATCCGGAAATGATGCGGCCATAGCAATTTCAGAAGGAGTAAGTGGAAGCGTGGAGGAATTTGTAAAGCTGATGAATGAATATGCTAGTGGAATAGGAATATTAAATACTCATTTTGAAACACCCCATGGTCTTGATAAAGATGAGCACTATTCTACTGCATATGATTTGGCACTAGTTGCAAGTAAAGCTAAAGAAAACAAAATTTTCAATGATATTGTAGGATCGAAAGATGTAGATGGAGAAAAAAATGGATTTAGCAGAAGCTATCACAATATAAATAAAATTTTATGGGAAATTCCACAATCCAATGGAGTAAAAACAGGATATACTGGAAAAGCGGGAAAATGTCTTGTTACATCAGCCAAATTTAAGGAAAATGATATAGTTATGGTAGTATTAAATTGTCCTGGCAGATGGAAGGAAACCAAAAAAATATATGACTATGTGAGTAAAAATTATGAATTTAAAAAAATATTTTCAAAAGGTAAAATTGCATTGAAATTAAATGTAGGGAAGAAACAACTGAAACTGAAGTATGGAGAAGATGTAGTCATACCTATTGATAAAAGATGTAAATATACTTCTAAAATTATAAAACCACAGAAGATAGTATCTACAGTAAAAAAAGGTGATAATGTAGGAGAACTATATATATATAAAGATGGTAAAAAGATATATAATTCCCCACTTAAGGCAGGTAATGCAGTAAAGCTTGGAAATAAATTTATATTACCATTTTTTCATTAAAAATAAATATGAATCTAATGATTAACGACAATAAAATAAATTTTTCTTTTTGGCATCATCTATTAAATTGAATTTTCCCAAATAAATATCATCAACGAATTTTATCTCATTTATTATATTATTTACAAATTTGTTGGAAAATTTAAATCTATAATCTACGGGTATCTCATTTTGTACAGTATAGCTTATGTTATAGGGAATACTATCAACTATATACATAGGTATGATATGAGATATTCTCCTGTTTATAAGTGCATATTCATATATGCTTGCATCTATTATAATTCCATCACATACGTTGAAACAGTGTGCGAAACTTTTACTTGAAAATTCATTTATATGCAAGGTTACTATACCTTGTACTGCCATTGAATCCATATCTAAAAATTTGCAGATATGATATATAAGTGAAGACATTATAGGAGAACTGTTTGATACCATATAGTTGCTTACACAGTATTTGCATATATTTTTTAAAAATCTCTTTTTATTAGTATCCATAATTGATATCACCTTCAAATTGTATTATAATTATAATATCATAAATAAAAAATATAGGAAACATTTATAAATTTTTAGCGGCTAAAATGATTGTCAAGCTTATTTAAAGCAGTTAATGCGACAGCACATTTTTTAAAAATTGTGCTGTCGCTATATGTTTGTTTACTTAATGTACAATAATTGTACATTAAGTAAACGATTATAGAGGAATAAATGTAAAAAAAGTTAAATTTATCAATATATGCTATAATTAATTATATAAAAGATTTTTTATATTAGTTGGATAATAATATATCATGGGGGTAAAATAAATGAAAAATGAATCTTCAGGTATTATAATTGAATCTAAAGATGGAATGGCTAAGGTTAGAACTAGCAATCATGGAGATTGTGCAAATTGCGGAGCCTGTCCTGGAGCGGCGGCATCTGTAGTAAATGCTAGAAATCCCATTGGTGCAAAACCCGGTCAGCATGTCACATTTGAAATAGAAGAGACCAATATGCTAAAAGCAGCATTTGTCGTGTATATACTGCCTCTTATTGGAATATTTCTGGGGGCGCTAATTGGAACACTTATAGCTAATAAGATTGGAGGAAATTTAAAAGCATTTCAAATAGGTGGAGCAGTTATACTATTTATTTTATCACTTTTATGTGTAAAGGTTTTTGATAAGTCAGCAGGAAAGAAAGAATCTATAAAGCCTGTTATAAAGCGTATTTTATAGATAAGCTTATGAATTGATTATAAGCTTTTATCATAAATATTTTATTATAGAAATATTATCAATGATAATATTTCTATAATTTAATATATAAGTATTTTTATTAAGAATTAATAGAAAGAGGTGTTAATAGTGATAAAAAGTTTTAGAGGTGGAGTCCATCCAAATGGAAACAAGGTATACACATCAGATAAATCCATTGAAATTGCACCTGTACCTGACAAGGTTATTATACCAGTAAGGCAGCATATTGGAGCTCCAGCATCTCCGTTGGTAGAGAAAGGAGATGAAGTCAAGAAAGGTCAGCTAATTGCTGCAAGTGGAGGATTTATATCCAGCAATATACATGCTTCTATTTCAGGAAAGGTAATTGATGTGGGGAATTATCCTCACCCTACTTTTGGAGTATGTACGGCTATAGTTATTGAAAACGACGGAAAAGATGAGTGGATTGAAGGAATTCCTACAACACGTAACTTTGAAGATTTAAATGAAAGTGATATTTTAGAAATTATAAAAGAAAATGGTGTAGTGGGAATGGGAGGAGCAACGTTTCCTACTCATGTAAAACTTTCTCCACCCAAGGATAAAAAAATTGATGTATTTATTTTAAATGCGGCTGAATGTGAACCATATTTAACAGCTGATCATAGAGCTATGATAGAATATCAGGATAAAATAACAACTGGTGTGAAGATAGTAATGAAAATTTTAAAGCCAGAAAAATGTTATATTGGAATAGAAAATAACAAACCTGATTCTATAAAAAGCATGAAGCAAACTTTTTCTGATATCAGCAATGTACAGGTTGTAAGCTTGCCTACCAAATATCCACAGGGAGCTGAAAAAATGCTTATAAAAGTTTTGACAGGAAGAGAAGTTCCTTCAGGAGGGCTCCCAGCAGATGTTGGAGTTGTAGTCCAAAATGTTGGAACATTAATTGCAATAAGTGATGCAGTAGAGAGAGGAATTCCTTTAATTCAAAGAATAACTACAGTAAGTGGAGGTGCAATAAATTCTCCTAAAAATCTTTTAGTAAGAATTGGTACAAGCTTTAGCGATGCAATTAATTTTTGTGGCGGATTTTCAAAAGACCCAGTGAAGATAATTATGGGCGGTCCAATGATGGGATTTGCAGAGTCAAATTTAGACATTCCTATAATTAAAGGTGTTTCTGGAATATTAGCTTTAACAAAAAATGAAGTTAATTCAGGAAGAGAATCACCTTGTATAAGATGTGGAAGGTGTATACAAGCCTGTCCTATGGGGCTTAACCCAAGTATGCTGAGTATACTTGGACAAAATGATCTTTATAAAGAAGCAAAAGATGAATATAATCTTTTGGATTGTGTAGAATGTGGAAGTTGTGTATATTCTTGTCCAGCTAAAAGGAATATTGTTCAGTATATTAAATATTCAAAAGCTAAAAATGCAGAAGAAGCAAAAATTTTAAATAATAAAATTAGTGCTAAAGAAGCAGATACTAAAGGTGTAGAAGCTAAGACAAGTGTGGAAAAATAGAGGGGGGATTATAAAATGGCAGAGACAGAACTGACAAAAAATAAGATTTTTACTGTTTCATCTTCACCTCATGTGAGATGTGAAGAATCTATATCAAAAATAATGTGGAGTGTAAATATTGCACTGGCACCAGCCGCTATATTTGGAATTTATCATTTTGGACTGGCAGCACTAAAGATTATTATAGTTAGTATTTTATCAGCAGTTATAACTGAAGCTGTAATACAAAAAATAAGGAATAAACCAATAACTGTAAGTGACGGCAGTGCATTTTTAACTGGACTTTTGCTTGCTATGTGTGTTACTCCTACTATACCAGCATATATGGTTGGAATTGGGTCATTTATAGCTATAGCAATTTCAAAACAATCCATGGGTGGACTAGGATACAATATATTCAACCCTGCTCATATAGGCAGGGCAGCTATTATGGCTTCCTGGCCGGCAGCCATGACATTGTGGAGCAAAATGACGACCAGTGTAGATGTTGTATCTTCTGCTACTCCTCTTGGAATTTTAAAACTTGATGGATATTCCAAATTAGTTCAGACTTTTGGAGGAACAGGAAATCTTTATAAAGCACTTTTTTTAGGAAATAGAAATGGATGTATAGGAGAGACATGCACGATATTACTTGTTTTAGGAGGAGTCTATCTCATATACAAGCGATATATAAACTGGCAGGTTCCAGTTGTAATGATTGCAACTGTTGGAATTTTAACATGGATATTTGGACCTAGTGGATTTTTTACAGGAGATCCAATATTTCATATGATGGCTGGAGGACTTATTATAGGAGCATTTTTTATGGCAACGGATATGGTTACTATTCCTATAACTTTAAAAGGGCAGATTATTTTTGCTATAGGAGCAGGAGCTATTACTAGCCTTATAAGATTAAAGGGTGGTTATCCAGAAGGTGTATGTTATTCAATACTTTTGATGAATGCTGTTACACCATTGATTGATCGTCTTGTAAAACCAGTTAAATTTGGGTTGAGGAGGTAGTATTATGGCAAAAGATAAATATTCTGTTTTTAGTATTGCTAGAAATTTAACAGCCGCCTGTTTTATATCCGGAATTATAATTGCAACAACATATTATTTTACAGCACCAGTAGCTGCAAAAAAACAGGTGCAATTGAAAAATGAATCCATGCAGCAGCTTGTAAAAAATGCAGATAACTTTAAGCCTGTAAGTGGTAAAAAGGATTGGTATTCAGCAGTAAAAGGAAATAAAACTATTGCATATGTAGTACCTGCCCAAAGTAAGGGATATGGTGGAGCTATAACTATGCTGGTAGCTGTTACACCTGAGGGTAAAATTATAGATTTCAGTATAGTATCACATAATGAAACGCCTGGACTTGGAGCGAATGCTGCAAATGATCCCTTTAGAAGCCAATTTAAAGATAAAGGTGTTGAAAATTTAACAGTAACAAAGGACAAGTCAGATACCAAGGATATACAAGCAATGACAGGAGCAACTATAACTTCAAGAGCTGTTACTAAAGGAGCTAAGGAAGCTGTAATTCAAGTTACTAAATATACGGGAGGTAAATAATATGAAAGGATTATGGAACATATTTAAAAAAGGTATAATTACAGAAAATCCTATTTTTGTACTTGCATTAAGCTTATGCCCTGCACTTGCAGTAACCAGTGAGGCTATAAATGCGCTTACAATGGGATTATCTGTAATGTTTGTTATAACTGCCAATAATACAGTTGTATCTATAATTAGAAAATTTGTAAATCCAAAAGTAAGAGTGCCTGTCTATATAACATCTATAGCTACAATTGTTACTCTGGTACAACTTGTACTTCAAGCATTTGCACCTGAATTGTACAAAGCTTTAGGTATATATCTAGCACTTATAGTGGTTTTTGCTATTATATTGGCACGTGCAGAAGTATTTGCATCGAAACATTCGGTAGTTCCATCATTTTTTGATGGTCTTGGAATGGGAGCTGGTTTTTGTATAGCACTTGTTATAATTGGTGTAATACGTGAACTACTAGGTTCTGGTACTGTATTCGGCATGCATGTAATGGGATCGTGGTATAATCCAGCTCTTATTATGATTTTGCCTCCTGGAGCTTTTATATTGATTGGATACTTAGTTGCTATAGTTAAAGTATACAATCAGCATCAGGAAAAGTTAAAAATGAGTAGAGGTGACATGTAATGGCATATCTTACGCTGTTTATAAGTTCTGTAATTATAAATAACTTTGTTTTAACAAGATTTTTAGGACTATGTATTTTCTTTGGAGTTTCCAAAAATCTTAATGCTTCAATTGGAATGGGTATGGCAGTAACATCAGTTTTAACTTTTAGTTCAATGCTTGCATGGGTAGTATATCACTTTGTACTCTTGCCATTTCATTTGACATTTTTGACTACAGTTGTTTTTGTACTTCTTATTGCAAGTTTTGTTCAACTTTTAGAGATGATAATTAAAAAACAGGCTCCTGCACTTTATAATATGTGGGGAATTTACCTACTATTGATAGCTACAAACTGTATTGTGCTCTCAGTACCTCTCTTAAATGTAGAATCAAGTTATACATTTTTAATGAGTGTAGTAAATGCCATAGGAGCTGGATTTGGTTTTGCTATTGCAATAATTTTAATGGCAAGCTTAAGAGAGAAATTAAGATTAGCAGATGTACCCAAGCCGCTTCAAGGACTTGGAATTGCTTTTATATTAGCAGGAATGCTTGCACTGGCTTTCTTGGGTTTCTCAGGTATGATAGCCATATAGAAAGGGGATTTTAATCATGAATACTGCAATTATGGTATTAATTGTAATGACAGCTATTGGATTGGTATTTGGGCTTGTACTTGGATATGCAAATAAGAGATTTGCCATAGAATCCAATCCACTTATAGATTTGGTAGAGGATGAATTGCCAAAAGGACAGTGTGGAGGATGTGGATATGCAGGATGCCGTGCTTATGCGGAAGCAGTTGTTTTAGATAAAGAAGTGTCACCAAGTCTTTGTGTTCCAGGAAAGGCAGCTGTAGCTGAAAAGGTAGCAAAGTTGACTGGAAAGTCAGCTGAAGAAATGGAACCTAAAGTAGCATATGTCATGTGTAATGGAAATTTAAAAAATGCAACTAGAAGATATGAGTATCAGGGAGTAAAGGACTGTTCTGCTGCTAATCTCCTTCAGGGTGGTCCTAAAGGATGTTCATTTGGATGTATAGGATTTGGAACCTGTGTAAGAAATTGTCCTTTTGATGCTATGATGATGGGCAAAAATGGTATTCCACTTATAGATACAGATATATGTATAGGATGTGGAAAATGTGCAAGTGTATGTCCTAAAAATGTAATATCTTTAATTCCAGTAGGTACAAAGGTGGAAGTTCAGTGTAATTCTCATGACAAAGGTGTTAAAGTTCGTAAAAACTGTACTGTAGGATGTCTTGGATGTGGAATGTGCAGCAGAAATTGTGAACATAATGCAATTAAAATAGAGGATAATCTAGCTGTAGTAAATCCTGAAATTTGTATAAATGAATGTTCTGAAGAAAAGTGTTTGACTAAATGTCCTACAGGAGCCATTAAAGAGATTCTATTGAATTTAAATAATGCTCAAAAAAATAAAGAAGAAGTTGCAGTTAAATAGTAACTGTAAGGTAGAAAGATCAGCTTTCAAAAATAATTAATATATTGTTTTTGAAAGTTGTTTTAATTTTAGGGTCTCATAGTACATTTTTGAATACTTTTGTATTTTTTAATCTTGTGCATAAAAATTTTGTACACAGACCTATGAAATACCCCGTAACAACAGCTGAAATTAAAAGCACAGGTAAGTATATATATATTCTTAAATCATGAATTACAAATGCAGCTACCAAAAGTTGTCCAATATTATGGAATATGGCTCCACATATACTTATAGCCCACAAACTCAAAGAATTTTTAAAGAATTTGTATAATAAAATCATTACTACATTGCTGAGTATACCTCCAGCTATGCTGAACATGAAAGTTGACATGCTTCCTGAAAACATGGAACCTAGAAAAGTTCTTAGAAACATTATTATAAGTGCCTCTTTCCATCCGAATAATATCAAGGCTGTCAATGAAATTATATTGGCAAGTCCAAGTTTTATTCCGGGGATTAATACAGGAATTTGACTTTCCAAAACATATATAACTAAAGCTATACCTGTAAGAAAACTTAAAAAAATCATTTTGGTCGTCTTATTTACCATTATATCCAACCCAATCCAAATAAATTTTTATATATTTTATAATATAGAATTGATATAATAAAATTTTACTACACTGTGAATACATTTACAATAGCAAACAAAACAGTATTACTATATAATATAATTAGCTGATATTCTATGCTTCATTAAAAATTTAGGGGGATAATCTATGAAGTATTTAGAGAAAATTGAAGATCAGAGAAATAATTTTATAAAGTTTAATGACATACCCAGCAGTGTAAGACCTGATATTTTGAATTCATGGATTAGGTGTAAAAACTATGGTGTAGATGTTAATATGAAGAAAGTTAAATTACTGTCTAAAAGTGAATTTGACAATGTATTGTCATTAAAAAAAGAGCTTATACAAATTGCATTGCCTATAATGCTTAATTTATATGATGTTTTAAAAGAAACCAACTATTCTATTATATTAACAGATGAAAATGCAGTTATATTAAAAATAATTGGAAATGAGAAGATAATGAATGATAATAGAGACCTGGATTTTCTTGAAGGACGCAGATGGCTGGAGAAAGATGTTGGAACAAATGCCATTGGAACATGTATTTATTTAAACAAGCCAATTCAAACCCTGGGAGCCGAGCATTACTGCAACAGACAACATAAATGGACTTGTTCTGCTGCACCTATACATGATAGCAAAGGCAAAATAATAGGATGTATTGATTTGTCAGGGGGATTTGGAGATTTTCATACCCATACATTAGGTATAGTAGTAGAAGCTTCCAATACTATACAGGAACAATTTGTTATAGCAGAGCACAGAAAATGGACGGAAGCAGCTTTTAATTCAATTAATGAGGGGATATTAGTTATAGATAATGATTTAAGATTGAAGTATTTCAATGATAAAATTTGCAGAATACTAAAGATATCAAAAGATGAAATGAATAAATTGGATATAGAAATTTTACTCAATGATATTAAAAATGATATGTATGATTCAAATAACAATAACAGGATTACTTATAGGGAGATAAGTCTGCACATAAAAAAGAGAAGAATAGAATGTAATATAGATGTAACTCCTGTGTCAATGAATGAGAATAATATTGGTTTTGTAGTGCTTATAAAGAAGGCTGACAGTATGCGTAATCTTGTAAATAGGATAGCTGGGTTTTCTTCTAAATATGATTTTGAAAATATACTTACAGATAATGTTAAAATGAAAAATATAATCAGGGATGCAAAGAGTATAGCACAAAATGAATGTACCGTACTTATAACAGGAGAAAGCGGAACTGGAAAGGAATTGTTTGCACATTCAATTCATAATGCAAGCAGAAGGAGTGAAGGGCCTTTTGTTGCAATAAACTGTGCAGCTCTCCCGAAGGATCTTGTAGAAAGTGAACTTTTTGGATATGAAAAGGGATCTTTTACAGGTGCATCCAAAGAAGGAAACCCTGGAAAGTTTGAACTAGCAAATGGAGGAACCATATTTTTGGATGAGATTGGAGAACTTCCTCTTGAAATACAGTCTAAGCTATTAAGAGTTTTGGATAATCATACAATTACAAGAATTGGAGGAAAATTTGAGAGAAATTTAAATGTGAGGGTAGTGGCGGCAACAAATAGGGATCTAATTAAAGAAGTAGATAAAAAGAGCTTTAGAAGTGATCTGTACTTCAGATTGAATGTATTTAACATAAAATTAATTCCTTTAAGAGAAAGAAAAGAAGATGTACCACTTTTTATAAAATCATTTCTAGATAAATTAAATAGTAAAAATCCTCTCAAAACCGAATATGTTGATAAAAGTTTTTTTGATGTGCTTAAAAATTATAAATGGCCTGGTAATGTAAGAGAACTGGAAAATGTAGTTCAGAGGTCCTATTATCTAGCAAAAGATGGAGTTATATCTGGAGAACTTGTACCAGACTATATTAAGGATATTACTAAGCATACTATAAAGTGTATTGATTGTGGGGATACAGAATCTGCTGTTAAAATTCAAACGATGGAACAGATTGAAAAGGAACATATTATAAAAGCACTGAAATACTGCAATGGAAATGTAGTGAAGGCAAGCAAGTTGATTGATGTAGGTAAATCTACACTATATAGAAAGATAAAAAGATATAATCTTGATATAGAAGAAAATTAATTTAAGTAGGTATGCTGTTTAAATGCCATAATGGGAAAAAAGTTTAAATTTCCCACTATGGCATAAATTTTTCCCAAAACGATTACATACCGTATATTGTAAAAATATATATTAGGAGTTTACAAGGCCTTTGAGTTTGGCATAGGATTTGCTGAAGTAAATAAGTGCAAGATAAAATTAATCAACAACTTTGAAATCGTTTATTCAATAAATATTATTGATTTGGGAGGGATTGTTTTGGAAAATGTAAAAGAGAGGATAGATTCCAGCAAACTTATGGATATCTATGATAAAATGCTAAAAATAAGGGCTTTTGAAACTGTGGCAATGAATTCTTTTGCGGAAGGAAAAATTCCAGGTTTTGTTCATCTATATATAGGAGAGGAAGCTATAGCTTCAGGTGTATGTGAAAATCTTAAGGATTCTGATTATATTACAAGTACCCATAGAGGACATGGTCATATAATTGCCAAAGGTGGGGATTTGAAATATATGATGGCTGAGCTTTTCGGAAAATCTACAGGTTACTGTAAAGGAAAAGGTGGATCAATGCATATTGCCGATGCAACTAAAGGAATATTGGGTGCAAATGGTATAGTAGGAGCAGGTCACGATATAGTAGTAGGAGCAGGTATGAGTGCACAGTACAGGGGAACTGACCAGGTTGCAGTATGTTTCTTTGGTGATGCTTCTACAAATCAGGGTACATTTCATGAATCTTTAAATATGGCAAGTGTATGGAAACTGCCTGTTGTCTACGTATGTGAAAATAACGGATATGGAATTTCAGTAAGTCAAAAGAGACATCAGAATATTAAAAATGTAGCTGATAGGGCGAAAGCTTATGGCATACCTGGAGTAACAGTAGATGGCAATGATCCTGTTGCAGTCTATGAAGCTTCCAAAACAGCTGTGGAAAGAGCAAGAAATGGAGAAGGACCAACTCTTATAGAGTGCAAAACTTATCGTCAGAGGGGACATTTCGAAGGTGATGCAGCAAATTATAAACCAAAGGAAGAACAGGAAGAGTGGCTTAAAAAAGATCCTATTCCAAGATTTGAAAAATACCTTGTTGAAAATAATATTGCCAGTGAAGACGAGTTGAAAAAAGTTCAGAAGTCAGTTGATGATCAGATTAAAGAAGCAGTGGAATTTGCAGATAAAAGTCCTGAACCAGAATTAAATTCAGTATTTGAAGACGTATATACTGATATGAAAGAGGGGGTTGATTAACATGAAAAAAATAACCTATTCACAGGCCATAAGAGATGCCATGTCTACTAGAATGAGAGAAGATAAGAATGTACTACTGTTTGGTGAAGATGTAGGACCTTTTGGAGGTTGTTTTGGAGTAAGTCAGGGAATGCATGAAGAATTTGGAGAAATGAGAGTTAGAGATACCCCTATTTCAGAAGGAGCTATTATAGGATGTGCAATTGGAGCATCCGCAACAGGACTGAGACCAATTGCTGAACTGATGTTCATAGATTTTCTAACTGTTGGAATGGATATGCTTGCAAATCAAGCGGCAAAAATGAGATATATGTTCGGTGGAAAAATAAAACTCCCCATGGTAGTCAGGGTTCCATGTGGTGCAGGAACTCAAGCAGCAGCACAACATTCACAGTCACTGGAAGCATGGGTTACTCATGTACCAGGCCTTAAAGTTGCATATCCATCTACTGCAAAAGATGCATATGGCCTAATGCTTACAGCTATAGATGATGATAATCCGGTTATATTTATCGAGCATAAAGTTCTATATGCTAAAAAAGGAGAAGTTGAGGAGAACGGTAAGCCAATACCATTTGGAGTTGCAGACGTTAAAAGAGAAGGAAAAGACGTTACAATAATTGCAACAGGGAGAATGGTTCATGAGGCACTTTCAGCAGCAAATAGACTTTCCAAAGAAGGAATTGAAGCTGAAGTAATAGATCCAAGAACTCTGTATCCATTTGATAAGGAAACTGTATTCAATTCCATAAAGAAAACAAACAGGGCAGTAGTTGTTACTGAAGAAACTAAAAGAGGCGGATTCGGTGGAGAGATTTCAGCAGTTATAAGTGAAGAAGTATTTGACTATTTAGATGCTCCTGTAGCTAGAATAGGGACTTATAATTTACCAATACCATTTGCACCGAAACTCGAGAGCTACGTAATACCTAATTCAAATAAGATAATTACTGCTGTTAAAGGACTATTTTAGACAGAGTTTAAAGAATAAAGAACAGATATCATGTAATTCAGTAAATCACTATTTTGATATTTGAACTTTGAACTTTGATATTTGTTCTTTATAAAATGATTGGGAGGTGTATTTATGAGTTCCTTAATAGTAATGCCGAAACTTGGATTAACTATGGAAGAAGGTGAAATAGAAACTTGGCATAAAGGTGAAGGAGAGGAAGTAAAAAAAGGAGAGATTCTCTTTGACGTTACAACAGACAAGTTAACTAATGAAGTTGAAGCAAAGGAAAGTGGAGTACTCCGAAAAATATTTGCACAGGAGGGAGATACGGTTAAGTGTCTTGATCCTGTAGCTATAATTGCCGGTAAGAATGAGGATATTTCAGGACTTCTCCAGGAAGTGAATATAGATGGTGATGAAATACAACCAAAAGAGACTGTATCACCGGTATCGGATAAAAATGAGATGCACGAAGCTGAGAGCGTACCTGTTAAAAGAGAGGGAAGGATAAAAATATCACCAATAGCAAAAAAAATTGCCCTTCAGAACAATGTGGATTTTGAACTTATAACAGGTACAGGCCCCATGGGCAGGATAGTAAAGAATGATGTAGAGCAATATATCGAAAGCAATAGGATTAAAGTTTCACCGGTAGCAAGAAAATTGGCAGAAAAACTTAATGTTGACTTGAACAAGATAAATAAAGATGGAAGAATCATGAAGGAAGATGTATTGAAATTTGCAAAGGCAGATGAAGTACAGATTCAAAAATTATCAGAAATTGATACAAGTCAAGTAGGTGAGCCAATAAATGGTGAAAAAATAATAAAGATGTCACCTATGAGAAAAGTTATTGCCAAGAGAATGAGTGAAAGTGTACGTACTTCACCTACTGTAACCTATAATATGAGTGTTGATACTTCAGAATTAAAGAGATTTAAAAATCACATTAAAGATATATGCAAAGTAACTTATACCGATTTGCTTATAAAGATAGTATCTGTGGTTTTGAAACAGTTTCCACTTGTAAATTGTTCTATTTCAGGAGATTCATTTATATTAAAGAACTATGTAAATATGGGTGTTGCAGTTGCACTGGATGAAGGCCTTATAGTACCAGTTGTAAAAGATTCGGATAAAAAAGGGTTGAAAGAACTTTCAGTAGAGTTCAAGGAACTTGCAAAAAAAGCCAAAGAAAACAAGCTTGGTCCAGATGATATGGGAGGTGCTACGTTTACTATAACAAACCTTGGAATGTATGGTATAGATACCTTCTCTCCTATTATAAATCAGCCGGAAGTAGCTATACTTGGAGTTAACAGGATATGTGAGACTCCTGTGGTAGAAGATGGGAAAGTAATTATAAAACCTCTTATGAATCTATCCCTTACAGCGGATCATAGAGCTATAGACGGTGCTTATGCAGCACAATTCCTGGCAAAAATTAAAGAATATATAGAAAAACCTGAGTTATTATTACTGTAATTACTATTAAAAATTTATGAAATAGGATTTAGGAGGGTTGTTTATGAGTTGGTTGGTAGTTATGCCGAAACTTGGATTAACTATGGAAGAAGGTGAAATAGAAACCTGGCATAAAAGTGAAGGAGAAGAAATAAAAAAAGGAGAGGTTCTCTTTGATGTGACAACAGATAAATTGACAAATGAAGTTGAAGCAAAAGAAGGTGGAGTTCTCAGAAAGGTATTTGCACAAGAAGGAGATACGGTTAAATGTCTTGAACCAGTAGCAATAGTTGCAGGTATAGATGAGGACATTTCAGGTTTATTGGAACAGGCAGGTGTTGGAGAAGTGAAATCTGAAGTTCCAGTTTCAGATAAGAAAGTTGAGTTCAAAACATCACCTTCAAAGGATCATAAGAAAGTGGTAGTTATTGGAGGAGGACCAGGTGGTTATATAGCAGCTATTCGTGCAGCACAACTTGGAGCTGAAGTAACTGTAGTGGAAAAAGGTCCACTTGGAGGTACATGTTTAAATGTAGGATGTATTCCTACTAAAGTTTTATTGCATTCAGCTGAGGTGTTTACTGAAGTAAAAAACAGCAGTGATTTGGGAATTGATATAAATGGGCAAGTAACAGTAAACTGGCAAAACCTTCAAAAAAGAAAGGGTAAAGTAGTCAAGAAACTTGTATCAGGTGTTGGAGGACTCCTTGCTTTCAATAAAGTAAAAGTAGTAAAAGGATCTGCAAAATTACAATCCAGAAATTCGCTGTCAGTAACAGCTGAAAATGGGCAAACCCAAGCAATCGGTTTTGATAATGCAATAATTGCAACAGGTTCTCTGCCATTTATACCTCCAATTCCAGGAACAGATCTGGATGGAGTAATTGACAGTACAGGAGCATTGAGCCTTAATTCAATACCTGATAGTCTGGCAATCATAGGAGGAGGAGTAATAGGAATAGAATTTGCAAATATATTTAATTCACTGGGCTGCAAGGTAACTATCGTAGAAATGCTTCCATATATTTTGCCGCCAATAGATAGGGAGATTTCAGAGCTTGTCAGGTCAAAATTAGCTAAAGAAGGTATAACTATAAATAGTGGCTGCAAGGTGGCCAAGATAGAAAACAGTAAAAATGGACTAAAGGTCAATTTTGTAAAAGGTAGTGAAAACTTAAGTGTAGAAGCTGAAAAAGTATTAGTTGCCATAGGAAGGTATGCAAATATAGAAGGATTGAATGCAGAAGGTATAGGAATTAAAACAGAAAGGGGAAAAATTTCTGTAGACAATAGTATGAAAACAAATTTAGGAAATGTATATGCAATAGGAGATTGTACAGGAAAAAACATGCTTGCACATGTAGCATCAGAACAGGGGGTTGTGGCAGCAGAAAATATAATGGGACAGAATAGCAAAATGGATTATAAGACTGTGCCGGCTTGTGTATATACAAAGCCTGAAATAGCAGCTGTAGGCATTACTGAAGAGCAGGCAAAAGAGAAGGGTATAGATTATAAAGTAGGAAAATTTCCATTATCGGCAAATGGAAAATCAATGATAATGAATGAAACCGATGGAGTTGTCAAGATAATAGCAAGCAGGGAATATGATGAAGTTTTAGGGATTCATATATTTGGACCCAGAGCTACGGACCTTATAACTGAAGCTGCTCTGGCATTGAGGCTTGAGGCTACTGTAGATGAGATAGTTACTACTATACATGCTCATCCAACAGTGGGAGAGGCAATTAAAGAAGCTGCTCTGGCTGTTGACAATAGAGCACTTAATATGGTAAATAACCCAGTTGGTAATACAGAGCAAAAAGTTCATAGTTAATTGTATAGAGTTTATGGCTTAAAAATGACTTGTTTATAATAAGCAGGTCATTTTTAATTTAAAATTAATAGGGGATGGGATGATGCCTATGAAATTAATATGTATAGGAGACAGTATTACCTATGGATATGGAGTAAATAGAAGCCAGGTATGGACTAAACTTATGGAAATTAAATTGAATGTGGAAGTAATAAACAAGGGTGTATCAGGGGATACAACCGGAGGAATGCTATCTAGAATATATTATGATGTTATTTTGAATAACCCAACACATGCAATAATAATGGGTGGGACAAATGACCTGATTTGGAATGTGAATATACATCAGATTGAAGCCAATTTGGCCGCCATGGCATTTCAGATTATGCAAAATAATATAATACCTGTATTTGCACTATCTATACCTATCTGTGAAAATATTGTCCAAAAAAAGTGGGGATTTATAGGAAGATTTGATAATATAAATAGTGATATCATAAAATTAAACCAATGGATAAGGACTTTTTCTGAGAACTATAATATTAATGTAATAAATTTTTATCCGCTTTTCTACATGGATGATGGTAATATAGATGAGAAATACTATATTGACGGGTTACATTTAAATAGATATGGTCATGAAAAAATGGCTGAAATTATAAATTTAGAAGACTATTGACAAAATAGGTTTATTAACAGCCTGAGTTATTTAGAGAATCAGCTTAAATTTAATTATATTAAAAATCAGCTAAATAATTAAAATATTTAGCTGATTTGTGTTATATAGTTTTAAACATCTAAATTGTCAATATATTTTTTTGCTTCTTTTAAGCTAAGGCCTAAATAATTTTTTACTCTTTTAACAGCCTGATTTTTTTTACCTTCTGAAACAAGATATTTTAATTCATCATCAATAATTAAATTTTTATGGGGTAGGACAATCATATTTTTTGATTTGTTTTTCTTCCTAATTACATTACCAATAGTGTGAGCTAAAACTCCAGCTGAAAACAGTCCAACAATAATAAATTTCGTTCTGTGTTTCATTTTTAATCTCCTTTAAGTATGTAATATTTTTTATAATAGTATATCACAAATAGATTAAGAAGTTGTAAACAATACATTATAAATGTAAATCAAAATTTAAATAAATTACATTTTTTTTAATAAATTTGCAGGAATTTAAATAAATTTGGAGAATAAAAATAATATTGAAGTAGTTTTATTCATTTTAGGGGGATAACTAATGATAAAATCAAAGTTCATGTATATATTAAATAGAAAAATTAAGAAACAATCTGAACAAGTATTTGAAGGAATATCAAGAGGAAGAAAAAAGGCTCTCGAAAATTGGTTTAGAGATAAATGGGTACAGATGGAGAATGTCAGTCATATTATAAAAAACTTTGATGAAGACACCACTAAAGTACTTGGAGAAATGAATGAAAGACTTAAACAATATAAAGATTTTTGCGAGTTTATCATATTGGATGATAAAGGTATAATATTTCAATCTACATATAATAAACACAAAGGTATTGATATGAGCAGTTTTCCAAATTATAAAAAGGGAATGCAGGAAGAAAGGTTCATGTATGGTCCTTATGTGGATAAATATACTTTGGACATAGATCTATCAAAAAAGAAATTTTCAGACGAAGTTACGCTGATGTTTTCTATACCATATATAAATTGTACAGGTAGCAGGAGAATACTGTTAGGTCGTGTATTAAATGATGATATGAGCAATGTGATTCAAGACGAAGATACTCATGTATATAAGGATTCAGGTGATAACTACTTATTTATGGTAAAAACAGATAGGGATATACCTCAGGGAACAGCTATATCGAGAAGTAGATTTGAAGACAATACATTTACTATGGGAGATAATCTCAAAGACGGAATAAAAACTTCAAAATGGGGTACAGTTAGAATAAAAAAGCATACTGAATTTGAAATTAGATTTACTGATCCTAAAACGGGGAAATTACATAATGGTGTACTTAATACTATAAAAAATGGTGAAAGCTTAGATTGTTGGCCCGGATATCCTGATTATAGGCATATTATGGTAGGTGGGAAAGGCACTCTTATAAAACCGCCCTGTAGTGATGAAGTTTGGGGAATGATGTGTGAAGGAGATATATCGGAAATATATAATTTTAAAAGTATAAATATTAGAATACCACTTGTAATATCTGCTGTATCAGCAGCGGCTATGGTATGTGGTAATATAGCATACTATTTAAAGCCGAATTATGGAATTATAAGTTCAATCATAGTCTGGCTTATAATAACTTTCGTAAGTTATGAAATATCAAAAAAGCTAGTTTCAAATCCACTTAACAGAACAGTTGATATACTTCATTTATTGGCTGAAGGAGAAGGTGATTTAACTAAAAGAGTAGATAAGATGTCTTATGATGAAATAGGCGAGTTGTCACGATGGTTTAATAAATTTATAAATAATCAAATGACTATGATAAAAAGAGTTGATACTTCTTCTAAAGCATCAAAAAATTCTATTAATATAGTCTCCAATTTAACCAATAACATAAAGGAAAGTATGAAAAAAGTATCCAAAACTGTAGATGGTTTGGTAGATATTTCGAAAAAACAGAATAGTGTATTTCAGGGAACAAAAGAACATTTTAATAATCTTTCAGCATCAATACAGGAAATGGGCACTCTCATAAATGAGGTTACGGATAAAACTGTAAATACAAGCAATCATGCGCTTAAGGCAAATGATTCTTCTAACAATGTGCTTAAATCCATAGGTGATCTGGAAAAAACCATGAAGATAACTTTGGACAGAATAAAAATACTTCAAAAGCATTCTGATTCTATAAGTAAAGCAGTTACGACGATAAGTAGTATAAGTGCACAGACTCAACTTCTGGCATTAAATGCAACAATAGAATCTGCAAGGGCTGGGGAAGCAGGAAAAGGATTTGGAGTAGTAGCAGAGGAGATATCAAAATTAGCAGTACAAACAGAAGAGGCAACTAAATCTATAGGAGATTTAGTTGAAAATATACAGAAGGAGACAAATAATACTTTTAACGATATAAATGAAATTGACAGCAAAGTACAGGAGTCCACTGGAAATGTAAAGGACAATATAGATTCTTTCAAATATATTGTAGATAATGTAAAGGACATAACTCGAAAAATGGAGACTATACTTGAAATAACCAATAAGGAAAATAAAGATGTAGACAATATGGTAATAAATATAAATGAATCTGCAGACGAAATAGATAGAAGAACTTCAAGTGGTGCCAGCAGAAGTGAGGAATCCTTGATTTTATTAGAACAAATTCTCAATGAAACAGTAAGATTAAAGCAGGTTACGGATAATTTAGAGTATACTTCAGATAATCTTCAGGAAATGGTTGGAGCATTTAAAGTGGTGTGAAATTCTACATAGAGTTTCACACCACTTTAAATTATGTATAATTTTATTGAAATGTGGAAATTATACAGTTAAGAAAATAGTACGGATTAAACCTGTGAATGTGAGGTTCTATATTATGTTTAGATTGAATAAAACTCAGAAAATAACTGGAAATGTTTTTGTTGTAAAAGCTTTAATTTCTAATTTCTTTATATATTCTGACAGAAATACCAACATATGTTTTGATGCTGGCTTCATGCCATTTATTATTAACAGGGAATTAAAAAAGATAAATATAAATCCAGAGTCAATTTCAAGTATATTTCTAACACATCCAGATTTTAGACATATAGGAGGCATTAAATTATTTAAGAATGCCAGAATCTATTTGTCAAGGGACATATCATCTAAAAAATCTGAAAAATTAATATCCTACCTTGATAGATGTAAAAATACAGGTTACAGAAAACTTAAAGATGGAGAGGTAACCAACATAGGAAGAGTAAAAATAAAATCATTTGTTATACCAAATCATGATCCTGGTTCCATGTCATATATAGTAAATGACAGGGTATTATTTATATAATGATTTTATAGTATGAATTAGGAAATATGTAAATTTACTTAGTAAAATAGTTTATTTGCTTATTTAAATATTTACAGTAAAATTGATTTTTTATTATAAATGCGTTATCATAAGTGCATAAAATAAGTAAACCGTTTTACTAAGGGGGATTTTAATGAATAGGGTTTGTGTAATGGGAAGTATAAATATGGATATGGTTTTAAAAGTAGATTCTATGCCAAAAGTAGGACAAACAATATTTGCAAATGATATACAGAAAGTTCCTGGTGGCAAAGGTGCAAATCAAGCTGTAGCTGCACAAAAAAGCGGCGCCCAGGTGTATATTATAGGAAAAGTTGGAAATGATGAAAATGGCAATGCACTTATAAAAGAACTTTTAAATTATGGAGTTAACACAGCTTATGTATCAAAAGAAGAAAACAAACCTACAGGGGTTGCAATTATAACTGTAAATATCAGGGAGATAATTCAATTATAGTAGTATCAGGTTGTAATATGGATATTTTGAATAATGATATAGATAGTTCAGAAGATATTATTTCTAAATCTGACATTTTAGTATCTCAATTTGAAATACCCATGAAGACTATAGAAAGAGGTTTTAAAATAGCAAAAAAATATAATAAGATTACGGTATTGAATCCTTCGCCTGTATTGGAAATTAGTGATGGTATTATACAAAATACAGATATAATAATACCAAATGAAGTTGAAATATACGCATTCACAAAAATACATGTAAATAATTTAAAAAGTGCAGCTGAGGCAGGAAAGTTATTTATTGATAGAGGAGTAAAAGCTGTAATAATAACTCTTGGAGAAATTGGAGCGGCTTTAATTACAGAACATAAACAGGAATTGATACCAGCTTATAAAGTACAAGCTATTGATACTACTGCAGCAGGAGATAGTTTTTTAGGAGCGTTAGTTTCAAAAATTGATATAGAACATGTATCTTTTGAAAATTTAAAAGATGCTGTAGTATTTGGAAATCAGGTATCTTCAATAACAGTTCAGAGAAAAGGAGCGCAGCCTTCCATTCCATATTTGAAGGAAGTTAAGGAAATTTATAAATAAGGGTAGACCAGCTAGTAAAAGTCAATAATATTTAGCAAAAAAATTTACGAGTAAAAATAAGTATGACAAAAAATCCATTAAAAAACACGAACAATGGAATTAATTGTAAAATTATCAGGCTTTAAATTCATAGATGTTAGGCTGCTGTAGCAGAGTGATTATTAAGATGTATTGTGGTATGCATTTTAGGATCTCGTAGTTCATACTCTTTTTGATTTTTTAAAACGGAGAATATGTAGTTAATAAGTTTATGCATTATTGCTACCAAACCTACTTTCTCACTTCTGCAATTTAAACTTTCTTTATAGTAGGCAAGTAAAACTTTGTTTATAGGCTCACCGTTTCTATTAGTACGTATATAATACTTTTAAAAAATAGTTTATATGGAGATTGTGCAGTAGATTGCATGGGTATAATATATTATATAGTATTTAAGAGTGGATGTGATTAATTATGAAAAAGCCTACTATATCAGATATTGCTAAAATAGCTGGAGTTTCAAAGACAACAGTTTCACTGGTTCTGAATAATAGAAATATAAATGTAAGTGAAAAAACCAGGAGTAAAATAATAGAAATATCAAATGAACTTAACTATATACCAAATGGTATAGCTAGAAGTTTAAGCACCAGTAGAACTGAAACTATAGGAATAATACTTCCTGATATAGTAAATCCATTTTTTTCAGAAATTGCACGGGCAATTGAAGATACTGCTGGAAAATTAAATTATAATGTTATTTTATGTAATTCAGATAGTAATAATATAAAAGAAGAAAAGTATACCAAACTTTTAATCAGTAAATTAGTGGCGGGAACTATATTTATTTCAGGTGGAGGGAGTAGAAATAGTATTGATTTTTTTAAAAAAAATAATATACCGGTTGTATTTGTAGATAGATATGCAGATCCTTTAAAAGATTTTAGCAGTGTTTTTTGTTCAAATGAGGAGGGAATATTTGAGGCAATAAAATATCTGTATGATAAAGGAAAAAGGAATATAGGATTTGTAAATGGTTCTATGAAGCTTGAAACTTCTAAATTAAGATTAAAAGCTTTTGATAAAATATCAAAACAACTTGATATATACAGTAAATCTTTAATATACAATAGTATATATTCTGTAGAAGGAGGATTAATTGGGACAGAAAATCTATTAAATTCAAATCCCAAAATAGATGCTATTCTATACAGCAGCGATGTAATGGCATTTGGGGGAATTAAAACCATCAAAAGAAAGAATTTAAAAATACCAGAAGATATATCAGTAATAGGATATGATGATATATCATTTTGTGAATATATAGAACCGGAACTTACTACTATAAGACAACCTATTTATGAAATGGGAGAACAGGCCTGTAAATTGCTTATAGATATTATAGATGGAAAAACTATTAATAAAAAAATAGAATTTAAGCCAAAATTGATATTGAGAGGAACTGCATAGCCGATAAAGTTTTATTGCTAATTTTCAAAGGTAGATGTAAGATAAAATTAGTTATCAGAATATAAGGAGGAAAGACATATATGGATTTTTCTAATACCAAAAAGGAAAATAATGTAGAACTTGGGGATACCAAAGTAATTTCAAATGATGATACTGTAGAATTTTTAAAAAATATGAAAATAAAAATAGAAGATATAATAAAACAGCATAATGAGGTTAATAGTGAACATGATATTCTAAAACAACTTACAAAAGATATAGAAAATCATATGAGTGGAATATCCAATGTTACAAAGAATGCTATTGAATCAACAAACCTTTTATTTGAAAAGGGAAATAAATTGCTTGATTTGACGGAAGAAACTATTGAGAAATCCGTAAAGGGAAGACAGGCTATTGAATTGAACAAGAAAGAAATAGAATCTTTGGAGAAGGAAATAAAAGGTACATATTCCAGTTTAAATGAGCTTGCAGAAAGATTTAATAAAATAAATCAGATAGCACAATTAATAACAGGTATAGCACGTCAAACCAATTTACTTGCATTGAATGCATCTATAGAAGCGGCAAGAGCTGGAGAAAGCGGAAAGGGTTTTGCAGTAGTTGCCGATGAAGTAAAAAAATTAGCTGAAGTTACAGGAAGTAGTACCAAAGATATAACTGATTTAATTAGATCTATAAACGATGATACAAAAGTTGTCCTTGATAATGCAGGAAAAAGTACAGAATTTGTTGAACATGGAATAAAATCTTCAAAAGAAGCCATGCAGAAAATAGATGATACATTAAGTGCTTTCTCTGAGGTAGAAAATATAGTCAAAGCGGTAAAGAACTCTATGACTGAACAAAAGCAGAACATAGAAGAAATATCCCAGAAAACTAGTGCAATAGATGATATATTGAATAATACAAGTACACAAATTCTTAAACATATAGATGAAGCTTCAGTGGTAGATGAGGCTTTGGATGAAAGTGTAAATGAGTTAGTTTCATTTACGGAAAAACTGAATTAGATATAATAAACACCACGTAAATAGTACACTGTTTACGTGGTGTTTATTATATAAGTATTTTTAAATTTATGGTATAATTCCTATAAAAATATGTATTTTAAGGGGTATTTAGATGAATAGAACTATTTTAATAGTAGATGATGAAGAGAGAATGAGACTACTTATGGAGGCCTATCTTAAAAAGGAGGGAATGAAAACTGTATTAGCTGAAAATGGTAAAGATGCACTAGATAAATTTGGAAAGTATGAAGTGGATTTAGTTGTATTGGATATAATGATGCCTCTGATGGATGGATGGACAGTATGTAGAAAACTTAGGGAGATATCCAATGTTCCTATAATTATGTTAACAGCAAGAGCAGAAGATGAAGATCAGCTTTTAGGATTTCAATTAGGCACTGATAGTTATGTAACTAAACCTGTAAGTCCAAGTATACTTGTAGCAAGGATAAAAGCTCTTTTAAAAAGAGCATATTCAGATGAAGAAAATGGAGAAAAAAATAATTATGATGGATTGTGTATAAATGAAGAAGCCCATGAAGTTAAAATAAACGAAGACGATATATATCTTTCACCAAAAGAATTTGAGCTTCTTTGTTACCTGATAAAAAATAAAAATATAGTTTTAACCAGAGAAAAAATTTTGGATTATGTATGGGGTTTGGATTATTATGGCGATTTAAGAACTGTTGATACTCACGTAAAGAGGCTTAGAGAAAAGTTGGGAGCTAAGGCATATCTTATAACCACTATACGTGGTGTAGGGTATAAATTTGATATTAAAGGCAAAAATAAAAAAAGTATCCACCTGGAGTAAATGTTATGAAATTACAAGATTTAGTATTAAAAAACAGGATTGTGTCGAAAATAAGAAAAAATATAACATGGAAGTTGTTTTTGGTAACAGCTTTTGTTTTTACACTATTTATAACAAGTACATTAATATTTCAATCAGTATTCTTTGGAAAATTTTATATATCACAAAAGAAAAGGCATTTAGAGAATAAAATCCAAAAATTTGCATTGGAATATAATAAATCAAAATATGAAAACAGTATAATTGATTTAATGAAGAATTTTGAAGAAGATAATAATTCAAAAATTGTGATAATGGGGCAGAATGGAAAGATAAAATTTATAACAAATTCTTATGATAAAGGATATGATGCAATAAGGGTAAAAATCATAAATGACATAATAATGGAGTGGAGTTCAAGTTCAAATATATTGAGTACTATGGAACAAAATAATAAGCCAATTACAATTATTACAGATACAAGAATTAATGGAACAAAAAATATATTAAGTGCAGTTCCAGACAATAAAAAGAATGAAATAATATTTGCAATAACCTCATTACAACCTGTAAATGAAGCATCAGCAGTAATAAAAGAATTTTATGTGTACTTTTATATTGGAGCCATGGTTATTATCATAGTCTTATCTTTAATATATACTAACATGGTCTCAAAACCGCTAGTAAAAATTAATTCAACTGCAAAAAAAATGGCTGGACTTGATTTTTCAGAGAAATGTAGTATAAATAGCAATGATGAAATTGGAAATTTGGCATGTACTTTAAACTTTTTGTCAGATAATCTTGATAGTGCACTTACATCTTTAAAAAAAGTAAATAAAAAGCTTGAAGTGGATATAGAAAGGGAGAGGAGGCTTGAAAGGACAAGAAAGGATTTTGTAAATGCAGTATCTCATGAATTGAAGACACCTATAAATTTAATAGAGGGGTATGCTGAAGGAATTAAAGATAATGTATTTGAATCTGAAAATAAGGATTACTATATTGATATAATAATAGATGAAAGTAAAAAAATGGGGGATCTCGTAGCTGATATGCTGAATTTATCACACCTAGAATCAGGCATATTCAAGATTACAAGAGAAGAATTTTTTATAGACAGACTTATACAGCCTATTTTAAAAAAGTTTTTGGTTATTATAAAAAATAAAAATATAATTTTGGAAACTAAAATATTGCAGGACATTAAAGTATATGCAGATTGGAATATGATTGAACAGGTAATTACTAATTTTTTAACAAACGCTATTAGATATACTACTGAAAATGGCCATATTATAGTTTTAACTACTAAAATAGATAAAAAAATTATTGTATCTGTTGAAAACAGCGGGATTAATATACCTGAGGATCAAATTGACAAAGTATGGAATAATTTTTATAGAATAGATAAATCAAGAAACAGGAAATTAGGAGGTACTGGACTTGGTCTAGCTATAGTAAAAAATATTCTAACACTTCATGGCTATAAATATGGTATAAAAAATACAAATATTGGAGTGAAATTTTATTTTGAGATGGATACAATATATTAATTTTTTGTTAATAAAAAGTATACTTTTTGTAAAAAACATTGACATTTAATAAAAGATGTAATTTGACCTTAACACAGAATATAGTTAGGAACAACGTATATGTTAAAAAAATAACATATAAGCCTTTTTTATTTGTTTTTCATATATGAATAAGCTTTTTTAAATTATGCATTTGATTGAAGTAGTGTTTTTATGTTAACATTAAAATAAATTATTAAACAATATATAATAATTTGAGAATTCCACTTTATCAGTATATTGATTTATATTAACACAATAAATTTTAGAATGAATATTTGATATCATATTTTAAGAAATGGAGGAATTTTGTGATAGAATTTAAAAATATAAATAAGTCGTTTAAAAGTAAAAGCATATTAAACAATATAAATCTAAAGATCAATGATGGAGAATTAGTAGTACTTATAGGTCCCAGCGGATGTGGGAAAACAACTACACTAAAGATGATAAATAAACTTGTAAGGCCTACTTCCGGGGATATCTTTATTAATGGAAAAAATATAAAAAAACAGGATAACATAAAACTTAGACGAGATATAGGATATGTAATCCAGCAAACAGGTCTTTTTCCCCATATGACTGTTAAAGAAAATATAGGTTTGATACCTAAGCTGCAAAAATGGCCTGATGATAAAATACAAAGTAGAACTGTTGAACTTTTAAATATGATTGGCATGAAACCAGAGGAGTATTTAGATCGATATCCTGACGAATTAAGTGGTGGTCAGCAGCAGAGAATAGGAGTTGCGAGAGCATTTGCAATGAATCCTGATATAATTCTCATGGATGAACCATTTAGTGCACTTGATCCTATAAGTAAAAATCAGCTTCAAGATGAGCTGTTCAGTCTTCAACAGGAACTAAAAAAAACTATAGTATTTGTTACACATGATATGGATGAAGCTATAAAGCTTGCAGATAGAATATGTATAATGAAAGATGGTAATATAGTACAGTTCGATACTCCGGAGGAAATATTAAAAGATCCTTCTCATGGGTTTGTAGAAGAATTTATAGGTAAGAATAGAATTTGGAATAAGCCGGAGTTTATAAGAGCAAAGGATATTATGATAACTAATCCTATTATGACTAATTCGGGTAGAAATATAGTTCAGGCAATAGAGATAATGCGAACTAATAAAGTAGATAGCATTATGGTAGTGGATAGAGCTTTAAAACTTCTTGGAATAGTAACACTTAAAGATATAAGAAAAGGTATGGAAAAAACATTAAAATTAAAAGATATAATGGAAACAAATATATTTTCAGTGTTTGAAGAAGATAGCATAGTTGATATACTTGAGAAAATAAACTCTAAAGGAATAGGATATGTACCTGTTTTAAATAACGCAGGAGAGTTAAAAGGTCTTATTACTAGAAGTAGCCTTATAGCTGTATTGAGCAGTCAATTTCTAGATATGGAGGTGGATATTTAATGAACTCGATTATAGGATTTTTTAGCTTTGTTCAAGACAGGTACCAGGAAATATTAAGGTTTTTTATTCAACATATTGAATTAACTGTATTGTCTGTGATTATAGCTATTATAATAGGAGTACCTCTTGGAATAATTATAACGAAGAATAAAAAAGTGTCTTCAATTGTAATTGGTATTGCAAATATAATACAGGCTATTCCTAGTTTGGCTTTACTGGGATTTTTAATTCCGATTATAGGTATTGGAAGTAAACCTGCAATTGTAATGGTAATTTTATATTCATTATTGCCTATTATAAAAAATACATATACAGGACTTGTAGGTATTAATCCAAATATTATAGAAGCAGCACAGGGAATTGGAATGACAGAATCTCAGATATTGAAAATGGTTAAATTGCCGCTTGCACTTCCTATAATAATGGCAGGTATAAGAATATCGGCAGTTACAGCTGTTGGACTTATGACTATAGCAGCATTTGTAGGAGCTGGTGGTTTGGGATATATGGTATTTACAGGAGTTCAAAGTGTCAATAGCAACATGATACTTGCAGGAGCCATACCAGCTTGTATACTGGCACTTATAATGGATTTTGTAATCAGCAAAATTGAAAAGTTCGCAACAAAGAAAAAGAAGAAAAAAATGCCATCAAAATATAAAAAAGCAATTGCAGCAATACTCTGTATTATAATAGTTGCAGGATCAGTATTTTATTACAACAGTTCAAGAAATAGAATAGTAGTTGGAGGAAGAAATTTTACTGAGCAGATTGTACTAGTATACATGATAGGGGAGCTTGTTGAAAAAAATAGTGATATTAAAGTTGACTACAAACCAAACTTAGGTGGAACCAATATAGTACTGAGTGCCATGAAGTCTGGCAATGTAGATGTAAGTGTAGAATATACAGGTACTGGGCTTGTAAATGTAATGAAACATAAATTAATTCATGATCCAGACAAGGTGTATAATACAGTTAAAGATTATTACAATAAGAATTTCAACATAGAATGGCTCAATCCAATTGGATTTAATAATACATATGTATTGGCCGTATCAAAAGACACAGCTAGTAAATATAATTTAAATACTATATCAGACCTTGCAAAGGTAAGTAATCAATTAAGATTGAGTTGCACAATAGAATTTACAGAGCGTTCAGATACGTTAGGACCACTTAAAAACTCGTATGGTATAAACTTTAAAGAAATAAAGGGTGTAGATGGAGGACTTAGATATACTGCATTAAATGAGAAAAAATCGGATGTAATAGATGCCTTTTCTACTGACGGTTTGTTAAAACAATTTGATTTGAAATCTTTGCAGGATGATAAAAAAGTATTTCCACCATACTATGCAGCTACTATAGTAAGAAAAGATGCACTTGAAAAACACCCTGAACTTAAAGAGATTTTGAATAAGTTAAGTGGCAAAATAAATGATGAGACTATGATGGAATTAAATTATAAAGTTGATAGTCTAGGACAACAACCAGAAGCTGTTGCTCATGAATTTTTGAAAGAACAGGGATTGATAAAATAGAAAATATTATTAACAAATTGTTCATATAAATGCCATTGATGTGTCATTTTAGTGAGATAAAATTTAAGATGATAGTGTTAAAAATAGATAAATAAAAAAGAGGAGAAGAAATGAAAGAATCAAATAAAAAAATATCACAGTTTCTATTTTATTTTTTATTCAATAATATAGACATCATTTTATTTTTTATCTTAGTTTTTACAAAGCTTTATATGTATTCAAAGTCAATATCTCCAGGATATTTGGATAGATCTGTTATAATACCTATAATAGCTTCAATATTAGTATTCCTTGGTATTTCATTAATATTAAAGGAAAAGACAAGGATTAGCTTTTTATATATTGCCAATATAGTCATAAGCGCAATGCTTATTGCAGATGTCATGTATTATAGATATTTTAAGGACATAATTACTGTTTCATCTGTAAAAAATGCCAAAATGCTTGGAGATGTATCTAGTAGTGTTGCAAGTCTTTTCAATTTTAAAGATGTATTCTATATACTGGATGTGTTTGTACTTATTCCATTTGAAAGAATGTACAAGAGGTTAAAACAGAATTCTTTAAAAATATCAAATAGGATTCCAGGATTTTTAATACTAATTGCATTGGGTGTAGTTGTAAATGCTGGTACATTGTATAATGTTTCTAAAACTCAACCTACACTTTTAACTGCCATGAGCAATAGAATATATCTTACTAAAATGATAGGCAATATAGACTTCCATGCGGTGGATGCATTTAATTTTGTAAGTACAAATATAAAAAATTCAAAGAAGTTGCCTGAAGAAAGGGTAGAGAAAATAAAGGACTTTCTTAAACAAAATGACCAACAAAGTGGACAAACTAAATTTCAAGGGAAATATTCAGGAAAGAATTTAATAGTAATACAAGTAGAAGCACTGCAGCAATTTGTAATTAATCAAAAAGTTAATGGAAAAGAAATAACTCCGAATTTAAACAGATGGATTAAAAAAAGTATGTATTTTGATAATTATTATTATCAAGTTGCAGGTGGTACTACAGCTGATGCTGAATTTATGTCAAATAATTCACTGTATCCAGCTCAATCAGGAGCAGCTTACTATACGTACAGCGGAAATACATATAATTCACTTGGAGTTGCTTTAAAAAACAAAGGATATTATACAGCAGCCATGCATGGAAATACAGAAGGATTTTGGAATAGAAATGTAATGTATAAAGCTGAAGGATTTGATGATTTCTTTGGACAGCACAGTTATAATGTGGATGAGATAATAGGACTTGGACTTAGTGATAAGTCATTTTTAAATCAATCAATTGAGAAAATGGAAAAATTTAAGCAGCCATATTATCAGTTCGTTGTAACACTTACAAGCCATTTTCCTTATGATGCAGGAAGCAGCAAATATGGTAACTTTGATGTAGGAAAATATAAAGGAACTTTTATGGGAAATTACTTACAAGCAATACATTATACGGATGAACAACTTGGAAATTATCTGGATACCCTTGAGAAGAATGGTACACTTGCCAATTCAGTAGTAGCAATATATGGAGACCATTTTGCAATACCAAAAGACAAGATGGATCAGTTATACAATTTTGAAAATGTAGACAATCAAAATGATTATACATGGTTCAAATATCAGAAGGTCCCACTTATAATGCATTTTCCAGATGGCATGAATTCTGGAGTTATAGATCACAGTTATACAGCTCAGATGGACTTGTATCCTACGCTGGCAAATCTGATGGGAATTTCAAAACAGTACATGTTTGGAAAGGACATGCTTAATGATAAAAGTGGTAAAGTTATATTCAGAAATGGTTCATTTATAGATGGAAAAAACCTTTATGTATCTTGGGCAAATAGCTATTATGATTTGGCTACGGGAAAGCCTGTTCAAGAGACGGCTAAATTAAAAGAGGAGAAGGATGAATATACAGAAGAACTTCAGTATTCCGATGATCTATTAAATCATAATCTGTTAAAAACTTTTCTCAATAAAGAATAGTTTAAAAAAGACTGAACGTAAAAAAATATGTTCAGTCTTTTTTTAAGTAATTATTTATATGGTTTTATAAAAACCACCAGAGCCAAAATGGAAAGCCACCTGGATAATAATAGGGGTAGTCATAACGACGTCTTCTTCTACGTCTCCTTCTGCGTCTTCTGGATCTTGTTAAATTATTAAAATTATCATCGTCGTTGTCAGCTATATCATCACCTTCACATATATCATCTTCGGTATTATCAGTATTTTTATAATCATCGTAAGGCTCATTGTATATGTCATTGTTTGTAAAAGGATAAGGTTGAGGTTGCATTGGTAACATTCCATAAGGTACCATACCGTATCCATAAGGTGTATTGCAATAAGGTGGTATAGGTGGTGCAGTAGGTGCAGTAGGTATATTATTGTAATAATCCATATAGTTGTCATAATTGTAGTCTGTGTTATCGCAGTTGCAATCTTCTGATGTACTTATCGCCTCTGTATTGCAGTTATCATAGTTCTTATTTTCATTTTCTAAACTCATTTTAATCCTCCATAGAATTAACTACATAATAAGTTATGTAATTTAACCTATAAAGGTTACAATTAATTTATTGTTCTGCAAGATCCAATATTTTGACTTTACTAATCTTATTGTATTTTTCCAATGCATTTTCTAAAATTATCATTGAATTTTTAATGTCTTCTATACTTGTACAGTATGAGAATCTAGCTTCATTTTTCCCAAGTCCTCTAGTTGCATAAAATCCTGATGCAGGTGCAAACATTAAAGTATGATTGTTGTAAGAAAAGTCCTCAAGAAGCCATCTGGCAAATTTATCCGAATCATCAACAGGAAGCTTCGCAAGCATATAAAAAGCTCCTTCTGGTTTACTGCATACAACTCCAGGTATATTTGACATGGCAGTATACATTATGTCTCGTCTTTTCTTATATTGCATTTTTACATCTGTAATATAGCTGTTCATGGTATTTATTAAGTTTGAAGCTGCAAATTGTTCTATAGTTGATACGCATAATCTTGCCTGACATAATTTTAATATATTGTGCATCAATTCTTTATTTTTAGAGGCAACAAGACCTATTCTTGCACCACAGGCACTATAATGTTTTGATATGCTGTCTACAAGTATTACCCTGTCCAATATATCAGATAAATGCATACATGAAGTATATGATATATTGTCAAAGATAAATTGTCTATATACTTCATCTGATATAATAAAAAGATCATATTTTTTTGCAATACGTGCCAGCATCTCCAATTCCTCATATGAATAAACTGTTCCCGTAGGATTGCATGGATTTGATATAAGTATACATTTTGTCCTGTTAGTAATTTTAGATTCTATCAAATCCTCTCCTGGAAGGTGAAATTCATTTTCAATTTTTGTTTCAACAGGGACTATTTCAGCTCCAGCTATTTTTGCAAAACTACTGTAATTTGAATAAAATGGTTCAGGGGATATTACTTCATCTCCCGGATCGCATATAGCCATAAGTGCAAATTGAATTGCTTCGCTTCCACCATGAGTTATCATTAATTCATCTTTATCAAAATATATATTTGAATCAGATAATGATTGAATAAAACTTTCTATTAATGAATCTATTCCCTGGGAATCACAGTATTTTACTATATTTTCGTTGTAATTAGTTACCCCTTCAAAAAATGTATCAGGTGTTTTAACATCAGGTTGACCTATATTTAAATGATATACTTTTATACCCCTTTTTTCTGTTTCTTTTGCAAATTTGGATAGTTTCCTTATAGGTGAAAAATCCATATTAGAAATTCTATTTGAAAACTGCATATATATCCTCCTATTAAAATCTTTTATTTACCTCATTAAGTTATATTGTTACACAAATTTATAAATAAAAAAAGAGCCACATATAATATATTTTAATACGGTATTGGTTTGAAATTAATACTTTATTAATACTTTATTATAGGTTATAATATACTACATTTTATAAAGTATGTTATAATTAATTTATAAAAATACTATATCTCGTGTAGGAAAAGGGGTTTTTAATATGAATTTTACATATAAAAATATATCATTAATATGGAAAATTGGACTTGCAATAATTATTGCTTTGGTATTTATACATATACTGCCTTTTGTTATAATTGCAGGAATTGCAATTTGGGGATTAGTAAGATGTATAAATTATTTCAAGAGCAAAAGTAAATTTAGAAAAAGCAAAGAACCTTTCAATAAAAAGGTTATAGATGTAAAATACAGGGAAGTATCAAAATAGATTTTATAGATGTAATTATTAAGGACTGGAACATATAGATATAATCTAATATTGTTCCAGTCCTTGTTAGTCGTGTATTTTTACACCAAGAAGGTCAAGTATGAACATAAATAGTGGAATACCAATCAAAAGTCCCCACATTCCCAATATGTGTTCGGAAACTATTAGTATTACAAAAGTAAAGAAAATTGGTATTTTTATTTTTGAAGACATCAGCTTTGGATTTAGAATATAACTTTCTATACAATGTATTACTGCAACCATAATAAGTACAGATACAACTTTAGCTAAGCCGCCTATGTTAAAAGCTATTAAACAAAGAGGAACTAAAGATATTATTACTCCTGCAACAGGAATTAAGCTAAGTACAAATATCATAAACCCAAGAGTTACAAGCTGTGGAAAGTGTAGAATTGATAAGGTTATTACAGACAGAATAGTGTTTACAAGAGCTATTAATATCTGGGCCTGAATAACTTTACCAAAAGAATTTAGAAAGTTTTTTCCAAAAAACGCCAAATAATTATATATGCCAGATATTTTACTGTACTTAAACTTTTTAATAAATTGCATAACTACTTTTTTTTCAAGTATAAAGAATAAGCTTAACATAATAGATATAAATATATTTACACTCCATTTACCTATTTCAGAAGCTAATTGGAGAGAAACATTAAAGCCTGATTTGATATAACTTTTGATGTCTATCTGACCAAGCATATCCACTATATATTTTTGAATTATCGAATTAGAGTTCCCTGAAAACTTAAATTCTGAAAAACGATCTATAAGGGATTTTGTCTGATTTGCAAGCTGGGGTATGTACTTTACAATTACGAATACTATAAATGAAAATAAAATAGAATATAATACTATTGTCACTATATTTTCCTTTATATGAGTTACATTTTTAAATCTTTTAAGTATCAATACCTGAATACTATTCATTATGTATGCAAATAAAAAGGTTAACAGAAATAAATTGAATACTGATTGAAAGCTATAAAAAAATATTATTATAGCTATAAATAATAATATTCTCTTTGTTGAGTCTTTTGAAAAAAAGTTGATGAGAAAGTCCATGGTATCTCCTTTCGAATAAACTGATAGTATTTATATTATAAGAGATAAAGTATAGCAATTTCAAGACATATCAAAAAAAATAGATATAAATGTTATAAATTTGCTAAAATACATGAAATAAGTTGAAACAGATCATTGACATAGGAACAGGTGTTCGATATAATATATAACATAAGTGAAATGTTTAGGAATATTTTATAAATAAGTTAATATAATTAATCATGGGCATATAATAAAATTGATTTGGAGACGATATTATGGATAAGTATAACCTTTTTGTACGTATAAATTATAGGGCAAATAATATTGGACAGGTTAAAAATAATACTAGAATTAACAACATAAATACAACTTCAAGTAAATATTTAATAGGGAGTGGAATTTTGAACAAAAACGGTGGCAATGTCATATTCACCGCAAAAACTTTAAATGAAGTACAACAAATTACCATGAATAATAATTTTTTAAAAGATAGTACAATGAGTTATAAAGTTGCTATGATACCAAAGGAAATATAAATATTAATTTAATATATTTAAGATAATAAAGGGCTGTGGGTATAATAAAATTATAAACACAGCCCCTTAACTGTAGTTATTTTTATACTATATTAAAAACAATTGACTAATATATATATATAGTGTACTATATATATAGTACAGCAAATCACATATTGATTAAAATGGAGGTGTTATTATGAGCGTTGAATTTGATCCCAACGTACCAATATATAAGCAGATAATGAATATTGTAAAAAGAAAAATAATATCAAATGAAATAAAGCCTGGTGATAAACTTCCGTCCATAAGAGAAATGTCATCAAATCTTAAAGTTAATCCAAACACTATACAGAGAACTTATCAGGAGTTAGAAAGAAGTGGCATTACTTATACCCAACGAGGAATGGGGAATTTTGTTAAGGAGGATATAGATATGGTTGGAAGATTAAAACATGAAATGGCTGAGAAAGTTATAGACAATTTTATAGATGGAATGAAAGACTTAGGATTTTCAGGATCTCAAATATTAAATATAGTTGAAAAAAGAATAGTTGATGTGACTTCAGAAGGTAGGGAGGAAAGATAAATGGATGTAATTTTAAAGAGTTCACAGCTTACAAAGAATTATTTTAGAAAAAAAGCCTTAAATGGATTGGATCTGGAGATAAAAAGTGGAAGAATAGTGGGGCTATTAGGACCTAATGGAAGCGGAAAGACTACATTTTTGAAAATTGCTGCAGGAATATTAAAACAAAGTTCTGGAGAAATACTTATAAATGGTAATAAGCCGGGAGTTATTACAAAATCGGAAGTTTCCTATTTACCGGATAAAGATTATCTGTTTAAATGGATGAAGATAAAAGATGCTTTTAATTTTTTCAACGATATGTATAAAGATTTTAATTATGATAAGGCTTTACAACTTCTTAAATTCATGAATCTGGATATAAATAGTAAAGTAAAATCCCTTTCAAAAGGAATGAGCGAAAAATTATATTTAACACTAGTCCTTTCAAGAAATGCAAAACTGTATATCTTAGATGAGCCTTTAGGCGGAGTTGACCCAACTACAAGAGAGAGAATATTGGATGCAATATTGGATAATTATAGTAAAGACAGTTCTATATTGATTACAACTCATCTTGTAAGTGATATAGAAAGATTATTTGATGATGTAGATTTTATATCAGAAGGAAAGATAATATTATCAGGTGATGCTGAAGAATTAAGATCCAGGAGAGGCAAATCCGTAGATGAAATATACAGGGAGGTATTTAAATAATGTTTGAAATTATAAAATACGATCTTAAAGCTTATTATAAAGATTTTCTTATAATGGTTTGTGCCATGATTCTATTAAATCTGGCCTTGGGTATCAAGGTAAATTCATGGGGAAATGATGCAATACTTGTTATAAGCATGTTAATTAGTTTTGCCGCATCCGTAGTGGTTGTAATATGGAATATAGCGTTATTTGCCAGGGATATTTATGGAGACAGTGGATATCTTCTATTTACTACTCCTAGAAGTGGATCTTCCATACTTGGAAGCAAGATTATAACAGCCATTCTTCAGTGCATTATAATAGGAATAGTAGCAATAATCATAACATTTATATGGACCCAAGTATTAAAGGTTACTTCTGGTTTTGTAGTTGATATGAGAGGTATATTTAATTCCATATTTAATACTTTTAGTGTGAAGTTTATAATATTAGCTATTATTGCTGTAGTAGTAAGCTATATAAGCTTTTTGCTTACGGTGTATTTGGCTGTAACTTTAAGCAAAGTTGCAATTAAGAGTAGAAAAATCGGTAAGCTTGGAAGCTTTATCATATTTATAGTGTTGGTAATAGCTCAGGCAAGAGTAGAGACTTTATTTGCAAAAATATTTCCTCAAACCTTTAAACTGAATGTCTTATCATCTAAAGGAAATTTGAGCATTGCAGAAGTATCAAATGGCTTTGTTGATGTAAATATATCTTTGGTAATCTGTACTGTAGCCATAGTGGCGGCAATGTTTTGTATAGTGGCATATTTACTGGAGAATAAACTGGATCTATAGGCACGATATAAAAAGTGAGTTTTGAAGCTCGCTTTTTATTTTTATGTATGAATATTGATGTATATTCAGAACATGATATAATAAGTATAATATGCATCTATAGGGAGGAATTGTTTTGGATAAGATTGCATTGATAACGGATTCAACTAGTGATTTACCTGAAGACTTAATAGATAAATACAGCATAAATGTAATGCATTATAGAATAATATATAAAAACAGAGAATATATAGATAAAATAAATATAACTCCAGATTATGTATATGAAAATTTGCACAATGAGATACCAACATCATCAATGCCAGCTGTAGATGAGATGGAGAATGTTTTTGATTCATTGGAAAAACAAGGGTATACTCACGCTATAGTTATAACTCTATCAAGTGGACTTACAGGTTTCTATAATGGAATAAAACTTATAAGTGAAAATCATCCTAAAATAAAAACATGTATTTTTGACTCCAAACTTATATCTATGGGAGAAGGAATACTGGTTTTAGAATGTGCTAAACTTATAGAAAAAGGTATGAATTTTGAATATGTAGTAAATAAGTTACCTTATATAAAAAGTAAAATCAGATTGTTTTTCATAGTGAATACTTTGGAATATTTAAAAAAAGGCGGAAGAATAGGAAAGGTTGCAGGTACGATAGGGCAGCTTCTCAATATAAAGCCAATTGTAGCTATAGATAACTCAGATGGAAAATACTATACCTATGACAAAGTACGCGGGCGAAAGAAATCTATAGCAAGAATGGTTGAAATAGCAAATAAAATTTTAGATTCTAACAAGTACAGCATATTTGTAGTAAATGGTGCAGCATTTGATGATTCAAAGAAAGTATTTGAAAAGATAAAAGAACATAAAAATATAGTTTCAGCTAAATTGTGTGGTTCCATAAGCCCAGTTGCAGGGGTTCATAGTGGACCGGGACTAGTTGGTGTAGTAATGTATGAGGAAGAATAATCAACAATGTTTTTCAAGTACCTCTTGAAATAAAAATTTAAGAGGTACTTTAAGCATTTAAAATAGTATATAATGCAATTATGTAGATTAAAGTAAATTTGGATCCTTAACCAGGGAACCTTCTATATATCTGTAAACAATATTTCTGTCATCTCCAGTATATAAAAATCTTTCTAGCCTGTGTTCTATGGAATAGCCAAAACTGTTGAGATCTGAATCGTCTATTATTAGGGCATCAAAGGAATAACTCTTTTCAAAACTTCCAACTTTTCCAAAGAAACTTCCACCAGCTTTTGTAGCCATATAAAAAGCTTCAGATGTAGATAGAAACTTATATTTCTTTTTGGATTGAATCCAGTATAATTTTGAAAGCTGAATAGCATAAACTATACATTTTATCATGGATAAATTGCTTCCACCACTTATATCTGTACCTAGGCAAACAGGAATTTTTAGATCAAGATATTTTCTACAGGGCATTATACCGCTTCCTATATTCATATTTGAAGTTGGACAGTGAACAATCCTTACATTTTTGCTTTTTATAAGTTCAATTTCTTCTTTAGATGAGTATATACAGTGAGCCATTAAAGTAGGAGTAGTACCGAATAATCCAAAACTGTCATAAACATGTCCATAAGATTTGCTTTCAGGGTGTAATTCTTTTACCCAGGCTATTTCATCTACATTTTCAGATAAATGTGATTGCACCGGAAGTGAATATTTTTCAGCTAATTTTCCAAGACCATCCATGAGCTTTTGGGAACAACTTGGAACAAATCTCGGAGTTATTATTGGCCTTACAAGTTTTGACTTTGTACTGCAGTATTTTATAATCTCCTCCGTATCTTTTAAAGATTGTACAGTATCTTCAGTTAATGAGTCAGGAGAATTTCTGTTCATGTTCACTTTTCCTATAAAAGCCGACATACCATAATCATTGAACATGTCTATAAGTAATTTTGTAGCATTTTTATGAATACTTGAAAAAATTACAGACCTAGTAGTACCCTGTTTCCATAATTCTCTTATTAGTTGTTTATATGTATTTTTTGCATAGTTTAAATCACTGAATTTTGATTCTTCAGGAAATGTATATGAATTCAACCAGGGTAGAAGTTCTTTATCAAGACCAATTCCCATATTTCTGTATTGAGGTGCATGTAGGTGAAGATCATTCATACCTGGTATAATCAATTTATTACCAAAATCATGAATTTCTATTCCATTGAACTTTTCATTTAATTTATCTGAAACTTCTTGAATTTTTCCATTTGCAACAACTATATATCCATTCTCAATTATATCAAATTTATTTGGAGTTTTAGTGTATATTATATTCCCCTTAAAAATCTCTGTCATGGTGTTCATCTCCTTAAAGTGAATGCCTTATAATAGTAAAATAACACTAAAACAAGCATTTATCAATAGGATTATCATCATTTATAATCATTTATGATAAAAATAATAAAATAATGATAAAAAATTATTGACACTATTAAATTACATGCATATAATTTATAGTTATAATAGAATAAAAAGAATAGGATGAGATAGCAGTGTATACATTTATACTCAACAATAGAGAAATTAAAACTGAAGCAGATATGAACTTGCTTGAATTTTTACGTGAAAAGCAAAATTTAACATCTGTAAAAAATGGGTGTTCTGAAGGTGCATGTGGAGCTTGTACTATTATAGTAAATGGCAGGACTATGAGAGCATGTGTCTTAACTATAGCCAGAATTCAGGGAAAAAGCATATTGACATTGGAGGGATTGTCCAAACGTGAAAAGGAAGTTTTTGCATATTCATTTGCAGAGGCAGGAGCAGTTCAATGTGGATTTTGCATACCTGGAATGGTAGTAAGTGCCAAGGCGTTAATAGATAAAAACAGCAGTCCTACATCTAAAGATGTAAAGGCAGCAATTAGAGGAAATATATGCAGATGTACTGGATATGTGAAAATAGAGAAGGCAGTACTTATGGCTGCGGAAATTTTAAGGGAGAACAAGGATATTCCTAAAGAGGATGAAAGCGGCATAGTAGGAGAAAGATTTCATAGAATAGATGCTTTTAAAAAGACACTGGGTATAGCAGAGTATACCGATGATATAAAAGTAGATGGAATGTTATACGGATCTGCACTTAGAACAAAGTATCCAAGAGCGTTAATCAAGAAAATAGACATATCTAAAGCATTGGCTCATCCTGATGTTGAAGTTGTGCTTACTGCCAAAGATATTCCCGGAAAAAGATATATAGGTCATCTGGTTCAAGATTGGCCTGCCCTAATTGACATAGGTGAAGAAACCAGATATATAGGCGATGCAATAGCACTTGTGGCGGCAAGAACTAAAGCTGCATTAAAAGAAGGGCTTGAACTTATTGAAGTTGATTATGAGGAGTTAATACCAGTTACAAGCCCTGAAGAAGCTCTAAGGGAGGGTGCACCTAAGATTCATGAGAATGGTAATATATTAGATGAGGAAGTTCTAAAAAGGGGAAATGCAGAAGAGGCTATTAAAAATTCAAAATATGTTGTAACTTATAGATATTCTACACCTTTTACGGAACATGCATTTCTGGAACCTGAATGTGCTATAGGTGTTCCGGATGGTGATGGCATATTTGTATATACTGGTGGACAGAGCGTATATGATGAAAAACGTGAAATAATGAATCTTCTTGGTCTTGAAAAAGATAAAGTTAGAATAAAAAGTGCTTATGTAGGAGGTGGATTTGGCGGAAAAGAAGATATGAGTGTACAGCATCATGCAGCCCTTCTTGCATATAAGGCCAAAAAGCCTGTAAAGGTGACTTTATCTAGAAAAGAAAGTATAAAAGTACATCCTAAAAGGCATGCCATGGAAATGAAATTTACACTTGCATGTGATGAAAATGGCAAACTTACAGGCATGAAAGCGACTATAATATCAGATAGTGGTGCATATGCATCTTTAGGTGGACCTGTACTTCAAAGAGCGTGTACTCATGCGGCTGGACCATATAATTATGAAAATGTAGACATAGTTGGCCGATCAATTTATACTAATAATCCACCTGGCGGAGCATTTAGAGGATTTGGAGTTACTCAATCAGCATTTGCAATAGAATCCAATTTAAATGAATTGGCAAGAAAAGTTGGAATTTCACCATGGAAGATAAGATATATAAATGCAATAGAACCAGGTCAGGTACTGCCAAATGGCCAGATTGCAGATGATGGGACTGCATTTAAGGAAACTTTAATGGCAGTAAAGGAAGAATATTATAAATATGTAAATTCAACAAATGAATATGTAGGAATAGCATCTGCAATGAAAAACAGTGGAGTAGGAGTCGGTGTTCCTGATATTGGAAGATGCAGGCTTACAATACTTGATGGCAAGGTTCATATAAGGAGCAGTGCTGCTTGTATAGGACAGGGAATAGGAACTGTTGAAACTCAGATTTTATGTAAAGCTACAGGCATATCACCTGAACTTGTTGTTGTGGATCAGCCTGATACAGATATTACTCCGGATTCCGGAACTACAACAGCTTCAAGACAAACTGTATTTACAGGAGAAGCAGTACACATAGTTTCAAAAAAATTAAAAAGTGCACTTAAAGGCAAAAATCTTGAAGATCTTGAAGGAAGGGATTTTTATGGAGAATATTCCTTTAAGACAGATCCAATTGGATCAACCAAGCCAAATCCAGTAAGTCATATAGCCTATGGATTTGCTACACAGCTTGTAGTATTGGATGAAAAAGGATTGTTGAAAAAGGTTATAGCCTCTCATGATATAGGAAGGGCAATAAATCCTACTACTGTTGAGGGACAGATAGAAGGTGGAGTAGTTATGGGACTTGGATATGCATTAACTGAAGATTATCCATTAAAGAAGTGTATACCTGCTGCCAAGTTCGGGACACTGGGCCTCTTTAGATCCGTAAATGTTCCGGAAATACAATCTGTTATAATAGGGAAAAATACAAGTGATCTTGCCTATGGAGCTAAAGGAGTCGGAGAGATAGTATGCGTTCCTACAGCACCGGCAGTTCAGCAGGCTTATTATGAATTTGATGGTATATTTAGAACAAAACTTCCACTAGATAACACTGCTTATAGAAAATCTAAAAATGCGAGAAGGTGAAAATATGTCGGATAAGAATTCTTGTGAATTTACATGCGGCGGTGGATGTACTGCAAAACTTGGAGCAGGTTTTCTGAAGCATGTTCTTGAAAGTTTGCCTGAAAGTAGACACGATCCAAATTTGCTCATAGGTTTTCAAAGTTCTGATGATGCAGCAGTATATAAAATAACAGATGATATTGCAATAATACAAACACTGGATTTTTTCCCACCTGTAGTAGAGGATCCGTATACATTTGGAAAGATAGCTGCAGCAAATGCATTAAGTGACATATATGCCATGGGTGGCAATGTAAAAACTGCGTTGAATATTGTCTGTTTTCCAGAAAAGTTGGATTCTTCAATACTTGCAGACATATTGAGGGGAGGAGCAGAAAAAGTATATGAAGCAGGTGGAATAGTATGTGGAGGACACTCTATAAATGATAGTGAGTGCAAATATGGACTTTCTGTAACAGGTATAGTAAATCCTAAAAATATACTTCCAAACAACAATTGTAAAATTGGTGATAAACTCATACTTACAAAGCCTCTTGGAGTTGGAATAATAACCACTGCAAATAGAGTAGGTGAGGCAAGTACAAAAGCTTATGAAAAGGCAGTAAAATCCATGGAGACTTTAAATAAATATGCATCTGAAATAATAAAGAGGTATGAAGTCAATGCTTGTACCGATGTAACTGGATTTGGATTTTTAGGGCATTTAAACGAAATGACCAGAGAGAATTATACTATGCTTATAGAGGCGGATAGTATTCCATATATAACAGAAGCTTATGATTATGCAAAAGAATTTCTTATAACTGCAGGAGGACAGAAAAATAGAAATCATCTCAAAGATAAAGTAAAAATGGAAAATATAGAATTTGCACTTCAGGAAATACTATTTGACCCTCAGACTTCAGGGGGTTTTATAATAAGTGTAAATAAAGATGATGCACATAATTTACTGAACGAATTAAATAATCTTCATATAAAATCTAATATTGTAGGAGAGGTAACAGAAAGAACGAATTATAATATAGTTGTAAAATAAACTTATTGTGGAAAAGTCAGGAGGAAATTATGATAGAAGTCAATGCACTGGGAGATGTATGTCCTGTACCTGTAATAAAAGCCAGGAAAGCTCTAAAACAAATAGAAAATGATGGAGCAGTACTTGTTATTGTAGATAATGAAATTTCAAGAGAAAACTTAGAGAAGATGGCTTCTGAGATGGGATATAAATATATTACCAATGAAGTAAATAAAGATAGATATGAAGTAAAGATTATAAAGGGAAAACACAACATTGAGCCTTCAGAACCTCATAAAGCTCTAAAAATTAAGCATGGATCTGAAGAAGAAAATATAGCCATGGTTATTTCATCTGATAGAATGGGAGAAGGAAGTCAGGAGTTAGGTGAAATTTTAATGAAGGCATTTATATATGCTGTTACAGAGTCTGAAAAATTGCCTGATACAATAATTTTTTATAACGGCGGGGCAAAACTGACTGCCAAAGGTTCTCCAGTAGTTGAACACCTGCAAACTTTAAATACAAAAGGTGTGGAAATTTTGACATGTGGAACGTGTTCAAATTATTACAATTTAACAGATAATCTTGCAGTAGGTGAATTAACCAATATGTATAATATATATGAGAAGATAGCGGATGCGGACAAAATAATAAAGCCATAGCTGAGGTTACTGATATTATGGAGATTAAAAAAGTTTTTGAAATAGACAGGGGTGATATTGTATCTATTGTTGGATCAGGGGGCAAGACTACTCTGATGTTCCTTCTTGCTAGGGAAGTCAGTTGTAATAATAAGGTACTTGTAACTACTACCACAAAGATATATGTTCCCCATATTAATCAGTTTGATTTTATATGTTGCAATACAGGAAAATATACTTTATACAATAATTTGAAATGCAATGGTATTTATGTATATGGAAGTTTTGTAAATAATGAAAGAAAGCTAATAGGTATCGAACCTTATATATTGGAAAAGCAGCTTAAGTATTTTGATTATGTATTTGTTGAAGCCGATGGTTCCAAGAAAAAGCCAATTAAAGGCTGGAAGGCCAATGAGCCTGTTATATTGAACAATACTAGCAAAACTATAGGAATTGTTCCTATAGATGTGCTTGGTAAAATAGTAAATGAAGATAATGTGCATGGTCTGGAAGAATTTATGAGTATTACTGGTTCAAATTTGGGTGATATTATAAATGAACACCATATTATCTCCCTTGTATTTAATAAAAAAGGACTATTTAAAAACTCACGAGGACAAAGAATACTGTTTATAAATAGACTTGATAAGGATAGAGATATTTTTACATCTCAAAAATTAATACAGAATATTTCAAAAGTCAATAGAGGATATATATATAAGATTATAAGTGGAAGTTTAAAGGAAGGGTATTTAAAATGATAAGTGCTATAATTATGGCATCAGGTTTTGGTAGAAGAATGGGAATAAACAAGCTCTTTTTACCTTACAAGGGAAAATACCTAGTAGAACATATTATAGAAGTAGTTTCAAAATATAATTTTTATGAAAAGGTAATTGTAGCAAGGGATGATATTATACTTGAATTGGGAAAACAAAAAGGGCTTTTGGGTATAAAAAATAATAGAGCTCATATTGGGCAGAGTGAGTCAATAAAATTAGCACTTAAATATGCTCAAAAAACTGAAGGTTACATGTTCTTTACAGCAGATCAGCCATTTATAGATATACAGACTATAAATCTTCTTGTATATAGTTTTAATGTAAATAACCAAAATATAATTGTCCCTAAGTATGGCAATAGAAGAGGAAGTCCTGTAATTTTCCCTTTAAGATTTGTAGATGAGCTTAAGAGTCTTGAAGGAGATGTGGGTGGTGGAAAAGTTATGAATTGTCATAGAGAAGATATAACCTTTGTGGAGTTGAAAAATGGAATTTCATTAATGGATGTAGATACAAAAGAAGACTATAGAAGACTGATAGTTGTGAAGGAATGATTGGATATGAACAAAGATACTGTCATAGTAAGGGGCGGTGGAGATGTTGCCTCTGGAGCTATACAAAAACTACATAGAAGTGGATTCAAAGTATTAATACTGGAAATAGAAAATCCTACATCTATTAGGCGTAAGGTAAGCTTCAGCGAAGCAATATACGATCAAAATATAGAAATTGAAAATATAAAAGCCTCACATGTAGACAGCTTGGATGCAGTACATGAATGCTGGAATAATGAGAAAATACCTGTTGTTGTAGATCCTGATGGGATTTATATAGGATTGTTGAAACCTGAAATAGTAGTAGATGGAATACTTGCAAAGAAAAATCTAGGTACAAATATGGGAATGGCTCCTATAACTATAGCGCTTGGACCGGGATTTGAAGCGGGAAAAGATGTAAATGCAGTTATAGAGACAAATAGAGGTCATAATTTGGGAAGGCTTATATTTAAAGGAAAAGCAGCAGATGATACTGGAGTGCCTGGAGTTATAGCGGGATACTCCAAGGAGAGGGTAATATATAGTCCATATAGTGGTATTATAAATAATATAAAAGATATAGGAGATACAGTTAAATCAGGTGAAACAATTGCACACATAGGATGTTTTAGAGTCAAGGCTAATATAAGTGGCGTTTTAAGAGGAATCATAAGGGACAGAACAACAGTAAAAAAAGGACTCAAAATTGCAGATGTAGATCCTAGAATAAGCGAGAAAAAAAACTGTTTTACTATTTCAGATAAAGCAAGAAATATAGGCGGCGGAGTATTGGAAGCCATTATGTATATAAGAAGAATATAAAAATACACAATCAGAATATGCTGATTGTGTATTTTTATATTATCTAACTGATTTTTGTCTTAGAGTTTTTATCCTGATATTCTTTTTTGTATTCCTTGAAGGAATATGTTTTGGCCCTATTTATGACATATATTCCATATAGTATGGTAAGTGCCGCTGCACCAAAAGATACTACATTGACCATGGTAGGAGACAGCAGGTTATGGGTTAACCTGTCCTCAAATATCATCTTGAAAGATGTATGGGCAAGTACTGCAGCACCTATATATGTAACTATAGGGTATTTCTTCATAAGATTTGCAACTAATTGACTCCCAAAGAAAATAATAGGTATGTTTAATATGAGGCCAAATATTATGAGCAGGTCGTGTCCTTCCGCAACACTTGCAATAGCAAGTACATTATCTAAACTCATAGTGGCATCTGCTGCAACTATACTTAAAACTGCCCCCCAAAATTTATTGGAATTATGTACATTTACATCTTCTTCTTTTTTATTGGGCTTTATAAAATCGAAAGTTATTTTTACAAGTATGATTCCACCTATTAGTCTTATTGGAAGCCATTCTACCATAAGAATATAAGTTACGAGACAGGCAAATATAATCCTTAAAACTACTGCAGCAATTACTCCTATTAAAGAAGCTGATTTTGCATGCTTTTTTGGTAGGTTTCTGGTAGCTAGTGCGATAACCCCAATATTATCTCCACTTAGCACTATATCCAAAAGGGTGATTTGTAGAGCCTTTATTACAAAAGGCATCAGGTTTTCCATATTTTTATCTCCTTTGATTTATATTATATACGTATTTTAAAAATCTATATAATAGTTTATCACAAATTTTGCCGAACATAAAGCTTGTAATCTTATAATATAGTTATAATACATAGTATATAAGTTTTTGCATACCATGTATTCTTATTAATACTGATATTACATATATATTTCAATTTGATTGATTTATACATGTGTTTTTAATTATATATTACAATTTTAATGTCCTCTTATTGTACACTTTTAGTATAAATTGTGCTAAAATAATCCTAAATAAAATTATTTTGGAGTTGTTTTTAAATGGACTTGAAATTTATTGAAAAAACTAAATCTGAAACGCACGTAGAAAAGCCTAGAATGTATAAGGTTGTTATATATAATGATGATTATACTACTATGAATTTTGTAGTTAAAGTTTTGGTGTGTATATTTAAAAAACAGAGAGATGAAGCTAATAAAATAATGTATACTGTACATAGGAAAGGAATGGGAATTGCGGGGGTTTACTGCTATGATATAGCTGCAACTAAAATGTCTCAGGCAATAAGAATGGCAAAGAACAGTGGCTTTCCACTAAAATTTAGTATGGAAGAGGATTAGATATGAAATTAGATAAAATAGTAAATGAGATTATAAGTGCTGCCTATGATGAAGCTAAGTACCATAAGCATGAATATTTTACCCCTGAACATATATTATATGCGTCATTGTTTTTCCTTGAGGGAATTGATATTATAGAAGGTTGTGGTGGAAATATTCAGGATATAAAAAGAGATCTTATGAATTATTTTAGTGAGCATATAGGTACTGTTGAAAAAAGAGAGCCTGTAGAAACCATATCTCTTCAAAATATACTTACATCTGCAGGTGACTATGTGCTGTCGGCGGAAAAAGATGTTATAAGACTGGGAGATATTTTTATATCAATATATGATGAAGAAAAGAGCTTTGCCAGCTATTTTTTAAAAAAACAGGGTATAAAGAGAATGGATATGCTAAATTACATAACTCACGGCATTTCTGAAAATAATATTGGATATGGTGATAATTATGAGTCAAAAAATAATAGTATAGAGGAATTTGCAGTAGAACTTACCGGAAAGGAAATAATTAGAAACACTGATCTGCTGATTGGAAGAGAGGATATAATGGATAGGACAATGCAGGTCTTAACTAGGAGAACCAAAAACAATCCAATCCATGTAGGTGAACCGGGGGTAGGTAAGACAGCTATTACTGAAGGACTTGCCAGATTAATTGTAGAAGGTCAAGTACCTAAAATGCTAAGACAAAGTAAAATATATTCTCTTGATATGGGTTCAATGCTTGCAGGAACTAAATACAGAGGGGATTTTGAAGAGAGGATAAAAAAGGTATTGAAGACCATAGAGAAAGAAGATCATCCAATAGTATACATAGATGAAATTCACACTATAATTGGAGCTGGATCTGTGTCGGGAAATTCTCTCGATGCCGCCAATATATTAAAGCCATTTTTAACTAGTGGTAAAATTAAATTTATAGGTTCAACTACTTATGATGAGTATAAGAAAATATTTGAGAAAGATAGGGCACTTTCCAGAAGATTTCAGAAAATAGAAGTTCCGGAACCTTCAAAGGAGCAAGCTTGTAAAATGCTCAAGGGGATAAAGCTGCAATATGAAAAATTTCATAATGTAGTTTATAGCGATGAAGCCATTGAGTCTTCAGTAGAACTTTCATCCAAGTATATAAATGACAGGTACCTTCCAGATAAGGCAATTGATATAATTGATGAAACTGCATCTTATAGTAGATTGCATTCCAATAGTGATGATACAATATTAATTTCAAAAGAGGATATAGAAAAGACTGTTTCAACTATTGCAAAAGTACCTATGAACAGCATATCAAAAGATGAAACATATATTTTAAAAAATCTGGATGTAAGCCTTAAGAACAAAATATTTGGTCAGGATAAAGCTGTAGATTCTATAGTAAGAGCTATAAAAACATCGAGGGCTGGATTCAATCGGGAAAACAGGACTATGGCAAATCTTTTGTTTGTTGGACCTACAGGAGTAGGAAAGACAGAAATAACCAGGCAGTTGGCAAATATAATGGGAATTTCACTAATCAGATTTGATATGAGTGAGTATCAGGAAAAGCATACTGTTGCCAGACTTATAGGATCTCCACCTGGATATGTAGGTTATGAAGAAGGTGGTCTTTTAACTGATTCTATAAAGAAGACACCATATTGTGTACTGCTTTTGGATGAAATTGAAAAAGCACACCCTGATGTATTAAATGTACTTTTGCAGTTGATGGACTATGCAACACTTACAGATAATACAGGTAGAAAAACAGATTTTAAGAATGTAATACTTATAATGACATCAAATGCAGGCGCAAGGTCTATGGGAAAATCACTTGTTGGATTTGGCAATAGAACTGTGAAAAAGGATGCTGTAGATACAGCTGTAAACAGAATATTCTCTCCTGAATTCAGAAATAGACTTGATGATATTATTGTATTTAATTCCATTGACAAGGATATGGCTATTTTGATAGCCCGAAAAGTGTTGAAGGAATTTAAGGACCAACTTGAGTCTAAACATATAAAAATAAAAGTTACTGAAAAGTGTTATGAATTTCTGGCTGAAAAAGGTATGTTTGAAGAATATGGAGCAAGAGAAATAATAAGAATTGTAAATCAGTATATAAAACCGTATTTTGTAGATAAAGTATTATTTGGTAATGGAAATGAGGATAAAATTAATACTATAGACGTAAAAGATGAAAAAATAGCCATTGTATGATAGACTTAGTTAAACAATTACGAGGTGATCTAAAATATTAAAATCAAATAAAGCGGTGCTTGTTGTTATCATGTGTGCAATTATAATATTTACATGTTTTGGAGTAAAGGCACAATCGAATTCTCAACAAGACAATAGTGGAGTAGTTCATGGAAAAGTTATAAAGATGCATGGCAGTGTAAATTCGTCAAATAAAAATTCTATAAGGTATGCCTATATAGATATAAAAATAACTTCAGGAAAATTGAAAGGCCAAATAATTACCGTGCAAAATTCTGTAAGTGGAAAGATAAATGATGAAGGAAGTAATACTCAGAGTTTTGCACAAGTAGGTGATAATGTGTTGGTGAATATAGATAATTACAAAAAGGGTGATCCCAAAACAGCGTACATATATGAAATTGTAAGATATAAATATCTCTATGAATTGGGAATAGTTTTTGCACTCTTACTTGTAGTAATTGGAGGAATAAAAGGTTTTAAATCTTTGATAACTCTTGCAATAACGGGATTTTCAATAATAAAAGTGTTAATCCCACTTGTAATTCAGGGATTTAATCCCATGACAGTTGCTATTGTAATATGTATATTTTTAATTGTGGTAAACCTGACTATAATAAGCGGTAGAAATAAAAAGACACTGGCAGCTATTATAGGAACGTCAGGAGGAGTTGTAATTGCAGGACTTATAGCTACATTTTCAAATTCAATTCTTAGAATAAGCGGACTTACAGATGATGAAATGCAGACTATAATTTATACGGTACAAAATGCCAGTTTTAATTTTTCAGGACTGTTGTTTGCAGAAATAATAATGGGTGCACTTGGTGCAGTTATGGATACGAGTGTATCCATTGCATCCTCAATAAAGGAAATAAAAGATGCCAAACCGGATATGAATATTAAGGAGCTATTCAAATCTGGAATGAATGTTGGAAAGGATATTATGGGAAGTATGTCTAATACCCTTATACTTGCTTATGCAGGAGGTGCCATGTATCTTATGATAATGATAGCTTCCTATTCTTATACAAGTTCCATATCTACAGCTATAAATCAGGATGTAATAGCTGCAGAGGTTCTCAAGGCTCTTGCAGGAAGTATAGGATTAATACTTGCTATTCCAATAACTGCATTTGCAGCTGCATTTTTAAGTACTAGAAAAGAAAAATTAGACTACACTAAAGATGAATCACAAAAAAAGGTGGATCTTATGTATAATAAATTCAGAAAGTTGTTCAGTCTAAATAAAAAAGAACTTTAAGTAGTAACATTTAAATATTGCAATTAATATACTGATGATGAATGGAGTTTACTTGTGATAAAAAATCAGTATAAGGAGGATAAATAAATGGGAACTACAGTGAATTTTTATTTAGTTAAGGAAGATGAAATCTTAAAACCAGGGAAAAATGAATTGTATAAAACAATAAACTCAAACAGCCCTTTGTACCTTAATTTAAAATCAGGAGACACAGTGATTTTAAAAGATGATAATGTTGAATATGAAGTGCTTAAATCCATTAAGAATTTACAGAACAACCAACTTAATATATATGTAACTCGAATAAAAAGTACAGAAGAAGTTATAGATGAAATAGAAGATTTGGCCAACAAAACTTTGAAAAATGTGCTTGATTCTATAAAAGATACATTTGGTTCTGATAATAAATAGAATTATGTAAATGAAAATAAAGGGGCTTTCTAAAGAAAGTCCTCTTTGTATATAATTGAATAGGAGAATATTTTATGAATATAACCTTGATTACAGTGGGAAAGTTAAAAGAAAAATATTTAAAAGATGCAGTAGATGAATATACAAAAAGGCTTTCCAGATACTGCAGATTAAATATAATAGAAGTTCAGGATGAGAAAACTCCTGATAATGCCTCACCAAAAGATGAAGAAATCATTAAAGACAGAGAGGGAAAAAGAATATTAAAACATATAAACAACAATATGTACATAGTTGCAATGGATCTAAAGGGAAATATGCTTGCATCAGAGAAATTTTCTGAATTCATTGGAGAGCTTGCTTTGAAAGGAAGCAGTAATATTACTTTTATCATAGGAGGCTCTCTTGGTATTTCCAGGGAAATTTTACATAGAGCGGATTATAAATTGTGTTTTTCCAAGATGACATTTCCCCATCAGCTGTTTCGGGTAATGCTGCTGGAACAGATCTATAGAGGGTTTAGAATATTGAAAGGAGAACCTTACCATAAATAACGTAGCTTTTTTTTGTAATGAGCTGATATGAGCGGATTTAAGAAATCATATCAAAGATTATATGTACTAAAAATTTTACGAAAATATGATTTTAAATCATAAAATGTGTTATAATATAAATACAAAGAAAATAAAAACAGGATGCGGCTAACATCCTGTAGTATACAATCTAGTTGCTTAGGCAACTGATATCACTATTTAATGTTTAATTAGAAAATAGTAGCTACCATTTGCAGAGGGGCTACTATTTTTTTATTTCTTTAATAAGTAAAACTATAAATGTTAATAGTGAAATGAGGAATAATCCTGCTTCAAAAAGTAACATTAAGATGTCATTACTCATTGTATCACCTCCCTTCAACAGGGATGAGTGATACCAGTAGCCCACATGCAACGTTATTCAATTGTACTAGTAAATTATAGCATGTCTAATAGAATAATTCTACAGTTAGTATCATCTGCTGCTTGAAATATATATTATAAAAAAGAAAAATATTTGTTGATGATACTAAAGTCAATGAATGCTTTATTTTTTATATTTGGAGGATGGTAATATGAGGATTATCAAAACACTAAAAGATATTGAATTACTGAAGGAGAAATCAAAAGTTAATAGGGAAGTGCTTCAGGAAATTGAGGAATATTTCAAAAATGTCCACAATAATGTAGGTAAACCAGAGGGAAGTACAATCAATAAATTTTCCTTAAGAGATTGTGGAATGATTGTATATCTTGAAGATGGGGACAATGTGTGGGCTTTGGAGGAAATAGGACTAAATCCAGAATATAATGGACTTTTAGGATCAGCACCAGAGTGGATTGATGACCAACCTATAGGCAAAGATACATTGGAAAGTATATGTATAATCTGCAACAATGAGTATACTCTAAGTATATTTTTGTTGAAAAACAACTTAGATAATGATGTTAAAAAATGGATAGAAGATAATAGATAAACATCTAATCTCAAAATTAAAAGAGATTTGATGTTTATTTTTATGCTTAAAAAACCTTAACTACTAGTTTATTGGTGGTTAAGGCTTTCTTAATTTTAATGTAAGGGGAGCAATCTGCCCATTGAAGTGTATTCTATTAAACCATCAATATTACATTTGAAGCTCTAATTACTGCTGTAGCTTCAGAGCCGACCTTAAGTCCTAGGTTTTTTATCGCATCTATATGTTATTATGAAATACATATACTCAATTCCCGAAGATTCTCAATAGATAACATCAGCTTTAGTAGTAAAAATGATTCTTCTATGTATACGGTTTATGGAAGATAAATGGTAAAACTGTAATTGACAAAGGATTAAGTTATATGTTAAAGTAAGACAAACCAACAACTTTAGATTGTATTTAAAGTTGCTAGTTTGAATCATTATAATTGCTATTTCGAATTGGATAGGGGGAGTGTTATGTCACAAATAGAAGTAAAAAATGTATATAAGATTTTTGGGAAAAACCCTAAAAAGGTAATTCCACTTTTAGAAAAAGGAATGACAAAAGATCAAATACATAACAAAACGGGATACTCTGTAGGCGTAAACAATGTTAGTTTTCAAGTAAATAAAGGTGAATTCTTCGTAGTCATGGGCCTATCAGGAAGTGGTAAGTCTACATTAATAAGATGTCTGAATAGATTAATATGTGCTACTAGCGGCGAGATATTAATTGATGGAGAAGATATATTAAAATGTAAGGACGATAAACTTCTTGAAATTAGGCGAAAAAAAATAGCTATGGTATTTCAAAATTTTGCTCTTTTTCCTCATAGAACTATATGTAGTAATGTAGAATATGGATTAGAAATACAGGGCATTGCCTCAAATGTAAGAAAGAAAAAAGCCTATAAAGCTTTGAAATTGGTGGGATTAAAAGGGTATGAGGAAAGTATGCCTGACGAATTAAGTGGAGGTATGAAACAGAGAGTTGGACTTGCAAGAGCTTTAGCAACAGATCCTGAGATATTATTAATGGATGAGGCCTTTAGTGCATTGGACCCACTGATACGTAAAGAAATGCAGGAAGAGATGCTGCAGTTACAGTCAAAGATGCATAAAACTATAATATTCATAACTCATGATTTGGACGAAGCCTTGAGATTAGGTGATAGAATTGCCATAATGAAAGACGGATTAGTAGAACAAATTGGTACATCGGAAGATATACTAACTGATCCTGCTAGTGATTATATAAAAAATTTTGTACAAGATGTAGATAGGACAAAAATAATTACAGCATCGATAATAATGGAAAAATCTAAAGCAATTACTCTTTCTAAAGATGGTCCCAAATCAGCGGTAAGACTTATGAAAGATGAAGGTATATCAAGTATTTATGTAACGGATAAAAATAGAAAATTAAAGGGGATAATAAAAATAGAAGATGCTATAGAATTAGGAAATCATGGAATCCCTAATGTAGAAAGTATACTTATAACTGAGATACCTACAACGTCTCCAGAGACTCCTATATCAGACTTATTATCTGTGGCAAAAGATGCAATATATCCAATAGCAGTGGTGGACGAGGAACATACCATGTTGGGAATTATAAAAAGATCTACTATTATAGCAGGAATAGCAGGAGAGGAGAACTAATTTGATTACATTTCATGTAGGACCATTTTTTGAATTTATCGTCAATTGGCTGACAGACAATATAGAACCGTTTTTTGATTTGATAAAATTGATTAGCAGTACACTTATAGGTGGATTGGAAACTGTACTTTTATCTGTGCCAAGTATAATTATTATAATAGTATTTTCTTTATTGGCTTTAAAGTTATCAGGTAAAAAGTTGGCCATATTTACTGCAGTTGGGTTATTATTTATAGATTGTATAGAATTATGGCCTCAGACTATGGAAACGCTTGCATTGGTCATTATTTCAACGTTAATATCTCTATTGATGGGCATACCTCTTGGAATACTGGCATCAAGGAGTGAAGGTTTTGATAGAGTAATAAGACCAATATTGGATTTCATGCAGACAATGCCGGCTTTTGTCTATTTGATACCGGCGGTTTTATTCTTCGGAATGGGAAAGGTGCCAGGAGCAATTGCCACTGTAATATTCTCTATGCCGCCGACAGTGAGACTCACCAATTTAGGAATTAGACAAGTACCTGAGGATGTTATAGAAGCAGCCAGGTCCTTTGGCTCAACTAAGAGTCAAATGCTTTATAAAGCACAAATTCCCATAGCGCTGCCTACAATATTGGCGGGAGTAAATCAAACGATAATGCTTTCACTTTCAATGGTTGTCATTTCAGCAATGATAGGAGCAGGCGGACTTGGAAGAGAAGTTTATAATGGTATAACCCAGATGGAAATAGGTATTGGTTTTGAAAGTGGTATTGCCGTTGTAATTCTGGCAATGGTATTAGATAGAATGACTCAATCATTAGGTCATAAAAACAAAGAAATTTTAAAGGGGGATGATAAATAATGAACAAAAAATTAAAGAAACTTGTTGTATTAGCTTTTTCAAGTATATTTATCATAGGTATATTATCAGGATGCGGTAGTACTAAATCCGGTGATTCCAATAACGATAAATCGAAGGGAACGGTTAAACTAGGATATGTGAACTGGGCGGAAGGAGTTGCATTGACAAACTTGGCAAGTGCCATATTACAGGATAAAATGGGATATAAAGTTGACATGAAACAAGGTGAGATTGGAATGGTATTTACTTCTCTAGCTAGAGGTGATATGGATGTATATTTAGATGGATGGCTTCCAGTTACTCACAAGGTCTATATGGACAAATATAAGGGGAAATTGGAGAATTTGGGTACTAGTTTCGAAAATGCAAGGATCGGTTTAGTTGTTCCAAGTTATATGAATATAAACAGCATTGAGGAATTAAATGATGTTAAAGACGAATTGGATGGGAAAATAGTTGGGGTGGATGCAGGTGCTGGTATGATGAAAGTCACTAATAAGGCCATAAAAGAATACAATTTAGACTATAAACTTCTTGAAGGCAGTGAAGCAACTATGACTGCTATGCTGAAGAAGGCAGAAGACAAGAAAGAACCTATTGTGGTTACAGGATGGAAGCCTCACTGGAAATTTGCCACCTGGGATCTTAAATTTCTCGATGATCCCAAAGGAGTGTTTGGTAAAGCAGAAAACATTTATACCATAACCAGAACTGGATTCGAAAAAGACATGCCAGAAGTTGCACAATTTCTAAAGAACTTAAAAATGAATGACAAGCAGCTAGGAAGTTTGATGGCAGATATCAAAAACAATAGTAATAAAGAACCCATAGATGTTGCAAGAGAATGGATGAAAAATAATGAAGAACTTGTTAATAGCTGGATACCGAAAAGTGAATAAAAAAGATTAAAAATATTAAATGAATAATTATTTCAAGTTTTATTTAATATATGAATCATTTGATGAGTAAAAAATCTACGTTTTAGTAGTTAAAGAGAACCTTATCATAAATAAAGTAGCTTTTTTGTGTAATGGGTTGATATAAGTGGGATTATGAGATTGACTTAAAGTTAACATTGATAAAAATCTTATGAAAATATGATTTTAAATCATAAAATGTGTTATAATATAAATAAAGAATAGTAGTCTCCATTTGCGGACGGGGCTACTATTTTTTTGAGATTTTCTCAATAAGTAAAACTATGAATGTTAGAAGTGAAATGAGGAAAAGTCCTCCTTCGAAAAGCAACATCAAGATGTCATTACTCATTGTATCACCTCTCTTCAAAAGGGATGAGTGATACCAGCAGCCCACAAGCAACATATTTAATTGTACTAGTAAATTATAGCATGTCTAATAGGATAATTCTACAGTTAGTATTATTTGTTACTCTAATATATATTATAAAAAAAGAAATAAATTGTGAAAATATAGATATTACTATTGAATTTTGTAAAATTTGGGTGTAATATAACAATATAATATATTGATAATAGCACACTTATCGAAAGGTAAGGCCGCAAAGCTATGGGTCTGAAGAAAAAGTATTTTTCTATGATTGCCAGGCTTCCAAATTATATTTATATATGAGAGTCGATATGTATATTTTTGGTGCCTATTATTTAATAATGGGCACTTCTTATTTTTTTAAAACATAATCAAAATGTAGAATAAAGTATATTTCTTAAGGAGGACACAGTATGGGAGTAAGATTAAGTTCTATCGATGTTTGTCATGCATCAAAAATTGTTTCAAATGATGTTTATTTAGAGCATTTTAAAAGACAGGGTAAGGATATAAAACATTTACTTGTTGATGTAATGGGAAGAGACAAGAGGTATATGTTTGATGATGGCGAATCAAGCTTGTCTTTAGCCATAAATGCATCAAAAACCGCATTGAAAAATGTAAACCTTGAAGGGGGCGAAATAGATGTGTTAGTATATTCATCTATATTGTCTGAATACATAGTCCCTGTAACGTCAATCCTAATACATAAAAAATTGAATATGGGATCAAATGTAATGTGTATTGATGTGAATGCAAATTGTGCAGGTATGGCTATTGCTTTAGAAAACATGTCGAATTACCTGATGTCATCCAAACGTGCCAAGAGAGCTTTGATTATTGGATGTGATGATGATAATGCATTGGTTGATCCTAATAATGAATTATGCTATGGAAATTATGGACATGCAGCTTGTGCTATGATTTTAGAGAAGGTAAATGATGATTGTGGTTTAATTGATAATGAGTATTATGTTCACACATCTATAATTGATAAGGTCATGTATCCAAGTTGTGGATTTTCTAGTTTTTTAAAGTCTAAAAATGTGGATGGACTTTACTTGAAATGGCAGCCTTTTAATAGTGATTTTTTCGTTTCTAACGCAGTTGAAATTATGATAAGAATGTTGAAAAACAATGGATTGACAAAAGATGATATTAGTATGTTTTGCTTTTCACAACTTGCACTTGGAAATATAGAAAAGATAAGAGAATTAATGAATATAGATGAAGATAAAAGTATATATATAGGCAATAAATATGGATATACAGGTACAAGCAGTCCTTTTATAGCTCTATATGAGTCAATAAAGAAAAATAAAGTCAAAAGGGGAGATTATATAATGATCTGGACATTTGCTGCCGGTTCCCAGGGTATAGTAATTTTATATAAGTATTAGATAATGAAATATGTTATAAAAAATAAAATTTATTACAGGGTGGTATTAAATGAATTCTAACGAAAGTTTTCAAAAAAAATTTAATAAAAAATCCATCAAAACTGTACTGATAATCTATATGGTATGTTGTATTATGTCATTCATAATGTTTTCCACGATGAAATTAGCAGGAATTAACAATGACATAAGTGTATATGCCATAATTATTCTCGGAATACTTGTTATCATTTATGGTATTGTATTTTACAAGTGCTATAAATGGACACTTGGTGGAGGAAAATTCAATGCAAAAGGATTTAATTCAACGAAAATTGCACTTTTGATAATAACTTATTTTCAATATTTATACCTTAATTTTACGATGCACTTGAATTCCGTATGGCTTATAATTTTCTTTTTTATTGTCCTCGGAGCATTGCTTTTTGATTTGAAGATGATTGTGGCATCAATAGTTTTAAGTATTTTATGTGAAACAATAGTGTTTATCCATAACCCTTCTATTCTTCAGTATAAAAGCCTGGGTATTGCAGATCCAATAATGATAGTAGCTGCTACTTTTATAACTTTTGGACTTGTTTTTATGGCAGTATACATGGCGTCCAGATTACTGAAATCAATTACCGAGAAAGAAACTGAAATTAAATCAGAAAATCAAAAATTGTTGGATCTTTTTAATAGAATATCTGAAATTTCTAATATTGTTTTGTCGTCAAGTGAAAATTTAAGTTCTGCTATTGAGGAACAGACTGGTTCGCTTGTGGAAATTTCAGAGTCAACCAAGTCAGTGTCCAGAGATTCAGATAATATGCTTGACAAATCAAGTAGAAATAAAGAGGTATTAAATATGCTGCTGGATGCTAATGAGGTAGTTGTTAATAAGACCAGGGACAGTGAGGACAAAATAAATGATTTTATCAGTACTACAGATAAAAATCAGAAATCTTTAAATGATACACTTTTAATTATTATGAATATAAAAAATGGTATAGAAAATACATTTAAGTCAACAAAAGATTTAGAAGAAAAATCGAAAAAAGTAGATGAAATATTGAATCTTATTGGTGGAATATCAGAACAAACCAATCTTCTTGCCTTGAATGCTTCAATTGAGGCGGCAAGAGCCGGTGAATATGGCAAGGGTTTTGCTGTAGTGGCAGATGAAATAAGAAAGCTGGCGGAGGGAACGAAAGGATCACTTGATCAGGCAAGCACAATAGTAAATGAATTGAAGAACAAGATTAATATAGTTCAGGAACAAATGAGTAATAATAACCAACATTCTAAAGATGGAAATAATATTATAACTGAAACGGTAAAAGGGGTAAATAAAATGACTTCTGACTTGAAGTTATTTAGTAATAATATAATGGACATAAATAAAGCATCTAATATGCTATTTACAAAAACTAAAAATGTAGTTCAATTCAATGAAGAAATATCAAATATAACTAAGAGTACAATTTCAAAATATGAAATGGTGACAGAAACAATTTCTCAAAATGCTGCTACCAGTGAAGAAATTGAGGCTAATATTAATGAACTTAGAAATGTTGCTGAAGATATGAATAAGCTTGTTAAATAAATTTGAAATGCCCATATATTTAATAAATTGATCTGCTGAATATATGGGCACTCTGTATTAATTGACATTGGCTTGCTTATTCATAACAAAATCATTATTATGATTGCATACTGGCTTAAAACTGTACATAATGCTGATTAATTGCATGTTAAAATTAAAATGTTAAATAATAACCTTAAAAATAATTAATTTTACAAGATTATTCTAAAAGTAAACTATATAATGTTAAGATAAAGGTGTAATTATAATAAAAAAGGTATTGACAAAGTTAGGCATACAGTTTAAAATTAAACTCATCAAAGAAAAGCTATGATGGAGACAAGTAAAAAAGATATTTCACCAACAGTGAGCTGAGGATAGTGTGAACTCAGTGGCAGAGTTTTTTTGAATAACACTCCTGAGTTGCAAACTGAAATATCTGTAGATTGTATTTTAAACCAAACTTTTGAGAAAGGTTCAGATAAAGTAGGAGAGTCGTATTCCATGCGTTATTTGGATACCAGTAGAACTGGAAAGAGACCAATATGATATGGTAAATTAGGTGGTACCACGGATAAGCGTTAATTCGTCCTATTAATTAAGACGAATTAGCGCTACTTTTATATCTGAGGAGGAATATTAATATGTGTACAATTATGTGTTATACGGGAACAGACATGAAACATGAAAAATTTGCATCTGCATTGCAGAGAACTGAGTCGAGAGGACCGGACATGACTGAAATTCTTACTTTGCCATCTGGCATTTTTGGATTTCAAAGACTTTCTATTATGGATTTAAGTTTTAGTGGAATGCAGCCATTTACAAGAAATGTGGATGCGGCTATATGCAATGGTGAAATTTATGGCTTCCGTAAACTCAAAAATGAACTAATAAAAAAAGGACATAAGTTTATTTCTGATAGTGATTGTGAAATATTACTTCCCATGTATTATGAATATGGATTAGATATGTTTTCAAAATTAGATGCGGAATTTGCAACTGTTATATACGATGGAAAAAAAGACAGTTATATTGCAGCAAGGGATCCAATTGGAATTCGTCCTCTATTCTATGGTTATTCAGAATCAGGTAAAATAATATTTGCCAGTGAAGCAAAAAATCTAATTGGTCTTACAGACAAGATCATGCCATTTCCACCAGGACATTACTATGCAGATGGAAAATTTACATGCTATTGCGATATAGCAGCAACAGAAGGAGATTATTGCAAAGGTGATTTGGAAGTTATTTGTACTAAAATTCATGATAAGTTGGTAACTGCTATAGAAAAACGTATGGATGCTGATGCTCCTGTAGGTTTCTTGTTAAGTGGTGGTTTAGATAGTTCACTAGTATGTGCGGTTGCTCAAAAAATGAATCCTGAAAAACCAATAAAAACATTTGCCATAGGCATGAGTGAAGATGCAATTGACTTGAAATACGCACAGGAAGTTGCAGATTACATTCATAGTGATCATACTGTTGTTTACATGACAAAAGAAGAAGTACTTGAATCACTTGATGAGGTTATTAAAATTCTTGGAACATACGATATTACTACAATAAGAGCAAGTATGGGAATGTATTTGATTTGTAAGAAAATACACAAGATTTCTGACGTAAGGGTTCTTCTTACAGGTGAAATTTCCGATGAATTATTTGGTTACAAATATACTGATTTTGCTCCAAATGCAGAAGAATTTCAGAAGGAATCACAAAAGAGAATACGGGAACTTCATATGTACGATGTTCTTCGTGCAGATCGTTGTATTAGCTCAAACTCTTTAGAAGCAAGGGTACCATTTGGAGATATAGATTTTGTGAAATATGTTATGGCTATTGACCCTGAAAAGAAATTAAACAAATACAACAAGGGCAAATATCTTTTAAGACATTCATTTGAAGGTAATTATCTGCCAGAAGATATTTTATATCGTGAAAAAGCAGCATTTAGTGATGCTGTAGGACATTCAATGGTAGACTATTTAAAGGAATATGCAGAAACATGTTATTCTGACGAGAAATTTGAAAAAACATGTAAAAAATATGATTATCATGCTGAACCATTCACAAAAGAATCATTGTTATACAGAGAAATTTTTGAAAAATATTATCCAGGACAAGCAGAAATGATAGTGGATTTCTGGATGCCAAACAAAGAATGGGAAGGATGTAACGTAAACGACCCTAGTGCGAGAGTATTAGCAAACTATGGTGCCAGTGGTAGATAATTAAAAAATCCAATTTAATAAATATATTAAAACAAATGTGCCTTAGGAAAATACATTAATTTATATTTTCTAAGGCACATTTCTGTTTATTTGTAACTATCAAGTATCTTTGTAAGCCCACACTATTTGTTGTTATTTGAAGTCGTTCCACCAGTGGATGTATTATTATTTTGGCTGGATCCACTTGTTGATGTATTTCCATTTGGGTTTGTGTTTGAGTTTGTTCCATCCGTTGATGTATGTGTATTTGAATTAGTCCCATCTGTAGATGTATTTGAATTTGTGCTTTTATCTGAGTTTGTACCACTATTTGATGTTTTTGTATCTGCATTCGTATCGGTATTTGAACTATTTGTACCTGATGACGATTTTGGATTAGTTCCATCTATTGATGTATTTGTATTTGAAGTTGATGTTGAATCCTCCGTAGATGTATTTTCTTTATTACTTCCAGTATTAGATGTATTTGTACTATCATTTTTTCTATATTTTGATGTATTTGTATCAGTAGTTTTAGTCTTTTGCCCAGATGAAGATCCTGTTGTATCTTTTTTATCCTTGGACTGAGTTGGAACGCTGGTAGTTGTATTTGAAGTCGGTGTATTGTCAGGTGTTCCACTTAAATAGTACTTTGCTAAAATTCCAATAAGTACAACCAATACAATTGATACAATACTTATAAGTATTTTTTTTGTTTTACCTGTATTCTTTCTATAGAATGTCTCTCTTTTTTTATCAGGAGCTGCCGATTTATTTTCTCTACTTGTCCCTGAAACTAGGTTGCCTATATTTTCAGGTATATTAACCAATGAAGATAAGAAACCTTTTTGTCCTGAAGAGTCTACCTTCTTGAAGTTTTCAGGAGATCTAATGGCAATAACAGGTTGATTGCGAGCTGTGTATTGATTTTTTACATATAAAGTAACTGAAAACTTATCACCTTTGCTCAAAAAGGGTATATAAACATCCAAAGAGTTGTTTTTTACTGAAGAATCAAATTTCAAACCTTTTGTTATCTTTGAATCTCCAACTTTTAAATTATCCTGGGAACTTTGTATGTCTATATTTAACTGATGAATTATTTTTTTTGATGTATTCTTAATTGTAATAATGTATGCATAAATTTTTTCACCGTTTACTTTTAGCGGAATACCATTTCCTATATTACACAATAGCCTGGGTGCTAAATTTTTATAATAATCTAACAATAGCCCGGATATAAACGATATCGTTATAGTTATAATAGCAGTTTTAATTATATTTATCATATTATTTTCGCTTCCTCATTTTTTCCAAATAAATTTTCCCCCAATATGCAATTAAATTATAAATTAGATAGATACGCGTGTCAAACCCAGTTTACCAATGTTAACAATTTATATAAAATTATATTCCTTGATTTAAAATAAAATACCTTTGAAAAGGAATTATAGAAGATAAATTTAGGAAAGTACAATTAAACTTGGACAATTTGCTTTAAATTATATATACTATAAAAAATAATATTTTGCAATACTATTTTATTTAATATGGGAAGAAGTGTGATTCTTTGACAGATACAACGAGCAATACAAATAGAAGTGTATTGTTATATGCTTTTATAACAGTTATTTTATGGGCATCTGCCTTTGTGTTTACGAAAGTAGCCCTTGTAAATTTCACACCTGAATCATTGGGAGCGGTCAGATATTTATTTGCAAGTATTTTATTGATTGTTTTTGCAGTTATTAAAAAAATTTCATTGCCGAGTATAAAGGATATTCCTATATTTTTCCTGGCAGGATTTACAGGATTTTCATTTTATATATATGCATTTAATAAAGGTTCGGTAAGTTTGAACGCATCTACCTCAAGCATTCTTATTAGTACAGTTCCTATTATAACGGCTGTTCTTGCAATGATATTTTATAAAGAGAAAATCAATAAGATATGCTGGTTTGCAATAGCAATAGAGTTTTCAGGTATAATTATTATTGCAGTAAACAATGGTGTATTTGCAATTAACAGAGGAGTTAACTGGATGCTGGGAGCGGCTCTTTCATTTGCAATTTATAATATGCTGCAGCGTAAGATATTGAAAAAATATACTTCACTTCAATCAACTACATATAGTATATTTGCAGGCACTATATTGCTGGGCATTTTTTTGAAAGATGGGTTAATACAATTATATAAAGCTCCTATACTGCAAATATTGAATGTTGCCTGCTTGGGATTTTTGCCTGGGGCAATAGCCTATTTAATATGGATGGCAGCTATGTCAAAAACAAAAAAAGTTACTACTGTTACAAATTTCATGTTCATTACACCGCTACTATCTGCAATTATGGGATTGATTGTAATTAAAGAAATTCCATCTTATATAACTATAGTTGGTGGATGTATTATTATAGGAGGATCAATTTTATTTCAAAAGCTTAATACAAAATAAAGTCGTGTTGCTTGACAGCGGCTGCAATAAAATTTATTGTATATACATATAATAAACACAATATTAATTTATAGAAAGAAGGCAAACCAATGAAAAATCCTATAGTTACAATTGAAATGAAAAATGAAAAGATTATAAAAATAGAACTTTATCCTGAAATTGCACCTAATACAGTAAATAACTTTATATCACTAGTAAAAAATGGATTTTATAATGATACAATTTTTCATAGAGTTATACCTGGATTCATGATTCAGGGAGGAGATCCGGAGGGAACAGGAATAGGTGGCCCGGGATACTCAATTAAAGGTGAATTCTCATCAAATGATTTTAAAAATGATTTAAAACACAAAAAAGGTGTAATATCTATGGCTAGGACTATGGATCCAAATTCTGCAGGCTCACAATTTTTTATAATGACAGATGATGCACCACATCTTGATGGAAGTTATGCTGCATTTGGAAAAGTTATAGAAGGAATTGAGACAGTAAGTGATATAGTATTGAAGGAAACAGACTATAATGATAAGCCGTATGAAGATCAGAAAATGAAAAAGGTTACTGTAGAAACTTTTGATGTACAATATGATGAACCTGAAAAAATAAGTTGACAATTTTAAAGAAAAATAATATACTTATCAAAGTGTATTATAGATAACATAAGCTGTGATGAAGAGGAAAATATTTTGTGGATTGACTTAAGAGAGCCAATATAAGGTGTAAGTTGGCGTTGATTTAAATATTGTTTATCACTTCGGAGCTTCCAAGTAGAAAGGTTTTTCCAAGTAAACAAGGACGTATACCAGCGATATATGGTTTGGGTTTGTAAGTAAATATCACAAGTTTATTGAATAATGACCTGAATGAGAGGCAGCTGATACATATAGTTGCAAATAAGGTGGTACCACGGAAAGTTAATCTTTCGTTCTTATAAACATAATATTATTATGTTTATAGGGACGAAAGATTTTTTATTTTAAAAAATATACAAACTAATGGTAATATTAAATACAAAAAGGGGGATTTTAAATCATGAAAGTAGATTTAACATTAAAGGATGTATTAGAGGCTAAAGAGAGAATAAAAGACATATGTGTAAAAACTAAATTGATATATAGCCCGGAATTTAGTAGAGAAAGTGGAAATGAAGTATACATAAAGCCTGAAAATCTTCAGATTACTGGAGCATTTAAACTAAGAGGTGCATCTAATAAAATCAGTAAATTAAGTGATGAACAAAAACAAAAGGGACTAATAGCTTCATCAGCAGGAAATCATGCACAGGGAGTTGCATACTCTGCACAGAAACTTGGAATTAAGGCAACAATTGTAATGCCTGAGACTACACCATTTATAAAGGTTCAATCTACTAAAAACTATGGTGCAAACATAGTACTTAAAGGTAAAGTTTATGATGAGGCCTATGAAGAAGCCAAAAGACTTAAAGAAGAAAATGGTTATACTTTTGTTCATCCTTTTAATGATGTAGATGTAATGGCAGGACAGGGAACTATAGCACTTGAAATAATAGACGAACTAAAAGATGTAGATGCCATAATTGTACCAATTGGTGGAGGCGGATTAATAAGTGGAATATCAGTAGCAGCTAAATCCATTAATCCTGATATAAAGATAATAGGAGTTCAGGCAGAAGGTGCAAATCCAATGAAGATTTCCTTTGATACAGGTAAACTTACTTATGCAGATAAAGTTGATACTATTGCAGATGGAGCTGCAGTAAAACAACCTGGAGATCTTACATTTGAAGTAATAAAAGAATATGTAGATGAAATTGTTACAGTAAGTGATCAGGAACTTATGGAAGCTGTATTTGTTATTCTGGAAAAGCATAAGCTTATAGCAGAAGCAACAGGAGCAATGTCTCTTGCAGCATTAAAGAGATTAAATTTTAAAGGCAAAAAAGTAGTATCTTTAATAAGTGGAGGAAATATAGATGTGGTAACAATAGCCTCACTTTTAAACAAGGGATTGTTTTCAAGAGGAAGGATATTCTGTTTTTCAGTTAATCTTCAGGATACTCCAGGACAACTTCTTAAAATAGCTCAAATACTAGCAGAAGAAGGAGCTAATGTAATAAAATTGGAGCATAATCAATTTAAATCAGTGGATAGATTGAAACATGTAGGTCTGGAAGTAACGGTAGAGACAAATGGATATGAGCATATAGAAGATATAGTTAAGAAATTAAATGATCATGGGTATGATGTACATAGAGTTTGCTAAGGATCAACTTAAATAAACGCTGTGGCTATTAATGCCATAGCGCTTATCGCACCTAATTTTGTTTTTAGAAGGAGAAAAATGTTATTTCAAAAATTAAATATTATTGAACCTATTTTAAAAGCTTTAAAGAACCAGGGATATACTAATCCTACTCCTATACAGGAACAATGTATTCCAGTTATACTTGAAGGAAATGATTTGGAAGGATGTGCCCAGACAGGTACCGGGAAAACTGCGGCCTTTGCTGTTCCCATATTACAGCTTGTTTATAATGAACAAATAATACAAAAGAGATCTTCAAAAAGTATTAGAGCCTTGATATTGGCTCCCACCAGGGAATTAGCCATACAAATTGGAGAATGTTTTACGGCGTACGGAACATATACGGGGTTAAAAAATACTGTTATATTTGGTGGAGTTTCACAAAAATCACAAACAAATGCGTTAAAAGCCGGAGTAGATATTTTGATTGCAACACCAGGCAGACTTCTGGACTTAATACAGCAAAAATACGTAAATTTACAGAATATAAAGTTTTTTGTACTTGATGAGGCAGATCGAATGCTTGATATGGGCCTTGGACATGATGTGAAAAAGATTATAGCAAAACTGCCAAGGAGTAGGCATAACATGGCATTTTCTGCTACTATGCCAAAAAAAATTTCAAAATTAATGGATTCTATTCTCGTAAAACCAGTTAAAGTGGAAGTTACACCTGTTTCATCTACCATTAATACCATTAAACAGGAAGTATATTTTGTAAGAAAAAGGAGCAAAACGTCCCTGCTTGTTCATTTGCTAAAGGACAAATCTTTTAAATCTGTTCTTGTATTTTCCCGAACAAAACATGGGGCAAATAAAATAACAGGAGATCTTGTTAAAGTCGGAATAAAAGCTCAGGCTATTCATGGAAACAAGTCACAAAATGCAAGACAACTTGCTCTAAGTAATTTTAAGGAAAAGAAGATAAGGGTTTTAGTGGCGACGGATATAGCGGCAAGGGGAATTGATGTGGAGAAAATATCTCATGTAATAAACTTTGATTTACCGGATACACCAGAGACCTATGTTCATAGAATTGGACGTACTGGAAGGGCAGGAGCAGAGGGAATTGCAATTTCATTTTGTGATGATGAAGAAAGAGAGTATCTCTCGGATATTCAAAAAACCATATCATGTTCAATACCGATAATTAAAGATCATCCATATTCTATAGGTAACTCTAGTAGGAATATAAGAAAAAATCATTATTAATCAACGAATGCAGCAGAAATATTGACAAATAAAAAATTAATTATATAATAATTCTATGAGAATAGAATTAAGTATAGTAATCATCAATAATTATACAGAAGTATTTAGGAGGAAAAACAAACAATGAATAAGTTGAAAAAAGTTTTATTAATTGGATTAACAGCTATATTAACATTGGGAACAGTAGCTTGTGGTTCAACCAATAATAGTTCAAGTAAAAATGGGACAAAGAATATTACTATAGGAGTTTGCCCGGGACCTTATGGTGACATGGTTAGAAAGGCAATACAGCCATCCCTTGAAAAAAAGGGATATAAAGTAACTGTTAAAGAGTTTAGTGACTATGTTCAGCCAAATAAAGCATTGGCTAATAAAGAGATAGATGCTAATTTATTTCAACACACAGCATACTTGAAAAAGTTTTCTAAGGATAATAACTTGAAATTATCAGCAGTTATAGTTGTGCCAACAGCTGGTATGGGTATATTCTCAAATAAAATAAAATCATTGCAAAACATACCAAATGGAGCCAAGGTAGCTATACCAAATGATCCTTCAAATTTGGCAAGAGCTTTAACATTACTTAAAAATCAAGGCTTAATTAAGATTAAAGATAATATTGATGAGACCAAGGCGACACAAAATGATGTAACAGAAAATAAAAAGAATCTGAAGTTGGTTCCTATAGAGGCGGCTCAGGAACCAAGAAGTTTGGACAGTGTTGATATAGCACTTATTACAGGTAACTATGCTATATCAGCAGGAATGGATTTTTCAAAAGCTTTAGCAGTAGAAAAGTTAGAAGAAAATTATAAAAATGTAGTAGCAGTAAGGACAGAGGATTTAAACAAAGATTTAGGAAAAGATTTAAAGTCCGCTGTAGAATCTACAGAATTTAAAAATACTATTGAAGATAAAAATGGAGAATTTAAGTCTTTTGACAAACCGGAGTGGTATGTAAACAAGTATGGTATAAAATAAAAAATGAATTTATTTTATTTAATGGGAGTTTAATACTCCCATTAAGTTTACCTTGCAATAATAATTAATAATTTTCAATTATTTATATGAGAGTTTTAGGAGTGAGGTTTTTGATAGAACTAAAGAATATTAATGTAGTTTTTAATGTGAAAAACACTAAAGTTTATGCAGTTAAAGATGTTAATCTTAAGATAAATAGAGGAGAAGTATTTGGCATAGTAGGTTTAAGTGGAGCAGGAAAGAGTACTTTAGTAAGGACTATAAATTTATTACAGAAACCTACTAGTGGTAAAGTGATAATTGATGGTAAAGATATTACACATTTAAAGGGCGAACTTCTTAGAAAAATCAGATTGAATATCGGTATGATATTTCAACATTTTAATTTAATAAGTGGTAAAACAGTATATAAAAATGTAGAATTCGTGCTAAAAGCAAATAACTATCCTAAAAATAAACGTAAACAGAAGGTAGAAGAATTATTGAAGCTGGTTTCTTTGGAAGATAAGGCAAAAGCTTATCCGGCAAATTTAAGCGGTGGGCAAAAGCAAAGAGTTGGTATTGCCAGAGCATTGGCAAACAATCCCCAAGTATTGTTGTGTGACGAAGCGACTTCTGCTTTGGATTTGGAAAATACTGAAGAAATTTTAAATCTACTTAAAAGAATAAATAAGAAATATGGGATAACTATTGTATTTATTACCCATGAAATGGAAGTAGCTAAAACTTTCTTCAACAGAATGGCAGTAATGAGTTCAGGTAAAATAGTTGAGATAAATGACGTATATTCCATATTTGCAAATCCTAAGGCTAAAGTAACGAAATCCTTGATAAATAAAAATCTAAATATTGAATTGTCACCTGGAATTGAAAAATTAATTCAAGTGGGAGAATTGGTGAAACTTTATTTTAAAGGAGATAGAAGCATAGATCCACTAATATCAGATGTTTCAAAGAAATTTAATGTTAATTTAAGTATAATTCATGGAAAAATTGATTATATAAATGATAAGCCACTGGGTATTTTAATTGTAAACATTACAGGAGATAAGGAGGAAATAGAGAAAGCAAAATTGTATATGAAAGAAAATGTATCTGGAATCGAAGAAAATTACAATTTACAAAAAGAGGTGAATCCAATTGAATAATACTTTTAACATATTACATAACGAATTGGGCCAGGCAATTAGGGACTCCCTTAATATGATAGGTATAGCCATAGTTTTATCCATTGTTGTAGGTGGACTTATAGGCTTAATATTATATCTTACATCTAACCCATTGTTTTTCAAGAATAAAATTATCAATTCTATTGCAGGTGTTATTGTAAATATAATTCGTTCCCTGCCATTTGTAATATTATTGGTATTGTTGATTCCAGTAACTAAAATGATGGTTGGGACAAGTATAGGACCACAGGCGGCATCTGTGCCACTTTCAATTGCTTCCATTGCTTTCTTTGCCAGAATTTCAGAAGGCGCATTTAATGAAGTAGACAAAGGCGTTTTAGAGGCGGCAGTTGCTTCAGGAGCAAAGATAAGATTGATATTGACAGATGTACTTATAGTTGAAGCCCTTCCAAGTCTTATAAGGGGAGTAACGGTAACCCTGGTAAGTTTGATTGGATTTTCAGCCATGGCAGGAATTGTAGGCGGAGGTGGTATAGGTGATTTGGCAATCAGGTATGGCTACTATAGATATGAGACTGGAGTAATGATATCTACAGTAATTATATTAGTAGTTGTAGTTCAGGCTATACAATTTATAGGTGATGCCTTTGCAAAGGTATCTTCAAAAAGATAGCAAGCATTTATGGAAAGAAGGAAGATTTATGGATTTTGAAAAATTATCTGATATTATAAAAGACGAAAATAGGATAAAGATAGGGACAGATATAGAGGACAAATATTTAAGTGATGCACTAAATAGGAATAAAGGTAAAGCTGATGTATTGATATTTCCTATAAATACAGAAGAAGTAAGCAGCATAATGAAAATAGCATATGAAAATGGCATACCTGTTACACCAAGAGGAGCCGGTACAGGATTGGTAGGTGCAACTATTCCTACCAGGGGAGGTATTATATTAGATCTATCCTTAATGAAAAATATAGTTGAGTTAGATGAAAATACTCTTACAGTAACTGTGCAGCCGGGAATTTTACTTGTAGATCTTCAAAAATTTGTTGAAAGCAAGGGATTTTTCTATCCTCCAGATCCAGGAGAAAAAAATGCTTCAATAGGTGGAAACATAAGTACTAATGCCGGCGGAATGAGAGCTGTAAAGTATGGAGTTACAAGAGACTATGTTATGGGGTTGGAAGTAGTTTTAGCCGATGGAACCATACTAAATACAGGTGGAAAAGTAATAAAGAATAGTTCTGGACTTGATATAAAGGACTTAATAATAGGATCAGAAGGTACTCTTGCAATTATAACCAGGGCAATATTAAAACTTATACCAAAACCTAAAAAGAGTATAAGCGCTATTATTCCATTTAACTCTTTAAAAGAAGGAATAGATACAGTCATAAAAATAATAAAAAAGAATGCCAATCCTACAGCTATTGAATTTATGGAAAGTGATGTCATTGAAAATGCAGAAAGATTTTTAAAGTTAAAATTTCCTTCTGATAGGGGAAAGGCATATTTATTATTGACATTTGATGGAGATGAAGAATTCGAAATAGAGAGTAATTACAAAAAAGTAAAAGAAGTTGCTTTGGAAAATAATGCCCTGGATTTTATTTTGCTTGATAAAAAGGATGACATAGAGAGAACCTGGAAAATAAGGGGAGCTTTGGTTACGGCAGTAGAAGCTGTATCTGAACAGGAGCCTATAGATATAGTAGTTCCAATAGACAGATCAGCAGATTTTATTAATTATACAAAAGTAGCAGAAAAGGAATTTGGAATTAAGATAAGTAGCTTTGGTCATGCTGGCGATGGAAATGTACACTTATGTGTAATTAGAAATGGCATGGAAGAAAATCTATGGAATGAAAAATCGAGAAAACTACTTAAAGCTCTTTATAGAAAAGGGAAAGAACTTAATGGACTGCCATCTGGAGAGCATGGCATAGGAATTAACAAGAAACCATATTTTATTGATGTAACAGATAAGATAAATGTAGAGTATATGAGAAGAATAAAAAAAGCCTTTGATGAAAAGGGAATTTTAAATTCCGGTAAATCATATTCAATATGATTAAAATATGGATTTGTAATTTATGGCATGAATGCAAGTATCAGACTGGTATATATAAATAGGCAATTGAAGCGGTGACCTATTTATATATACCAGTTTTGTATTTTTTAAAGGTATATATGATAAAATAAATTTAGTTGTTTTTATAATTTAAAATATTATTTGGAGTGGTATATTATGGATCATATGGATTATGAAATATTGGAATGTTTGAAATCTAATGCCAGAGTTAAAGCATCAGTAATAAGCAAGAGAATTCACCTGTCAGTCTCGGCAGTTCTTGAGCGCATTAAAAAAATGGAGACAAATGGAATAATAAAAAGATATACTATAATACTGGATGAAAATAGAATGGGGAATAATACAAGTGCTTTAATGGAGGTAAGTTTGGATCATCCGAAATTTTATGAATCATTTACTAATGCAATTAAAGAAAGCAGCAATATAGTTTTTTGTTATTATCTAACTGGTGATTTTGATTTTATACTAAAAATACTTTGCAAATCTCCAGAAGAGTTGGAAAAAATTCATCGTCAGATAAAGAGTATAGAAGGTGTATCCAGGACAAAAACCTACTGTGTTTTAAAAAATGTGAAAGGTGAAGCGTAATATATTTCATATAGCTAAATTTATAAAGCAAGTTATACTAAATTATCAAACTGAAAAATTTTTGCCCTATATAATAAAATAACATAAAATTTTTTGCACAAAGTATAATAAAAAATAAATTGTACATAAATTTTAAGAAACGTTGAAAAAACTTATTTAATAATATAATATTTAATTATACTTAAAACTATTAAAAAAAGATGTGAAAAATTATTAAATTATTAAATTACAGGAGGGCATTTAAATGAAAAATTTAGGATATTACAATGGAAAGTATGATTTGATTGAAAATATGACAATACCAATGAATGATCGTGTATGTTATTTTGGTGATGGAGTTTATGATGCTACCTATAGTAGAAATCATGTTATATTTGCATTGGACGAGCATATAGATCGTTTCTTCAACAGTGCGGGATTATTAAAAATTAAAATTCCATATACAAAAGATGAATTAAAAGAATTACTCAATGATATGGTTAAAAAGGTTGATTCAGGAGAACAATTTGTGTACTGGCAGGTTACAAGAGGAACAGCAATGCGTAACCACATATTCCCGGAAGATGATGTAAAAGCAAATGTGTGGATAATATTAAAACCACAAAAGGTAAAGGATATGTCACAAAAATTAAGGCTGATTACTTTGGAAGATACTAGATTTCTACATTGCAATATAAAGACATTAAACTTGCTTCCAAGTGTAATGGCAGCACAGAAAGCTGATGAAAAGGACTGCCAGGAAGCAGTATTCCACAGAGGTGACAGAGTAACAGAATGTGCACACAGTAATGTATCTATTATAAAAGATGGTATATTTAAAACAGCACCGGCAGACAATTTGATTTTACCAGGTATAGCAAGGGCACATATTATAAAAATGTGTAAAAAATTTGAGATTCCTGTAAATGAGACTCCTTTTACTCTGGAGGAATTAATGGATGCAGATGAAGTCATAGTTACAAGTTCAGGACAATTTTGCATGACCACTTGTGAAATTGATGGAACACCTGTAGGTGGAAAAGCACCGGAAATAGTTAAAAAGCTTCAGGATGCGCTGAGTGCTGAATTCTTAAAAGAAACAGATAAGGTTCAGGAGGGGATTATATGAATCAAGAAGAATTGACTATATTAAATATAGGGGAAAATTTAGACAACCTAATGAACCTGGATCCAAGGGGATATGGTGTATGTAGAATTTTATACAGTGCAGCAAGAGAATATACTAAAGAACCTTTGACAATGAATAGTGCGAAGAAATTGGTAAGTACATTAAAAGAAGGGGATTTAGTGTATATAATGACAGGCTTTGTATTACTTCCATTTAAAAAGGCTGAAATGGACGGAATTGTAAGTACAATGCTTTTAGCAAGAGCTTTAGTAAAAGGCTTTAACGTAAAACCTGTAATAGTATGTCCTAAAGATAATATAAAGGCAGTAGAAAATTTGGCTTACGTAGTTGGACTTCATTTTCATGATAATATTGAAGAATTAAAAGAGTATCCTCTTTCAATAGCTGGTATAACATTTACCAAGGATGCAATGAAGGCGGGAACACAGGCTGATGAACTTATTGCAAAAGGAATTCCAGGTGCTGTTATAAGCATAGAATGTCCAGGAGCCAATTCTGTTGGAGTATATCATAATGCTATTGGAAAAGATGTAACTGAACTGGAGGCAAAGCAGGATATACTGTTTACTAAATTAAAGGAAAAAGGCGTTCTGAATATATCAATAGGAGATCTTGGAAATGAACTTGGAATGGGTACTATAAAAGAGCATCTTGAAAAATATGTACCCTATGCTGCAAAGGGAGGCTGCAGCTGTGGATGCAATGGCGGAATACTTGCAAGTGTAAAAGCTGACAATATAATAACTGCTACTGTATCGGACTGGGGATGCTATGGACTTATAGCAGCATTGGCCTACCTGAAGAAAGATTTAGATATAATGCATACCAAGGAGATGGAAAAGGAAGCCATGGTTACAGCATCTAGAAGTGGAATGATAGATATGTATGGTGATTTGATTCCAGCTATAGATGGATGTGGACTATCCATAAATACTTCAATAGTCAATTTGATGAGAGAATGTGTACAATCTTCAATAAAATTGGAAGAAACTTGTGCTACATGGTTTGAAAAAGTAATTGAATTAGGATTTTATGAAAAACAAAAGTTAACAAAAATTATTTAAGGGGTGAAAAATATGGATTATTCAAAGATGAAGCCCTATGATGTTCGTAAATTGATACGTGAAGAAAAAATCACAACACCTACTGCAGGAATGTGTGCAGGCTATGCTCAGGCAAACCTGGTAATTTTGCCAAAAGAGCTGGCTTACGATTTTCTATTATTTACACAGAGAAACCCTAAATCATGTCCAATACTTGAAGTAGGTGATGTTGGAAATAGAAAACTTAATTATTTAGGCAAAGATATAGATATTACCAGAGACATCCCCAAATACAGAGTCTATGAAAGTGGAGTTTTAACTGGAGAGTATAAAAATATACAAGATATGTGGCGAAATGATTTTGTAAGCTTTTTAATAGGCTGTAGTTTCTCATTTGAATCAGAGCTTATAGAGGCGGATGTTCCTGTAAGACATATTGAGGAAAATTGCAATGTACCCATGTATATTACCAATATTGACTGTGTATCTGCAGGAATATTCAATGGGAAGATGGTTGTCAGCATGAGACCTCTTCCATATGACCAGATAGTAAAATCTGTTCTGGTAAGTGGAGATATGCCAAAGGTTCATGGTGCACCAATTCATATAGGCAATCCGTCGATTATAGGAATAGAGGATATAAGCAGTCCTGATTTTGGAGATCCTGTTACTATAAAAGAGGGCGAAGTACCTGTGTTCTGGGCCTGTGGAGTTACACCGCAAGCTGTAGTCATGAATGTTAAACCTAAAATAGTCATTACACATTCACCAGGACATATGCTGATAACAGATGTGAAAAATATAGACTTGAAATATTGAGGAGATATTATGTATAAGGTAGATTTAAATTGTGATTTGGGAGAAAGCTTTGGAAATTATAAAATTGGATTAGATGAAGAAGTTATTCCATATATCTCATCTGCAAATATTGCCTGCGGATTTCATGCTTCAGATCCAGTAGTTATGGACAAGACAGTTGCATTGGCAAAGAAATACAAGGTTTCTGTGGGGGCACATCCAGGATTGGCAGATTTAGTTGGATTTGGAAGAAGAAAAATGGATATTTCCTATAAGGAAGCCAAGCTAATTGTACAATATCAAATTGGAGCATTGAAGGCGTTTTGTACATCCCATGGCATAAAGATGAATCATGTAAAACTTCATGGTGCACTTTATAATATGGCAGCAAAAGATTTGGAACTGTCTCTGTCTATTTGTAAAGGAATATATGAAATTGATCCAAATTTGATACTCCTTGCATTGAGTGGAAGCAGAATGATCGATGCAGCAAAACAAACCGGATTAAAATCAGCAAGTGAAGTATTTGCAGACAGGGCCTATAATGATGATGGATCCTTAGTTCAAAGATCCAAACCAGGAGCTGTTATTACCGATGAAGATACAGCTATTAAAAGAGTAATTAGAATGGTCAAGAAAGGTAAAGTACGGAGCATAAATGGAAAGGATATTTTCATGAAAGCGGATTCAGTATGTGTTCACGGAGATGGAGTAAAAGCACTTCAATTTGTTAAAAAGATAAATGAGGCTTTTCATAAGGAAGATATAGAAATATCATCATTATAATATAGAGAGGGGTAATTTTATTTATGGACAAATATTTGAGAACCTATGCAAAAGTAGATTTAAATGCTATAGCACACAATATAGATGAGGTAAAAAAAAAGTAGACGACAGTGTAAAAGTTATGGCTGTAATAAAGGCTGATGCCTATGGTCATGGAGCCAAAATAGTGGGAGATTTTCTTCAAGACAAGGTGGATTATTTTGGAGTTGCAACTATAGAAGAGGCAATAGAACTTAGAGAATACCATATAGATTTGCCAATATTGATTTTGGGATACACTTCTCCAAAGCAATATGGAGATATTATTGAGTATGATATTACTCAAACAATATACAATCTGGAGATGGCAGAAAGTATGTCCAAATGTGCAGTTGAACATAAAAAGAGAGCAAAAGTTCATGTAGCATTGGAGACAGGTATGAATAGAATTGGATTTAAGGCAAATGAAAACAGCATTTTGAATATTAAAAAAATGATAAATATGGATAATCTGATTGTTGAAGGATTATTTACTCATTTTTCATGTGCAGACGAAAAAGACAAGAATTATACTAAAATGCAGATGAAAAAATATGATGAATTTTTAAAAATGCTGGAAATGTCTAAAATAGATATTCCACTTAAACATGTTTGCAATAGTGCAGGAATTATGGAATTTGACAATCATAGATTTGACATGGTAAGGAGTGGAATAATTACCTATGGATTGTATCCATCAGAAGAGGTGAACAAGAATTCTGTAGACCTCATACCTGCATTGGAGTGGAGATCACATATAATCAATATTTCAGAAGTTCATGAAGGTGCAGGGGTAAGCTATGGAAAAACCTATATTACAAGTAAAAATACAAAAATTGCAACTGTTTCTGTAGGTTATGCAGATGGATACATGAGAGCTCTCTCTTCAAAAGCAAAGGTACTTGTTCACGGGCAGTATGCTCCTATAATAGGAAGAATATGCATGGACCAGATGATGGTTGATATCACTCATATAAACGATGTTAAAATTGAAGATGAAGTAACTTTAATTGGTAGAGATGGAGGCAATACAATTACTGTTGAGCAACTGGCTGAAATAGCTGGAAGTTTTAATTATGAATTCGTATGCGGAATTGGAAAAAGGGTAAAGAGGATCTATGAAATAAATCAGTAGGTGATAAATATGAAAGAAAACAGATTTAATATTTTACACACAAGTGAAATTTCGGCCTTGGTTGAATTTGGAGATAAAATTGACAAGACTGTAAATAAAAATATAAGAATATTCTGTACATATCTTGAGAAAAATCCTTTTTGTGGGCTTATAGAATATGTACCGTATTTTACAAGCGTATCTATAATTTATGATCCACTGAAAATAAAAAGTAATGTGCCATTTGAATCAGTAAAATCAAAATTGAAAAATATACTAAGAGTCATTGATTTCTCCCAAAGCTATGAAGAAAATATAGTTGAGATTCCAGTCTGTTATGGCAGAGAGTTTGCTCCGGATATAGAATATGTAGCAGAAGTTAACAATCTTACTGTAGATGAAGTCATAGAAATACATTCTAAAGGAAAATATTTAGTGTATATGATTGGATTTGCGCCAGGTTTTCCATATTTGGGAGGATTGTCAGAAAGGATATATACTCCAAGAAGAAAATCTCCAAGGACTGCAATTCCAGAAGGGTCTGTTGGAATTGCAGGAAAGCAGACGGGAGTTTACCCAATAGAAACTCCAGGAGGATGGCAGATAATCGGAAGAACGCCTTTGAAATTATTTGATTTAAAAAGCAGTGAAAAGACTCTTCTGAAATGTGGAGATATAGCAAAATTTTATCCCGTTTCTTATGCTGAATATACCAGGTTAAAGGAGAGGATATTATGAGCATAACTGTATTGACGCCCGGACTTCTAACAACAATTCAAGATAAGGGAAGATATGGATATCAGAAATACGGAGTTATTGTAAGTGGTGCTATGGATATATATTCTATGAAACTTGCAAATATTGTTGTTGGAAATGATGAAAATGAAGGTGTTTTTGAAATTACCTTTATGGGTCCTTCACTGAAAATAAGCAGGGGAAATCTTATTTCTATAACAGGAGCAGATCTTTCACCTACAATTAATGATAAAAAAATTCCACTTGAACGACCTATTTACCTAAATGAAGATTCCATATTGAAATTTGGAAGAGGTGTAAATGGATGCAGATGCTATTTGGCAGTAGCTGGAGGTTTTGACATTCCAAGCTTTATGGGAAGTAAAAGTACATATTTAAGAGCAAAAATAGGAGGAAAAGATGGCAGGGCTCTGAGAAAAGATGATGTAATTGAAATTGGACACAAAGGCAATGTTTCTTTAGGAATAATAAATAAACTAAAACAAATTCATGAAAGTGGAAGCTTTACTTCAGCAAAATGGTACGTAAAAAATCCCGTCAACATAGATGACAATGTTACAAATATCAGAGTATTTGAAGATAGACAATTCAAGGATGTAAAAGAAGAAAGCCTGGATAAATTTTTTAGCTCTTCTTTTAGCATAGATGTTAAATCAGATAGAATGGGATATAGGTTAAATGGTCCCAAAATTCAGTTTAAGAGAAGTATTGAAATGATATCGGGAGAAGTATCATTTGGAACTATTCAAGTTCCACCAGATGGAAATCCAATACTTCTCTTAGCTGACAGGGCAACTGCCGGAGGTTATCCTAAAATAGCTCATGTGGCTTTATGTGATATTCACAAATTAGTTCAGCTCAAGCCTTCTGACAGAGTGAAATTTCAAAAAATATCACTTGAAGAATCGGAAAGTTTATATTTGAAACAACAAAAATATATAGCTGAATTAAAAAGATCTATTAAATTAATAAGCATTTAATAATACTGCGGGGAGGTAGTTATATGATTAATATAGATGATTTAGACAAAATAATGGAAATTGTTGAAAAACATGATTTCTCCCATTTTGAATTTGAACAGGAAAGCAGCAGGATAGTTATAGATAGAAATGCGGATGTAAAACATATGGTGAAAATAGAGGACACTGAAAATAACATGGATCAATCAATACATGAAGAAAAAAGTACAGAAAAAGGCAATAGCCAATATATTAAATCCACTCTTGCGGGAACTTTTTATCTAAGAAAAGAAAAAGGTTCCGAACCTTTTGTAAAGCTTCATGATATTGTTCAGGAACATACAGTTGTTGGATTGGTTGAAGTAATGAAACTGTTCAATGAAGTAGAAGCAGGTGTTAGTGGAGAAATAACAGATATATTGGTAAAGGATGGGGACTTTGTAGAATATGGACAACCTTTATTTGAAGTGAAAGGAAGTGACAAATAGGTATGTTTAAGAAGATTCTTATAGCAAATAGAGGTGAGATTGCAGTTAGAATCATACGTGCCTGTCATGAACTTGGAATTTCTGCAGTTGCTATTTACTCAGAAAGTGATAGAGATTCACTTCATGTAAAATTGGCAGATGAAACTTATTGTATAGGAAAGACTTCGGCAAAAGATACATATCTTAATATAAACAGTATAATAAATATAGCAATTCATTCAAAGTCAGATGCCATTCATCCAGGTTACGGATTCCTTTCTGAAAGTTCAACTTTTGCAAAAACATGTGAAGAATTCAATATATCATTTATAGGCCCGGATTATAGAATTATCGACAGTCTTGGAGACAAGTCCAATGCCAAAGAGACGATGAAAAATGCAAATGTACCTATAATAATGGGGACAGAAGGTGAAATAGAAAGTAAAGAGAAAGCAGTAGAAATAGCGGATGAAATAGGATATCCTGTGATAGTCAAGGCATCTGCCGGTGGCGGTGGAAAAGGAATGAGAGTGGCACGTAACAGGGCAGAACTCGTACATGCTATTGAAGATTCCGAGAAGGAAGCTGAGAATTATTTTGGAAATGCAGCACTCTATCTAGAAAAGTATCTTGAAAATACAAGACATGTGGAAATACAAATAATCGGGGACAATTATGGCAATATAGTATATCTTGGAGAGAGGGATTGCACAATTCAGAGGCGACATCAAAAACTTGTAGAAGAGTCGCCGTCACCTGCACTAAATGACAGGCTGAGAGAGGAAATGGGAAGTGCGGCAGTAAGAGCATGCAGGGCCGTAAATTATAATAGCCTTGGCACAGTAGAGTTCCTTTTGGATGCAGACAATAAGTTCTATTTTATGGAAATGAATACTAGAGTTCAAGTTGAACATGGTGTTACCGAGACAATAACGGGAATAGATTTGATAAAGGAACAAATATGTATAGCCCAGGGAAAAAATTTGTCTTTTTCACAGGGCGATGTAAAGGGAAATGGCTGTGCGATTGAATGTAGAATAAATGCCGAAAATCCATACAGGGATTTTATGCCGTGCCCTGGAAAAATAAATAAATATATAGCTCCGGGAGGAATTGGAATAAGAATAGACAGTTCAGCATACAGTGGATATACTATTTCTCCATTTTATGATTCAATGATATCCAAAGTTATAGCATGGGGGAGAGATAGGAATGAAGCAATAGATAGAATGAAAAGAGCTTTAGGAGAATTTGTCATTGAAGGAGTAGATACTACCATAGATTTTCATAAGAAATTAATGGAGAATAAAATATTTAGAAGTGGAAATTTCAATACAAAGTTTTTGGAGGAAAATAAAATATTGTAGCTGTAAAGTTAGTGAAAGAATTATCCCAAAATAAATTTTGAGGTAGTTCTTTTTTATTTGTTTAATTTATAAATTCTATTCCTTATAAAATCCTTATAATTGTCAAGTATTATCTAATTGAGGTGATGATACTAATGGAGAAATTTATTTTAGAAACAAAAAATCTTTGTAAAACATTTAAAAATGAAAAAGCTGTACACAATATATCACTTAAAGTTAGAAGAAATTCCATATATGGACTTCTTGGACCAAATGGAGCTGGAAAGTCAACAATATTGAAAATGATAACTGGAATGCTTCAGCCTACAAGTGGAGAGATTTTGTTTGAAAACAGAGCATGGAAAAGAGATAGTTTAAGTCATATGGGAGCTTTAATTGAGAATGCACCGCTTTATGGAAATCTTACTGCTAGAGAGAATCTAAAGGTGAGAACAAGGGTTTTGGGATTGGAAGATAAAAGGATCGATGAAGTACTTGAAATTGTAGATCTTAAAAATACAGGTAAAAAAAGAGCACACAAGTTTTCCATGGGTATGAAACAGAGACTTGGCATTGCCATTGCACTTGTCAACCATCCCAAACTTTTGATTTTGGATGAGCCAACAAATGGGTTAGATCCATTTGGAATTCAGGAACTCAGAAAACTGATTTGTTCATTTCCGGAGCAAGGAATAACGGTGATTTTATCAAGTCACATATTAAGTGAAGTAGAGCAGGTAGTTGATGAAATAGGAATTATTTCAGCGGGAATATTGGGTTATCAAGGAAAAATAAAAAATGGAGAGAATCTTGAAAAATTATTTGGAGAAATTGCAGGAAAATATAGAAGGAAAGGTGAATAGTATGAATTCTTACTTTAAATCTGAAACTTTAAAAAGTAGACACACATTTACAAGAAAGCTTGTTTTTCTGGCTCCAATTTTTACTATGCTTCTATCTATATTTTTACAACCACACTATTTTCAAACGAATAGCTACAATTGGTGGTATATTATTATACTGCCAGGGATGATATCTTTGGAATGCAGCTTTGTTGCCAATAGTGACAAGAAGATGAAAAACATGGGAGTACTGTCACTGCCAGTTGATCTTAAAAGGGTATGGATCTCTAAAATATTTGTGTGTGCAGTTCTAATTGCAGCAGCTTCTGCTATTCATTTGTTTGGAAATATATTTACTGGCAATATTTTGGGTCTTGGATCAGCTGGAAGAATTTATATTTTAAATGAAGTTGCAGGGAGCATAGTTTTAGTAATTACATTTTTATGGCAGATACCACTTTGTTTGTTCCTTGGAAGTAAAATTGGAATGTTTCCAACTATATTAATTAATCTAGTGGCATATTCAGTACTTGGAATATTGGGTGCAGTAGAAAAAATTTGGTATTTGATACCTTATGCAATTCCAGCCAGGCTCATGTGTCCTATTTTAAAACTTCTTCCAAATGGTATGCCTGCTGTTAAGGAAAGTCAAACATTTAAACCGGAATTGTTGTCAAGTAGTGTGATTCTACCTGGAATTATAATCGCATTAATTTTATTTTTGATATTGACATTTATAACTGCAAAGTGGTATGAAAAAGGGGAGGCAATATAGATGAGAGTATTTTTTAATCTTATAATGAGTGAATTTCAAAAAGTTCGCCGAACTCCCATGATATGGATTCATAGTGTACTTTCAGTTTTAATAGCGGTGATGTTCATTTTCTATTACCGTTTTTCGTATGTAAGCAGCAGTTCCAAAGTATCAGGGTATTTGGAGATTACATCCATAGGATTTCCTCTTATAATTGGAATAGTAACAGGTATGTCTGTAGATCAGGAAGCAATGGCTGGGAATTTTCAGCCGCTTTTGATGACAAGATATAAATTGAGAAGCTTCTTTAGTAAAATATGCATGTTGCTTTTACTGGCTCTTTTTTCCCTTGTTTTGTCAGTAGGTATTTTTGCATTTGGAATGCATTTTATTATTCAGGACAATTTGTTTTCCGGTATATTTTATGGAAAGATTATTTTAATATTGTTTTTCAGCAGTGTATTTTTATATTTTTTGCATATGATTTGCAGCTTTAGGTTTGGCTCAGGAGCATCTATAGGACTGGGAATTGCAGAAAGCCTTATTTCAGCTCTTATGCTTACAGGACTTGGTGACAGAATTTGGCAGTTCATTCCCTGCAGCTTTTCCGTAAGATTTTCTGACTACTATGTTCTTGTTAATAGTTATAATACAGATATTTCTATGGATAAATTTAAAACAGGGATATTTTCATGTATTTTAATGACACTTGCTATAATTGCAATAAGTGAATTTTGGTTTTATAGATTTGAAGGAAGAAGTGAAGATTAAGTTTGGGAAAGAAGTGATATTATGGCTAATATACTTGCAATTGATGACGAAGAAGATATTTTGGATATTATAAAAGAGTCACTTTCAAGAGAAGGACATAGAGTTACTATTGTCAGTGATTTTTCTACTTTCCCTATAGAAAAATGTCTGGATTATGATTTAATTTTATTGGATGTTATGATGCCTGGAATGGATGGATTTACTCTTTGTAGAAGTATCCGCAATCTAGTAGATTGTCCTATTGTATTTTTAACAGCAAAAATCATGGAAGAAGATATTATTGCAGGGCTTCAAGTGGGAGGCGATGATTATATTACAAAGCCCTTTGGAATCGGAGAATTGCGTTCCAGGGTGGCAGCACATCTTCGCAGAGAATGTAGGGAAAAACATAATGGCTTTATATTATCTGGAGTTAAATTCAAGTTATCTGCAAAAGAAGTATATATAGGAGATAAACTTATACCTTTGACAAAAAGCGAGTATGAAATAAGTGAATTTCTTGCTGTTAATCATGGTCAGGTATTTTCAAGAGAAAAGATATATGAATCTGTATTTGGATTTGAAGGATCAAGTGACAGCTCATGTATTGTAGAACATATAAAAAATATAAGATCAAAATTTGATAAAGTAAACTGTCATCCAATAGAAACAGTTTGGGGGATTGGGTATAAATGGGCTTGAAGAAGAGAAGAAATCTCAAGTATATATTTATTAGATATATTGTATATTTAATTTTAACTACAGTACTACTTTTATATGTATTTATCTTTGGATTTTCTATAATGCTTCAACACAATATTGTATTGGCAGCCAATTATTCTGAAAAGAAAATTGAGAAGAATAGAGATGTAATTTTAAAGTCGCATAGAGTAACAGAAAATATGATACCTGATGGCTGCAATTATGGTGTGTATGACAAGTATGGTAAAATGCTCTATGGAAATTTTACCTATAAAAAATCCCAAAGAGCATGGAATGTAGTTAAAAATAGTGAATATAGCGATGGCATAGGATATTATAGAAGATATTACAAGGTGTTTTACAGAAATAAAGAAGTTTGTATTATTGAATATCCTATAGTTGCACAGTTTAAGAATCCATTTCTGAGAAAGTATTTGATAAATCCTGAATGGCTAAGCTATATTTTGTTCTTTTCAGCCTTTGTAATAGAAGTGATTTTATTATCGGCCAAATTTGGAAAAAAGTTTTCTGGAGAGATGAACATTCTAATTCATATAGCTGACAAGATAAAAAAACAGGATCTTAATTTTGATTCAAAGCAGTCTTCTATTTATGAAATTGATGAAGTTATTAATTCTTTAAACGATATGAAGATTGCACTTAAGGATTCTCTGGAAAAGCAGTGGAATATGGAAAAGTCAAGGAAAATTCAGATTTCAGCCTTGGCACATGATATAAAAACACCTTTGACAATTATAAAGGGAAATTCGGAACTTCTCAGTGAAACCTGTCAGGATAAAAACTATTTAAAATACAATGAAAATGTTTTGAAAAGTGCAAATGAAATTGAACACTATTTAAAACTACTTATAGATATTACAAAGTCAGAAAATAGTATTAGATTGAAATTAAACAGAGTAAAGAGTAAAGTATTTTTCAAAAACATTATAGAAAGCGGAAAAGCTCTTGCGATTGAAAAAAATATTCAATTTATAGTTGAAATAAAGAGCATACCTGAATTTTTTTATGCAGATCAAGAAATGTTGCACAGGTCTATTATAAATGTTATTTCAAATGCAGTAGAATATTGTCCTAAAAATGGAAAGGTACTTTTTAAAGCTTATAGAAATAAAACAATCATGGAGTTCTTGATTGCTGATAGTGGTATGGGATTTTCGAAGGAAGAATTGAAGTTAGCATTACAACAATTCTATAGAGGAGACAAGAGTAGAACTTCTAAAAATCATTATGGGATAGGTTTGTATATTACAGAAAAATTTATAAAATTGCACAGAGGTGAAATTGATTTATCTAATTCTAAAGAGCTTGGAGGAGCAGAAGTATTGTTAAGGATGCCTTTAAAAATATATAAAGAAGAATAGATCTCATATATGGGCATGTCCTTCTTTAATATGCTTTAAACTGTATTTATTTTAAATTTACTGTATAATAGATCCTATAATTATAAGATTAGGAGTATTTTTATGGGAAGAGCATACACTGATGAAGAAAAAGAAAATATAAGAATAAAAATTAAACAATATGGAAAGGAAATGTTCGAGAAAGAAGGTTTTAAGAATTTTCGCATTCAAAAATTAACAAAGAAAGTAGGAATTTCACTTGGAGGATTTTATACTTTTTTTCAAATAAAGAGGCACTTTATCGAGAAATTATTGATGATGAAAAGAATAGGATCCGTTTAAAGATAAGTAGCTGGGTAGAAAAATACAGAATAAATCCCAAGGAATATTTTATTGAGATTTCTCATATTCTTTCGAAAAAAATTAAAGAAAATAAACTTTATGAAAGTCAGCAGGAAGTTCCTTATAATCTTATGAGTGAATTGATTCTTGATATAGGTAAAGATAATAAAAAAGAGAAATTGTGAATATTTAATAGAATATGTCAGAAAATTCAAAGAAAGCTTTCATAATTGCTTTAAAATTGATCAGTATACATTCAAGACAAGTGCAAGTCTTGGAATTTCTCTGTACCCACAAGATGCCGAAAATGCGGTAGAAATTTTAAAAGCTGCGGATACGGCTTTATATAGAGTTAAAGAACATGGCAAAAATGATATTGCATTTTTTAATGGAAATATACATAATTAATCCATTCAGGTAAGGAAAAAGGCAATCGTATGGAAGATAAATTGAAAATGTTCACTTTCCATCCCATAAATACTTTTCAATATTTATTCTGCCGTCTTTTTTAAATACAATTCCTTCTGATTTCAAAAGATATCTTTGAATATCAGAACTTCCAAACACATAGTCGGGTGACAGTTCCCCTGACTTGTTTACAACTCTGTGACATGGAATATTCATATTATCAGGAACTTTTCTAAGTGCCCATCCGACTACTCTGGCACTTCTCGGCTCACCAAGCATGAAAGCTATTTGACCATAGGTGGCTATTTTGCCTTTTGGAATTTTTGAAACTATGTTATAGACTCTTTTGAAAAAATCTTTGGACATATAAAACACCTCACTGGATTTATTGATAATTATATATGATTTATTTGTATAAATCTAGGGTGTTTTATGTTGGCAGATCTTATATAGTGGAAGGCGTTTATTTATTTTTAAGTTAATAACTTTTATAAAAAGGACCATGTTTTGCACCAAAAAAAGTGTCATATCTGCACTTGTAAACGCTTTACTAAAAATTTAAAATAAATATATACTTAATAATTAAGTTATCACAACTAAAACAAAAAAATTAAATGTTTATGATTAAGTTACTATATTACACAAGTGAGGTGAAAACGATATGTTAAGTGACTTATTGAACAAGGACACCATTCAAATTGATGATGAGGCCGATATGAACTGGGAAGAGGCTATTTACAAAGCTGCTATTCCACTTTTGAAAAATAAGAGCATTGAAAACAAGTATGTGGATGCCATGATTGATTCGGTAAGAAAAAATGGACCCTATATAAATATAGGAGAGGGAATTGCAATGGCACATTCCCGCCCTGAAAATGGTGTAAACAAAATTGCAATTTCTCTTTTAAAAACAGATCCAGCTGTCAACTTAGTGAATGATGAACACAAAGTAAAATTATGGTTTGTATTATCGGCTGTAGACAACAATAGTCATTTAAAAGTAATTCAGCAGCTTGCAGAATTACTTGGAAATAAACAAGTAATTAAAAATATGATGTCTGTAAAAAGCGTTGAAAAACTAGCAGATATTATCAAATTATATTGATTATTATAAATATTTTATAAACAGCCATAACAAGGGGCAATTGAGTACCTTGTAAGATTGATATTAAAAGGAGAGATAAATTATGAAAATTATTGCAGTATGTCAGAGTGGACTTGGAAGTAGTTTCATGGTTCAGATGAATATTCAACAGGTACTTAAAGATGAAGGAGTAAATTCTGATACAATACAGCTTGAACACAGTGATGTAGGAAGTGTCACATCGGATTCAGCAGATTACTTTTTCGTTGAATCAACACTTACGGAAGCTTTAAGAGGTATTCCTGAGGTCAAGCTTGTGCCTTTAAAAAGCCTGATAGATAAGGAGGAAATCAAACAACACGTTAATAAAATTCTTGATAAGGAAAATATAAGCCATTCCTAAATAAAATCTATTGAGAGGTGGGTTTAAAAATGAAATCTTTATTAAACTTATTTGTATCTATTGCAACGCAACCAGCTATTTTGGTTGCCTTGATTGCAATGATAGGCCTTATACTTCAGAAGAAGAAGACAACGGAAATCGTCCAAGGTACAATTAAGACTTTTGCTGGTTTTTTAGTTTTAATTGGAGGTGCGGGTATTTTAAGTAATTCTTTGGCTCCTTTTGCTACAATGTTCAAATTTGCACTTCATGTACAAGGAGTTGTTCCTAGCAATGAAGCAGTGGTTGCAATTGCTCTTATAAAATATGGAACCACAACAGCACTTATTATGTTAATTGGAATGATTGTTAATATTATATTAGCTCGATTTACAAGATTTAAATATATTTTTCTAACTGGTCAAGCAATGTTGTATGTTTCCTGCTTAACTGCAGTTATCCTTGTAAGTGCAAATATGGGAACTGGCATTGAGACTATTTTGCTTGGAGGATTATTTGAAGGAACTCTATTGACTATTACACCTGCATTATGCCAGCCTTTTATGCGTAAAATTACAGGCAGTGATTCTGTTGCAATGGGTCACACCGGAAATATAGGATATGCAGTTTCAGGGTTGATTGGCAAGCTTTTTGGAAACATTAAACATAATACTGAGGAGTTGAATATTCCCAAAAGTTTGAGCTTTTTAAGAGATTCCACAGTCTCAATTACTTTGCTTATGTCAGTTGTTTATATTGCACTTGCAATTATTGCCGGACCAAGTTTTGTTGAAAGTAAACTTAGTTCGGGAAACAATTTCATAGTATACGCTCTTGTTCAGGCTGGAACTTTTGCTGCTGGATTTATTGTAGTTCTTCAAGGTGTACGTATGATTTTAGGAGAAATTGTACCTGCTTTTCAAGGTATTGCCCAAAAACTTGTTCCAGATTCAAAACCTGCATTGGATGTACCAATTGTATTTCCTTATGCACCAAATGCGGTTTTAATTGGTTTCTTTGTAAGCTTTATTGTAGGAACTCTAAGTATGTTTGCAATGATTGCCATAAAGACAACAGTTATTATTCCAGGAGTGGTTGGACATTTTTTCTGCGGTGCAGCAGCTAGTGTTTATGGAAATTCAACTGGAGGAAGACGTGGAGCTATATTGGGATCAGTGGTTAATGGATTGATAATAAGCTGGCTGCCACTTTTTATACTTCCGGTTCTTGGAGGCTTGAAACTTGCAGCATCTACATTTGCAGATACGGATTATCTGATACCAGGAATAATACTAGGAAAAGTTGGAACCTATGGACAATCAGCACTTATTTTTGCTATTATTGGATTTACAGTTATAGTTGTATTCTTAAGTTTTATACTAAATTCCAGGAGCAAAAAACAGATTACAGAAGATTAGAAATTTACTTGCCTCCGTGAATTTATATACGGAGGCTTTGATGCAGCTTGAAAAGAGGTGTATTTTATGATTCGTTTTAGTCATACAAGACATGGAGATGAACTCCTGAATTTACTTATAAGTGCTGATAGATATTTATCTCTTCAGGAACTGCAGGAACATCTTAAGTTGTCCCGCAGGAGTGTTTTCTATGTCCTTAAAAAAGTAAATGAGGAATTTAAGAAGAAAGGTCTTGATTCTATTCAGAGAATAGGAGGTGTAGGATATTATCTGACTCCTGAAAATATTGAGTATTTAAGTAAGAACAGGTATTTTTCGAATTTCTTATTAAAACCTTTATTTAGCCGGATGGAAAGAGAGCAGTTTATTATATGGAAGCTTATAAATAGTGAAAGAGTTTCACTGAGTACAATTACATCTACATCAAATATTTCTAAAAATACTGCAATAAGTGACTTGAAAAATATAGACAGGGAATTAAAAAAGTACGGGCTGAAATTAACTAAATCTAAATCTGGAAGGAAAATTGAGGGCTCTGAAATAGATCAGAGAAATTGGGTATATGAACAGTTGAGCAAACATAATTCTCTTGTTTACAGTCAGCTATCAAATGATCCAAGTAAACTGTCACAGATAAATAGTTATCTTCATAATCTAGAAAAAATAACAGGTAACTATTTGACAGATGATGCACTTATGATTATAAGCACCTTCATACTATGGTACCTGAATCGTATTAATAGAAATAAACAAAAATTATTGAAGGATGTTTTGGAAAATGATATTGTGGATGATAGTGCTGCATTGAAATGCACCAAGGAGTTTTTATATAAAAGAGGGATTATAAATGAAGCTGAGACAAGATATTTAGTTAAAATGATAAATTCAAGCCAATTTTCTAAGATAAATCAAGCAGATATTACAATCAGAAAACTGATACCTATTACTAGGGCAATAGTTGACAGATTCAATCATGCAGCAGGAGTTTCCATTCCAACTAAAAATCTTGAAATTTCACTAACTACTCATCTGCTTTCAACATATAACAGGGTGAAGTACAATATTCCATATAAGCATCCAAATCTAAAACAAATAGAGATTGAATATAATAGATTATTTAGTCTTACAAGATATTCTGTAAGATATTTTGAAGAATTTATATCTAGATTACTAAGCGACGATGAAATAGCACTTATTGCGCTTTATTTTGGAAGTGAACTTAGAAAACTTGATGAAAAGACTTTGACAGACGAAAAACCAGACGTAATTGTAGTATGTTCTAGTGGAATTGGTACATCAATAGCTTTAGAACAGCAGCTTAAGAGTAGATATCCTTCAATTAAGTTTTCTTCCCCTATGAGTGTTTTGAAGTATGAAAGCAGCTCACTTTCAGGGGTAAAACTAGTCATAAGTACTATAGACTTGCATGAGAGAAAACAAATACCTGTAATTCAGGTTTCAGCCATTCCAAATGTACTGGAATGGAATAGTATTACTCAGTATCTTGATAAAGCAGGATTAAATACAGGTCAGAGGTCACAAGTTAATACTGAAAGTCTGCTTGACATAATTAGTAATTATGCACGAATTGAAGACGTAACCGGTCTTAAAAATTCATTGGATAATTATTTCGGCAAGTTGAAAAGCGGAGAAAAGCCAATAGGAGAAAATAGTATAGAACTCAAAGATTTGATACTTGATTCACATATTACAATATGTGAGGAAAAGCTTACATGGGATAAAGCTATTGAAATAACCTATAAACCTCTTTTAAGACAAAATATTGTAAAGTATAGATATATTAAAGAAATCATAAATTTAACTAAAATTCATGGACCTTATATGGTACTTGGAAAGGGAATTATGCTTGCACATGCAAAGCCAGGTGATGGTGTAAATTCTATTGGAATATGTTTAACATTATTAAAGCATGCAGTAAATATACCGTCTCTTAAAAGTAATAAAATAGCCAAAGTCAATCTTATTGTAGGACTTGCCCCAGTTGATTCTATGAGTCATCTTACGGCATTGTCACAATTGATGAATAAAATTCAAGATGATGGGTGGCTTGATTCTGTTTATAAATGTAATAATAACAGGCAATTAAAAGATTTGATATTAAGTTAAAAAATAAAAGGCAATAAAGTTATTTTGCATTTTACTTCATATTTCACAATTAAAAATTTTCCTTATAGTCTTATAACATTTATAAATCATAAGGTATTTTTTATATTGCTATATAGCTAAACTGTATAATCTGCAGCAAAAAATTGGGGGACATTATGAATAGAGATAAAAATTTACCCTTGACTGAGAACACATATTAAGTTCTATTATCATTATTACAACCTGCCCATGGTTATCTTATTATGCAAAAAGTGGAGGAACTCAGTAATCATCAGGTTAAAATAGCAGCAGGAACGCTTTATGGTGCAATTGAGAATCTGCTCAAACGTAAATTGATAAAACCCGTTAAAGGTGATGACAAAGCTGAAATAATATATAGTAAAAAACTATCAGTTAATTCAGTATAATATTATAAAATCTCATAAAAATATATTTATATATTATCAACTGTTGAATTATGTATATAAATTGTATATAATTAAATAAAACAATTGAAGAGCAAAAATTATATATTTATAACAGTGTCATGTTAACCACTTTAAATACTATTTAAGGTGGTTTTTATTTTTTGCCTTTTTACCTGGGAGGAATCAAGATGAAATCCATATTACTAAAAAACATAAGTCACATATTTACTTTCAATGACAGAGATGAAATATTCAATCAATCCGATATACTGATAAGTGGTTCTAAAATTATTCATATAGGTAACAATATTAAAACAAGCGAAGATACTGAAATTATAGACTGTTCAGGTCTTGCAGCATTGCCTGGATTTGTAAATACTCACCATCATTTGTATCAAACTCTTTTCAGAGGTATAAGTGAAGTTCAGGAAAAACCTCTTTTCCCATGGCTTGTTGGTCTATATGAATTTTGGAAGAATATAACGCCTGAAGCTGTTTACTATGGAGCTCTAGTGGGATTCAGCGAGCTGCTTCGTACAGGATGTACTCTGACTTCTGATCACCATTATTTATTTCCAAAAGATCAACCTGAAAATTTGATTGATTATGAAATTAAGGCAGCAGAAAAGATAGGTATCAGATTTCATGCTACAAGAGGATCCATGTCACTTGGGCGTGATCAGGGAGGGTTGCCTCCAATGTCAGTTGTTGAAACAGAAGATCAGATTTTAGAAGATAGTGAAAGGCTTATAGACAAATATCATGATCCAGATGAGTTTTCAATGCTTAGAATAGCACTGGCACCTTGTTCACCATTTTCTGTAACTAAAGAATTGATGCTTTCAACCAGAGATCTTGCTAGAAAAAGAGGAGTAATGATGCATACTCATCTTGCGGAAACAAAGGATGAAGAAAGATTCTGCATGGACAAGTTTGGACGAAGGCCCTATGAGTTGATGGAGGATTTGGAATGGATTGGACCTGATGTATGGTTTGCTCATGGAATACACCTCAACGAAAGGGAGATAAACTCTCTTCAGGGTTCAGGCATAGCTCACTGTCCATCTTCAAACATGAAACTAAACAGTGGAATTTGCAGAACTAGTGAAATAGCAAAGGCAGGTGGAAAGCTGAGTATAGCAGTAGATGGAAGTGCCAGCAATGATGGATCAAATATGTGGGAAGAAGTAAGACGAGCCTATCTGTTAAATCATCTCAAATATGGCTCAGAAGGTTTAAGTGCCTATGAAATTTTGAAAACTGCCACACGTGGAGGGGCAGATGTACTTGGGAGACAGGACACAGGAAGACTGGATATAGGAAAAGCGGCAGATATAATTTTACTGGATCTTAATGGAATTGAATATGCAGGATGTCATGATCCGCTTGTATCCATAGTGTGTCTTGGAAACTCCAGTTTAACAAAAATGACTATGATAAATGGAAAAATCGTAGTAAAAGATGGTAGAGTTTTAACACTGGATTCCATCGAAACTGCTAAAAATGCGCATAAAATTGCATCTGATATTGTTCAGAAACATAGAAAGCAACATGACTAGAGTAGATTTCATACTCTAGTCAAATATATCTTATAAAAAATTAATTCATAACTATCCAGCTGTCATTGATGAAGGCTTGAGCAGTTTATGATATTACTAAGGTATCCTGTTTAATCATCTGTTTGGCAGCAGCAATGTCTGTTAGAAATGTTCCTTTGAAATTTATAGAGAAGATTTTATCTATGTCATCTGGAGTTGTTTCGATAGCAGATTTTACAATAATAATAATATGTACTCTGCTTACAGCTTCCATAGTTTCTGTAAGTGGTGTTATAGGATTTGTAGGACTGATTATTCCACACATTTCCCGTACATTTGTAGGCTCAAAACATAGTAGGCTGATGCCTGTATCGATTTTACTCGGCGGAATATTTTTAATATGGGCGGATGTTTGTGCAAGAGTAGTTGTGTCACCGGAAGAATTGCCTATAGGTGTTGTGACTGCATTTATAGGAGCTCCTTTCTTTTTATGGCTTTTGAAAAAAAGCAGTTATTCATTTGGAGGAGGGAGATAATGAAACTTAAAGTTCATAACTTATTTTATAAAATTTTCGGTAAAGATATATTAAAAGATATAAACATTGAAATAGAAAAAGGTGATTTTGTAGGTCTTATTGGTCCGAATGGATGCGGAAAATCCACATTATTAAAGAATATCTATAGGGTTTACAGACCTTATAGAGGAACTGTTTTTATTGATGATTGTAATCTAAATAAGCTCACCAGTAAAGAAACAGCCAGGAAGATGGCAGTTATGGTTCAGGAAAATAATGTGGAATTTGATGTGAAGGTTTTGGATATGGTTATTTTGGGGAGATATGCACATAAGAAACTTTTTGAGAATAATTCAAAGTATGATTTGGATATAGCACGGATATCGTTAAAAGAAGTTGGATTGTCAAATTATGAAAATAGAAATTTTTTCAGTTTGTCTGGTGGAGAAAAACAAAGAGTTCTAATTGCTAGAGCTCTTACCCAGAAAGCTGAATTCATAATACTGGATGAACCAACCAATTACCTTGATATACGCTGTCAGTTTCAAATAATGGATATACTGAAAAATCAAAAAATTACTGTCTTTTCATCTATACATGATTTGAATATAGCGGCACTTTATTGTAATAAAATATTTGTTATGAAGGAAGGAAAGATAATAGATTACGGGAGTTCGGAAGAAGTTATAACGGAGAATATGATAAAAACTGTTTTTGGTGTGAATGCAAAAGTTGAAATCAGTTCCTATATTGGAAGAGTAAATGTTACCTATACATCCAACATAAATGTATAAATAGAAAATTAAAATAGAGAATATGATCTTTTAATTGTAAAAATCATATTCTCTTTATTTTATAGCTCACTTCTTTTTAAATTTAATATTCCAAACCAACAAAATATTGTTAAAAACACCGCACAACTTATTAAAGTTTCTACTATGTTACCTGACGTAAGTGCATTTTGTGGATGGCTTGAATTCATAGCAAAGGAAAGTAGAGAAAATGGGAAGAATACACCATATCCTTTAGCCAGCATTAGAAGGCCAAAAATTCCTCCTGCAAAGGCAACTCCAACTGGTGCTGCAAAGTTTTTAACAATAATTGAAATACAAAGTTGAAGAGCCGATATAACAATGGAAGCTATCCATCCTAGAATCAACCATAAAAATATATCATGAGGTATTCCTGTATTTATACCCGTGAATTTTCCTGAAATCAAATAGAGTATACCCATAAAAACTTGAGTTATAAAGGTTAGACCAGATGCTGCAGAAAGTTTACCTAGAAATATATATGAAATACTTACAGGCTGGGTCATTACTAAATTCCAATTGTGGTTTAAATGTTCCAATCTACAAATATAAGAGCAGTATATACCTATCAGGCAAGGTAGAAAAAAATATGCATAAAACAGACACAGCTGGGTCCATAAGTCATACCATTTGTCCTTGAGTATGCTTGCATTTTGAACGTAATTAAAACTTCCCATGAAAGCTGCCAATACAGGAACAATAATTACAGCTAGCCATATCATGGATCTGTTGAGCTTTTTCCACTCTGTAACAAATACTTTTATAAACATAGGATTATACCTCTTTTCTCTCAAAAATAAATTTTCCTGCTAAAAACAATATTACAGATGAAATGCATATTACAAAAAGTCCACATAAATCAAGTGAAGTATACTCTACCTTAAAGCTTTTGGTTTTTAAATCAGTAATTGGATTTATTGTACTGAGTATATTGTAATATGACCAAAGAAAAAATCTTTGAATGATTCTTGGAAAAAACATGGCAAACAGTCCCGTAAAACTTTCTATCAAGCCTGTAATCAAGGCTATCATCTGGTTTGAAACAAGAATGGAAATCCCAAGTTGAATCGTAAAAATACATAAATTGACAATCAATGTCATAATAAAAAATACTAATATATGATGCACAGGAAGTACATCCTTGAATTTAATTATAAAACTTATGAATATCATTACTGAAGTCTGTGCAAGTGCCATAAAAATCAAGTAAATACTGCCGCACAGAAATTTTGCTGTATATAATTTGCCTGGATATACAATTGTATTCATAAACTTAAATGTGCAGCCTTTATGTTCCATATCCGACATTCTAGATGCTATAATGGCAATTATAACTGGCATCATAAGACAGTTGAGTGAACCCATCTGATAGAGCATATATTTCCACATTCCTGCCGACCCATGAAGTCCAGTGTAGGACATCATTGATTTTATGCTCCATAAAAATTGAACAATAATCAGAGCAAATGGTAAAGTCCATATTTTTTTGTGCTTCAGTTTGAAGAATTCGAGACAGAATAAATTTTTCATAGACTCACCGACTTTCCTGTTAGTTCCAAGAATATATCTTCCAAACTTTTCTTGTGCTCTTCAATTCTAACAGTTCCTATATTGTTTTTTGAAAGAATATAATTGTAATGGGCAATTTCAGAATCACTTAATTTGGGTAGTACAATATAATCTCCATTTAGCTTACAGTTCATACCAGATTTAAGTATGATTTCCTTTGCTGCAGCATTGTTCAATGTCTTAATAAGTATTCTTTCCTGACTGTGGGAATGAAGATTTTCAAGACTATTTTGAAACACAAGCTCACCGTTTCTTATAATACCAACATCTGTGGCCATCTGATCTATTTCACTTAAAATATGACTGGAGACTACAATTGTCATTCCATATTGTTTTGGCAGTAAACATATAAGTTCTCTCATTTCCTGAATACCTGCAGGATCAAGTCCGTTTGTAGGCTCGTCAAGAATAAGAAGTTTTGGATTTCCAATAAGTGCACAGGCAATTCCAAGCCTCTGTTTCATACCAAGAGAATATTGCGATACCTTTTTATTCCTTTGATTTTCAAGTCGAACTATATTTAAAACTTCATCTATTCTATTTTTAGAAACACCTCTCAATGTTTGGACAATTTCAAGGTTTTCTTCACCAGTTAGATGACCATAATAAGAGGGTGATTCAATAAGAGATCCGACCTCTTTTAATATGCTTAGACGATTTTTATAATTTATTTTTTTATTAAATACAGAAATATTTCCTGAGGTTGGATTTACAAGTCCTAAAATCATCTTTAAAGTTGTAGACTTTCCTGCCCCATTAGGTCCTAGAAACCCATATATGGAACCTTCTTTTACAACCATGTCCAAATCTTTAACTCTCATAGTTTCTCCATATTGTTTGGAAACACCTTTTGTTATAATAATATTTGTCATTAAAACAACTCCTCTTGTAAAGTATAGAGTAAGTATAAAATAGCTACCTTACATAGAGCTGAATAAAACCTTACAATAACCTTAAACTTTTAATTTACAATTATAAATTGTTTTATTTTAAGATATAATAATTTTAGGTGATATATATGAAAGATATTTATGATGGAAAACTTTTAATTGTAGATGATGAAGTTGAATTATTGGACATGATAAAAGAAATACTTTTTAAAGCTGGATTTTCCAGGATCTATACTGCTTTATCCTGCAGTGATGCAGAAAAACAATTTTATAAAGTAAATCCAGATTGTATTATACTGGATGTTATGCTGCCTGATGGTGATGGATTTGGACTTTTTAAAAAGTTTAGAGAAAAATCACAGATTCCGGTTCTGTTTCTATCAGCGAGGGATGAAGATGAAAATAGACTTTTAGGTTTGGGTCTTGGTGCAGATGATTATATACCCAAGCCTTTTTTGCCGCGAGAGCTTATACTTCGATTGTCTGCAGTTTTAAGAAGGACGTATTTTCCAATTGTTTTAAATAGCATAAAAAAACCAATATTTTATCTTGGAGAGCGTAAAATTGATTTTAATAGTGGCACTGTTGTATATAACAACAAACAAGTTTCCTTGACTGCCAAGGAATATGTACTTCTTGAAAAACTTTATGAAAACAGAGGAAATATTGTAACAGGAGATAGTTTATGCAGGACAGCCTGGAATGACAGACTATATGGTTATGAAAACACATTGATGGTTCATATAAGGAGGTTAAGGGAAAAAATAGAGAAGGACCCGTCTAATCCTGTACATATAATAACTGCAAGAGGATTAGGATATAAACTTTCAAAGGAGAAATAAAATTGAAGAATGTCTTTAAAATAGTTACAAGATTTGTAATTGGAACAGTTGTAATTGCACTGATTCTTGTAATTTTCAACGCTGCATTTTTGACTATACTTATATTCCAAACTCCCCAAAGTTATAAGAGCAGAAGCAAAATTGTTACAATATCAAAGGATTTGAAATTACAAAATGGTAAATATGTATTGGGGCGTAAGGGAGAGAAAGCTATGAATTCCCAATACAAATGGGGAATGCTTCTAGATGACAGGGGGAAAGTAATATGGAGCAAAAATATGCCTAAAGACATATCAAAACAGTATAGTATTTCAGAAGTTTCATCTTTCTCTAAATGGTATTTGAAAGACTATCCTGTTGATACATGGAATCATCCTTCAGGACTGCTTGTAATAGGAAATGAAAGAAATTCTTATTGGAAATACAGTGTGCAATTTACCAGCAAATTTATTGGTGATATTCCTAAACATATGGTAGAAATTCTTATTCTAAATATATTGTTTGCATTTTTGCTTGCAGTGTTTTTGGGAGTATTACTGTATCGATCTTTAAGTCCTGTTGCAAAAGGTATTGAGAATATAGTTCAAAAAAAACCGGTTCAACTTCCATGCTCAGGTATACTTGGAAATCTATCAAGTGCAATAAACAAGACGTCTAGAGAGGTTCAATTGCAGCGTATTGCTTTAAAGAAGAGGGATGATGCACGTACAAATTGGATTGCAGGAGTATCTCATGATATTAGGACTCCTCTGTCAATGGTTATGGGATATGCAAGTCAGATTCAGGAAAGCGCCGAACTTCCAATGGAAGTTAGAGACAAAGCTGAAATTATACAGCGCCAGAGTATAAAAATAAAACAATTTGTAAGTGATCTGAACCTTGTATCAAAACTGGAGTATGACATGCAGCCTCTTAATCTTGTGAAAATTTTTCCAGAAGAGCTAATACGTGAAATAGCTGCAGATTTTCTAAATAATGATCTGGAAGATAAATACAATATAGATTTGATTATATCATCTGAATGTGGAAATCATATGATATTGGGTGATTATACCCTATTGAAACGTGCAATTTCAAATTTAATACAAAATAGTATAAATCATAACCCAGGTGGATGTAATATTTTAATCAAAGTTTACATGGAAAAGCTAAAATTTATAATTGAAGTGAAGGATAATGGTACGGGAATTGAAAAAGAACGATTGAGTAACTTTTATAAAGGATTTCAATATGATAATGGACATGGAATGGGACTTTTGATTGTAAATCAGATAATAAAAGTCCATAAAGGAAATCTCAATATTACAAGTGAAATTGAAAGAGGAGTTTCCTGTAATATAGAACTTCCAGCAATAAATAGCTGAGTTATATTAAATACTGGATGTGCATTAATAAAAATTACACATCCAGTATATTTATTAAAGCCCTAACTTTGTTATAGTATAACTTCTGACAGCTGAATTCAGCATATCCTGCCAGCATGAAAAATCACTAGCTTCTTTTACGTGTGTATCCATTTTTTCATCTGGTATGGCTTTAAAATCATCTATGGAATTTACAGTGAAGTTACCGGATTTCAGGAATTCATTAAAACTGGAAAATTTAGTATGATCTTTCATGAAAGCGATATTAAATAGATCTTTATAATGGACAGAATTATTTTTTTCAAGTTGTGACAAATGCTTTTTAATTAGTTCCAACCCCATAATTTTAAATTCAAGTTTCACGATTTGACTCCTTTATAATATTTATATTATCTATATTATACCATTGAATAAACCTTCTTTGCCAGATATAAATAAAAAATCAAAAAAGCACTGATATCACAGAAAAGTATAAGTACAGCCATTGGCACATAAGTATGATTGCCTCCCATTCCTACTAATGGGGAAAGCAATCCACCAATTAGATTCATTCCAAGGCCTAATATTGCAGAGGCACTTCCTGCAGATTTTTTCTGATTCTGCATTGCAAGGGAAAAGCCAGAGGTATTGACTACTCCAACCATTGATACGATAAAGAACAGGGGAATAGTTACAAATAACATATGCCTTGGTAAAAACAAGCTTGTAAATAGCGCTATACTTCCTAGTGCCGCAATGGTTACACCTATTTGAAGAAGTAAATTTTCACTTGATTTTAAGGCCAGTTTACCGGTGATTTGTGACATTAAAACTATGCCCAAGCCATTTATTGCAAAGACAATGCTGAATTGTTGAGGAGATAATCCAAATATATTTTGCAATATGAAAGAAGAACCTGAAATATAACAGAACATTGCTCCCATAACAAGGCCCTGTATCAAGGCATAACTTATAAATACCCTGTCTTTGATCAATGTTTTGAGTATGGTTAGGGTATGTTCAGATTTAATATTGGATAAGTTATCAGTTGACAAGGTTTCTTTAAAAAATATCAGTGTAAATACAAACAATAGCGTACCAATAATACCTAAAACAACAAATACACCTTTCCATGTTGTGAATTTTAATATGATGCCGCCAAAGATTGGAGATAGTATGGGAAATACACCATTTACCGCCATAAGAAGTGAAAAGAACTTTGTTAAAGCTTTTCCATCATATAAATCCCTGGCAATTGCTCTTGATATTACAAGTCCCGCTGCACCAGATAATCCCTGTATAAATCTCAGAAAAATCAGTACCCATATTGAAGTAATAAATGAGCATGCAAATGAAATGATTGTAAAAGTTATCAGTCCTAATAGCAATGGCTTTTTTCGACCATGTTTGTCGCTGTAGGGGCCAATCAATAGTTGTCCTAATGCAAGGCCTATTAAGCATGTTGTAATACTCATCTGTGTAAAAGAAGCATTGGTATTAAGTTCTCTTTCAATTAATGGAAGAGAGGGCAAATACATATCCATGGAAAGTGGACCAAAAGCACTTAGAGTGCCAAGTAATAATATAAGTAATTTAGATGATTTCTCTTTCAAGTAATTTTCCTCCTAAGTAAAAATATAAATAAAATTCTACAAGTAAGATGATAGCATAAAACATGCTAAAACTACAGATTGATTTCTGGTTTTAATAATCAGTAATGTATTGTATAATTATTTATAAATAGAAAATTATACTAAGTTAAGTTATTTTCTATCATACACTACAATGGGAGATGGTTTTATGAATTTTAAACTGACAGAGGCACAGAAATCGATTAAAGATACTGTTCGAAAATTTGCTGAGACTAAGATTGAGCCGATTTCTTTTCAGCTAGATGAAAAAAGTATATTTCCAGAGGACATAGTAAAGGAAATGACACAGATGTCTATTATGGGACTTCCTTATCCAGCAGAATATGGAGGAGCAGGCAAGGATGTACTGAGTTATATTATTGCAGTAGAGGAATTGTCAAGAATAGATGCCGGTGTTGGCGTTATTTTATCAGCTCACGTATCACTGGGATCATGGCCTATTATGGAATTTGGAACGGAAGAGCAAAAAAGAAAATACCTTGTTCCCCTTGCATCTGGAAAGAAAATTGGAGCATTTGGATTAACTGAAGCTAATGCTGGAAGTGATGCTGGTGAAACAGAAACTACAGCTGTTTTGGAAGGTGCTCACTATATTCTAAATGGTTCTAAAGTATTTATTACAAATGCAGATTATGCTGATACTTATGTAATATTTGCAGTTACAACACCTGGCATAGGAACAAAGGGAATTAGTGCTTTTATTGTAGAAAAAGGATGGGAAGGATTTACTTTTGGCACACACTACAATAAAATGGGTATTCGTTCTTCTGCTACTGCTGAATTGCTTTTTAATAATGTAAAAGTTCCAAAAGAAAACCTTTTGGGAAAAGAAGGACAGGGATTTAAGATTGCCATGAAGACACTTGAAGGAGGAAGAATTGGTATTGCTTCCCAGGCATTGGGTATAGCACAGGGTGCTTATGAAAAGGCACTGAAATATTCCAAAGAAAGAATTCAATTTGGCAAACCAATTTCAAGACAGCAGGACATAGCTTTCAAACTTGCTGAAATGGCTACTAAAATTAGAGCGGCACGATTTATGGTATATAGTGCAGCACAGATGAAAGAAGAACATGAATCCTATGGTAAAGAATCTGCCATGGCCAAGCTGTATGCTTCTGATATATGTCTGGAAGTTGTAAATGATGCAGTTCAGATCTTTGGTGGTTCTGGATATATTAAGGGATTCCCTGTAGAACGTATGTATCGTGATGCTAAAATTTGCACAATATATGAGGGAACAAATGAAATTCAAAAATTGGTTATTTCAAATGCAATAATTGGAAGACCAAAGAAAACTCCAAGTACAGCACCAAGTAAACCAGAATCACATAAGCTGGCATCGGCATCAATAACTGGAAATCGTAAAAAAATAATTATAAAAGAAGGTTCACCAGAAGAAAGGGTAGCTGCCTTTTTGAAATATCTTGAATCTGAAAACATAGAAGTAAAAACTGGTTTCAATGAAGAAGTTTACGGAAGTATAGGTGAAGCTGATAGAGTATGCAGTATAGGAAGAGGACTGAAGTCAAAAGATGATTTGCCTATAATAGTAGATTTGACCAAAAACATAGGGGCACAACTTGGTTGTTCCAGACCTGTTGCAGAAGAAAAAAATTGGCTGCCTCTTGATAGATTCGTAGGAGTATCTGGCAGGAAATTTAAAGGAGCATTTTATCTTGCAATTGGAATATCCGGGCAGGTTCAACATCTTGGTGGAATTAAAAATGCTAAGATTATAGCTGCAATTAATATTGATGAAAAAGCTCCAATATTTGCACAAGCAGACTATGGTATCGTAGGCGATCTCTATGAGATTGTACCAATTTTAACTAAAGCTTTAAAAAAATAAATTAAAAAATGTATCAAGATAATTTAATTATCTTGATACATTTTTTTGTCATTTGAGCATTATATAGATATAATATTGTTTATAGTATTTGAATATAAAAAAGATGGTGATAGATATTGAAAGTCTTAATTATGAAAATTACTTTAAGGGCATCCTGGGTACATTCATTGAAGGAAAAAAGAATGATAGTAAAAAGTATAGTTCAAAAATTAAAAAATAAATTTAATATATCAGCAGCGGAAATAGACTGCCAGGATGTTCATCAGACAATAGTTATAGGTATTGCAGGAATATGCGGAAGTTCAGCCCAGATGGATTCCACAGAAGAGAATATAATTAATTTTGTAGATGTAAATACTGATGCGGAGATAATTGATATACAGAGAGAAGCATTGTAAGTAAATATAAAAGTTTAAATTAAAAAAGTGAATTCAAAGTATTTATGTTACTTTAGTAATATAAATACCTTATTTTTATACAATTATTTATTTTTATACTAAATTAAACCATATATATTTTGATGGTTACAAGAATAAACTTGACCTATTTTAGTTAAAATATATTTACATTGAAATATAAATGAGAGGTGTTTATAAATTATGGACAATAGATTATTAAAAAGTCTCAAAAATAAATTAAAATCTCAAAGAGATGAAATATGTGATTTGCTAGAACAGATGGAAAGAAATGAAACAATAAAGTCCAATACTGAGATGTCCAGTGAATTATCTGTTTACGACAATCATCCTGCAGATAGTGCAAGCAGTATATATGACAAAGAAAGAGGAATGGCTTTCCAAAAGAATGAGGAGATTATTATAAATAAAATAGATAATGCTTTACAAAGAATGGCACAGGGTACTTATGGAATATGCAAGAAATGCGGCAAGGAAATAGACCGCAACAGGTTAAAATATGTTCCGTATGCTGAATACTGTATTCATTGTCAGGATAATATTGACGATTCCAAACCTGATGAAATGAAAAACAGGCCTCCTGAAGAAGAAGTTTTGAAGTATACCATGAATCATGGAGGATATGACAATCATAAAGATGAGGTTGGATTTGATGCAGAGGACAGCTATCAGGCAGTTGGAAAGTTCAATAGAAGAGAAAACATAGTTGAAGAATATGAGGATGAAGATGAAGAATATGTTGAACCTATAGAGAAAATAAGCAATACACAGTATAAAAATCAACTTCCTTAAATTTACAGTAATATTTAAATACAATACCGGTAATAATATTGTTGTAATTAGGTTGGGAGTTGATCATAATGACGGTAGGTTCAAGAGTAAAGCAGACATTGGCAGATTTACAGGGAATTGAAAGTACACTGAGGATTTATTCTCTGCAGAGCAAAAATAAAGATGAAATAAAAGCATATAGTGAAGCATTTAAAACTACAGAAACAGTTACTAAAAATATTAAAGACAGATTGAAGACAATACAAATTGAAGAACCTCAATATAAAGGAAAATAGGAGAGTTAAATATGCAAAATTGGATTATGGTAATTTTAAAATCTGCTATTTTATTTTTTCTAACTTTAGTAATAGTTAAAATCTATGGAAAAGGCAATTTGTCAAAATTAACACCTTTTAGGATGATAAATTATATTGTAATTGCTATTATTGTTACATTTATTTCACTTGGCTTAGTATCCAATGTGATATTTGCCTTTCTTGTATTAGGTGTTTGGGTTTTGTTTTCTCTTATAATAGATTATCTATCTTTGGAAGTCAAATGGATACATGACTTTGTATATGGAAATCAAACTGTATTAATAAAAGATGGAAAGGTAATGGAAGAAAATTTAAAAACTATAAGATATACGGGAGACGAACTACTTAGAGATTTAAGATCTAAAAATATATTTAATCTGGCTGATGTACAATTTGCCGTAATGGAAACTACAGGAGAAGTAAATGTTTTATTGAAATCAGACAAGAAACCAGTTACTTCGCATGACCTTAAAGTGGAAGTTGCGCCTATATCCGAACCTGAAACAGTTATATTGAATGGGAAAATTATAGATGGTGCATTATCAAACAGAGGCTTAAATCGTGAATGGCTCCAAATTCAACTATCAAATTTTGGAGTGATTCTTGAGAATGTGTTTATTGGTCAGGTGGATTCTTCAGGTGATCTTTTTATAGATACTTTTGATGATTCAATACAAATAGAGCAGCCTAAAGTAAAAGAACTGCTTTATGCAAGTATTTCAAAAGTTCAAGCTGATTTATTTGCATATTCATTGGAAACAGATAATTTGGAAGCTAAAAAAATGTATTCAAACAATGCCAGTACAATAAAAAGATTAATGGATAAATTAGAACCTTATCTACTACGCTGAAAATTTTTATTGTATTGTTCATTATATAAAATCAACATTATTATAAAGGAGATGGCAACTATGACAGTAGGAACACAGATGCAGCAGGCGATAGCTGGAGTTCAATCAGCAGCAGCTACAATGAAAACTTTTGAATTGCAGACAGAAGATCCAACTGCAAAACAGGATTTTAAGCAGCTGGCTAAAACTTTTGAGGATTCATTACAAGTTTTAAATGGAAGATTAAAATATATTCAGGAACAGGAACCTCAATATAAATAAATTATGTGAATAAACAAAATGGTCTATCTTGGTTAATAATTTAATTATTGTCCAGGATAGATCCTTTTTTAAATTATCATTAGATTGATACTTCTTTAATGATATAATATTATATATTTATATAAATTATGTTGAACATAAGTTGAAATGGAGGTGATCTCTTGACTTTTCAGCAATTAAAATATGCCGTTGCGGTTTCAAACTGTGGTTCTATGAATGAAGCGGCAAAAAAACTTTTTATATCACAGCCAAGCCTTTCAAATGCCATAAAAGAGCTTGAAAATGAGCTGGGAATTGTAATATTTGATAGAAATAATAGAGGAATAAATATTTCAATGGATGGAATTGAGTTTCTGGGATATGCAAGACAAATTGTAGAACAAACTGAATTATTGGAGAATCATTATAAGGGAACACAACTGAGACCTGTGCATTTTTCTATTTCAACTCAGCATTATGCTTTTGTAGTAGATGCTTTTGTAAAGTTAATGAAAAATTTTGAAATTGAAGGATATGAATTGAATTTAAGAGAAACAAGAACTTATGAAATTATTGAAGACGTAAAAATGCTTAGAAGTGACATAGGAGTGTTATATATAGGTGAAAACAATTCAAAGGTTTTAAATAAAATATTCAGGGACAATGAGCTCAAATTTACACCTTTATTTAATACCAATCCATACATTTTTATTAGTACCAAGCATCCTCTTTCCAATAGAGAATTTGTTAATATTAAAGATATAGAGCCTTTCCCATATATTAAATTCGATCAGGGAAAAAATAATTCAATACATTTCTCAGAGGAAATGGTGGATCTTTCTGAAATGAATAAAATAATTTATGTAAATGACAGGGCTACTCTTTCAAATCTAATAATTGGTACGGAAAGCTATACTATTGGTACTGGAGTAGTAGTCTCTGATTTAAATGGTAGTGAAATAAAGTCCATACCACTTGAAAACAGTGAAATATTTACAGTAGGATGGATTTCACATAAGAATATAAAGTTAAACAACATAGCTAAAGAATTTATAAACATATTAAATGATATTGTATCGACAAATTATTTTGATTCCAATTATTATCTGCTGTAAAACATAGAATGGAGGGAAATATGGTTAGAAAATTAACAGGAACGAAAAGAAATATACCACCTTTTCGCTGTGATATTGTAGGCAGTTTTTTACGTACAGAAGAAATTAAAATTGCCCGCAGAAAGTTTGCAGAAGGAGATATAAGTTTTGAAACTTTAACAGATATTGAGAATACAGAGATTATAAAATTGGTACAAAAGGAAAAACAATTGGGATTAAAGGCTGTTACCGATGGAGAATTTAGAAGATCGTGGTGGCATTTGGATTTCTTTTTAGGCATACATGGTACGGAAAAGATTATGTTGAACAAGGGAAAAAATATCAACGGATCAAGAATTAGAGCTGAAAGTTTTCGGATTGTAGATAAGATCTTATTTAATGGTCATCCCATGATACAACATTTTAAATATTTACAAAGTATTTGCGGCAGCAGTATTCCTAAATTTACAATTCCATCCCCAGCTCTATTTTACTCTGTACAAAGTCATAATGAAAATAATGTCTATAAAAATAGTCAGGAACTCATGAATGATATTATAGAAGTTTACAAATGTGCAATCCAATCTTTTTATGAAGCTGGCTGCAGATATCTCCAGCTGGATGATACAGCACTCGGAATGTTGTGCAGTCAGAAATACAGACAACACATAAGCCATATGAATGTTGATCCTGAGGAACTCATGAATTACTATTTAAATCTTATCAATGGGAGTACTTTAGATTGTCCGGATGATATGATAATTACACTTCATATATGCCGTGGAAATTTTCATTCATCATGGTTTGCATCGGGAGGATATGATTTTATATCTGAAACAATTTTTAAAAATTGCAGTGTAGATGGATTTTTCCTGGAATATGATGATGAAAGATCAGGTGACTTCAAACCTTTGAGATTTATAAAAAAACAGATAGTTGTACTTGGACTTGTAACTACAAAACATGGTGGACTTGAGAGCAAGCAGTATATTAAATCTCGCATTTCTGAAGCCTGTAAATATATTGACATAAATCAACTTTGTTTAAGCCCTCAGTGCGGGTTTGCTTCTACAGAAGAGGGAAATATAATTACAGAAGAGGAACAGTGGGATAAAATAAGGCTTATTGTGGAAATTGCGGGTGAAGTGTGGAATCAATAAAAGTATTAGATATAGCTAATTCCTATAACAGGTAATAGTTTTTTGAAGTTACCCATATAAATCCATCTGTGTTATACTTGTTTCACAGTAAAACGAGTTAGTTAAGGAGAGATTTAAATGAGTATAGTATTTGAAAAAACGGACAAGAGAACTAAAACTCCTTTTAGAGCAGATATTGTAGGAAGCTTCTTACGTCCACAAAATATAAAAAATGCACGTATTAAATTCAAAAATGGAGAAATTTCTTTTGAAGAATTAAATCAACTTGAGAACAAGGAAATAATAAAATTGGTTGAGAAACAAAAATCCGTAGGACTTAAAGCTGTTACAGATGGTGAATTCAGGCGATCATGGTGGCACCTTGATTTTATGTGGGGACTTGATGGTGTAGATAGGAAGATTATAGATGAGGGATATAAATTCAATGGTTTGGAGACTAGACCTGAAACTGCTGTACTTACTGGTAAAATAGGTTTTAGCAATCATCCTATGGTTTCACATTACAAATTTTTAAAAAGCATTACAGGCGACGATGTAATTGCACGTCAGAGCATACCTGCACCAGCACAGTTTCTTGCAGAGCTTCAAAGAGGTGAAAACAAGGAGATTACAGATTCAATTTACAGCAGTACAAAAGAACTTGTATCTGATATAGCCAATGCCTATAGAAAGGCTATAAAAGCTTTTTATGATGCTGGCTGCCGCAGCCTTCAACTGGATGACTGTACATGGGGAATGTTTTGTGACAAAAAATATTGGGAAGCACGTCAGGAAGAAGGCCTGGATATAAATGAAATTGCCAAATTGTATGCTAAGGTAAATAATGAGTCACTTAAAGGACATCCCGATGATATGGTGATTACAATGCATGTTTGCCGTGGAAACTATCATTCAACATGGGCATCTTCAGGTGGATATGAAGCTGTAGCAGAAATATTATTTGGTACCGTTAATGTAGATGCATTTTATCTGGAATACGATACTGATCGTGCAGGAGATTTTGCTCCACTTAGATTTGTAAAAGATAAGATTGTTGTATTGGGTTTAATTAGTTCTAAAATAGGACAGCTTGAGAATAAAGAAGATGTAATAAAGAGAATAAAAGAGGCAACAGAATACATTGATCTAAACAGATTGTGTTTAAGTCCACAATGTGGCTTTGCATCCACTGAAGAAGGAAACATTTTAACTGAAAAGCAGCAGTGGGACAAGATTAGGTTAGTGAAAGAAATTTCAGACGAAGTTTGGTAGGTAAAAAGTCTAGTCAGTATAAAATCTGAGATAACAATTTTGGACTATCATCAATTCCAGTTGTTTCACGTTCTTTAAAATCCATATTAGATTAGTCTCCATTTTTTTGTTAGCATAATTTATTGACAAAAATACTATTATAATATATCATGAAATAAATTATATATATATCTTATCGAGAGTGGTGGAGGGACTGGCCCTTTGAAACCCGACAACCAGCATTTTTATTTAAGTGCAAGGTGTTAATTCCAGCAGAATATTCTGAAAGATAAGGAAGATATCTTGTGAATTAAGGTTGTTTTTCTTATGAAAGACAATCTTTTTAATATAATCAATTATTCAACTTATAAGGGGGAAATGTAATGAGTAAAGAACCTAGCTTTATAACAAAATGCGTACATGTAGGCAATGGGATTGATAAAGAAACGGGATCTATCAGACGTCCTATAACTATGGCAAACTGCTACAGACTTCCAGAAGATGCATCATCAATTAACTGGAGTGACCCAAATCAAATACTATATACTAGAAATACTTCTGCAAATCAATTGTATCTTCAACAGCGACTGGCTGCATTGGAAGGTGGGGAAGACTGTGTAGTTCTTGCAAGTGGAGTTGCTGCACTTGCAGGTGTATTCTTTACATTTTTAGGCAGCAATTCACATGTGATTTGTTCTAATGTTTCATATATAGCAGTTTATAGATTGTTGAATCAATATCTCCCCGATAAGTATGGTGTAGAGGCAACTCTTGTTGATACATCAGATGTAGAGAAAATAAAAAAGGCAATACGGCCCAATACAAAGCTGATTCATGTAGAAACTCCAGGTAATCCAACTACCAAAATAAGTGATATTGAAGAAATATCCCAAATAGCCAAATCTATTGGGGCATTGTTTAGTGTTGATAGTACTTTTGCATCTCCATATTTACAACATCCTCTTGAACTTGGAGCAGATCTTGTAGTACATAGTTTGACAAAGTATATAAATGGGCATGGGGATGCTATGGGTGGAGCTGTAATAGGAAAAAAAGAGATTATAGATAGAATAAAAAGTGAAGCAATGGTCAACCTTGGAGGTACAATAAGTCCTTTTAATGCATGGCTTATAATGAGAGGCGTTGTAACATTGCCACTTCGTATGAAACAACACAGCGATACTGCCCTTGAAGTCGCAAAGTACCTGGAGGCAAATCCTGCTGTGAAATTTGTTGCATATCCTGGACTTGAAAGTCACCCACAGCATGATATTGCTAAGAAACAGATGAAGATGTATTCTGGTGTAATTGCTTTTGCATTAAAAGCTGATAGTGAAATCCACAATAAATTTATAAATTCCTTAGAACTTGTAGTACCTGCAGTATCACTTGGGCATGATGAAAGTCTTATTGTCTATACTGGTCCTGATGATGAAAGAATTGACTTTTATCCAGAAGAATTTAGAGACGGATATATAAGGTTCAGCATAGGCTTGGAAAGTGCAGAAGATATTATAGATGATTTAAAACAGGCATTGAAAAAATGTGGATTTTGAAATATAAAATAAGCATTCAGAAATTCTGAATGCTTATTTTATATTTATAACTAATATTGTTATAATTAAATAAAACTAATTCGAGGAGATGACAATAATGAAAAATAAAATGGTTCTAAAAGGAATAGGACAATATAGTATTAGTATTTTAATAGCCGTTGTACTTGCATTTGTATTTCATACCTATGTTTTTGCAAGATCAGATGTAACAGGTCCGTCAATGCAGCCTACATTTCACAATAATGATATTATATTTCAAGAGAGGATAAGTACTGCAATAGGAAAAATAAATAGAGGTGAAATTGTTGTTTTTAACTCCAAAGATGAAAACAACAGTAATTATATAAAAAGAGTAATAGGTATTGAAGGAGATACCATTGATATAAAGAATGGACAAGTATATTTAAATGGAAAATGCCTTGAGGAAAATTATCTTCCCAAGGGTACTGTTACAGAGCCTAACTCTTATACAACACAATATATCATACCTAAAGGATATATTTTTGTACTTGGAGACAATAGAGGTAATAGTACTGATAGTAGAATACTTGGTCCTGTAAATATAAAAGATGTAAAGGGTCATGTAATTTTTAGAGTATATCCATTTAAGAATATGAAAATATTTTAGAAAGGATTCAAGATTTTGAACCCTTTCTAAAATTTCAAAATCATGTCATACCATTGAACGCCGCCGTGTACTGATTTAGATATACCTTTATTGATATATCCGAACTTTTCATAGTAGTGAATGAGTCTTTTCTTGCAAGTAAGAACTAGACCCTTTCTACCTGATGTTTTTGATATATCTATCATGTGATTCATTAATTGTGCTGCTATTCCATGGTTGCGATAATTTGGTATGACATCAAGTCCAAAAATTGTCTGATAGTCACCATTTGGAATATGAAGTGTTGAATCTTCATATAACTCGTCATAAATCACAGTTCCATTTATAATACAACCGTTAATAAATCCAATAATTTTTTTATCTTTTTCTGCTACAAAAAAACTTTCTGAAAATGTATTAAGACGCTGTTTTAAAGATTCTCTTGTAGCTGCTTCTGCTTTTGGAAAACAGATTGCTTCAACTTTCGATATTGTATCCAAATCCTTTAATAATGCCTGTCTGATTATAATATCCATTATATAAATATCTCCTAGTCATTTTGATTGTTCATAATTTGATTGCTTATAATTAGTGAAATTAAACAAAACAACAATACTATACAAACTACCCATATTGAATGATCTCCAATATTGATGGTAAAAAAGCCACCCCAAAAAGCTCCAAATAAAAATGAGAAAATAACAGCAAAATATCTAATGGCCTTTAAACTGGATTCATGGTCTTTTTGTGTAATTGCAATATAGACTTCATGTGAAGCTGAACGTAAATTACCGGTACACATAGTAGTGGCAAAAGGTGCACCAACCAATTTCCTAAATGAACAAAATTGCAGCGAGGCTGCAAATGAAATAGTAACATTCACAAAAATATTTGATACAGTTCTAGGAATAAATCCTATAATTAAAAATAGTATTATCTCAATAATTAATATCATATACAAAGAATTTTTTATGAAAGCAATAGAAGCCCTTTTTTTTATAATTTCATAGGTCATTACACCAATTATAAAACCTAAAATTGGCATTAATGCGTGTAAAAATTCGTTCCAATTTCTTTTGAAAAGGGATATTCCAACCAATACAAGATTTCCTGTCTGGGCGTTGGAAAAAACACCACCTCTTCCTACAAAAGTATAGGCATCCAGAAATCCGCCCACTGTTGTAAGAAGTATTCCAAGAATTAATGATTCAGAGGTAATAATAGGGTAGTGTAAACTTATTTTCTTTTTATGAACTACAGGTATTTCTTTAACTGTCAAGATAAATGGCCCCTTTTAATAAAATATAATATTAAAATATTGTATACTTGTATATTATACTTTTGATTTTAGTATATGTATAATACTATTAATATTATATAATTTATAGTATAAAACTATAATGAATTGATTTTTTATAAGAAAGTAGGAAATTTATATGAATTTTCATCAATTAGAATATGTAATAGCAATATCAGAGGAAAAAAGTATTTCAAAAGCGGCAAAAAAATTGTACATTTCTCAACCTTCTTTAAGTCAGTATATTATCAGATTGGAAAATAATTTAGGAGTGAAATTATTTGATAGAACTACAAGCTCTATTAAATTGACTTTTGCAGGGGAGAAGTACTTAAAAACTGCAAAGAGTATTCTCAATCTAAATAGCCAATTAAGAAAAGAACTGAGTGATATAGCTGGTTCTAAAAAAGGACGGATTATAATCGGGATTCCAATCCAGATAGGAAGATATATATTACCATTGGTATTACCAGAATTTAATAATAAATTTCCAGAGATAAAATTATCAATTCAAGAAGATGTAACCTTAAAATTAGAGCAAATGCTATTGGATGGCAAAATAGATATTGCCATATTAAATCTTCCAATAAAAAATGAAAAGATTTTATATAAGCCAGTATGCAATGAAAGAATATTCCTTGTAGCTCCTAGAAATCACCCTATATGTTCTCATAAAAACTATAAAAGAGATCAAAAATTATATATTAATAGTTTAAAAAATGAAAAATTTATTTTGTTGAAACAAGGTCAGAGAATGAGACTTATTGCAGATAATATATTTCAACAGTCGCATTTTAAGCCAAATATTCTTCTTGAACTTACTAATGTCGATACTGCTCATAGAATAGCTGCTGAAGGAATGGGATTTGCTTTTATACCGGAAAATGTCATATGGTTATTGAATACAGATAAATATAATAATTATTTTTTAATAGATAATATTAATTCTACAATTGTAATAGCCTATAGACAAGGAGAATATATTACAAAAGCAACTTGTGAATTTATTAATATGGTAAAGAGAATTGTACAATTAAATTGTAAATTAAAAGTAAATAATGACAGAGTATATAATAAAATTTATATTTAAATAGATATGTATAAGGGTTATTATAAATATATTCATCTATAGTAATATATTGACTTTAGTTCAAGTTAGTATTAACATTTTTATATGTAAATTTAAAGCTTTGTTATATAATATACTTAAGTAGGGACAATAAGATTTTTTCTAATTTTTTGAAATTTTAGAAAGTTAATCTAATAGTGATACCTACCAGTAATTAGTAGTCACATTTACAATTGCTGGTTTTATTTATTCTTAATTTATTGAAAGGATAGGAAGCATAATGTTAAAAATTTTGATAGTGGATGATTCAATTTTTTCTCGAAAGATAGTTTCTAATTTAATAAAAAAATTCATAGGAAATGTGGATGATATTGAAATGTTCTTTGCCTGTGATGGACAAGAAGGATTTGAAAAATACAAAGATATCAATCCTGATTATACAATTTTAGATTTATTGATGCCTAATTTAAATGGCAAAGAATTAATAAAATTAATAAAGGAAGATAATAAGGATGCAAAAATAGCTGTTATTTCTGCAGATGTTCAAAAAAATGTAAGAGAGGAAATAGAATCCTATGGTATAATGGCATTTATCAATAAACCATTTAATCAAAAGAAGGCTGAGAAATTATGTAATATGATGAGGAATGATTAAAATGAAGAAAAGAATATTGAGATATGATATATTGAAGGAACTATTTAATATAAGTGTGGGAAAAGCAGCTAGTATGCTTTCAGAAATAACCAATAAGAGAATATTTTTAGATGTACCGAATGTAGAAATATTGAATTTAGAAAATAAAAATTTAAGATTGGAAGATTATTTTCCAATGATAATTAATGGAACTTTAATGATATCATCTATAGCTTTTGAAAAAAAGCTTACAGGAAAGGCAAATTTGATTTTTCCTGCAAAAAAAATGAAAAAGTTTGTGGACATATGTTATGGTCAATATGAAGATAATAATATTTATGGTGAAGATTTTACAAATGTAGATTTTGATATTATTAAAGAAATTGGCAATATAATTTTAAATTCCATTATTGGGGAAGTTGGAAACCATTTAGATATTAAATTGGACTATACTTTGCCTGAAGTTAAAGTATTTAATACAATAGATTTTAGAAGAGATATTAAATATAAGCAGTATAAGAATGTGCTTATACTTTATATAACATTTGTAATAGATGAAATAGAGATTGAAGGTGCGGTGATAATTGATTTAACCCTTCAATCTTTAAAAGAATTGATGAAAAAAATAGATAGTATAGAGGATGAGTTATATGGATAAAATTATATCCGATATATTAAATAATATTAATGAAGGATTAGTATTGATTGACCAGAGATTAAATATTTGTATATGGAACAAATACATGGAGTATTTAACAGGTATCAATGCAGAAAATGCAATTGATAACAATATATATGAAATATTACCTAATTTGACTAGAAAATATTTAAAAAGCAGTATATCCAATGTAATGGATAATGGGCTTAAAATGTTTTTTTCATCATCAATGCATGGAAAGTTAGTTAATGATAGGGAAAATTTAAATCTAAAAATAAGCAGGTTTGATTATAATAATTCTAAAGTATTGGTTCTGGAATTTTTAGATGTTACCAGTCAATTTATACAGGTTGATAGATTAAAAAAATATGTAACCAAGTTATGTGAGTTAAATAAGAAATTAAAAGAAAAGGAAGAAGTTATTAAAAATCTGGCTTATTATGACAAGTTGACAGGAGCCGCAAATAGGACATTGTTCTATGAGTTTTCAGAAAAATTTTTAAGTGTTGCTAAGAGAAATAATACTATGTTGGGATTAATGTTTACAGATATTGATAAATTTAAAAAGATAAACGATACTTATGGACATGAAATAGGTGACAGAGTGTTGACAAAAGTAGCTAACATACTTAAAAAAGCTACGAGGAAAGAGGATGCGGTTACAAGATATGGTGGTGATGAATTTTTAATATTACTACCTAATATAAAGAATTTATCTGATTGCGAAACTATAGCCTGTAGAATTCTTAGGATCAAGAATAATTTTATAATTTGTAATGGAAATGAAATACCTATATCGTTGAGTATTGGTATAAGTTGTTATCCTAAAGATGGAGTTGATATTGATAGTTTGATAGTAAAAGCGGACAAGGCTATGTATAGGGCTAAAAAAAGTGGAGGAAATTGTAATTGCTTTTGTAAATAGAGGTAAAATATTAAATAAGTATGTATTATAATCAAGTAACAAATTGGATTGTTACTTGATTTTTTCTATATAAGAATTATATATGACTAATATATATTATGTATTTTAAATATGGAAATATGTTTGATATAATGTGTATGACTTACAGAGAATTGCACATATTATATAGTTATTGGAGGTAACGATTTGCTAAAATTACTTAAATTTATCAAACCTTATAGGAAGCAAGTTATTTTAGGACCTATATTTAAATTACTGGAGGCAATATTTGAAATACTAATACCAACTATTATGGTTCTAATTGTTGATAAGGGTATAAAGAGTGGGAGTACTTCTTATATACTTAAAATAGGGATTATAATGTTTCTAATGGCTGCAATTGGAATTATATGTTCATTCACATGCCAATATTTTGCATCCATAGCATCTCAAGGATTCGGGACTATATTGAGAAAAGAATTATTTAAAAAGATAGGCACTCTATCCTATGATGAAATTGATGAGTATGGTACATCTTCACTTATCAATCGTGTTACTAATGATGTAAATCAGCTACAGCTTGCACTTGCCATGTTTATTCGTCTGGCTATACGAGTTCCTTTTTTATGTATAGGTGGAATTATAATGGCTACTTTTCTAGATCCAAAACTCTCAGTTATAATGTATTTATCCATACCCGTATTTGCATTTGCAGTTTATATGATAATGAGCAGATCACTTCCTTTCTATAAGATAGTGCAAAAAAAATTGGATAAACTTGCACTTGTACTGAGAGAAAATTTATCAGGAGTAAGAGTAGTAAGGGCTTTTTCAAAAATGGAATACGAAAAAGCCAGATTTAAAAAATCGAATGAAGATCAAACTAATACTTCAATAAGAGTTGGAAAAATATCGGCACTTATGAACCCAATCACAAGTTTAATAATGAATTTTTCAGTTTTGTTCATACTGTGGTTTGGAGGTATAAGAGTAAACGGTGGTGTAGTTACTAAAGGAAAAATCATAGCATATATAAACTACGCTACATTAGTGTTGTCAGCACTTATAATTGTAGCAAACCTTATTGTTATATTTACAAAAGCAGCTGCGAGTGCATCACGTGTGAATAAAGTATTTGATATAAATCCAAGCATAGAATACAATAATAATTTTTCAGATAATAAAGAAGTGATTAGAGATATTGGATCTATAAAATTTGAACATGTATTTTTTGCATATAAAAATGCAAAAAAATATTCACTTAAAGATATATCATTTTGTATAGAATCAGGTCAAACTATTGGAATAATTGGAGGCACTGGATCTGGAAAAACAACGCTTGTAAATCTTATTTCCAGACTTTATGATGTTGTTAGAGGAAGAATTTTAGTAGATGGTATTGATGTAAGAGAGTATTCTAAGGACAAACTTGGATATAAAATAGGATTGGTACCTCAAAAGGCTGTTTTATTTTCTGGAACAGTTATGGAAAATATAAAATGGGGAAAAGATAATGCAAGTTTATCTGAGATTGAAAAAGCAGCGGAAATTTCAAAGGCAGCAGAATTTATTGAAAAACTTCCATTAAAATATGAAACAGGTATATCTCAAGGAGGAATTAATTTCTCTGGAGGTCAAAAACAAAGGCTTACTATAGCAAGAGCCGTAGTACGTAATCCTGAAATATTAATTATGGACGATAGTTTAAGTGCACTTGATTATACAACGGATGCAGCACTTAGAAAAGATCTTAGAAATAATACTAGGGGAATGACAGTTATTATGGTTAGTCAGAGAATAAGTACTATAAGATCTGCAGATAAAATAATAGTTCTTGATGATGGAAATATTTCAGGCATGGGAACCCATGAACAATTGCTGGAAAATTGCAGTGTATATAGGGAGATATATAATTCACAGGTTTCAAAGGAGATTAGTATAGATGAAAAAGAATAGTTTATTTAGATTATTTAAATATATTGGCAATTATAAAATATATCTGGTTATATCTCTTGTATGTGCACTTGTCAGCAACATATTAACAGCATTTATCCCATTTATTGTTGGAAAGGCAATAGATAGAATTATAGGACAGGGCAGAGTGGATTTCCCTGATTTATTTAAAATAATAATTATATTGGCAGTAGTTTATGGAGTAAGTTCTTTTTTCATGTGGATATTTACGATTTTAGCTAATATAATATCCTTTAGAACTGTAAGAGATATACGAAATGAAGCATTTGATAAAATTGAAAAGCTTCCTTTAAAGTATTTTGATTCTAATGCACATGGAGATATAATGAGCAGGCTGACAAATGATATTGATGCCATTTCAGATGGACTATTTCAGGGAATTACACAATTTTATCCTGGAATTGTAACTGTAATATGTTCTATAGTATTGATGTTTGCATTGAGTATAAAGATAAGTTTGGTCATTTTATGCATGACACCACTCTGTTTTGTTATAGCTTCTTTTATTACTAAAAGATCAAACAAGATGTTTAAAGAACAGCAAAAGACAGTAGGTGAATTAAATGGATATATTGAGGAGATTATAGGCAATCAAAAAATAGTAAAAGTTTTCGGTTATGAAGAAAATTCACAGAAAAAGTTCAATGAAATCAATACCAGACTTTATAAATGTGGTCAACAGGCACAATTTTATTCATCACTTACAAATCCATCAACTAGATTTGTAAATAATATAACATATGTATTGGTTGGAGTAGTTGGAGGACTTCTTTCAGTTCTAAATGGCCTTAGTGTAGGAACAATATCAAGTTTTCTAACATATTCAACTCAATTTTCTCAGCCCATAAATAATATAACCAGTGTTGCTACACAACTTCAAGCTGCTCTTGCATCTTGTGAAAGGGTATTTTCAATTATTGATGAAGTTCAGGAAGTAGATGATTCAAAAAACACTAAAGAAATTATCAAATGTAATGGAAATATAGATTTTCAAAATGTATTTTTTTCATATGTAAAAGAAGTACCGCTAATAAATAATTTTAGTGCAGACATAAAAAAAGGAAATACTATTGCAATTGTTGGACCTACAGGTGCAGGGAAAACTACAATAGTTAATCTTCTTATGAGATTTTATGATATAAATGCAGGAAATATAATGATAGATGGAACCAATATATATGAAATTAAAAGAAATAATCTTAGAAGATTATTTGGGATGGTTCTGCAGGATACATGGCTGTTTGAAGGTACAATAAGGGAAAATATAAGTTATGGAAAACAGGAAGCTTCACAATGTGAAATTGAAAAAGCTGCAAAAGAAGCATATGTTCATAATTTTATAAAAAGACTTCCAGAGGGCTATGATACTGTTATAACAGAAGCAGGGTCAAATCTTTCAGAAGGACAAAAGCAGTTATTGACCATAGCAAGGGTTATGTTAATAAATCCACCTATGCTCATATTAGATGAAGCAACTAGTAATATTGATACGAGAACAGAGGCAAAAATTCAAAGTGCTTTTCAGGTAATGATGAATGGAAAAACAAGTTTTGTAATAGCACACAGACTATCTACTATACGTAATGCAGATATTATATTGGTAATGAATAATGGTGAAATAGTTGAACGAGGAAATCATGAAGAATTGTTAAACAAAGGTGGATTTTATGCCAAACTTTATAAAAGTCAGTTTGAAAGTAGAGAGAGTTATTGAAATATTTGAGCAAATAAAATATAATAATTCATAGTCATATAAAATTAATATTAAATTATGAGGAGTATAATAAAAATGAGACAAGTTTATAAAAATCCAAATGAATTGGCAAGCAGATTAAGAGATTTAGTTGAGTCATATTTTGATGACTTGATAGATCAAGATAAATTAGAAGAATCAGTTAAGACTATAATAAGTGCCAATGAGGACAGAGTTTATAAAAATGGATTTATGCCGACTAGGCTAGCTAATGCAATAGGCAGGGAAAGAGTAGATGTTATAGATAATATATATAAGAAAATGAAATAGTTTGTATATTCAAGCACTTAATTCCTATTATAAAGATGAATTAAGTGCTATTTTAGCAATTGGTTGAATTATAATATTTAATGATATAAAATTACATTTATAGTCTTCATATGGAATAATATGAAAACATAAGGGGGAGTTTATTAACAATGAAAATTTTAGTATATAGTTATAGAATGGATGAAGCTAAGTATTTGGATAAGTTTAGTAAAAAATATAATGTTGAAATTGAATTGTGTAAAGAAGGACCAACTTTGGAAAATGCGAATCTAGCAAGTGGATTTAATTGTATAAGTATTATTACAACGCCAGTTGATAGAAATTTAATTAAAAAATTTTATGAAGTTGGTGTAAGGTTTATATCTACAAGAACAATTGGATATGATCATATAGATATTAAAAGTGCTAGGGAGTTTGGTATTCATGTTGGAAATGTAACATATTCACCAAATAGCGTAGCTGATTATACCATAATGATGATACTTATGATATCAAGGAAAATCAAAACTATTATGGAACGAAGCAATGTACAAGATTATTCTTTAAAGGGAGTTCAAGGAAAAGAATTACAAAACTTAACTGTGGGGATTATTGGAACGGGGAGAATTGGAAAAACTGTAATAAAGCATTTAAGTGGATTTGATTGTAAAATGTTGGCCTATGATATATATAAAGATAAAAAATTAAATCAATATGTTGAGTATGTTAATCTAAAAGAACTATTTCAAAAAAGCAATATTATAACAATGCATGTGCCAGCTACAAAGGATAATTATCATATAATAGATAAGAATTCTATAACATTGATGAAAGAAGGAGTATTTATTATTAATACAGCCAGAGGATCTTTAATAAATACCGATGATTTAATTGATGGTATAGAAAAGAAAAAAATTGGTGGGGTAGCTTTGGATGTTATAGAAAATGAATCAAATATATATTATAATGATCTAAAATGTCAGGTACTTGATAATAGGGATTTGGCAATACTTAAGTCATATCCTAATGTTATTGTTACACCTCATACGGCTTTTTATACTGATCAGGCTGTAAGTGATATGGTTGAAAATTCTATTTTAAGTTGTATTTTATTTGTTGAGAAAAAAGAAAATCCATGGGAAGTTTGTTAAATTAAAGTATTTATCGATAAAAGGATAAAGATTTCATATAAGATACGATAATTTAATTAACACATAATATATTTAAAAAGGAGTGGACTTAGAATGAATTTCACCAAGAAGTCAGTATTGCTTATTTTTTTAATTGTTATGATTCCTATAATAATTTTTTCAATATTGACATTTAATCAAGTTTCAGTAATAACAATTTTGGTAATGCTTTTAATTGGGGTTATTTCCAGCATAATAGGAGCCGTTCTATTCTCCAAAAAAATCTTATCAACAGAAAATATTCAAAAAAACTCGAATGAAAATTCCAACACCAATTTACAAGAATTTATAGAAAATTTAAATTCTCTGGCAAATAGTATAAATGAAAACATACATAATGTGGTAAATTTTGTTGAAAAATTAGAAAATGAATTGGGTGAAACTGCAGGAGAAATAGAGAATATATCAGCAAGCATGGAAGAAAACTCGGCATCTGCAGAAGAAATAGCTGCATCTTCAGGAGAAATGGGAAATGCAGTAAATGACATATCCGACAAGGCAAAAGAAGGTTCAAAATTCTCACAGGAATCTTCTAAAAGGGGTAAAGAACTTCAAATTACAACGCAAAAAGCACGTGACAGATCAAATACTATGTATTCAAATATAAAGAAGGATATAGAAAGTGCTATAGAAGAGAGTAAATCTGTAAATGAAATAACCAAGCTTACACAGGCAATAATCGATATTACAGAACAGACTAATCTTTTGGCTTTAAATGCATCTATAGAGGCTGCAAGAGCAGGAGAAGCAGGCAAGGGATTCTCGGTAGTAGCAGATGAAGTAAAGGAACTTGCAAAACAGTCCGGTGAAACTGCAGGAAATATAAAAGTAATAGTTGATTCAGTAGTGGATTCTGTAAATAGACTGGTAGAAGGTTCTAAAAGTGCATTAAGTTATATATCAACTGAAGTCTCACAGGATTATGACAAATTTGATGAGGCATCCTCAAGATATTCCAAAGATTCCAATAGAATAAATGAATTTATGAATAACTTCAGTGCTTCATCTCAGGAATTAAATTCATTTATTGGCGGAATAGTAAAAGTCATAAATGAAATGGCACAAAATTTTACAGATGGGGCTAATAATATGCAGGGTATATCTGAAAAAAATACCAAACTAATTGAAAATTTGAATACAGTTAAAAACAAGATGAATGAATTGGATGAAGCTGGTTCACAAATCCTTCAGATTATTGAAAAAGTTAGTAAATAATATTAGAGACATATTGACAAACAATAAATAATTGTTAAAATAAAATTAGCACTCAGTTATTATGAGTGCTAATAGAAACAATAATTCTCAAATAAACTACATCAATACTATAGAGATGTAGTTTTATTGAGGTTTTTACATAAAAAATATAAAATATTTATTTATAGAGAAGGGAAATGGTACGATGTCTACAAAACAATTTAAAGCAGAGTCAAGAAGATTGCTTGACTTGATGATTAATTCAATTTATACAAACAAGGAAATATTTTTAAGAGAACTTATATCAAATGCAAGTGATGCAATAGATAAAAGCTATTATAAGTCACTTGTTGATGAAAATGTAAGCTTTAATAAAGAAGATTTTTATATTAGAATTACTGCGGACAAGGAAAAAAGAACACTTACGATTACTGATACAGGTATAGGAATGACAAAGGAGGAACTTGAAAATAATCTTGGCACTATTGCAAAAAGTGGCTCCCTTTCTTTTAAAAACGAAAATGAAATAAAAGATGGAGTAGATATAATAGGACAATTTGGAGTGGGATTTTATTCTGCTTTCATGGTATCTGATTTAGTTACTGTAAAAACTAAATCAATAGATTCAGATGAGGCTTATAAATGGGAATCAAAAGGTGTAGAAGGTTATAATATTGAACCTTGTCAAAAAGATTCAGTAGGCACTGAAATTGTGTTAAAAATTAAAGAAAATACTGAAGATGAAAAATATGATGATTTTCTTGAGGAATATAAAATTAGGGATTTAGTTAAGAAGTATTCTGATTTTATAAAGTACCCAATAAAGATGATGGTAAAGAAGAGCAGACCTAAAAAGGATAATGAAAAAGAACATGAGGACTATTTTGAAGATGAAACCTTAAATAGCATGGTACCAATTTGGAGAAAAAATAAAAATGAATTAAAAGAGGAAGATTATAATCAATTTTATATGGATAAGCATTTTGGATATGAAAAACCATTAAAGGTTATTCATTCCAAGGCTGAAGGAATAGTAAGTTATACTACACTATTATTTATCCCAGCCAAGGCTCCTTATGATTTTTATACAAAAGAATTTGAAAAGGGCCTGGAACTCTATTCAAACGGAGTTTTAATAATGGATAAATGTGCAGATTTATTGCCTGATTATTTTAGCTTTGTTCAAGGATTGGTTGATTCTGCAGATCTTTCTCTTAATATATCGAGGGAACTTTTACAACATGATAGACAACTTAAATTTATTGCTAAGAGAATAAAAGACAAAATTAAAAGTGAACTTCTTTTGATGCTTAAAAAGGACCGTGAAAAATATGAAGAGTTCTATAAAAACTTTGGAAGACAGCTTAAATATGGGGTTTATTCAGATTTTGGAGCCAATAAGGAAGTACTTCAGGATTTATTGATGTTTTATTCTTCTACTGAGAAGAAGCTTGTAAGTCTTGATGAATATGTATCCCGCATGAAAGATGATCAAAAATTTATATATTATGCAGCGGGTGAAACTGTAGAAAAGGTTGAAAAATTACCTCAAACTGAATTGGTTAAAGACAAGGGATTTGAAATATTGTATTTTACGGATGAAGTTGATGAATTTGCTATTAAGATGCTCATGAAATATAAAGACAAAGAATTTAAATCAGTTTCAAGTAAAGATTTGGGATTTGAGTCTGATGAAAAAGAAAGTAAAAAGGAAACTGAAGAAAACAAAGATCTTTTTGACTTTATGAAGGAAGTACTTAAGGATAAGGTTAAAGAAGTTAGGGCATCAAACAGATTAAAGACACATCCAGTTTGCCTTGCAAATGATGGAGATATGTCTATTGAAATGGAAAAGGTACTTAATATGATGCCAAATAATCAAAAGGTTAAAGCTGATAAGATTTTGGAAATAAATACTAATCATGAAATGTTTAAGGCCATAAAGAAAGCATTTCAGGAGGATAAGGATAAACTTAAGATGTATTCAAATGTGCTTTATAATCAGGCACTGCTTATTGAGGGCCTTCCTGTAGATGATCCAGTGCAATTTGCCAATGATGTATGTTGTCTAATTAAATAATAAAATGAAATAAATCGGACTAAAACACCTGCAGAACTGCTATAATAGTATCTGTGGGTATTTTTATACATAAAATTGATAATATAATTTGCAAATAATTTGTATATAATATAAAATTATGGAATGGCATCTATATTTTTAAGAAAACAGTTTAGACCAGCTAGTAAAAGTCAATAATATTTAGCAAAAAAATTTACGAGTAAAAATAAGTATGACAAAAAATCCATTGAAAAACACGAACAATGGAATTAATTGTTAATAAATTAAGCTTTTATTTTTTAGCCGTCAGGCTGCAGAGTTAGATTGTTTATTAAGATGCATTTTAACATGTATCTTAGGGTCACGAAGTTCATACTCTTTTTGGTTTTTAAGAACGGAAAATATGTAATTTATTAGCTTGTGCATTATTGCCACCAAGTCGACTTTCTTGCTTTTACCTTTCATATTTTCCTTGTAGAAATTAAGTAGAACTTTATTTATAGGCTCATCGTTTCTAATTTTACGTATAGATGCTAAAGCGACAGCGTATAAGGCCCTTCGTCCTATCCTGGTACCATGTTTAGACATAACATTTTTGTTACTGTTAAACTTTCCAGACTGGCTTACAGAGGGATCTATACCAAAATAAGCAACTAAGTGTTTAGGTTTAACAAAACTTTTTATATTGCCGATTTCACTCATTATTGTGGTGGCAGTTAGCTCACCAACACCTGGTATTGAATAAATTAATTGAACATTTTTCTTAAATTCAGCAGAAATTCTATTGCTGCACATTAATAGATGTATTTCTTTTAATAAGTTTTCAATCTGAATTTCTAATGCTTCCATTATGGAAATTGTGTTAATAATTTTTACAAATAAACTGGGTGAGTTTAGACCAATATAAACAGCTTCTCCAGCAGCATCAATTAGTTTTTTATAAGTATTTTCACTGTACACCTGTCCTTTTCTTGAATGTGCGGATATAAGCTTAATAAGTTTGTTCTTATCAGCATTTAAGATTGCCTCAGGGCTTGAATAAGTTTTCAAAATTGCAATTAATGTTTTACTGGTTATGTTTGAAAAAACAGTGTTATAAGTTGGAAAGATAACTCTTAAGTCAGTAGAAAGTTTTTTCTTAAATGTAGATTTACTATCAGTGAACTTATAGTAATCTCCACAGAGAGATTTTAGTGTGTAGATTTCGATATCAAAGTTACAAGAATATTTGACATCTTGAAATTTACCTATTTTAGCAATGGTTAAAGCATCTTTTTTATCATTTTTCACTTTTCTTATATCCACATTTTTGTTACAATTAGTAATGAGTGGATTCAAGATACATGTTTCAAATGTATCCTTAAGAAAGTGGAAAAGAGTAAGATGGTATACGCCAGTAGATTCCATGAAAATTGCCGTTTTCATGTTAAACTCTTTCTCCGCTTTTTTTATTTGATCTACTAGGTAATCAAAACCATTTCTATTATGATTAATCTTAAAAGGCTTTCTATGAACTTCACCGTCAGGTGACAATATGGCAGCTACAGAAAAGTCTGCTGATACATCAATTCCAACTGTTGATCTATAAAAAAATTTACTCATAAATAATATCTCCTTTGCTTTTGAGATAGAATAGATATTCCATTTCTATCAGTAATTTTGTAACCTTGTTTGTGACACGGGTAGTTCCCAAAGGGAAACCCAACCAGCTAAACACAGAACTCTCACTGATGGAATGATATGCTAATTCTCGGGTATTAATGACTCGTTAGAGTCACTTCCCAGAGGTGATACATCTATCTTCTATTCATGAGATATTATACAACAATATTTACTAGTTTGGATTCCCAATAAGGGAAAATAGAAAACTAAGTCAGATGAGATTAGTACACCCTATCGGGTAGAAAATCTTCGAATAAATTAAAAGAAATGAGTTGTAATGTTCGTTAGAATTCAAGATAGTTTTCTATTGAATATTGTAACTACATTATACAAGAGGTGAAATATATTGGATGAAAAGGACAAGCTTGTATCAAGTAGTAGATTATTCTTTGTATTCTCTGTAATTGTTCTGATTTTAATTACTATTGTATGCAGACTGTACTATATTTCTGCAGTTCATGGAGACAAACTAAAATTAATGGCTGAAAAACAATGGGTGGATAAGACCATGATAAAACCAACAAGAGGAGAAATATTAGATAGAAACTATAATCAATTAGCAACTAATGAACCTTCTTCAAGAATTGATTTGGATTTAAGAACATTAAAGCAGTCTTTGAAAGATAAAAATATTGGTATAGATACTCTTGAAAATCAGCTTTCAAGTATATTGGAAATGGATAAAAGTAATATTGATAAAATTATGAATTCCAATGATGAATACTCAGCATTAAAAAGAGGAGTATCTAGTGAACAAGCTAAAAAAATACAAAATTTAGGTATCAATGGAATAGTTATTTCTTCTGATACTACAAGATATTATGTTAATGGTAATTTTTTGTCTCAAGTTTTAGGGCATACTAATTCTGATGGACAAGGATTAAGTGGAGTAGAATTAATGTATAATAAATTACTTACAGGTACTCCGGGAGTAAGTATATCAGAAGTAGATAATAAAAGGGAGGATTTACCTTACAATCAAGCTACATATACAAAACCAATTGATGGAAAAGATCTGGTTTTGACAATAGATGCAAAACTTCAGCTATTTGCAGAAAAGGCAGCGGATGCCGCCCTTAAAACAAATAAGGCAAAAAGTGTTACTATTACAATAATGAACCCTAAAAATGGGGAAATACTTGCAATGGTAAATAAGCCCAGTAATAACCTTAATTCACCTAACAATTCAGAAGATTTATGGAAAAACAATGCGGTGCAATGGGCGTTTGAGCCAGGATCAATATTTAAAGCAATTACATCTGAAGTAGCACTTGAAACTAGTAAAAGTTATGAGAATCAGCAATTCTTATGTAATGCCAGTGTCTCTGTTGATGGCAATTTAATATATAATTGGGATAAAGCAGATCATGGTATGATGAGTCTTCAGGATATACTTAAAAATTCTAACAATGTAGGTTTTGCCAAGCTTGGAATGCAACTTGGGAAGGAAAATCTTTATAGTCATATAAATAAATTCGGTTTTGGAACCAAAACAGGCATAGATCTTCCTGGTGAGTCATCTGGTATAGTGAAAAATGTTAAAAATGTTAAAAATTTAGATTTGGCAAATACTGCTTTTGGACAGGGAGTAGCCATGACACAAGTTCAATATATGTCTGTATTTAATGCAATAGCAAATGGCGGAAAGTGGTTTACACCTCATATTATGAAAGAAACTGGAAACTTTAATAAAGGTAATGAATTTATAGGAAATAGCAAGTTTAAGGATACTAAAGCTAAGAAGATAATGGATAAGGATGTCACAACAACACTTAGGGGATATCTCGAAAAAGTTGTCTCAGATGGTGTTGGTAAAAATGCCTATGTTAAAGGATGTAATATTGCAGGTAAAACTGGTACTGCCCAAAAAGCATATGCTGATGGAGCAGGATATGAACCGGGAAAATATGTTTCATCTTTTGCAGGTATGGCTCCATATCAAGATCCTAAAATTACGTTAATTGTATCTATAGATGAACCGGATGCTTCAAACTATTATTCTGCACAGACAGCAGCTCCTGTAGCTAAAGAACTTTTTAGTGAAATTTACAATTATACTAACTATATATATAATAAGTAGAATTATATGGTTAAATTCAAAAAATAACTTGATTTTTATAATTAAGTGTGATATTATAATATAGAACTTAAATGAATCGTAAATAATGAAACACGGATATATTTCAATTAGCACGTATATTAAGTATGTTAAGATCGAAATTTTATTTGGTTTATTATTACAAAGAGTTTAAGAAAATAAAATTTCGGAGGTATGTATTATAATGAGTGGTACAGTTAAATGGTTTAATTCAGAAAAAGGTTATGGATTTATTACAGGAGAAGACGGAAAAGATGTTTTTGCACATTTTTCTCAAATAAATGTAGATGGATATAAGACACTTGAAGAAGGTCAGAAAGTTTCCTATGATGTAGTTCAGGGACAAAAAGGACCTCAAGCAGAAAATATCAGCATTCTTTAATTAACCTAAAATAACTCGTTGAGTGTATATTTCACTCAACGAGTTATTTTTATGGCAATATTTTATTAATATAAAAGAGGTGAAATTTATTTTGAAAATAGGTTCGCATGTTTCCATGAGTGGAAAAAAGATGATGCTTGGTTCCGTAGAGGAAGCTCTATCATATGGATCAAATACATTTATGGTCTATACAGGGGCGCCGCAGAACACTTTTAGAAAGCCAATAGATAATTTGAGAATTGATGAAGCAATAGATAAGATGAATACTGCTGGAATTGATGAAATAGTAGTTCATGCTCCCTATATAATAAATATAGGAAATAGTGTAAAACCACAGACTTTCGAACTTGGTGTGAATTTTTTGAGAGAAGAGATAAAAAGAACCAGTGCCATGAAAAAGGCAAATAATATTATATTGCATCCAGGAGCACATGTTGGAGCTGGAACAGATGCAGGTATAAATAAGATTGTAGAAGGTTTGAATGAAGTTATTGCGAAGGATCAGAGGATTAATATAGCCCTTGAGACTATGGCAGGAAAGGGATCGGAGTGTGGAAGAAATTTTGATGAACTTGCTAGAATTATAGATGGAGTAAAATACAATGAAAAGATTACAATTTGTCTTGATACATGCCATATTAATGATTCAGGTTATGATGTGGTAAATGATTTTGATGGTATATTGAATGAATTTGATCATATAATTGGATTGGATAGATTAAAAGTAATTCATCTTAATGACAGTAAGAATCCTAGGGGCTCCAGAAAAGACAGGCATGAAATGATAGGATTTGGCAAGATTGGTTTTGATGCACTTTGCTATATAGCAAATCATGATGCTTTAAAAAACATACCTAAAATTCTTGAAACGCCATATCTTTTAAATGACAGAGGGGATAAAAGACCACCTTACAAATATGAAATTGCCATGCTTAAGTCAAAAGTGTTTAACTCTAATATAAAAAAAGATATATTTTCATAATTTTAATGAAGTCCAAAATTCAATTTATAGTAGAATTTTGGACTTCTCATTTTTCACATGAATTTAAGATGAGATTCACAATAACATGCAAATTTTAGTCTTTCTATTTTAAAATTGGAGTTTGCCAGTACTTTAGGCCAGTACTTGATATACTTAGGATTGTATCCATATTTAGCCAATACATTTAATTCTTTATCTGTAAATGTTATAATTTCAGGTTTATCCATTACAGATATTACGTCATAGTAAATTTTATATAGGGCATTTGGTATATTTCTTATATGATTTCTGATAGTATCTTTTTCTTGACTACTGAGATTTCTCCAGCACTCATTTGAAGTTGAATTCAAATTATTGTTATTTGCACAAGCTATCATGTAATTTAAATTTATAGAAAGTTCTTCTACTTTTTCAGCAAAAAATTCTTCCTGCATTAAGTGACGGGTGAATTCTTCTTCATCAACATGAAGTTTCAGTTGATCCTTGGCTGGAAGATGAGATTGTTCCCATTTTTTTGCATTGGTTAATCTGCTCATTTCCAAGATTGCTTCTATTGACCTTGATTCATGTTTGTATTTTGTGACTTTTAAAAGTGCCCTTAGTACACCGCTATCTATTTGTGCTTCACCTCTTTTATTTATAAGATGGGGCACTTTACGTTCCAATAATGATCTAAGAAGCATTGCCCTTCTTATTATAAATAACTGATCCCAATTTTCATCTGTCTGATTTGGACCTAAAATGTTTACATATCCTCTTAATCTACTTATAAAGTCAGGACCTTTTGCACTTTGAAATTCTTTGAAAAATTCTCTATGTTCAGCTTTATCTGATATGGTCTCTCCACAAAATTCTTTAAATGTACTGCTTGTTCCACCTGCAAATACGAATATGGCTTTTCCTATAGGATGAATTGAGTTAGCCTCTCTAAATACACCATCCTGCATAGGTGCTAGAAAGTATTTCAACCATCCAAGTTTTTCGCCGAAAGTCGAATCAAATTCATCAAAGAATACCAGTGGAACCTTTCCCTTTAGAGATATATCTATAACTTTGTGAAAGCTTATAATTAAGTCTGAAAGTGTTTGAAATTGAGATAGATTGAAATCCAATTTTTCTATTAAATTTGGAGCAACACATGAAGCTATTTCTGTTACACCAAAGGATTTGCCTGAACCAGGTGTTCCAAATACTGCTATGGAAAGGGGACGAACTGCATTTTGGGTAGAGATGTATTCTGACATAAGGTTTTTAATACTTTTATAAGCTTCAAATTCATCTCTGTCAACAGTTTTTAATTTTCCAAATCTTGCTATTGGTATATATTTAAGAGCACTATCTTCTCCATTTTTAACAATATCATAAGCTATTTCCGCCAAATTGGTCGAGCTCTTGTCCTTAATAATATACCAGCATGATTGACAGTTGGGATCATTGGAATTACGTATGGGTACATCTTGTATATAATTTTTGCTTATAAAATCTTTTTGACTGTCTTTAAAAATTGATGGGCTCGGAAAATTATTTTCTTTTATATTTTGACCGAATCCATATACAAAGTATTTTTGCGCCGAGGCAATTCCCTCACGTATACCATCGTCAATTGCCCTGTATATTGATATATTTTTAAGTTTTCCTGAAACGATGGATTTTGCCAGTCCAGCTACAAAACAGGAAGTAAGTCCATACATTTTACCTTGGGTTTTTTCTATAAAATCTCCCTCAAAAGCATAAGTTAAAAAGTATAGATGAGAAGAAGCTTCTCCATTATTTCTATAGTATATGGCGCCTTCTAATCCAAGAGGTATAATTAGATGATTGCATTTTGAAAGAAAACCAAGATTAGGATTATTTTTTATTTGCCATACAAAATCCAATGCAGTTCTTTCCCAGGAAAGATTTTTACTTATATTTACTCCTTTTGAACGTAAGTCATCGCCATTTATAACTACTATGGTATTTTTCATATGAAATCGTTCCAGGTGTTTCCAAAGCTCAGTCGAAGAGGAAGGCTTGTCCATTTTATATATAATTATTGGATGTTTAGATGAGGATTTTAATGCCAATGGCCAAAAATTCTTATTATTATTGAAACCATTGTTTTCGTCATCTAGTATGACCATATCCGCATTTTCATCATCATTTGTAGTAGAAAATAATTTGGGCATATTTGAGTTTAATTCAGTGAATCCTAAAAATTGTTTTATACGATATACTTTTTCTTCTCCGTGCTCATTCATTGGGAAAAGTCCTAGTTCAGAATTAGAACTTAAAAGTCCATCCGGTAAATGACCATTGCTAGAATATTTTATTTTCGGAGATATTATATTGGCTCCAGTAGACAGATATACAAGTTTAGCTAGAAGTAGAGCCTCTCCCTCACTTGAAATGTTGTGTATGTGAGGATAATGCTGCCAATTCAAATTATCGGTACATTCGTTGTTTGTTTGCCAGAATAATAAATTAAAACATACATCACCTGATACTACAATATTAAAATCTTTGATTTCCATAGTTTCAGTGCCTTCTTTCATTTACGTAATTAAAATAAAATATTATTTATTAATTAATATTTTATTTTTAATAATTATATTTCCATCATTATAATAGAAATGTAGGAATTATGTCAATTATTATTAAATAAGATAAATTTATTATAATTTGTAATTTTTCCTATTTTATAACTCATATTTATAATATAAATTGTATAATATAATTGTAATGAAAATTTAAATATTATGGGGGTGTTTGAACATGAAAAAAGGAATAATTGTGTTTACATTATCGTTTTTATTGGCAGGTACATCCAGTTTAGTTAGGGCTGATACAAATTATTCAGTAAATAGGATATACGGAACCAATAGATATGAGACTTCAGTATCTGTAGCTGGCAATTTTAGCAGCCAAAAATTGCAAAGTATAATTATCGCAAGTGGAGATGATTTTCCTGATGCCTTGACAGGTTCCATACTCTCCAAAAAGGTAAATGCACCTATTTTATTAGTAGGTAAAAATGCTGATTCTATCACATATTGTACTAATTTTATAAAAAATAAACTGGATTTGAATGGAACCATCTATATATTAGGTGGAAAGTTTTCAGTAAGCGGCAATTTTGAAAAACAGCTTAATTCTATTGGATACAAAAACATTAAAAGATTAGGTGGTAGTAATAGATTTGATACAAACGGTACTATTATTAATTCGTTGAATTTAGAGAAAAAAACACCTGTATTTATTGTAAATGGATTTGGTTTTCCTGATGCATTGAGTATTTCAAGTGTATCTGCCTCAAAGGGATATCCAATTATCATGAGCAATTCTTCGAAATTACCTGAAGAAGCTAAAAAGCTATTAAATAATATACAGCCTGACAAGGTATTTGTTATTGGAGGCACAGGTTCTATAAATTCTAACGTTATCAATGATTTGAAAAAAATTGTTCCTACACTGAAAGATAGCAGCGTAACAAGAATAGGTGGAGAAAACAGATATGAAACATCTTTAAATATATGCAGATATTTTAAATTATCATCAGATTCAGCTTTTATTGCAAGTGGTACGAATTTTCCAGATGCATTATCAGGAAGTGCCCTAGCAGCTAAAATGAATGCACCTATAATATTGACAGATGGGTATGATATAGCAAAACAAAAACAATATTTGGATCAGACGGATTATAAAAAACTGACTCTATTGGGAGGAACAGGATCTATAAGTTCAGATGTTGAAAATATTTTAGAAGATAAGCAAATTATATCTGATGCAGATGCAAAATCACTGCTTGTTAATGGAGACAATGCCTTTAAAAAAATACTGACAATCAACGTAGATGGAAATTCATATATTGATATATCGGGAATAAGTTATGCACCATTAAAAGAGAATTTAAATAATTATAATTCAATAAATGATTATTTGAATAAAAACTACAATTTAAATAAATATTACACTGACAGCTATGTAAATGGTCTTGTAAATTTTGTATTCCAAAAAAGCAATGACAAAATATATATGAGATATGGAAATCCTGAATCTGTCGTTTCAGTGGATAATTCTCAGATTGTATCTAAAAAATATGATGAAAATAAAGCTTACATTACTATAAAAGAGAATAAGTCTTATTTAAATGCAGTATTAATTTATGATGGAAATAGATGGCTTATAGACAGTTTTAATAACTGGGGTATAAAATAATTTTAATATAAAAAAATAATCAAGACAGATTTGAATCTTATACAAATCTGTCTTGATTATTTTTGGTTTTGTTTCCATATAAAATTTTATTGTTTTTAACCAGATATACAACCCTTCCTATACTTGTTTTCCCATTAGAGGACTTTATTTCAACTTTGATTCCCCTTGGATGATCATGTCTTGTAAGTTTTCGTACAACAATTCCAAGTGACAAGTCCTCTAGTTTAGAAGCGTACCTCTGCATCGATTTTTCACAAATATAAACTGTATCACCTATATTTATAGAGTTTACCAATTTACACTCAATGGATCTATCTTTAAAATGATCTTTTTCCATAATTAATTTTCCTCTTTATTTTATTTGGAAATTTCCAGATTGTTTCTTCTATTGTCCAATGGATTAAGGTTGATATGATGAATGATAGTATTATCATTTGAATTCATAATTACTTTATCCAATTGAATTCTTCCATTGGGAGTATTGGCTATAACACAAATATTATCGTTAACTTTATATTTAATCCAACTGTATTTATCATTAATGACTTTGTCTAGATCCTGCTTGGATATTAAAGCCTTGGATACAACTCTACCATATTTATCTCTCAAAAGTACTGCAATAGTATTTTTATTTACAACTTCATAGTCATTTTTAGTATTCCTTTTGACTATTTCTAAATTGCATTTCCTGTTATCCAATGTATTGCCATTTATATGTCTAATAGGAGCTTTCGGATTGGTATTCAAAATAAGACTCTGTAGATTTTGTTTTAGTGGTTTAGACTTTTTAGCGGTATTATTGGTTGGACTTATATTTTGTACTATATAGTTGTTGAAATCTTTATGCCATTCAGCAAACCACGTACCAGCACTTTTTACTTTTTCAATATCTTCAGTATCTATTTTAGTTGTAAATTCTGATCCATGTTTTCTTGCTAATGAAACCAAAGTAACATCACCATTAATCTCATATTTATTTTCCATATTTTTATAATCCGTATTTATAAAAAACACCTCTTTAGTTATTTTAATATCAGAACAAGTATAACAGATTAAGAGATAAAATGATACTACTCTAATGTAGATGTATTTCTATAAGCTTATTTTAATGTTTTTTACAACTTTTTTGTTGTTGAATTTTCTTTATATAGTTAAAATGGTAAGTGTAATAATTCATATATCTAATTTTAGAAGAATAATAGAAGGTGGAATAATGAAAGAAATTATAAAAATACTAGTAATTGAAGATGATGAAGATATTAACAGATTATTATGTGATATGTTAAGTCAATCTGGTTATATGGCTATGGCAGCTTATTCTGGAACTGAAGCTATAATATATTTAAAATATAGTAGTTGGGATATGGTTTTATTGGATTTAATGCTTCCAGGAATGAAAGGAGAAGAAATTTTAGTTGAAATAAGGAAAAATAAGCAGATGCCTGTTATTATAATTTCAGCAAAAGAGGAATTGGATATTAAAGTAAAATCTTTTAAGTTAGGGGCAGATGATTATATAACTAAGCCTTTTGATATAGAAGAGGTTTCAGCTAGAATAGATTCACATATTAGAAGATATAGAGAATTTTCTGGCACTATACAAGAAAATAATATACTAAAATATAAGGAAATTTCTCTAAATAAAGATACGAGAGAAGTATTTGTAAATGATAAACTGTTGAATTTAACTACAAGGGAATTCGATATTTTAAAGCTTCTAATGTCATATCCAAAAAAAGTTTTTGCAAAATCAAATATATTTCAAAGTATATGGGGAGAAAATTATCTGTGTGATGATAATACAATAAAAGTGCATATAAGTAATTTAAGAAACAAGATATCTAAAGCAGGTGCTTTAAATGATTATATACAAACCATATGGGGAATTGGCTATAAACTTGATTTCTAATCTTTACACTTTATTAAGGTTTTCTTTATGATTGATTATCTCTAAGTTTTTATAATTAAATTAAATCATAAAGAAGGAGGATAAGAATATGACGGAATATGTTTTGCAAACTGTAGACTTAACTAAAAAATATAAAAGGGATACAGTGGTTGACAGTATAAATCTTAATATAAGAAAAGGAGAAATTTATGGATTTATAGGGGAAAACGGTGCTGGCAAGAGTACGACTATGCGAATGATAACAGGCCTTTCAACACCTTCAAGTGGAGTAATAAGGTTATTTGGATGTGATTCAAAAAATGAATTAAATAATTCAAGAAAAAGAATAGGATCACTAATTGAAAATCCTGCTTTTTATCCAAATATGTCAGCTTATAAAAATATTGAGGCTTGTAGAATACAGAAAGGAATTCCAGGTAGAAAGTGCATAGAAAGTATACTGGAATTTGTTGGACTTTCCAATACTAAAAATAAAAAGGTAGGCAACTTTTCTATGGGAATGAAACAAAAACTTGGATTAGCTATGGCACTAGTAGGTGATCCAGAATTTTTGATATTGGATGAACCGATTAATGGATTGGATCCTGTAGGAATAGTACAAATGCGGGAAAAGTTAAAAAAATTAAATAGAGATAAGGATATCACAATACTTATTTCAAGTCATGTTTTGGGAGAATTATATCAGCTTGCTACCTGTTTTGGAATAATTCATAGAGGAAAAATTTTAGAAGAACTTACATTAAAGGAGTTAAATGAAAAGTGTAGAAGAAGTTTAAATATTAAAGTAGATGATTTAAATAAGGCCACTGTAATTTTAGAAAGTGTACTAAACACAAATAATTTCAAAATAATGCCAGATTCTTCTATATGCCTTTATGATTATGTAGATAATCCTGGAATAATTTCAAAATCATTTTCTAAAGCAGATATTGTAATTTATCAGATAGTGCATAAAGGTGATAATTTAGAAGATTACTTTGTGAATTTGATAGAGGGTGATAAATAGTGTATAACTTACTTAAATTTGAATTATATAAATTAAAAAATAGTAAAACATTTAGGAATTTATTTATAATTACAATTATATTGATTATATTTGTTTTAAGATTATTTTATACTAATGCTGGACAATGGAAGTTGTTCGATTTTATTTATAATAATAGAGAATGTGGATTTTTTATAAATAACTTTAAAGATAGAATACATCCAACATCCTTAGAGTTTTTCAACTCAGCTTTTGGATTTAGTATTGTTATGATAATATTACTTATGTTTATAGTAGGTGCTTTTGTAGTTGATGAATATTCTCATGGAACAATAAAAAATATAATAGCCTATGGTCATAATAGAACCAAAATATACATATCTAAGCTTTTGATAATTTGTTTAGGAATTTTTACTTTAGTTGCATTTTTGTTATTTATACCTGTAGTAATAGCACTTATCATAGGATGGATACAATATGTTTCTATTAGTGAAATAATTAAAATTATCAAGTCTACAGTTTTAATATGCTGGATTTTTACTACTATTGCTAGTATTTACATGTGTTTGGACACAATAATAAGAAGTAAATCTGTAGCTATAGGGTTGTGTATTGTATTCTTATTTTCAAATGGAGCTGGATTTTTTTCGAAGTTTAAGTTTGAAAGATATATTCCTAGTTTTATGCTTATGAATATTGGAACATTAAGGCCAAATTCAGTTGATATTTTAAATATGATAGTAACTTGTTTTATTTTAACCATATTGTCAACTTTATTAGGAATATTTATATTTAAGAATCAAGACATAAAATAAGAGAGGTGTTTGAGTAAAGTGATTTTGATTATATTAATTTTAATAGTTTTTATTATGATTTTACTCTCTTATCTTATATTTATGAAAATACAGATTAGAAATATTAAAAAACAACTTGACGATTATAATTCTGGTAAATTGCATAAAAAATTGGATATAGTACTTTTAGATAGAGATATAGAAGGTTTAGCCTGTAGTATTAATAAACATATTGATATAAACATTAAAACACAGGTAAACCAAAAGAATTCTGAAGCTGAAATTAAAAAAACTATAGCAAGCATCTCTCATGATTTACGTACTCCACTTACCTCAGTTATTGGATATATTCAAATGATAATATCTAATGAGTTATCACTTAAAAAGCAAAATGAATATATGCATATAGCGTTAAAAAGGGCAAAATCACTACAAGCTTTATTGAATGATTTTTTTCAACTTTCTATAATAGAATCACATGAATATAAAATTCAGAATAAATCTATAAATATAAATAATATTTTATGTGAAGTTATTACTGATTTTTATGATAGTTTTTTACAAAAGAAAATAACTCCTAATATAGATATTAAAGAAGAAAATATAATTGTAATAGGTAATGAAGTTTGTATAAAAAGGGTAATTGAAAATTTAATTAATAATGTAATAAAACATGCAAGAAATTATGTATTTATAGAGTTAAAAAAAGATTGTAATGAAGCTGTGCTGACTATAATAAATGAAGCTAATGGTATAAAAGAAAATGATGCTAAATTAATTTTTAACAGGTTTTATAAAGGAAACAGTTCTAGAACTGTCGGAAATACAGGTTTAGGCTTGTCAATTGTAAAAAATCTTATGGAAAAGATGAACGGACATATTTATGCTAAAATAAACAAGAATTTATTGTATATTTTTTGCAAATGGAAAATAGAAGAATAAATTCAAGTTGTTAAAGAAGCTATCCGAATATCACACTAATATGAATAGGGGTGGATTTAATAAAAATTTAAATCTATCCCTATTCATGTTTTTATTAGAGTATGGGTATTTGATTGTATTGATGGTATAATTACTATTAAATGATGAGGGGGAGAAAAACATGAAAGTTATAAAGAATATATCTGTTATAGGTATGGGGGCTATTGGATGTGCTTATATGAGCAAAATTCATGATTTAAATCCAAATGTATTAAAAGTTATAGCAGATAATAAAAGAATAGAAAGATATAAAAGATATGGATTTATAATTAATGATAAAAGATATGATTTTGAATATATAACTCCAGAAGAAAAATGTGAACCTGCTGATTTAATATTTATTTCAGTAAAGTCAAATCAATTGGATCAGGCAATTTTAGATATAAAAAATCATGTAGGAAAGAATACAATTATTATGTCTCTTATGAATGGAATTACGAGTGAAGAAATTATAGGAAAAGAGTATGGAATGGACAAAATGCTTTATGCACTTTGTATAGGTATTGATGGAAATCACACTGTGAATAATATTTCATTTTCTAATTTAGGCAATATAACTTTTGGAGAGAAAATCAATAAGCAATATTCTCAAAAAGTAAAATCTGTGAAAGAACTTTTTGACAGGGCAAGAATTCCTTATGAAATCCCTGAAGATATGATGCATGCAATGTGGTATAAGTTCATGATAAATGTAGGCATAAATCAAACTTCGGCAGCAGTTAGAGGAACTTATGGGCTATTTCAACAGATAGATGAAGCAAAGGAATTTATGGAATCTGCAATGATGGAGGTAGTACGGTTATCTCAAAGAATAGGAGTCAACTTAACTGAAAATGACATTGAACAGTGGCACAAAGTACTGGATACAATGGCCCCAGATAGTAAAACTTCAATGTGTCAGGACATTACCTATGGTAGGAAGACTGAAGTAGACATATTTGCAGGTACTGTATGTAAACTGGGTGAAGAGTATAGAATAGATACTCCTGTTAATAGAACACTTTTAAATATAATAAAAATACTTGAACACACTAAAGTTTTAAAGGAATAAACAATTATTGGAGGAAATAATGATAGTAAAAAATATTAAAGGAAATACGTTTTGTATTGATACTGGAATGACATATATACCTTTTTATAAAATTAATGATGATGAAATTATAATGTTGGATTCAGGATTGAAAAAGGGAGAGAGAAGGAGGATAAATGACTTTCTTGAACAGAATAATTTAAAAATAGCTGCTATAATTTGCAGTCATGCACATATAGATCATATAGGCAATAATGCATATTTCAAGGAAAAATACAATTGTATTATTGCAATGTCGGAATGTGAAGCATTTTTTTGCAGTTCCATACTTAATCTTAAAATTTACTACAGCAGTCAATCAATGTCTGAAGTTGAAAAACATCTGGGGCATATGATTTGCGGTACTGATATTGTAATTTCAAACAATCAGGATAAAGTAAATGTTTGTGGAATTGAATTTAAAATAATGCATACGCCTGGCCACAGTCCTGGACACATATGCATTATTACTCCTGATGATGTGGCTTATTTGGCAGATTCACTTATAAGTTATGAAGTTATGAAAGGTGCTAAAATGCCATATGCATATATACTTAAACAGGATCTGGAAAGCAAATCCAAACTATATGATTTAAAGTACAGTAAATACATAGTGGCACACAAGGGAATATATGACGATATTACACAACTTATAGTTGATAATATTGAATTTTACAAGAGCAGGGCATATAGAATATATGATATTGTAGAAGGCTCAATGACAATGCAGGAAATATTCAGTGCCGTAATAACAGATTTTAAAATTCCTATAGGAAGTATATATAAATATGATGTAATAGAGAGAATGCTGCACTCTTATTTAGAATACCTGTATGAGGTTGAAATGCTGAAGCTGAATATAGAAAATGGATTTTTAAAATACTCAAAATAATAGAAGTATCTGGAATGGATACAATTACCTATTCCAGATACTTCTATTTGCCATTTGGATTAAAAGCTTTTACATTTGAGAAATCTGCTTTATTGAATTGCATAACGCATAGAATAAAGAAGACAACACACATTGCAAGGATAATAAACAGTCCTGCATAGGGTTTTATGATGAAGCCATCTATATTAAATGCTACTCCAGATTTTACAAGGGCACTGGTAGTGAAATTTTTCATGTTGAGAGTAATATACCTGAAAATTGAAGTAGTATAAGTAAGGGGGTTTATGTAAACAAGAGGACGAATTATTTTAGGCATAAGTGTTGTTGGAATATAGGCACCTGACAGGAAGGTAAGCGGCATGGTAAATACAGTTATCATTACCTGGAATGTAGTGGAACTTTTTGCAAGTGAGGCCAGATATAATCCCATACAGCTGAAAGTTATCCCCACAAGCAGCATTACACTGCCCATCTGTAAAAATTGAATAAAATCAAGATTTAACCCCATAAACATTCCTACAACTATAACGAGTAATCCTTGAACAAAGGCAATTATCGTTGCAGAAAGGACTTGTCCTATAGATATCTGCCATCTCTTTATAGGGGATACTATTATTTCTTTCATAAATCCCATGGACATATCCTCGATTATACTTGTGGAATTACTTAGTGCAGCCTGAAAAACTGTCATTATTATTATTCCTGAAATTAGATAGTTAAGAGGCTGTGCAATACCTGTAGTAGTGGATTTCATGACGAATGAAAAAACAAACAGAAAGAACAGTGACATGATTATTGAAAATACAAGCCTTAATTTATCTCTTACAAAATTAGTGAGATTTCTTTTTAAAATAGCAATCATTCCGCGCATTATTATCTTATCTCCTTTCCTGTTATGGACAAGAATACGTCATTAAGAGTACCTTTGCTGGTTTCAAAATCACTGATGGAATTTTTGAATCTGGATACAATATCTAAAATGTTTCCTAACTTGGTTGAGTGTATTGTAAATATATTATCTTTTATCACATATTTGATGCTATTTAATTCGAGATACTCTATAAGTGGGTCATTATCAATGACTTTTATTCTGGTTATATTGGAAGTATACTGTTTCTTAAGATTACATGGAGTAGCATAGGCTACTATTTTACCATGATCCATTATGGCAACCTTACTGCATATTTCAGCTTCGTCCATGTAATGTGTAGTAAGGAATATAGTTATGTTCTTTTCTTTTTGAAGTTTATAAATATAATCCCATATATTTGATCTGGTCTGTGGATCAAGTCCGGTAGTAGGTTCATCTAGAAATAGTACCTTAGGATAATGTACAAGACCGCGTGCTATTTCAACTCTTCTTTTCATGCCGCCTGACAGGTTCTTTACAGGCGCTTTTCTCCAATCTGAAAGATCTACAAGATCCAGTACAAAATCAATTCTTTCTTTAATTTCATATTTGGGAACGTTATAGAATTCACAGTGAAACTTTATATTCTCTTCAATGGTAAGTTTGCTGTCCAGGGTGGATTCCTGAAATACTATTCCTATATCACTTCTTACTTTGGATTTGTCTTTTGAAACTTCATGCCCGTTTATTAGGAGTTTTCCTGCAGTTTTGTTTACTATAGTACAAAGGGTGTTAATGGTCGTACTCTTTCCTGCACCATTTGGTCCTAAAAATGCAAATATACTTCCACTTTCTACATTGAAGGAAATATCATCTACAGCAGTAAAGCTTCCATATTTCTTAGTGAAGTTTTTTACTTCGATTATATTGTTCATAATTGTCAGCCTCCTGATTTTTGCTTACGTATATATAGTACATGCCTATTTTAAATTTGCAATAAAGAATTTATAAAAAATTTATAAAAAATAATTTTATAAATTCTTTATAATTGATTTAGGGGAATTTTAATATTTTATCTTAAAATTGTATATAAATATTTTAGAATCAGGTGATAAAATGAAAGAGCATTCAAAAATTTTCAGGAAAATCCATGAAAAATTTATATTATTTCATAAATATAGAACAAATGCAAGAAAAAGTCATGAAGAATTTCACAAGATACAGGATGAAATAAACAAAAAAATCAAAAAAGAATATATAAAAAATAGTGAGTTTGAATGGTATTATAGACATATAAGATATTCACGTATATTCACCATAATTTTTAATATAATTGTATGGTTTTTAATATTCAGATATTTTGGGGCAAAGGCAGTGGCTATTGGCTTTGCAGTGACTTTTGGAATTGGAGGACTGCATCAGTTTTTATTCAACAAAAATCTTGAGAAAGAAATATTCAGGCCTATAAGTAAATTGAAAAAGGGGTTTGATGAAATTTCAAAAGGCAATTATGAAGTGACTGTTGAGGACAATGCCGATAGTGAAATAAAAGATCTCGTGGATTCTTTTAATGAAATGGCAAAAAAACTCAATGAGGGAGTAAAATTAAAAAAGGCATATGAGGAGAACAGAAAACTTCTTATTGCCAATATTTCACATGATCTTAAAACTCCTATTACGTCAATTCAGGGATATATTGAGACAATGCTTGAGAGACAGGAACTTCCAAAAGATAAGATAAACAAATACCACAAGATAATATACAATAATTCTGTCTATATGAACCGGCTTATTGAGGACCTCTTTTTGTTTTCCAAATTGGATATGCAGAAATTGGAGTTGAATCTACAAAAAATAGATGCAAGTGCCTTTATGTTTGACCTAATGGAAGAATTTAAATATGATTTGGAGGATAGGGGTATTGAATTTTATTATAAAGAAGACCTTGAAAAAGCTTTTTACATAAATGTAGATGGGAAGAGAGTCAACCAGATATTTAGAAATATTATTGGAAATGCGATAAAATATGGCTATGATAATATGAGAATAGAAGTCACGTTATATGAAGGCAAAAATCATGTATGTATAGATGTAAAGGACAATGGTCCGGGAATACCTGAGGATAAACTGCCAAATATATTTAACAGATTTTACAGGATAGATCATGCAAGAACAAAAGATTTGATGAGTACAGGCCTAGGACTTGCTATAGCTAAGGAACTTGTGGAATCCCATAATGGTGAAATAAAAGTTTCAAGTATGGAAGGTATAGGTACTTGTTTTACTATTATGCTGCCAAAAGAAATGGAGGATTGACATGAAACAGATTCTAGTAATTGAAGATGATATAAATATTGCTGAAATGGAAAGAGATTATCTAGAGCTTAATGGATATAAAGTTGAAATTGTTCAAGATGGTAATACTGGTATTGCTATGGCATTGAAGGGAGTATACAGTGTCATAATCGTAGATCTCATGCTTCCGGGAAAAGATGGATTTGAAATAATAAAAGAAGTTAGAAAGAAATTTGAAATACCTATAATTGTAGTCTCTGCAAGGACAGAAGATATTGACAAGATACGAGGCTTGAATTTTGGAGCTGATGATTATTTGACAAAGCCATTTAGCCCTGCGGAACTGGCAGCTAGAATAAAATCGCATATAAGCAGATATGAAAGACTTAAGGGAAATAATTTTTCTACAGGTATCATAAACAGAGGTGGACTTGAGATAAATACAGCTTCACACAGGGTAACTGTAAATGGAAGGGATGTAAAGCTCACGTCAAAAGAGTATGACATACTTGTGTTTCTGGCTTTAAATCCAAATATTGTATTTACAAAGGAGAATATTTTTGACAGTATATGGGGAGGTAAATTTATAGGAGATCTTGCAACTGTAGCAGTACATATACAGAAGATAAGGAAGAAGATAGAAAAAGATCCGTCCAATCCAGAATTTATAGAGACGTTATGGGGAACAGGATACAGGTTTAAGCCGTAAATAATATATACAAATTAGTATATGGAAATGAAAACCTTACTATAAAGATTTTGTAATACTAAACGATATAAATAACTGTATTTTAAATTTTATGGAGGAAAATATGAATAATTACATATCTTTATTTCAAGGTACTAAAATAGGAAAATTGGAAATAAAAAACAGGTTTTCTATGGCACCAATGGGGCCATTTGGATTTACAGGAGAAAATGGTACTTTTAATCAGAGGGGAGCAGAATACTATATAGAAAGAGCTAAAGGTGGGACAGGATTAATTATAACTGGACTTTGCAGTGTAGAAAATGAAATTGAGAAAATTGTAAGGCCAAGTATGCCATGCCCAACAATGAACCCTACAGCATTTATTATGAGCACAAAGGAAATGACAGAGAGAATACACGCATATAATTGTAAAATTTTCTTGCAGTTAACTGGTGGATTTGGACGTGCTGGATTACCTAATATCATAGAGAAAGCTGTTGCTCCATCTGAAATAGAAAATAGATGGAATCCAAATTTAAAACATAGAGAACTCACTAGAAATGAAATACAGGATTACATAAAAAAGTTTGCTCAATCAGCAGCTATAGCTAAAGCTGCTGGATTTGACGGAGTAGAGATTCATGCAGTTCATGAAGGGTATCTTATAGATCAGTTTACTATTGGTCTGTATAATAAAAGAAATGATGAATATGGTGGGAATATAACTGGAAGGTTAAAATTTCCTGTTGATATAGTTAAAGCTATAAAGAAAACTTGTGGTGAAGATTTTCCTGTATCACTTAGATATAGTTTGAAGAGTTTTATAAAGGGTATAAGACAAGGAGCACTTCCGGGTGAAGACTTTAAGGAACTTGGCAGAGATACTGAAGAGGGAATAGAATCAGCTAAAATATTAGTAGAAGCAGGCTATGATGTTTTAAATGTAGATGCAGGTACATATGATTCTTGGTATTGGAATCATCCGCCTATGTATTTCAATCAAGGAGGAATATATCTTTCATTTGCCAGAATATTGAAAAAAGAGGTGAATGTACCTATAATTGCTGCAGGAAGAATGGATGATCCTGAGATAGCAACAAAGGCTATAGAAGAAGGAGATTGTGATATTATTGGCCTGGGAAGACCTCTTCTGGCGGATCCATATCTACCTAAAAAGATAAAAGAAGGTAAGATACATAAAATAAGACCTTGTTTGTCTTGTCATGAAGGTTGTATGGGGAGAATCGCAAGTGGAGGAGCACTTTCATGTGCTGTAAACCCTGTATGTGGCAGAGAAAAAAGCTATGGTATAGTTCCAGCTAGTACAAATAAAGAAGTCATGATTATAGGTGGAGGCATATCTGGTATGGAATCAGCTAGAGTATGTGCATTGAGAGGACATGAAGTGAATCTCTATGAAAAGACTTCCCAACTTGGAGGACATGTTATAGCAGGAAGTATGCCTTCTTTTAAGAAAAATGATAATGAACTTTTAAAATGGTATGAAAGAGAACTTAAAGATCTAAATGTAAATATTTATTTTAATACAGAAGTTGATATAGATTTTGTAAAACAGGAAAAGCCGGATGTCGTAATTGTTTCTACAGGATCAACATCGATTAATTTAGATTTGCCGGGTATAGAAAAAAACAACGTGATATCTGCAGACAATGCACTATTGGATATATCTAAAATAGGTAATAATGTTGCTATTGTTGGAGCAGGTCTTGTTGGATGTGAAACTGCATTATGGTTGAGACAAAATAACAAGAAGGTTACTTTGATTGAATCTACAGATAAAATTCTAAGTGGAGGCAGTAATATGCCATTTATGAATTATGATATGTTAAAGGATCTGTTGAATTATAACAAGGTTAATATAGCTACATCTTCCATTGTTAGCAATATAAGTGAGGAGGGCATCATTGTTAAAACTAAATGTGGTGAAAAGACATTTAATGTAGATACTATAATTTTATCCGTAGGATATAAATCGGATGATAGTTTATACTGGAAATTAGATAAATTGGTAGATGATATATATCTTGTCGGAGATGCCAAAAATGTAAAAAATATAATGTATGCTATATGGGATGCATATGAAATTACACGAAATATTTGAGGGGGATATTGATTTTGGAGGACTATGGTATAGAACTTACTCGTGAAGAAAAAGATATACTTAATGGAAAAAAAGGAGAAGTTATGAGAAAGGCATTAAAATCTGTTGTACTCTATGGCAGAGCTTTTGGTGCCAGGCGGCTTCTAGATGTTAACACACCTGTACATCTGGTTACATCCTTTGGAATGACAGGTCTTGATACAGTATTTGATATGATGGAAGAGATAATAGATGCAGGAATTAAGACTGACAGACCTTTCACTGTAGATCCAAGACCTATTGACTATCAAAATGTAAAGTGTACTGAAGCACAGAAAAAAGTATTTAATCTTTTATATGGAGAACAGAAAAGATATGAAAGTCAACTTAAAAGTTTGGGACTCAAGGATGACAATGCATTTACATGTACATGCTATATGCCTGAAGTGGGAAATAAACCTAAAAAAGGAGATATACTTTCATGGGCTGAATCTTCAGCAGTAGTATTTGCCAATTCAGTTATTGGAGCAAGGACAAATAGAAATTCAGGAATTATAGAACTCTTATGTGGAATTGTTGGAAAAGTTCCTGAGTTTGGATTACTTACAGATGAAGGAAGACGTGCAAAATGGGTTATTGATTTGAGGACTTCAAAACTGCCAAATGCACAAGTACTTGGAAGTGCCATTGGAATGAAAGTAGTTGAAGATGTTCCATATATAATAGGACTTGATAAATTTTTAGGCAGACATATGAATAATAATACCATGGATTATCTTAAGGATATGGGAGCTGCCAGTGCATCAAATGGTGCAGTAGGATTATATCATGTTGAAAATATAACTCCAGAAGCAATTGAAAATGGAAGGTCACTTTTAAAACAAGACTATAATACATATGTGATAGATGATGCTGAACTTGAAAATGTAATTCATTCCTATCCTGTATTGTGGGAAAATGTTAGTTCAAAACCATCAGTTTGTTTTATAGGATGTCCACATTTATCTATAGATCAGATATATGGTTGGAGTAAGACAATATCTGATGCCTTAACAGAAAAAGGAAAATTAAAAGTAAAATTAAATACTATACTAAGTGCTGCACCAGATGTGATCTTAAAATTTAAACAGGATAAAAGAGCGTATGATTCATTGATGGATATGGGAATACATCTCACTTATATATGCCCGCTTATGTATATGAGCAATCCCGAATGTTCCAAGCAACCTGTTATAACTAATTCAAATAAGTTAAGAACTTATTCCAAGGCTAGATTTTTATTGGATGAAGATATACTGTATGCTATTGTAAATGGACATATTAAAGGGAGTGAGAATTTTGAGCAAAACATTTAAGGGAAGAGTTGTATTAGGTGGAAATATAAGCGGAGAGAGTATTGTTACTCATCAAGGGTTTAATATACTTGCATCTTATTTGGGAGGATTGAGCACTGGAAATGCAATATGTTCGGATCAGAATAATAAAGATCTCTACAAAAAAGATTTAAAAGGAAAAATAATATGTCTTCCTAAAACTATTGGGTCTACTACGGGCGGAATGATTTTACAAAACGTAACAAAACAAGGAATAGGGCCATCTGCAATGCTTTTTTCAGAACACATAGATTCTCTTGCCGCTGCAGGTATAATTCTTTGCGATGTTTGGAACAACACAAGAATTATAGCCATAGATCAACTTGGAGATGAGTTTTTGAAATATGCAAAAGATGGTCAAAAAATTTATATAAAAGATGATGGAAATATAATAATAGACTAAAGTAAAATTTAATAAAGTATTGGAAGGTGAATTGATAATGGGATTAAGTGATGAACAGTTTTTTTCAGCAATTGAAACTAGCTTTAAAGTATTTCCAAAATTATTTATAGCGGATGTAGGAATATCTATTACAGACAAGGAAAAGTACGTTATGGCAAGGCAGCCTGAGTCATTTAAACTCAATCTTGCCGAAGGTGTAAAATTAGCCGAAGACAGCGCAGCAATTAAAGCTATGAAAACTAGAGAAAAACAAATGGCCAAATATCCAAAAGAGGTATTTGGATTTCCGGTAATAGCATACAGTGTCCCTTTAATTAATGATTCCACAGGAAATGTTGTTGGGACTATATCCTATGTAGTTTCACTTGAGAGGGAGAATCAAATAATAAGCATGGTTCATGAATTAAAGGAATTATCATCTGAAATGGCTGCTTCATCAGATGAACTTGCAAGTTCTACAGAAGAGCTATCCAGCAGCACTCAGAATATGAGTGACTTGATAAATAAGACAAAAGACGGAATAACAAGTATGGATGAAATACTTAAATATATAAATACTATTTCGAATACTACAAATTTATTAGGGCTTAATGCTGCAATAGAATCTGCTAGAGCTGGAGAATATGGAAGGAGTTTTTCAGTTGTATCCAAAGAGATCAGAAAACTTGCATTAAATAGTAAGGATTCTGCAAATCAAATTAATGATACTTTAAATCAGCAAAAGGAAAATATAAACAATATTATAAACTTTATAAATGATTATGCGGCTACTAGTGAAGCACAAGCATCACAATCACAGCAAATTGCTGCAAGCAGCGAGAAACTCAACGAATTATCTGTAAAACTTTTAAATTTTTCTAAGAATGTCTCACAATAATGAAATATATAATTTGAAAGCACATTGGATAGACTTGAATGTATATCCGATGTGCTTTATATTATATATTATAAAAATTGAAGAGAGGATAGCATATGAATAATAAAAAAGTACTTAAACCGAGAATCCCCGATAATTTATCAGTAGTTGAATTACAGGAAAAATATATGCTTGATGAAGACTCATTTTCAGAACAAGTATTTAGCCATTGCCATATAGAAAATTGTGAAATACAAAGAAATTGTTTTAAACAGGTCATATTTGATAGTGTAGTATTTAAAAATGCTTCAATGCAATACAGTGAATTTACAGATGTGAGATTTGAAAATTGTGATTTATCAAATGTGGATTTTAGAGAGTGTTCAATGTATAGAATGGAATTTGTAAACTGCAAACTGGTTGGAATGAATTTAAGTGAATCTATATTCAGAGATGTAAGTTTTGATAAATGCAATGGAAGTTATGCATTTTTTAGATTTACAGATTTTAAACAGGCATTATTTCAGGATTGTCAGTTAAGTTTCTCTGATTTTCAACAAAGCAGATTTTCTAAAATTCAATTTAAAAATACGGATATGTGCCAATGCCAGTTGTTTGGGACTAATCTTAGTGGAATTGATTTATCTGAATGTGTTATTGAAGGATTAGGGGTAAGAATTGAAGATATAAAAGGTGTTATAGTTACCTCTATGCAAGCACTAGTGCTTTCTAGATTAATGGGAATTATAATAAAATAAAATGGATTGTAATTGTAAGTTAACTAGAAATAGAATAATATATATTATGATTTTAAATTATCATATGGAGGAATAAAAATGGAAAACCAAAATAAAATACAACAAAATTTTGGAAAAAATGCATCAAATTACAGATACAGTTCAGTTCATAATGATCCTGTAGATCTTGACAGAATGGTAAAATTATTAAATCCTCAGCTTGAAGATAAGGTTCTTGACGTAGCAACTGGCGCAGGACATACTGCTATAAAGATTGCAGGATATACTAAAAAGGTTGTTGCAATCGATATTACACGTGAAATGTTGTCTCAGGCAAAGAAGCAATCAGATGAAAAAGGTATTGACAATATTGAATTTTGTATTGAAGATGTTCATAACATGAAATTTGCCGATAATACATTTGATATTGTTGCTTCCAGATTGGCGGCTCATCATTTTTCAAATATTAAAAATGCACTTAAAGAAATGTGCAGAGTTCTAAAACCTGGTGGAAAATTATATATTCTGGATTGCTCTGTAGTGGATGGCGATGAATCCGAGAAAATGTACAATAAGATTGAATTCCTTCGGGACAGTTCTCATGTATATTCATATTCCTCTCGTTTGTGGAATGAAATGTTGAAGGAACTTCCCTTGAAAGTTCAAAAAACAAATTTTTATAAACTACGATATGAACTTCCAATGTGGTTCGATCGTATGGGGGCAACCTCAAAAAATAGGGATGAAATTTTTAAGATATTAAACAATCTTTCAGGAAAAACCAAAAAAGAGTATTCTTTTAGTAATGATTACATAACTACGTATAGGATAGAGATATTGGCAAAAAAGATCTGAGTATTAAAAATTTTATAATACCTGCAGAAAAATACAGTGTAAGTCTTCTGCAAGTATTCATATGGTAAATCTTAACGTACTGCCAGCTGCATACTTGATAGAACCTTAAAAATCTCATTTATATCAGGTAATTGAGCTGCAGGATATACTTTTACCCATTTTACAATGCCGTTTTCATCTATGAGTATATTTGCTCTTTCAGATGTACCGTCCTTTTCCATAAATATTCCATAGTCTTGTGCAACTTTACCATGAGGCCAGAAATCTGCAAGAATGCTTAAGTTTTCAAGAGCTAGAGCATCTGCCCATACTTTTTTTGAAGGCTGTGCATCAACACTCATGCCAAATGGGATTGTATTCAATTTTTGAAAGTTATCCCAGTTATTTTCCAAGGCTCTCATTTGATCTGTACAAACAGGCGTCCATGCAAGAGGGTGCCAGGAAAGTAAGATATTTCTACCTCTATAATCCGATAAATTTACTATTTTGTTGTGATTGTCTTCTAATGAAAAATTTGGTGCAGGATCTCCTGCAGTAATTAATTTCATAGTTTTATCGCCTCCTTAATCTAAATATATCATTCCACAATTTAAATATATTTATTAATTATATTTAAGCTTGTATTTATTACATGCTAACAATATAATTAAAATATAAAATTAATGAAAGGTATGTGATTAGATGATTAAAGTTGTGGCTAAAGGCTATATAAAATCTGGACAAACAGATAAATTTAAAGAAATAGCTTCTGAATTGATTAAAAAGAGCAGGAATGAAGAAGCTAATATATCATATGGATTATATGAAGATACTAATAATAAACAAATCCTGACTTTCATGGAAGAATGGAAGAGTAAAGATGGATTGGAAAAACATATGAAGACAGAGCATTTTGTAAGGATTATGGCTGAACTTGGGAAATTGCAGGAAAAAGATATGGATATAAATATTTATACCAATGCAATGTAATTTTTAAATTTAATTCCACTACAATAATTCTAATATTTTACAGAATTATATATGTAGTGGAATTTTTCAAATATTTTGAATGATTTTTATAAAAATAAATTTTACAAAAATTATTCAAAATATATAAATTTATGGTATACTTATTAAGTATGATAATATTATTATATTTTTTTAATGTCTAATTAAAACGTATACAGCGCTTGGCAGGCATTTATGAATATTTGGAAGGAATGATAAAAATGGAAAGAACATTAGTGCTTATTAAACCAGATGCTATGGAAAGAAAATTAATGGGTGAAATAATATCTATTTATGAAAAAAAGGGACTTCATATAGCGGCTTTAAAGATAATAAAACCATCTAAAGAAATTGCCGAGAGGCATTATGCTGAGCATAAAGGCAAACCATTTTTTCAGGAACTTGTTAATTTTATTACTAGAAGTGAAGTATGTGCAATGCTTATAGAAGCAGATAATGCCATAGAGTTAGTTAGAAAAATAAATGGATTGACTAATCCAATGGATGCTGATATGGGAACTATAAGAGGAAAGTTTGCATTGTCAAAAGCTGAAAATGCTGTTCATGCATCTGATAGTAAAGAAAGTTTTGAACGTGAAATGAAAATATGGTTTCCAGAATTAAAGAATGAAAATAGAGGAAAAGTTTTAAAATTAAATTATCACGCATAAATGTAATTTAAATGTAAAGCTTTTCTGAGGCAATAAAATTATTAACACTCTATAATATATTTAGAGTGTTAATAATTTTTTTATTTTAATGAAAAAATTAGATATAAATGATATAATAACTACTATAAGATAACTATTATTTAAAACAAGAGGGTGTTAGTATGTCAAAAATCAAAGTATGTAAGAATGCTGTAAATTATGATGGTATAATTAAAGCTTTGAAAGATAATAAAATTGATTATAAAGTTAAGCACTGTATTCATAAATGTTCAAAATGTCATAAAAAAGTTTTGATTAAAAAAGATAATAAATATATATCTGCTAAAAGTGTTGAAAGATTAATAGAAAAATTATAGTAGGAAAAATGAAAAAATAAAATAAATTAATGTTCCGCCTCAAGTTATAGTTTGAGACAGAACATTAAACAATCTAATTGCATTTTAGTTTGTAATGCCAATTGTCTATTCCTCTAAAATTATAGATCTTTTTGAATCCCAAATCTTTTAATATATTACAAGCTATTAGAGAACTCTTCCCAGTTTTGCAATAAACAACAATAATTGCATTATTGTTTAACTTCATTTTCTTTATAGCATCTTCAAAATCTTCTATAGGAATATTCTTGCTTGTTTTAATGTGCCCCTTACAAAATTCATCATTATCCCTAACATCAATTAGAATAGGAGGACGTGGACCTTCAAGTAGCTTTTTTAATTCTTTATCTGTTATGATTCTAAAATGTTTCACTAATATTACCCCCTGATTTTATAAAATAAATATTTATAGCATATACTAAGTGCAAATCACTATTGTACTTATAGGAGAAATCTACATGGAATATAATTATAAAAATCTTAGAATTGCGGAAAATGGAGCTAAAATAAATGTCATAGTTTATATAATTTTATCAATACTTAAATTATCCATAGGGTATTTCTTTAATTCAAAGGCACTTTTTGCAGATGGAATCAATAACTCTACGGATATAATTGCATCTTTGGCTATCATGGTAGGACTTAGAATATCCAGAAAACCTGCAGATTATAATCATGCATATGGACATCTGAGAGCCCAGACTATATCATCTCTTGTTGCTTCATTAGTAATGATAGCTGCAGGATTAAATGTACTTTACAATGCTATATACGCTATTATTTTTTATAAAAGCAATTCTCAAGATATAATTTCTATAGTAGTGGGTATAATTTGTACGGTTACAATATATATTGTATACAGATATAATAAAAACGTGGCAATTAGGATTAATAGTTCTGCACTTATGGCAGCGGCAAAGGATAATTTATCAGATACTTTAGTTGGAATTGGTACAGTAATTGGAATTGCAGCCTCTGGATTTGGATTACCATGGATAGATCCTGTGGCTGCAGCATTAGTAGGTATGGTAATTATTAAGACTGGTTTGGGCATTTTTAAAGAATCCGCATATAGTCTAACTGATGGATTTGACAGTAAAAGGCTTGATGGTATTATATCAAAAATAAAACTAATTAGAGGAGTAAACTGCGTAAAGGATATAAAAGCTAGAGTTCATGGAAGTAGTATTCTAATTGATGTTGTAATAGGAGTCGATTCACAGTTAACGGTAGCCCAAAGCCATAAAATTACAATTAATATAGAAAAAATGTTAAATGATGATTTTAAAATCAATTATGCAATTATACATGTAGAACCAGAATGTATCTAGCTTTTGTGGCGATAATTTACTATATATATGCCAATGCATACTAGTACAAGTGCAATACCATTTTCCCAGTTGAATATAGTTTCTCCAAGAAATATAGATGATAAAATAGCTCCAGATACAGGTATTAAAAAATTAAATAGGGCAATAGATCCTACTTTATTGTATTTTAAAAGTATTGTCCATATTGAAAATGCCAGAGCTGAAAGCAGGCCTAGATATAATAGAACTAGCGTAGAACTTAATGTAAAGTTTGTTACATATCCTTTATTTGAAATTCCCAAAATTAGTAGAACTAGTCCTCCAATTAGCAGTTGATATCCTGTTACTATAGTTGAATCCATGTTTTCACAAATCTTTTTTCCATAAATTGAAGAGGCTGAAAATGCAAAAGCGGCCACAGCAATAAAACCTTCACCTACAATTTTTATATCAAAACTTAAAAGTTGGCTGCTGAAATTTACAAGCAGTACCCCTATAAACCCTAGAATGCATCCAATTGCCTTCTTTGAATTTATTCTATCATTTTTATACAGAAAATGAGCCAGAATAACACTGAAAAAGGCAGATGTGGAATTCATTATAGAAGCTTTTACACCACTGGTATGAGCAAGTCCAATATAGAAAAATATGTATTGCAAAGTAGTTTGCATCAAGCCTAAAAGTATAAGGTGCTTTATATTTCCCTTAGTTATTGAGAATATTTTTTTAGAGGAGAGTACAGCAAATATTAGAACCATCAACCCTGCCAGCATAAATCTATATCCTGCAAAAGATAATTCAGAAAATACATTGCTTGTACTTATTTTAAAAAGAGCATAGCCACTTTTGACGCCAGGATAGGCACTTCCCCATAATATACAACAAAATGATGCGAGTAGTATTACTATTTTTCTGTTTGTAAAAATTTTTTCACTGTCCAATTTTGTCAATTCCCTTCTTTAGCTTAATAAGATTATTATATATTCAATTTTAAAATTTTTAAAGATATATTTAAAGTATATATGGTATAATCTCTCTATAACTTAGAATTGGAGGTTTTATAAATGATTATAACGACAACTAATTGCATAGAAGGAAAAAAAGTATTGGAGTATAGAGGAATAATTTTTGGTGAAGTAATCTCTGGAGTGGATGTTATCAAAGATATTGCAGCAGGACTGACTAATTTCTTTGGAGGACGTTCCAAATCATATGAAGGGGAACTTATACAGTCAAGAGAGGAAGCACTAAAAGAGCTTGAGAATAGAGCTTCAGCAGTTGGTGCCAATGCAGTAATTGGAGTTGATATTGACTATGAAGTACTGGGCCAGGGTGGAAATATGTTAATGGTAACAGCATCCGGTACAGCAGTAGTGGTTGAGTAACTTAATTATAATAAATAATATTAATGATAATTTCCTGAATATATGATATAATACCATCCATAACAGTAAAATAGAGCAGTAGAGGATGGTTTTATAATTGATTAATGTGAATAATGTTAGTTTAAGATATGGAGAAAGAAAACTTTTTGAAGATGTAAACTTAAAATTTAATCCAGGCAATTGTTATGGTGTAATAGGAGCAAATGGAGCAGGCAAAACTACATTTTTAAAGATACTATCTGGAGAAATAGAGCCAAATACAGGGGATGTTTCAATATCACCTAATACTAGGATGTCTGTTTTAAAACAAGATCATTTTAAGTATGATGACTATAATGTTTTGGAAACAGTTATTATGGGTAATAAAAGGCTATATGACATAATGAAAGAAAAGGAAGCTATTTATGCCAAAGCTGATTTCTCTGATGAAGATGGAATAAAGGCCTCTGAGCTGGAAGGTGAATTTTCAGAATTAAATGGTTGGGAAGCTGAATCTGAAGCTGCATCACTTTTACAAGGACTTGGAATAGAAACAGAAGTTCAATCTGGGAAGATGTCTGAATTGTTGGGTTCTCAAAAGGTTAAGGTACTTCTTGCACAAGCGCTTTTTGGAAATCCAGATATACTTATTCTTGACGAGCCTACCAATCATCTTGATGTAAATTCAATAAAATGGCTTGAAGAATTTATAATTAATTTCAAGGGAACAGTTATAGTTGTATCCCATGATAGATATTTTTTAAATAAAATTTGTACTTATATGGCAGATGTGGACTATGGAAAAATAAAATTGTATGCAGGAAATTATGACTTCTGGTATGAATCAAGCCAGTTGGCTCTTCAAATGGCAAAAGATCAAAATAAGAAAAAAGAAGAGAAGATAAAAGAACTTCAAACTTTTATAGATCGTTTTAGTGCCAATGCATCCAAGTCAAATCAGGCTACATCCCGTAAAAAACTTCTTGACAAGATTACCATTGAGGACATTAAACCTTCAACTAGAAAATATCCTTTTATAGGTTTTAAGCCTGAAAGAGAAGTTGGAAATGATATATTGACTATTAAAGGTATAAGTAAAACTATAGATGGAAAATTAGTATTGAATGATGTTAGCTTTACCATATCCAAAGGTGATAAAATTGCTTTTGTAGGAGAAAATGAAATTGGTAAAACAACATTATTTAAAATAATCACAGGAGAAATGGAACCTGATAGCGGAGAATACAAATGGGGAGTAACTATTGATAAATCATATTTTCCGAAAGACTATACTGAATTTTTTAAAGATGAAGAACTAAATTTGGTAGATTGGTTAAGACAGTTTTCTGATGAAAAATCTGAAAGCTATTTAAGAGGATTCCTTGGAAAAATTTTATTCTCAGGACAGGAAGCCCTAAAACAGGTAGGTGCTCTTTCAGGAGGAGAAAAAGTAAGATGTATGCTTGCAAAAATGATGATGAAAAATTCTAATGTGCTTATTTTAGATCAGCCTACAAACCATTTGGATCTAGAATCTATTACTGCTTTGAATAATGGGCTTGTAGATTATAAAAGTATTGTATTATTTGCATCTTATGATCATCAATTTACCCAGACAATAGCAAACAGGATAATAGAGTTAACTGATAATGGACTTGTAGACAAGAAAATGACTTATGATGAATATTTATTGGAGCCTTGATAACTCAAGGCTCTTTGTTTTTAAAGATTTTTATCGTCAACTGAATCAAGCCAATTATTTATGGAATTTATAATTGAACTTATACAACCATCTTCAAAAGGGGATTCTAAATTGGCATATTCAACTAATTCTAAAAATGATTTGGTTCCACCAGCTTTACATAATTTTATATAGTCATTCCATGCTTCATTTCTATTCTTATTTGCTCTATTCCAGAATTGAAGGGCACATATTTGTGCTAAAGTATAGTCTATATAATAAAATGGGACATTAAATATATGTGATTGTTGGAACCACCAGCAGCCTCTTTCCAAAAAACCACAATCATTGTAATTTTTATAGGGCAAGTATTTTTTCTCTATTTTTCTCCAGGCTGACTTCCTGTCTGAAGGAGTTGCATTGGGATTTTCATAAACATAATGTTGAAATTCATCTACAGTTACTCCGTAAGGTATAAATTTTATAGCACTTCCCAAATGGGCAAATTTATATTTGTCAGCATCCTCCTTAAAGAACAAGTCCATCCATGGCCATGTAAAAAATTCCATACTCATTGAATGTATTTCACAACTTTCATAAGTTGGAAAATTACATTCAGGTATTTCAATCCATCTGGATGAGTAAACCTGAAAAGCATGACCAGCCTCATGAGTAAGCACATCTACATCTCCAGATGTTCCATTGAAATTTGAAAATATAAATGGAGCTTTGTAATCAGGTATGTATGTGCAATAACCTCCACCAGCCTTACCTTTTTTAGTAACCAAATCTAAAAGATTTTCCTGGAGCATAAAATTAAAAAATTCATTCGTTTCCGGGGAAAGTTCGGAGTACATCTTTTTGGCATTTGAAAGAATCCATTCTGAATTGCCTTTTGGTCTTGCATTGCCGGTTTTGAATTCAAATTTTTCATCGTAGTATGTTAAAGTATCAAGACCAAGTCTTTCTTTTTGTCGTTCATAGAGTTTTGATGCAGCAGGTACAATATATTTTTGAACTTGTTTTCTAAAGTTAACTACCATTTCAGGATTATAATCGCTTCTTTTCATACGTATATAACCAAGCTCTACAAAGTTTTTAAAACCTAGTTTTCTGGCAATTTTGGTTCTAACTTTTACAAGATCATCATATATTCTATCAATTTCAGCTTCATGATTTTTAAAGAATTTATATTTGATATCTGAAGCATTTCTTCGTATTTCTCTATCACTGTGTTGAATAAAAGAATTTAATTCTGAAAGGTTTCTGATCTTTCCTTGAAAAGAGATTTTTGCAGAAGCTATTAGTTTTGTGTATTCTGAGCTTAATTTGTTTTCTAATTGAAGATCCTTTATTATATCTGGTGAAAAAGATTTTAATGAAAATTCTGCCAATGTAAAAAATTGTTTGCCAAGCTTTTTTTCTAGTTCACTTTTAAACTTTGACTGGACTAGTTCCTTATAAAATACTGAGTTCAATTCATCATATAGAGGGGAGTATTCATCCCAATAATTTTGTTCCCCATCATAAAACTTATCTTGAGTATTTATACTATGTCGTATTTCTACTAATGTGCCCATAGTTTGTATGTGATTTCTTATCTTATTTATATCTTTAATGTATTCATATTGTTTTTCAGCAGTATCAGTATTTTTTAGATTTTCTATGAGATTATAAAGAGATTTTTTTACTTCATTATAATTTGGTCGTTCATATTTAAACTCATTAAATTTCATTTGATATTCCTCCAGTGACTTTAATATAATAGTATTATAGTATAAATACATAAAAATTGGAAATAAAAAATATTCCAATATAATCACATGATTATATTGGAATATTTATATTTAAAAATTATTTAACTCTTCTACCACCGCTAAAATCTGATCTGTCTACAGATGCTATTTTAACTACGTCACCGGTCTTAGGTGCATTTATGTATGAACCATTTCCTACATATATTCCTACATGATATGCAGGTGATCCGAAAAATACTAAGTCCCCTGGTTGAAGATTTGCTCTAGATACTGGAGTACCTACATTTTGTTGATCTGATGCAATTCTTGGAAGGGAGATACCAAAGTGGGCATATACATATTGAACGAATCCAGAGCAGTCAAACCCAGCTGGAGTAGTACCACCCCAAACATAAGGAGTTCCTAAAAAGTTAGAGGCATATGCTATTATTGAATTTGATGACACTGTTGATTGCGTATTGTTACCAGTTTGATTGGAGGCAGTTGCTTGAGTATTGCTAGCTTGTCCCGCAATAGCCTGTGAGGTTTTCTCACTTGATACATGAGCAGCTGTTTGTGTTTGCGAGTAGCTTTTAACATCAGATTGTGAGTTAGAGTTTGTTGTTATTTTTGGTGCATCATTTCTGATTTCCTGAACATTGATTGCAGCTACAGCTACTGTTTTTGTATCTTGGACATTTTCTGCAGAAGTTTCCAATTCTTTTTCTTTTTCATCTAAACTAGCTATTAATTTATTTTGTGCTGCCTTGTCATTTTCTAGCTTGTTTAATTTATTCTCATTATCAGTTTTTAAAGCTAAAAGTTTACTGCTTTGATTACTGAGCTCTTGTTTTTCTTGTGCAAGTTGTGATTGTTTAGCTTTTAAGTCTGCTATCGTTTGTTTATCAGAACTTACAATTTTTTTTACGGTTTCTACTCTTGATATAAAATCATTTACATCAGTTGCATTTAATATTACACCAATGTAGCTGCTGTTACCATTTATGTACATGGCTCTCATTCTATCATTAAGCAGTTGTTCTTGAGTATTCAAACTATCTTCTGATTCTTTTAATTTTTGTTTGTTTGCAGATATATCACTACTTATATTTTGAATATCCTTTTTATTTTGGCTAATTTGATCCATTACCTGGGATATTTGATCATCTAATTTCTCGACTTTAATTTGTAGATCCTGCTTCTGTTGATTAACTGCAGTTATAGAAGGGCTTGTACCTTTTTCACTATTAGATGCAGCTAATACACTTCCTCCCGTTGAAAATGCTAATGTTAAAGCAATTAAAACAGATATGGTTTTCTTGTTCAAAATTCTACCTCCTCTTAAGTAATTGTTAAATACTTATAAATTTAATTTGTTTGATTTTAAGTTTACGTTTTCTATTATAGCACTAAAATTGATAATATAACACTTTTTGCATTAATATTCAAAATTAATAATTTACAAAATTTTATTGACATTAGTATAAAGTAAATGTATACATTTAATCTGCCAAAAAGTAAATATCATCGAATATATAATATAAAAAATAAGTGGATTAGCAGGAATAGGCAAAATCACAATTCTATATTATGATAAAAAACATCAGGATATAGCAGAATTTTTGAAAATGTAATTTTAGTTTATATTGGCATATACAAATAAAAAACAGGTAGTTTCTGAGAAGAAATTGTCTTTTTTATGACTAGAATATAGTTAATTTATGTTAAAATATAGTATACTATATTTTATAACTACAGGGAGATAAATATAAATGAATTTTTTATTACAATTATTGCTTAAAGCATGTATAGAAACAATTAGTTTTACAGGAATAATTATATTGATAGGATTATTCCTTGGAATTCTCAGAAACTATTCAATAAGAAATTTTCAAAGAAGTTTGGGAAGCAAATCCATAATGTTGACTGGAGTTATAGGAGTACCTGTACATGAGTTAAGTCATGCTGTTGCAGCACTTGTATTCAGACATAATATTATGTCTATAAAATTGTTTCAAAGGCCAGATGCCTATGGAGTAATGGGATATGTGGAGCACAGTTATAATCAAAACAGTATTTATCAACAAGTAGGAAATTTTTTTATAGGAGTAGCACCTATACTTGGAGGAATTGGTTCAATGATAGCATTGATGTATATTCTGATTCCTGAAACCTATGAAAGTTTTATTCATATTATGGGTAGAAATATTCATTTAGAAACTTTGGACAAATCTGCCATTACAATTATATTGAATTCATATTGGAAACTTGTAAAAGCTATATTTTCAATTGATAATTTTCAAAATCCATATTTTTATATATTTTTATTTGTATCAATATGTATATGTTCTCATATAGCGTTGAGTTCTGCTGATATAAAAGGTGCTTCAAGCGGCTTGGGAATTATATTTTTAGTATTTTTAATATTGAATGCATTGGGAATTGCCAAATATATAGATACCTTTAATATAATAAAATATAATATAGTAATAACCAGTCTTTTGATTGTATCAGTAATATTTTCTCTAATAACTTTTTTTATAAGTTTGGTTTTATTAACTATAAGGAAAGGGGTGTAAAATATGAAAGGTATAAAATGCATACTATTTGATTGTATGGAAACTTTAATAGACATGTTTGAACTTCCAGATAAAAAAGATTATGCACTATGGGCATTTGAAAATTCAGGATGTGAAAAATATTTTAAAGATTTTAATTCATTCTATAAAGCTTATATTGATGCAAGAAGTAATATTGATGGTAAATTACCTGAGTATAGAGAGTATGATTTTAAGCAGCTCTATGAATACATGTTTCTAGAAATGGAAAGGGATACTTCAAAACGAAAAGAAGTGGTAGGTTTACTTCTAAAAAGCTATTGGAAAAATTATAGAAGAAGATGTTATGTTGCTGATAAAGTTAAAAAAACACTTGAATATCTGAATATTAAATATACTTTAGGTGTAGTATCAAATTTCAAGATAAAAGGTGGAATAGAGGATCTGCTTCGATATACAGGTATAAGAAGTTATTTTGATTTTGTAATAAATTCTGCTGAGCAAGGATGGCGAAAACCACATGAAAATATATATTTGAAAGCTATAAAAACATCAGGTTTTTTATCTTCAGAAATTATATTTGTAGGTGACAGTTTTCTAAATGACTATGATGGACCCCGCAGAGTTGGAATTAGAAGTATATTTTTAGATAAAAAAAGATGTTTTGACATTGATTGCAAAAAAATATATGAATTCACAGAACTTAAAAGAATATTATAAAGGAGTATTTATGGAAAATGTAAATATATTATATTATTTTACCATCTATGGGATCCTTGGATGGTGTCTTGAAGTTGCTTATGCTGCAGTAAACACAGGAACTTTTGTAAACAGAGGATTCTTAAATGGACCTATTTGCCCCATATATGGTATAGGAGCGGTACTTATTATAGATTTTCTCACACCTTTTAAAAATAATCTGATTTTATTATTTGTTACTTCAATTTTTATTACATCTCTCCTGGAATACATGACTGGCTTTATACTTGAAAAAATATTTAACAATAAATGGTGGGACTATTCTAAATATCCTTTCAATATTAAAGGCTATATTTGTTTGAAGTTTTCATTGGCATGGGGTATAGCATGTGTTTTGGTAATGAGGATTATTCATCCTTTAGTTGAAAATTTTATTGAATTTATACCTCAATTTATAGGTGCTTTTTTCTTGCTTTGCACAGCTGTTTTATTTGTTATTGATAGTATAGCTACTATTGATACTGTATTAAAACTGAATTTCAGATTGAAAAGAATACATGAAATATCTGACAAGATAAAGCAAAAATCAGATACCATTGGAAAAAATATATCTGATGATACAATTGAACTTAAAAGAAAATACGAATATCAATCTGCCGAATTTAGAAAAAAATATGATGATTTTTCTGAAGATATAATCGAACTTAAAGAAACATATAAAAAGCTTACAGATAGGAGAAATCCTTTGCATAGAAGGCTTATAAAGGCATTTCCAAATATTAAATCGAATAAGTACTTTGAGGCTTTAAATGAATTAAAGAGAAATGCTGCTAAAAAGTAAATATATAAAAAGCTGAAGCTGATAAAAATATATTGGCACAGCTTTTTTTACTTTTAAAATTACAAAATTGTAAGATGGTAGCTTATTTTTGTAAGAAAATAGATATGGAGTGATAACATTAATTTGCTTATACTTTATTTGGGAGGGAAACATTATGGAGATATTAAAAGTAGAGAATTTAACGAAAACATACGGAATGGGAGAAAATAGAGTAGATGCATTAAAAAACATAAATTTATCTATAAATAAAGGAGAATTTGTAGTGATTGTAGGAGCATCAGGTTCTGGCAAAAGCACACTTTTACATCTTTTAGGTGGACTTGATGAGCCAACTGATGGGAGAGTTATAATTGATGGAGAAAATATATACGACTATAAAGAAGACAAACTTGCCATATTCAGAAGAAGAAAAATAGGTTTTATATTTCAATTTTTTAACTTGATACCTGTTCTAGATGTTGAGGAAAATATATCACTTCCTATTCTTCTGGACAATGAGAAGGTAGACAAGAAGTATTTAGATGATATTATACAATTACTCGGCCTTGAAAATAGGAGAAATCATCTTCCTTCTGAGCTTTCAGGAGGTCAGCAACAGAGAGTATCTATTGGAAGGGCTATTCTAAATAAACCTTCCATAATATTTGCAGATGAACCTACTGGAAATCTGGACAGTAAAAATTCCAGGGAAGTTATTGAACTTTTAAAATACACAGCTAAAAAATACAATCAGACACTTGTACTCATCACTCATGATATAAGTATAGCATCCCTTTCTGACAGGGTAATTACTATTGAAGATGGACAAATAATATCAGATAAGTATATGCAAAACAACTAGGAAGTAGGTGATTCAATATGATAAAGAATTATAAAAATCTTACGGTAAAATATCTTAAATCAAACAAAAAGAGAAGTATTCTCACCATTGTTGGAATAGTTCTGTCGGTTGCACTCATATCTACCATAGGCTTTTTTATTGTAGGCATACAGAATGCTGAAATTGAAAGTATAAAAAATGATTATGGGTCATGGCATGTTATGTATCAAGCTCCAGATGATGATTTGATTGCAAAGGTAAATAGCAATCCCAAGGTTTCAAGAAGTGGAATTTTTGAAATGGATAAACAGGTGAAGGTGGATAAAAATATAAGTATTAGTCCAATTAAGGCTACAGGTAAAGCATTGGAACTTCTGCATTATCAAATAGAGTCGGGAAGATTTCCTGAAAATAATAATGAAGCAGCCATAGAAGACTGGGTTCTTAGGTATATGGCAAAAGGCACTAAATTAGGAAATAAAATAATAATAAAAGGCAGGCAATATAAACTTGTAGGAATACTTAGAAATACTGTGTCCAGTCAGACAGAAAAAAGCGGTATATTTTTATCAAAAGTTAATAATATCGATAAAAGCAATGCAGTACTTATTGCAGAAATAAGTCCAAAGACAAATTTGAGAAAGGCAGTTTCAGAATTAAATGCTCTGCCAAAAAGTAAAAATGTAAAAATAAATGGAAAATACACAGCTTCTGTCGTAAATAATTCCCCTCTTATAGATATGGAAGGTGGAGGTGATGGAAACTCAGGGTTATCACAGATATATGGTTCGATAGCAGTTATAATTGGAATAGTGGTAATTGCAACTATCGCAGTCATATATAATTCCTTTCAAATTAGTGTAGTTGAACGAATTAAGCAGTTTGGACTTTTGCAGGCGATAGGTATGACACCTTCACAAATTAAAAAAATGGTATTTAGGGAAGCATCTATTCTCTCTATTATAGGAATACCATTAGGAGTTATTTTAGGCATTATAGCCATTTATATAATTCAAATTGTATTTAAGGCCATAGGTGGAGATTCAGTTATGCATATAAAGCTAGCAATATCGCCTAAGGTTATGATTATAAGCGCCGCAGTGGCTCTAGTATCTATATATTTATCTGCATTTTTGCCGGCTCTGTTTGCAGGTAGAATTTCTCCACTTGTTGCCATAAATGGCAGAACTTCAATTACAAAGGAGAAGATAAAGAGAAGGAAAAATACAATTGTAAAAAAATTATTTGGGTTTGAAGGAGACTTGGCTTACAAGAACATTAAAAGGAATAGAAAGAGGTATAGAATAACTGTATTTTCTATAGTAATAAGCGTAGTGTTGTTTATTACATTTAAATCCTTTATGGATATGACACTTAATGTTTCAGATAATCTAAATGAATCAAAGAATATACATTTTTCTGTAGTAATGGATAGTAATGTTTCCTCAAAAAATTCAACTATAAATCCCGGTATTATAAATGATATAAGTAAATTGAATACTGTGCAAAAAGTATACAAAGTATATGATAACTATAAATTTAATGAATTTATAGATCCTCAAAGTGGAATAAGTAAAATAAGAGATTTAGGCAGTATTTATAAAGATGTGAGTTTGAATGGATATAATAAGATTTTAATGACAGGTGGACTTGATGTATATGATAATAATTCACTGAAGTCGGCTAGAAAATATATAAAATCAGGAAGTATTGATATTGGCAAATTAAATAATGAAAATGGAATTATTCTAATAGAAAAAAATAGAATTGTGAATGAAAAGACTGATAAACAGCGTTATGGAAAAATAGCTGATATAAAAGTAGGTGACAAAATAGAGCTTCAGTTTAACAAGCAAACTGATTTAAAAGTAAACAATTCAAAGATAAATAAGGTAACTGTTATGGCTATATTGAAAGATGATCCATTTGATTTTTGGGGAGTACAAAATGGACTGAAAATTATTACTACAGAAAATGTGGCCAAGAAGCTGATGTCTAATAGCAATCTAAATGTTAATTCATTAAATATAGTTTTAAAAAATATAAATGATGAAAATAGAGCAAAAGAACAAATACAGAATATAACAAAATCTATACCGTCAATTACTGTTATAGACCAGTTGGATCAGAATAGGAATACAAAATCATCAGTTTTAATAGTAAAGATACTGATTTATGGTTTTGTTGTTATAGTATCTATAATAGGGAGTATTAATATCATAAATACACTTACTACAAACATAATACTAAGAAAAAGAGAATTTGCCGCATTGAAGTCTATAGGATTGACACAAAGAGGATTGAAAAAAATGATAACACTTGAAGGACTTTTATATGCAGTAGTTGGAATTATATATGGTTCCATAATATCCTGTGGATTATCATATATGATATATAGTGGAATAAGTGGAATAAGAGAATCTACCTGGCCTGTTCCATGGAGTGGAATGATAATTGCAACTGCTGCAGCTGTTATTATAGGATATATTTCAACACTTTCACCATTGTCTAGAATAAATAGAGAAAATATAATTGATACAATCAGACAAGACTATTAAAATTTACAATGCACAGTATGAAATTGCTGTGCATTGTTTGCAGTTTTAAGGCTGGAAAAGTATAGAGATTACAATTATACTTAAAAGTATAATCGTAAAGGAGAGTTGAGAAAATGTATAAACTTCTTTTAGTTGAAGATGACAGTGCACTTGCCCTTGGAATAGAATTCACATTAAAAGATGAAGGATATGAAGTTTTAACAGCGGCTACAATTAAAGATGCAAAAAAGTTTATGGAAGGTGAGAAGTTCCATATGATTATTCTGGATATAAATTTGCCTGATGGAAGTGGGTACGACTTGTGTAAATACATAAGGAGTAAAAGTGATATTCCCATAATGTTTTTAACAGCTCTTGATGAAGAGGCAAATGTAGTACTTGGCTTGGAAATTGGTGGAGATGACTATATAACCAAACCTTTTGGAGTAAGAGAATTTTTGTCAAGAATCAAGGCAATTTTAAGGAGAAATTATAAGAATATATATTCAGAAAATAAATTTAAAAGTGGAAATATAGTTATAGATACTTCAAATGCACTTGTAACAAAAAATAGTAACAAAATTTTTCTTACGGCACAGGAATACAAGCTTTTATTGATATTTATAAATAAACCTGGAATCCTTATGAAGAGAAGGCAAATATTAAATAATTTAATTGAGGGAGAAGAAGGGTTTTTTGATGAAAATACTCTATCTGTCTATATTAGGAGAATAAGAGAAAAACTAGAGGATAATCCCCAAAAACCTGAATATATAATAACCCAAAGAGGATTAGGATATATGTGGGATAAGAATGTAATCAAGGAGTAATAACTATGAGAAGATATTTTGTTAATCCAGAGCTTAAAAGAAGCTCAGTAGTTCTTTTATTTTTAAATATTATATTTATGTTGGGTACAATTTTAACTTTAAAATTGTATCAGAATAGTTTAAAACAGGATTATATAAAAACTTTTGGCTATATTACTGTAATAATATCACAAAATAATCCTGAAATTATTAGAGAAATAGCACCTATAATTACAAAGGGGATAAATAATAGGGATGCAGAAGAGGGAGAGAGAATATTAAAGCAATATGGATTAACCAAAGAATTGGAAAATAATCTTTTCCCATATATAAATAAATCAAATCAAAAATACAATTGGTATATAGCAGATATTTTTATGGTTATGGTATTTGTATTTTTTATATTGAATTATATTCAATGTGGTTATTTTTACAAAAGGATAAGAAGAATTAATTTGGGTGCGAAAAAAATAATAGACGGTGATTATAACATATCCATAAATGAGAATAAGGAGGGAGATTTCTCAAAACTTTCAACTTCATTTAATTCAATGAGAGAAATAATAAAAAATAGTATAAATGAACTAAAAAGTGAAAAACAGTTTTTGGTAGATCTACTGTCAGATATATCACATCAATTGAAAACTCCGCTTTCTTCCATGATAATTTATAATGATATTCTCTTGAATAAAAAAATTTCAAAAGAACAATCTACAACTTTTTTAATAAATAGCAAAAACCAGCTATACAGGATGAACTGGCTCATCAAGAGTATATTGAAATTGGCTAGACTGGATGCTAAATCAATAGAATTCAATATGGAATATCAGAGTTTAAATGAAACTGTAAATTGTTCCATAGAGGCCCTTGATGAAAAAATAGCAAATAAGAGAATAGAAGTTAACTTTAATCAATTCAATGAAGTCATATTTTTACATGATAGAGATTGGATTTGTGAGGCATTGATTAATATTGTTAAAAATTGTGTGGAACATACGCAAAGAAGAGGAAAGATAGATATAGATATTATGGAAAATCCAATTTATAAAAGGATTACAATATCTGATAATGGAGAGGGTATAGATGATAAAGATCTTCCCAATATATTCAAAAGATTTTATAAGGCCAAAACATCTAGGAATAGCGAATCTATAGGAATAGGACTGGCATTGTCAAAATCTATAATAGAATCACATAATGGAATTATAAATGTACAAAGTAAAGTTGGAATTGGAACTAAATTTATAATTACTTTCTTAAATTATTATTGACAAGGTCTATTTTGTCTGTTATCATAGCTATAATAATTAAATGATGTAAAAATATTTTTATTTCGTGCATAAAGTTGACTAGAAAAACTAGAGACTTTGCCCTTTGCATTTTAGGGCAAAGTTTCTAGTTTTTTTATACATTAGAATATAGAAAGGATGGCATATAAAATGGGAAGAGTCAAAAAAATAAATCTAGATCTTGTAGATGTTGAAAATAGGGAAAAACGTTTAGGAACTATTACTGCATGGGATGGTACCGCATCTAGTTTGGTAAAAGAATCAGATTATCAAGTGAGGGCGCTTAGAAGAGAAAAAAAATGCAGTGGTAAAAATGGATCGGGATGTAGATTATGTGAATTAAAAATGCCTTTTAATCAACAGACTATGTGCAGTCAATCAATAGTTGCATGTCAAGTAGGAAATATACCAGATGCTATTTTGATTGAGCATTCTTCTATAGGTTGTTCTGCCGCCCATCCTAGATTTAATGTAGGTTATAGAATAGGATTAATGCGGAGAGGTAAAAAGATACAGAACATACAAGTAGTAAGCACTAACCTTTTAGAAAAAGATATGGTCTTTGGTGCCTCACAAAAGCTGAAACAATCAATACAGGATGCCTGGGAACGTTTTAGACCGAAAGCAATATTTATTTCTGCGGCTTGTGCAACAGCACTTATAGGAGAGGATATAGTAAGCGTAGCAAAAAATGCTGAAGATGAACTTGGAATTCCAGTCATTCCACTGGCTTGTGAGGGATTTAGATCAAAGCATTGGAGTACAGGATTTGATATTTCCCAGCATGGAATCTTAAGACAGATTGTAAATAAAAACCCCAAGAAACAGAAGAATTTAATCAACATTGTAGCACTATGGGGTACTGATTATTTCAGCGAAATGCTAAATCCAATAGGACTTAGAGTAAATTATATGATAGATATGGCTACTGTGGATGAATTAAAACAGGCTTCGGAAGCAGCTGCATCTGCAACATTTTGTTATACATTGGGTTCTTATATGGCTGCAGCACTTGAACAGGAATATGGAGTTCCCGAAATAAAAGCACCACAACCTTATGGATTTATTGGTACGGATACATGGCTTAGAGAAATAGGTAAAATAGTTCACAAGGAAAATGAGGTAGAAAAATTTATAGAAAAGGAACATAAAAGAGTACATCCCAAAATAGATGAATTGAAAGAAAAATTCAAGGGAATAAAAGGTTTTGTTGCTACAGGTTCTGCTTACTCTCATGGTATTATTTCAGTTTTAAAAGAACTTGGCATAGAGGTAGATGGTTCCGTGGTATTTCATCATGATCCAGTTTATGATAGTGGTGACGACAGACAGGATACATTAAAACATTTAGTTGATAACTATGGTGATGTAGAGCATTTTACAGTAAGCAAGACACAGCAGTTTCAGTTTTATGGCTTGCTCAGAAGAGTTAAGCCGGATTTTATAATTATAAGGCATAATGGATTGGCACCACTTGCAGCAAAAGTTGGTATTCCTGCATTTGCTTTAGGTGATGAACATCTTCCATTTGGATATGAAGGTATAATAAGATTGGGAGAAGCTCTACTTGAAGTACTTGCTCATAAGAAATTTGGACAAAACTTAAGCAGACATGTTAAGTTGCCATATACAAAATGGTGGCTTGACCAGCAGGATCCTTTTATTCTTGCAAAGCATCCCGAAATTTTAGACGAGAAAGAAAAACAGGAGGTATAATATGTTGGGAAAACTAAATTCAAATGAGCAGACTAATTCCATAGTGCATCCACGTTATGGATGTGCTATAGGTGCAGCATATACTGTATCGGCAATTCCAAGAGGAATTCCATTGGTACATTGTGGACCGGGTTGTGCAGATAAACAATATTTTATGCTTTCATACAATAATGGCTATCAGGGTGGAGGATATAGTGGCGGCTCTGTAATACCAAGTGTAAATGCGGGAGAAAGTGAAGTTGTATTTGGAGGAGTTAAGAAACTTGAGGATCTTATCAAGTCATCTTTTAAAATAATGGATGGAGATCTATTTGTTGTGTTAAGTGGATGCATTGGAGAACTGGTTGGAGATGATGTAGGTTCTGTAGTCAAAAAATATCAGAAGAAAGGTTATCCGATTGTATTTGCAGAAACTGGTGGATTTAAAGGGAACAATTTAATAGGACATGAAATAGTAACTGAAGCCATAATAGATCAGTTTGTTGGAGAATATAATGGGGAAAAGGAAAATAGATTAATAAACCTTTGGACTGAAGTACCATATTTCAATACCTATTGGCGTGGAGATTTTATTGAAATAAAGAGAATACTTGAAGGAGCTGGATTTAAAGTTAATATATTATTTGGCTCAGAGAGTAAGGGAGCAGGGGAATGGAAAAATATTCCCAAGGCCCAGTTTAATCTGGTGATTTCCCCATGGGTAGGACTTAAAACTGCAGAGCATTTAAAGGAAAAATATAATCAACCATATTTGCATATTCCTGTTATTCCAATTGGTGCAGAAGAAACAACGCAATTTATAAGAAAAGTAGTTGAATTTTCAGGAATAAATAAGGAAGTATCAGAGAAATTTATTGAAATTGAAGAAAACAGATACTATTATTTCCTCGATCATTTTTCCGATTTCTTTTCCGAGTTTTGGTTTGGTCTGCCTTCAAAATATGCAGTTATAGGAGATAGCTCTTATAATATAGCTTTGAATAAATTTTTGGTAAATCAGTTAGGTTTGATTCCAGTAAAACAAATTATAACCGATAATCCACCGGAAAAATATAGAAAAACTATTCGAGAAGAATATAAACGGCTGGCATCAGATGTTTCAACTGATGTTGAATTCATTGAAGATGGCTATATTATTGAAAAGAAATTAAGAGAATCAGACTTTGGAAACAGCACGCCAATAATATTTTCATCGGCCTGGGAAAGAGACATAATTAAAGAATTGAAGGGGATAATAATAGAAACTAGTTGTCCATCTTCTTTTGAGGTGGTTCTCAATAGAAGTTATATTGGATATACAGGAGCCTTGACATTATTGGAAAAGATTTATACCACTTCAATAAGTTTTGGATCATAGAGTTATTTAATTATTATGGGGGTATATTTATGAGTTATAAAATTGCAGTTGCAAGCAGTGATGGAAAATTTGTAAATCAGCACTTTGGACAAATAAATCAATTATATATATATGAAGTGGAAGATAAAAATTATAAGTTTATAGAACTTAGAAAAGTAAATATAGACAACAGTGAAGATCATAATAAAAAATTTTTTTCTATAGTTAATTATATTTTGGACTGCAAGATAGTTTTAGTAAGTCAGATAGGACAGAAGGCTGTCAGATTTCTAGCAGGAAACGGAATTACTGCTTTTGATATAGAAGAATCTATAGACAGTGCTATAAAAAAATTAATTAAATACTATTCTAGGATAGATAAAATAAATAGATATTGTAATTAGAGATTAAAATTAAAGATAGTATAATATAAAAATCATTTTCATAAGAGGGAATGGGTATAGATTTGTGTAAAAACCAAATCTATACCCATTATTTTTGTATAACTAATTGGTATATTTGGAATAATATTCTTAAAAATAAAAGAAGATGTTTCAAATGAAAGAAATTAAGATACCAGATATTAATTACAAAGAAGAGGTTAAAAAATGTAAGACTATGGAGGATGTAGTAGGAAAAAATGGTTTGCTTCAAAGACTTCTGAAAGATGTTATACAAAATATGCTTGAGGCTGAAATGGAAGATCTGCTTGGTAGAGAAAAATATGAGAGGGATGAGGAAAGAGACTATAAAAATTACAGGAATGGATATTCAAAGAAGAATATTAAAAGTAGTGTTGGTGATGTAAAGCTGGATATACCAAGGGATAGGAACTCAGATTTTGAACCTAAAGTTGTTAAAAAGTATGAAATTGTTTGTAATGAATTAGACAAAAAAATCATAGGAC